>CAIMEY010000049.1 GCA_903840165.1 uncultured Myxococcales bacterium | reverse complement strand
TGCTTGACACGCTGTTCTTGACTTCGCCGTTGTCCTGGCGCGGCACGCTCGTGCAGTATGTAGGCAGATTAACGCGACAATCGCCGGGCAAGCGCAGTCTGCTGGCCTACGATTACGTCGACGCCGAAGTGCCCGTCCTGCTCAGGATGTTTGAGAAACGCAAACTTGGGTACGCGACGATGGGCCTTGCAGTAGACCCGGCTGCGTTCAAACTCGTACAACTGTTAACATTTCACCAAGCCGGCATCGCGCAAGTGGCGCCAGAGCACACGAGTCGGCGAAAGCGGTGCGGCCAAAGCGGTCAGACGCGCGTCAAACTCCATGCGCGTACCATGAATGTCCGCAGCGTCCTGCAAGTCATTGAGATACGACACTATCTGCTGCGGCGCGGACCGGCTCCGGTCGTCAACAAGAAAGGCAATCTGCTTCCAAATCGCATTGCTTGACTTGTGGACGTGACCCAGATGCGCGGCGCGTTTTACCGCTTTTTCCTTGATTTCGCGATCCTGCCGCTCCTGCGCCAGCACTTCCGTTCGACGACGCAAATCGGCCACGGTGCGCGAACTCATTTGCTTTTTCATGACGTTGCGCGAGGCAAGCCATTGGCACCACTGCCGCTGCAAGTCAAGCATACGCTGCCGATCAGCCACGCCCAAGACCGCGGCAAGCGCGCGATCCCGGTCGCAGATGGGCAAATTCGTCAGCCATTTCAGTGCGTCGCTTTCGGTAACCGCGTTTGCTGGGGGCGCGCTCGCTTCAGCCGCCGCTGCGAGCAAATCCTCTGAAACACCAAGCCAATCAGCCAGCGGCCCGCTCGGATCGTCGTCGGCACCCAGGCCCGCTGGAACGGGCGGTTCTGGCTGCTGGTCGTCCAAGTCCTCGATTCCAGCCAGCCATGCGATGTAAAGCGGGCGCAAATCGCTATTTATCAAGGCATTTCGAGCGGCAAGGAGGTCATCGAAATCTGCGGCCTCGTCCGTGTCGTCCACCCAACCATCTGATTCGTCTTCGCAAACCCAAGCAAGGTGCAGTCCTGATTCACGCTCCTCGACTGCAAAGCGACCGTCAGCGAGATAAGCTTGTACGGTTTGGATTGGCACACAGCCGGTCGGAAGCTTAAATGTCAACTGCTTGGAATTGCTAGAGACATAATAATGTGCATCGAAATACTTGTCCATCAAGTCGGCAGGACTGCCGCGCAAATCGCCGTAGTCGTACGCGACCGAAAAGCGCGATGCGCAGACAGTGGCGTGATTTGAAATACGCCGAACTTCATCTAGTTGTGCTGCGGATAGGAAGTTGTCGATCGCGCGGAAATCGTAGAATTGGTGAAAGCTCATGGCGGCAGCCAACGCCGCAATACGGGTGCGGACTGGCGGAAACGTACGCGATTTTTGCCTTGCACGACAAGGTGGGCGGCGGCGTTTGGGGCGGCGACGCGGCGATTGCACGAGAAACACGGCAAGCCGGAGGCCAAACCGCCCTGCCGGTCGCGTGGCACATCCGCTGTCGGGTTGTACCTTTGTAAATATAACGACTTGTAGCTCTTCTGCCCGGGATCGGCACTCCGTTTTGGCTTACCGCCGATAACACAATGGCATTGTTATTGAATTTGGCGGCCATGGGGCCACTGTGGGGCCGCGGTCGTCAAAACGCAGAAACGGCCAGATTCGGTCGCCGGAAGGGCTTGGAATCTGGCCGTTTTCTGAGTCGCGGGGGTAGGATTTGAACCTACGACCTTCGGGTTATGAGCCCGACGAGCTACCGGGCTGCTCCACCCCGCAGTCAGGCCTTGTAAGCCCTTCGCCGGCGGGTGTCAACGGGTCCGCAGCCTTTGCCTGCGCTTTTCTTTCCCCCGGAGCGGCGTCAGCCGAGCGAATCCTCGATTTCCTCCAACAAGTCTCGGGCATCCGCCCGCGGCCCGACGTGATTCTGCGCCACTGCGAGCCTGATCGTCGTTTCCAGCAAAGGCCGCGCGTCGGCGAGCCGACCGAGCTGCATCAAGCACTCAGCAGCGCGATAATACGCCATCATATGCTCCGGTTCCAGCTCATAGGTCCGCTGAAAATGCGCCAACGCGTCGGCAGAGCGACCGGCATCCAGCAGGGCCTGAGCCAAGGAGAACTGCGCTAATTCATTGGCATCATCTTCATCAACCAGGGCCTGAAAGCGGTCAATGCGATCATCGGCGTGGGTCATCGTTCCTCCCGGCTGCCGCCAAGCAGCGCCGACAGCATGACGCAACTGGAAAAAACTTGCAGCGTCGCCTTGGCCAGCTAGTCTCGCCGTCCTGTCAAGGAGGTACCCGTGTCGAGTCCCAATCAGCGCTCCCGCCCGCAGCGACCAGCCGCCGGCAACTCTCGCCGTCGCGATCGCGTAATCCTCAGTCTTGTTGGGGTATTATCCCTAGTGGCGGCTGCATTGGCTTGGAGCCGGCAGCAGCGCCTGACCGAGGACGCCCTGCCCCGGCGTGCCGCCACCGTAATCGCCAATTCCGCCCTGGTTGCAGCGCCCAAGTCTATCATTCCTCAAGCGATTTCGCCGGCCGATCTGGCTCAAGCGACGACCCGTGCCGATGGGGCCCTGGTCCTGCACCAGCAACAGGCCGACCTGCCGCTGACGATTCGGCCCGCACTTCAGCAAGATATTCAAGCGCTTCTGGACAAGACCAAGGTCCCCTACGGCGCGATCGTGCTGGTGGATCCGCAGACGGGGGCTATCCTTGCCATGGCCGAGCATCGAGAAGCCGGTGACATTGTTGGGAAAATCGGAGATCTGATGCGACCCGATACCGCCGCTGCCAGCGTCTTTAAGGTCGTCTCTGCAGCGGCCCTGCTCAATGCAGGCCAAACACCTGAAACACAAGCCTGTTTTCACGGTGGCAAACATGGCATCGATGCCAGCCACGTCAGGGCCTCCGCCGCCGATCATCAATGCCAAACGCTGACCGAGGCCCTGGCCCATTCCACCAACGCCGCTTTTGCCCGCCTAGCCCTAGACCACTTGCAGCCCGGCGAGTTAGCGAACATGGCGACACGACTCGGTTTTGGCGCGTCTCTAGGCGGCGATCTTCGCTCCGTTGCATCGCAGTTTGCCGAAGGGCAGACGCCCCTTGATCGCGCGCGGGCGGCTCCCGGATTTGCCGGTTCAAGCCTCAGTCCCTTGCACGCCGCCATGCTTGCCGCAGCCGTGGCCAATGACGGAAAAGTCATGCGTCCCATGGTCTTTGCCAGCGATGCCGAGGGTCATCCGCGCGCCCCGCAGGTCCTCGGTCAAGCGATTACGCCCGATCAGGCCAAACAACTGCGCATGATGATGGAACAAACCGTCGTCGCCGGCACAGGCCGCCACGCCTTTGGCACCAAGCCCCGCGCCTTGCGTGGCATCAGCGTCGGCGGCAAAACGGGCTCTCTGTCCGGCCAAGATCCCAATGTTTACAGGCACTACTCTTGGTTCGTCGGCTTTGCGCCTGTGGACCATCCCAAGGTTGCCATTGCCGCCCTGGCGATCAACGGCCTGCAGTGGCGGGTCAAGGGCGCCCAACTGGCCCGCGACGGCCTATCGGCCTATTTTGCGCCCAACAAGCAGCCCGGGCTTGACGCCGCCGACGCAGGCCAATAAAGTACCGCCCGGCTCGCGGGGACTGCGCGTTCCGCTTTGCGAGCCAAACAGCGATATCTTCAAAAAGATCGCAACCTTGCTCTGGCCTTAATCGCTCAAGACAACCAGTTTTTGCAGTATTTTGCCACGTTGCCCCGACTTCTGGGGCTCCTCGGTGGTTTTCGCTCGATGTTCCAGCTTCTGCGCGTGTCGCAGGGGCCCAGGTCGAGCAACCATCGGCAGCGACGACTTCGACCTTTCATCGGGTCGCAGGCGCACAAGACCTTGGTCTTGCTGTGCAAATCGCTACGGGGATCGTCTAATGGCAGGACCGCAGACTCTGAATCTGCTCATCTAGGTTCGAATCCTAGTCCCCGTACCTAGCAGAACTGCGTTGTTTTTGCGATTTGCCCCTTTGTTTTCTGGCCTTGTCCGGCCAGGGTCATTGGGGTTCGGCCAGGCGCAGTGAATCCAGGTTGGGCCATCCACGAATACTCAGACATTGCTGAGGTTTTGTGCATGGCCAACCAGCCGCCCCGTTAGTCTAGCGGTCAGGACACGGCCCTCTCAAGGCTGGGACAGGAGTTCAATTCTCCTACGGGGCACCGGAAGTCCGCTGGCATTGGCAGCAAACGACTGGATTTGATTCAGTTTATTAGTACCCGCATCCCGACGACTCAGCAGCGCCTCTTGATCCACTGCTGCAGTTCACGCAGGCCACCGTTCGCGTCGATAGCGACACGGTTGCAAGTCGCCGGGAAGCGGGTTTTCTTTATCATTTCCATAAGCTAGTACCTCAAGCCCGAAGTTTCTTCAGGGTTCGGGATACTGCGTTTGCTTCTAGTTTCAAGGGGGCGCGCCTTCTCCACTTTTGCAGTGCCAGACTTGGCCCGGCTCATGCGCCGCGTGCACCGTGGAGTGCTCTCCGCGCCCGCGCGTACGGGCTCACCCCCGTGTTCGGCAGGGTCCCCGGCTGCAAAGTCCACAACGCCGAGCCCTTTGCGGTAACCCGGAAAGGACGTAGGGTTACGCGTACTAGACTGCGTTGCGTTGCGCAATGGCGGTGCCTTTGCCCGTCTTTTGGACGCGGGCAGCAGGGCGGACATCTTGTCGGAGCTTCATGGCCTTTTCCTCGCCCGATCAGCTACTTCCACTGCAAGGTGCGCCAACCGGCACGCCTTGGGCGAGTGTGCCCGCAGCGGATTGGCTCGATTGGCGCTGGCAGCTGCAGCACCGGCTGAGCAGTGCCGATGAGCTGGCAACATGGCTGCCGGTCTCCCCTGAACTCCGCGATTTCTTGGACAAAGGCCAGGGCTTTGAAGTGGGCATCACGCCCTACTTTGCCAGCTTGGCCCGGCCGGGAGACCTCAGCGACCCGATCGCGCGACAAGTGCTTCCCGATCCTAGGGAAAATCGGCATGCCGCCTTTGAGCGCCTCGACCCACTTGGCGAGGATCCGCACAGGAAAGCCCCTGGTCTGATTCATAAATACCCCGACCGGGTACTGCTTCTCGTCACCGACCGCTGCGCCGCCTATTGCCGCTACTGCACGCGCGCGCGGTGGGTGGCAACGGGTTCAGAACTGCTCGGGCAGGACGAATTAGACCAAGCAATCGCGTACATCGAGCGCACGCCTGCCATTACGGACGTGCTGATTTCCGGTGGCGATCCCTTGCTACTGACGACCGCACGGCTGCGACGCTTGCTCGACCGATTGGCCGCCATCGACCATTTGCGTTTCATTCGGCTAGGTTCGCGTGTACCGATCTTCTTGCCGATGCGGATCGACGCCGAGTTGGCTGCTACGCTACGGCCGCGCAGAATTCCGATCTTCGTCAACGTGCACATCAATCATTTCTCTGAAATTACAGCACTTTCTCGTCAAGCTCTGGGCCTACTGGCCGATGCCGGCGTGCCTTTGGGCGGCCAAGCTGTCCTGCTGCGCGGGGTCAATGACAACGCGGCGACCCTGCGCGAGACGTTTTACGCCATGCTGTCGGCAAGAGTCCGACCTTATTATCTTTTTCACTGCGATCCTGTGCGCGGCACGGCCCATTTGCGCACCTCCGTGAGTCAAGGCCTAGCGCTCATGCGCGCCCTGATTGGCCACACGAGTGGCATGGCAATTCCCAAGTATTGCATAGATTTAGAAGGCGCCGGCAAGGTCCCTCTGTGGCCGCAATACGTGCAGGCGATGCAAGGGGAGTCGATGGTCGTCAACAGCTACCTCGGCGAAACCTGGGAATACGTCAACGAGCTGGTGGATTCAGACGACAGGTAGCGTGCGCGGCGGCAGGCAGACCCAACAATTCGCCGGCAACTGAGGTGACAAGCGTTGCAATTCCAAGGTGATAGAAGACAGCACCAGAGACACCGCCTTGCAAGGCTCGGGCACGGACCCTGGGGCGGCGTGGCGCTGTTGTGCATTGGTCTTGGGCTATTGTCGTGTGCGCACCCGCAATTAGCCCCGCCTATCGCCGATCAGCACGTCGTAGAGCGTCCCGAAACATTGCGCCAAGCCCAGGCTCTGCTGCGCAGCGGACAGCTACAACAAGCGTTGGGGTTGGTTGAGCATTTGCCGCCGCCCCTGTCGCCACAGATGATCGTCGTCGGCATTCGCGCGGCCCTTGCCCTCAAGCTGCCGGCCCGGGCTCAACCGTTGCAGAACGCGTTGACTGCCGCCCTTGACCGCAATCCGGGGCCGGGGTCTGAGGCGCAGGTGGCATCCATCTCCCTGATTCGCTGGCTAATTGCTGCACACATGCCGGAGCCTGCGCTGCTCGCCCTGCTGCCCCTGGTCCGCGATGGCTGTCCGGACGCCACCACGTGCGCGCTAACGCGACGGGTGCTCGCCCAGCAGCCGGCTAGCAGCCCTTTTGGCCCGGCGGTGGTGGTGCGTTCGGAGCCAAATTCTTTGCCGTTACGCCAGGTTTACTGGCGCGAACTGACCCAGACCTTGGCCCTGGACAATCGGTTGGGGGACGCCCGCGCCATCACGGCCGCTGCCTTGCGCGCCCATCCCCAACAAGCCTGGCTGTGGCTCTTGGACTTGGGCCTAGCCCGCCGAGACCCGGATAACCAAGCAAGAAAACTCTGGAATCAAGCGGTGCTTGCGGCGAACTTGCCGGCGGCGGTTTTGGAGGAAATCGCCGCGACGCCGGAGCCACCCCGGGACATGGAACAGGACGTAGCGCTGCTGGCCCAGGCGACGGCGCGGCCTGAGGCTACCGAATCGATGTGGCAACGCTACGCTTTGGCCCTGGCGCGCGCTGGAATGCGTCAGGAATTGGCACGGCTGGCGACCGGGCCTACGCGACAACATTGGCAAAGCCAGACCAGCCAAGCCGTTCTCGCCATGGCGCTGCTGCAAGTGGAGGATAGTGATCACGCCCTGCCCTTGGTTCGCGAATTGCCTGCAGATTCAGGGATTACAATCGCCCTGGAGGCGGAGATCACGCGGCAGCGCGGCATGCCGGCGGAGGCCCGCAAAAGCGTCAAGCGCTTGGCCCAAGCCCACGTGCAATTGGAGGAAGGCGCTTGGATTTTGGCGCGCCTGTGGCAAATCGGCTCGATGACACGGGAGACCGAAGAGCTCGTCCAACTGGCCACGGCGGCCACAGGGACCTGCCAGCTCAGCGCCGCCCAATTGCGCAGTGAACGCGTCATCCTTGGGCGGGAACTGGACGCGGCAACCGAGGCCAAAGTCCTTCAACACGCTGAGCTTTTGCTAGCGCCGACCTCCCCGCGCTGCCCTTTTGTCCTCAGCCAGCTGGACAGCCAAGACAGTCAGAGGCAAGCGCTCTTGCGAAGGCTGGAAGAGCGCAGTTCTGTTTGGCATTCCGTGCATAGGCAGGTGCTTCAGCTCTGGCTGGACCACGGCGTCGCGTCCCGAGGTATGGTGCGGACCCTGGCGCAGCGGCAACTAGCGGCCGGCCATCACGAAGCCTTTCTCAGTCTGGAGCAAACCGCCCGACGTCTGCCCGATGATGGCACGGGGCCCGGCGACGACCGAGCGGCGACGGAAGCCGCAACCCGCAGTGGCCACTTGCTTTTGCGCTGGCTGCGCGCGACCGGTGTCAGCGATATCGACGATGGCGCCACGGCCTGGCGCGTGACCACTCAACTGCTCAATCAGGAACATGTTTTCCTTGCTCGGGCCTGGGCCGAACGTGCCTCTTGGCTGCAGCCCGACCCGCCCGGACGAGGCCTGCTCGACCTATTGGTCAACCACGGAGCTGCCGACCTAGCGCTAGCTTGGATGCAGAGCCATCCTCCTACGGAGACAAGCGAATTGCTCGAACGGGCCCAAAGCGAGGCGGCCGCCCTGTTGGCCCTGGATCGGCCTGTACAAGCCGGCGAGGTCCTGGCCGTGGTGGCGGGGCGAGTCGACTTGGCACCCAGATCAACCCGTCAACTGCTCGATTTTTCTGTAGAACGTGGCCTGTGCGAGGCGACCTTGGCCATGGTTCCTCGCTACTTGGCCGATGCAGACGCGTACGCGTGGCGCTCGGGCATCAAAGCCCTGGTGCGCTGCGCCCGCCGACAACAGCAGCTTGCGCCTGTCCAAACCTGGATGGACCGCTGGGCCAAGGGCAGTGGCAGCGATGGCAGTCGCCTCGAACAGCTTGCGCGGGATCTCCAGGAAAATGGCTTGGATCTTCAGGCGATAGAAGCATTTGCGGCCCTAGAGAAAACGTCCGTTGCTTGGACTGAGGAAACCTTTCTGGCCCGGGCCAAGGCCCAGCTTGGCGCCGGCATGGCCAACGATGCTGCGAGAACCCTTCGGCAAATGACGACCGTCCGCCGGCGTGGGGCGGCGAGCTTGCTGGTGGCGGCCGACTTGCTCGACCAGGACGGTAAGCTGGAATTGGCCAGTGATTTTCTGGCTGATGCGGCCCGTGCCGAGCCGGATGCCGGTCCCGTGCTGCAGCGCCTAGCCATTCACCAGCTCAGGGCCGGCGATTTTGCCCAAGCGGCCTCGACGGTGCAATCGCTGTTTCGCAGTGGAATTACCAATGATGATGCTGATGTCATCATGAACTGGATTGTCCGCTGCGGCGCACAGAGCGCTGTCCTGGACGTCCTGACGGCCGCAGCTGATCCCGACCGAGAATTGGAACGCTTTCGCCTGAGTCTGGCCGTCCGCCTAGGCCAGCGCCCGGTTGTAGAAGCAGGCGTACGGAAACAAGTTTCGCGGAATTCATCGCCACCCGCCCAAGCAGCTCCGTGGTTGGCGCAGGTCGGTGCTACCCAGCAAGCCCGTGAGAGTTCAGCGGATTACCTCGCCGCCCCAGAGCCAGTGGGCGACGCAGAGCAACGCATTGAAGCACTCGATTTTGCACTGGAAAACCAGCGGGATCCTTCCTCTGCCGGTGAAGCCCTAGGCCTAGCTCGTCTGTACCTCAATCGCGCAGCTGATCCACAACAGGCCGCGTTGCTTGGCGCAATTGTTCTGACTGATCATGGCTTTGCCGCTGAGGCTCGGGCAGTGCTTACCCAGGCAGGGCAGGATGCAACGCCATGGCGTCAGTGCCGCAGCGGCCTGGGTCAGTGGGACACGGGGGATCAGGCCGGTGCCCTGCTCGCTTGGCGCCAGGGCTTCGCGATGCTGCTGCTAGAGCCGCGCCTGCGCGATTGGCTGCACATGCCGATCGGTACGCTCAAACGCAGCGACATGGGCAACCCGCTAGCGCCGTATTTGTGCTTGCGCGAAGCGACGTTGAAGGCTGGGCACCCCGAGCTGGTGCGCTGGTTTGCCGAGCAAGCACTGGACCTTGCCCCCGATTCGTGGCCGATGCATGTGGAGCTGGTCAGCACTTGGCTGGTCCAGGGCCAATTGCCCCAGGCGGTACAAGCCCTTATCCACGCTAGTCAATTCCTAGGCCAAGCCGATCAGGCAGACCGCGATGAACTGGGCAACCTAGCCGCGTGGGCCTGGCAAAAGGGCGGCGCGCCGCAATTGCTGGCTTGGTGGGCGGCGGATTGGCAGAACTTGTCTACAGATCCTGGGCTGTTGGCGCAGGCGCGTGTGGCCATTGCCAATGTCGTCGATCCGCCAGCGGTGGACGCCGCGAGCCTGGCCCCGGACGTGACTTTGCCAACAAATCTGCTGACCTACAAGGCGCTTCATGATCAGCTCGATGCGACGCAGCGGCAGGGCCTGACCACGCTGGCGCAACAGGTCGACGCCCTGGCCCCGGTGTGGCCGGAATTGCGTTGGGCCTTGGCTCAAGCGTGGGCCAATAGTGCCAAGACCGCTAAGTCTATTGAAATCTTGGGTCAATTCCCCTTTGCCGTCCATGAACGCAGGTCAAATACCGTCGCCCGGGCCGCCGCCGACGCTTTGATTGGACAACTGGGGCTGGAGGCGACCGAGGCGGCTCCGAGCGACGAAATTCGCCCGAAAACCAAGGCGCTCGACATCGCCCGCGCCTGGTTGCGCCAAGGCCAAGGGGTCGACGCGCGCTTGGCGCTGGCCCAGGCCTTGGTGCGCGCCGGTCACCCCGCCTTTGCTCAGCAAATCCTTAAAGAAGTCGAGCCTGTGAGCAGCAATGACGCCCACGTCGACCGTACCCGCGTTCGCCTATTGGTCGACCTGTACTCGGCGAGCGACGACCAACTGGTGCGCCGGACGCTGACCTACCTGCGGGGACGGCGCAGTTCCCTGCAAGCCATTGATGAAGCGCTGTTTTTGCTGCTCCGCTCAGGTCGACTCACGGCGGCTCAACAACTAACGGCCACTTTGCACGCGGAAGAACCGGGACTGCGTTCGCCTAGCATCGTCGGCGAACAGGATGATGGCTCTCCTCTGGCAATTTTCCGGCAAGCCGAACAATTTCAGCTTCCTACGGCAGGCGTGGCCGAGCGAATCGGCAAGCACGTGTCCACGGACAACTGGCTGACGCTACAAACGGCAAGCAGCAGCATTGCACCGCAACTAAGCATTTCCCTAACGGAAAAAGCTGCATCAGAGGTCGATGAGACTTGGCGGCCCTGGCTCTCCCTGGTGCACCAAGCCTTTCTCGCGGGCGACCTTACCCTGGCCAGGACGTCGCTGGCCAAAGCAACCGCTGCCCGCGCGCCAGAAGGTGTCTTGGCTTGTGCCCGCCTAGGCGCTTTGGAGCCCGGTACGCTCGCAAGCTGCATCCGCGGGCGGCCTTTGCATCTTCTTGATTCGTCTGAGCTTTCCGACCTTGCTTCGGCCATCGCCAACCGTGTTGACGGCCCGGCCGAGCCCGCCATGGCCGCAGCCATGCAGGCAGCCGATGGTCAGCTGGCCCTTCACCGTTTTGTGGCGGCCGCAGCCGGTCGGGCGTGGTCTTGGTCACCCGAACAGTCTGGCGCGCTGGGCCAGTTCTTGAGGCGACTCATCGGATCGCTGCAAGCATCCCTGCAAGAATCCACGATTTTTGCGTCCATGGACGACCTAGCCGCCCTGGGCTTAGGCGATCTCGGCGTGGCCGCTACCCAAGTTTCTTGGGTCCTCGAGCCCAATAACCGCACCGCGCGCAACAACTTTGCCTATGCCCGCTTTCTCGCCGGTCACAGCGCGGCCGAGCTGAAACCCTTGTTGCAGGAAGTGGAATTCGGCAGTGGCGGCCAGTCAGCCCATGCGACGCTGGACACCTTGGCGGCGGTTTCTTTTGCCCTGGGCCGGCGTGCAGAGGCCCTAGATTTGGTCCGCCGCGCCCTGCTGGCCTCGGTGGTCCCCAATGACGACGAAGTGGCGCGACAGAACCTGCCCAAGAAGCTAGATTTCGCTAAAACGTACGGCATTTTAGCTAGTTCCGGGGCGCTTCCCTTAGTGCGACTGGCGACCTTCCTCAACGCCGATGGGTCGACCACTGCCGCCCGCCTTGCAGCTGCCCAGGTCTTGCTCGATCCCGGAGACCCGCTGACCGCTATGCGTGCCCGGCAAATCATTGGCCAGTCGCAGCGCAGCAAGGCCGCAATTCCGCAACATTCTCCGCACGATTAGCAGGCATGCCGCCCGCACAACCCTTGAATTTGGCGCTCCGTGCGCTTTGCTGCAAGCTAGGCCCGACCGTCCGTGTCGGCGGACCCATCCGGAGCCCCCGCCGTGCCCGCCCCTGCTTCCCAAGCCAAGCCTGCCCCTGAGGGCCGTACAGTTGGTGCAGCAAAATCGCCCCGCCGCAGTTGGCTTGAGCGCTTGATGCGCCTGATTCTAGTGGCATTTGTTCTGTTTCTGGTCCTGCCCCCCCTTCAGTGTTTGGCCCTGCGCTGGCTCAATCCGCCGTGCACCGAAACGATGATCATGCGCGCCTGGATAAGCGGCCGGGAAACGGGCCAATGGTCGATGCCGGCCCAGCAGTGGCGCACGCCGCAGCAAATGCCTCGCAGTGTCATGGCATCGGCAATGGCCAGTGAAGACAGGGGCTTTCTACACCACCACGGCTTTGACTGGCCGGCCATTCGCCGGGCTTGGCGGCACTACAGCGATGAGCCGGGCACCAAGCTGGTCGGCGGCAGCACCATCAGCCAACAGGTCTCGCGCAACGTGTTTCTGTGGCAACACCGCTCCTGGCTGCGCAAGGGCCTGGAGGCTTGGTACACGGTCTGGCTCGAGGTGCTGGTGCCCAAGGAACGTATTCTAGAAGTCTACGTAAATATTGCGGAAATGGGTCCAATGACCTTTGGCATCGGCGCAGCCAGTCAGTACTGGTTTCATCACGACGCGGGGCGACTAACGCCCTTGGAATCAGCTCAAATCATTGCGCTTCTTCCCGCCCCCAATCACCGCACGGTAACGACGCCGCTGGTGCAGCGCAAGGCTCGCTGGATTGCAGCCAATCCGGTGCGGGTGCCGTGGTAGATCAGCTATTTTCCAAGTAGATCAGCGACTTCCTTGACACAACCTTCAGGAGCGGAGCGCAACGGCTGGATCAGCGCCGCCCGAGTCGCACCACCCGCTAAGCCGGGACTCAGACGTTCAGCTGCCTGTTTGGCATCGCCTTGACCGCAAACCACGCGGGTTACTTCGGTCAGGCACTTGCTACCGCTCGGGATTCCCACAAGAATTTGCGCAGTCTTGTGGCGAGCAACGGCACCGGCCAGTTGAGCGACGGCTGAGCAGCCTTGAGCATCGATTTCGCGGGCAACCCCGCGCGCGCGCAGAAGATCTTCCATCGGCTGTGACGCCATCCGCCATAGCGCCTGATTGGGCGACCGGCGAAACAACCCCGTGTCGAGCAGATGGCGACATACCTCTGCAAATTCAGGCACTTTCATGGACCCAGCAGCCCGTTGGCAGGTCCCCACCTCCACATCGAGGTCCACGGCCAGTTTGCCATCACTAGACTGCAGCAGCATCGTATCGAGGATTTGCATCCCAACCGCCGGCGTCGTCTTGGCTTTTCCCAGGTCGTAGCGAATCAGTTCCTGGGCCACGGCCTCCAGCACCACGGCTGGCGCCTGCGCCTTGGCCTGGGCAAATTCGGCATCGCTGCCAAAAACCTTCATCTGTCTAGCGACTTGCACCAGCGACTGCACATTGCGGAAGGTGGTAAGCAAATGGTAGAGGTTGCCCTGGGTCGTCGTCTCAGGGGCATCGACGTCAAAATACTGAATCCACTGCCAAAATCGCGCAGAACTGCCCGCGAGCAAGGCCGTGACAGCCTCCTGCGCCCGGGCCACGTCCATGACCGGAATCTCCAGCAGCGTGTCGAAGGGACCCAGCCCCGGGTCGGCAACCAGGACATCCGGCCGCGCCAACACGATAATTTGCAGGTGCCGGCTATGGCGATCGACAAACGATCGCAAGTTGTGCACCACGGCATCCCGCCGCGCACGGGGCACTTCATGGAGGCTATCGACGACCAGCACCCAGCGGGCCTTGTCAGTCAACTGTCTGAATTCTTGCTGCTTTTCCTCTTCAGTCAGCTCAAGCTGACGGGTCAACTGCGAGTAGACCGCGTCGTCTTTCATCTTATCAAGGGAATCAAGGTATTGCGACGCCACATCGAGGCGAAGGATCGGCATGGAGCCGCAAAGCCTCGCTTCGATCGCCTCAGCGAAGCGCGTCTTACCCTGCCCCGGCGGAGCCACAAGCAGCGTAAAGCCGAGCTTTCCTTCTTCAAGCGCCTGCAAAACCGTGTTTTCATTGACGGTCTTTCCCGCATCGACCGTTTCATTGCGCCAAGCGTGAATGGTAAAGGTCTGAGGCAAGTACTGATGCGTGCTTGCGTTTGCCTCCTGCTCGATGCCCTTGCCCTGGCACCAGTCGGTGCCGCCGCGAGCCGGGGAGTCGTCCAAAAACCGTACCAAGACGCTCTGTTGGGTCGCAGCGCCGCAGCCAAGGTGCCACAGGACCATCAGGCATAAGCCGAAACGGATCAGTGTCGAACGCATCACAAAGACCTCCGGGCCCAGGATCCTGCCGCGCGACCGCCAGTTACGCAAATTGTCGGGCCAAAGCACCCCACAGCCGTTGACCCTGCCGCCCGGGCTGGGGACACTGGCAGGTCGGATGCAGATTTCCCTGGGCCCCCAGCACGACGCCAGCAAGTTTCAGGCCAGCAACCGCGTGGCACTGCTTATTGCTATTGCTGCGGTTTTGCTGCTGTGCGGTCGTTTGCTGGTGGTGCAAGTCGTCCGCGGCGAACGCTACCAACGCTTTGCTGCCATCGAAAGGGTCGCCAAAGTTCGGGCCTTGGCACCGCGCGGCTTGGTCAAAGGCAGTGACGGCACGGTGATGGCCGCCAATATTGATAGCCATTCCCTTGAAATCATGACCAATCGCGTCAAGCCCGAGCGCATCGCGCCGATCGCCAGTCGCCTGCGTGAGTTGCTCGACATGACCGACACCGACTATGACGCCGCGATCGCCGACCTCAGCAAGCCAGCGGACCCCAAGAAGCGCCGGCCTTTGGTGGTGCGCAAGGACCTTGTCTCGACCCATTGTCCATATGATTCAACAGCTTTAGAGCTAGTCCCGGAGACGCCGTACGGCTTCTGCGCGGCCTGCGGGCGGACCTTTGAGCCAGTCACGGCCAAGAAGAATTGCCCTTTTGACCAGCGGCGCCTCGTCGCAGTCGCCGGCAGTCAGGGCGCGTGGCACTGCCCGTCCTGCGATCGCGAGTTCATGGATGGCGAAACCTGTCCCTATGACCAGCATCGGGTGCGCCCGGGACACCATAACCTGCGCTGTGCACTGTGCAAACGGACGTTTAACGACGAAGTGGCCGTCTTGCGCGCCCACCTGCACGAACTGCCCGAGGCCCGCGTACAGGCTGAAATCCAACGCGAATACCCCCTGCGTTTCCTGGCAAGCCACGTCCTGGGCTACATGGGCTACGTCGATGCCAAGGAGATGGAGCCGCTGTTTTGGCTCGCGCCGCCCCGCTTTGCGCCCACGGATCGGGTGGGGCGCAGTGGCATTGAGCGGGCTTTTGACACGAGCTTGCGCGGCATTGACGGGGAACAGGTGCGGGTCCTGCGCTCCGGCAAAGAAGGTGATGCCAAGGATCTACCTGAATTGCCTGAACAATTGCAGCCACGGCCGACTGTGCCGGGTGCGACCTTGCGCTTGACCCTGGACCTCGACCTGCAACGGGCCGCCAAGACGGCGATGAAAGACGTGTATGCGGGCGCGGTTGTCGTTGTCGATGTCCATTCCGGCGCCGTGCTGGCGATGTACTCCAAGCCCTCCTTCGACCCCAACACGATGAGCGGTAAGCGCACGCCGCAACAGCGAAATGACGGTGACGCGGCGGCGTATGCCCCCCTGCTCAACCGCGCGGTCCACGCTTTTGCCCCAGCTTCGACTTTCAAGGTCGTAGCCGCCATCGCCGGCCTGGAACTAGGTGTGATTAAGCCTAATTCTACCTTTCACTGCCCCGGCTACTATGACTTCGGCGGTCGGCGCTTCCACTGTCACTCCAAGCGTGGCCATGGCGACGTCACCGTGCGAGAGGCGCTGCGTTCTTCCTGCGACGTGTTCTTCTACCACTTGGGCGAGCAGTTAGGCCTTGAAAGACTTGAAGAATATGCGCGCCTGCTTGGGTTTGGCGAGGCGACCGGCATCGAAATCAACGAATCCAAGGGCCGCGTACCCAGTCTGCCTTGGTACCGAGAACACGTCAAAGGCGGCTATTTTCCTGGGTTTGCTCTGTCTACCGCCGTGGGGCAAAAGGACGTGACGGCCACGCCCCTGCAAATGGCGCGGGTCTATGCGGGCCTTGTGACCGGGCGACTGCCAACTGCGCGACTGGTGGCGGGTTTTGAGAGTCAGGATGGCAAGTTTGCCCCAGCCGAACCGGGGATCGTCCGCGACCTGCCGATCAAAAAGTCGACCTTAACCCTGGTACGCAGCGCCTTGAGGGCAGTGGTCGCCGAGGAAGGCGGTACCGCGCACGCCGCCCAGCCGACCTGGACAACGATGGCGGGCAAGACGGGAACGGCCCAGGCGGCGCAGCGGCCGCGCAAGGATGTAGTCGAACTGCTCAAAGGCGACCCGGGGGCCCTCAATCGCCTAGCAAGCTGGTTGCTTAATGATCATGCATGGTTTGTTGGATGGGCTCCCTTTGATGAGCCGCAACTGGCCGTGGCGGTATTCATCGAGCACGGCGGCAGTGGCGGTCACAATGCAGCGCCCGTTGCCCGGCTAATCGTCGATTCCTACTTCCAAAAGCGCCAGCCCAAGCTGGAGGCCCCTGAGACCGTGGCGCCCGCACACAAGGGCCATGCAAACGCACAAGCAGATGATGATACAGCTGAAATACCCGTGCCGGACCCGAACAATCAGCCGACCGTGCCGGACAGCGACGACGAACAGCCTCCCCAATCCCTGCCCGGTCAGCCAGCGCCCTTGCCTGAGCCGAGTCGCACCGAGACGCCAGATACCAAACATCCCGATTCGAAAGGGCATAACCCAGCAGCGGGGGAAAGTTCCCGGGGCGGCGATGACGAGGTGCTGCCATGAGCGCCCTGCAACGTCTGCGCGCCCCTTCCACCGTGCTGGGCCTGATTTGTTTGCTGAGCCTGTGCTGCCTAGCGATCGAAAACCTACACTTTGTCGATAGTTTGCTAGGCACCACCTATCACCGCACCCAGACGATTTGGATGGTCCTGGGCCTCATCGGTGCCGGCGTGGTGGCCTCGGTGGACATCCGCTTTATGCGCCGCCTAGCCCTACCCACGTACCAGATTCTGGTGGTTTTGCTTGCAGCCGTGCTGGTTTGGGGTCGGGAGATCAACTTCTCCCGCCGCTGGATTGAGCTCGGACCGGCCAACATTCAACCTTCTGAATTCATGAAGTTGGGCGTGGTCCTGGTCCTGGCGGACTGGTTCGACAAGCGGCAAGCCAAGGAGCCCTGGCCCCTGCGCCAACTGATCATGCCCGGGGCGCTCATGCTGGTGCCGGTGATTTTAATCAACCGCGAGCCGGACTTAGGCACGTCCCTGTGCGTGCTGTTCATCGCCGCAGGCGTCATTCTCTACGAAGGGGTCCGCACGCGAACCCTGATTGTGACCGTGTTTTTGGCCCTGGTCGCCTCTGGCGTTGCGTGGCAAACGGGCCTGGTGCGCGACTATCAAAAAGGGCGGGTCGAATCTTGGTACCAAAGCCTGGACGACGAAACTCCTGTACATTCAAAGCCTTCTTCCGATCGCAGCCAGGCGGAACTCGCCTTATGGGCCATCGGCTCGGGACGCCTCAGCGGCCGCAGCGACGATGAAGCCCGCGCCTCGGTCCTGCGCCACCTCCCCTTTGTCCATACCGATTTCGCCCTTGCCCCCTTTGCCGAACGCTTTGGCCTACTTGGCTGTGCGGGCCTCTTCAGCCTGTACTTGGGCGTGGTGCTTTGGGCCCTACGCGTCGCCGCACGCGCCACCGACCGCTTTGACGCCTTGGTTGCCGTGGGCATCGGCGGCCTGGTCTTTTGGCAGTTCTTCATCAATGCCGGCATGGTCATTGGCCTTTTGCCCGTGGTCGGCTTAACGCTCCCCCTGTTCTCCTATGGCGGTTCCAGCGCCTTGACGGTGCTGATGGGTGCCGGCTTCTTGGTCAACATCGCCGCACGACGCAAGGGACGGTGACGCCCATGTTCCCCTGGCGCAAAGCACAGTTCGCTTGGATGATCGCGCTCGTCATCGGTCAATGGTTGGCCTTCGGTGCCAGTGTCGATACGACGACCTTCGTCCACGACGAACACATTGTCATTGAGCATAATCAGCAGGTTACCTGGCCACCCAGCCTAAGTGCCTTGGCCACCGGCCGCTACTTTGGCGACCGCAAGGCGTACGGCTACATCGCCATCAGCAGGCCCTTGGTTACCTTGAGCTTTTGCATCGAGCAAGGCCTTGGCTGGTCGAGCCCGTCGGCCCGCCACACGGTTCAGCTATGCCTCGATATTGCCTGTGTTCTTCTGGTGTTTTCAACGCTGCTGGCTGGCCTACGCGCCAGTGGTCAGACGCCCCTACGCGCCAGCAACCTCGCGGGCAGCATCACGCTGCTGTGGTCCCTGCATCCGAGCCATGTGGAAGTCGTCGCCAACCTCGCCAATCGCCCTGAAATTCTTTCGCTTTGCTGCCTATGTATCATGGCCCTGACGCTGCTAGCCGTGCGCGCGGGTCGGGGTGGCTGGCTGCCACGTGCCACGGCGGCTTTTTTCTTTGGTTGCGCGCTGTTGGCCAAAGAGTCGGCCCTAGGCGCCTTGGCCCCGGTGCTGCTGATGGCGACATGGACGCCCCAAGGCCGCCAGACCCTTAAGAAAACCGCGCTGGCTCTACTCGCCGTCGCTGGGTTGTGGCTGGCGTGGCGGCGCTGGAATATCGGTACTCTGCTCGTCAACGGAATTCCCTTTGCAGACAATCCTTTAGTCGCAGTCGATGCGCCCACGCGATGGCTCAATGCCGTGGCGATTCTAGCCCGTGGCCTACAACACCTTGTCCTTCTTGCTGATCCCAGCCCAGACTATAGTTTTGACGCCTGGCCGGTGATCCGCGGGCCCTCGCCGGCCGTTGCGCTGGGTCTGGGTGCCCTGGCCCTGGCAAGTTGGTTCGCCTATGGCTGGCACCGGCAAATGGTCAACCGCCTAAAACTGCTTACTTCGAAAGACGTTTTACCGCCCTTGCTCTTGCCCGGAGAGGGGCCCTTGCTGGCTCTGGCCCTTGCCTTGTGCACGTGGCTGCCGGTCTCGCACCTGCTGTTCCCGTCCACCGTGGTCTTTGCCGACCGGTTGCTGTTTATTCCCGCGCTGGCGCTGATCACCCTGACCGTCCAGGGCAGCCAAAACTGGCTAGATCATTGGCCTAGTGGCCGCCATCGTCTGGTGCAAGTCGCCGCACTTTCGCTGCTGGGCGCGGTGGAGTTGGCCCAGGATCAGACGCTGGTTGCGCCTTGGAGTACGGACGCCCAGCTGTATGCGTACGGGACCGATGCTCAGCCGCGCAGCGAGAGAATGCAGTATAATCATGCACTAAGCCTCTATCAGGCCAAGGATTTTGCTGCAGCCCGCCAGCATCTTGGCCTAGCGCTCGCCCTAGCGCCCGAAGATCCTGCCTTAATTGGCCTGGGCTTTGACCTCGCTGCGGCGACCGATGCCCGCCATCCCCAATCCTGCGCCGATGCTGAGCTGTGGCTCAAACGGCTGCAGCACCTCAGCAAACCGCCGCTGGACGCCCGTCGCTCGCTCATCGATTGGGGTTTTGCCTGCCACCGCTTTGCCGACGCTTGGCCCTTGGCGCGCGCGATGAGTCGCAAAGCCGCCGTCGGCCCGTGGCCCATGCGTGTCTTTTCTCTAGGAATTGCCGCAGGTGATCGCGATGGTGCCACCGCTTGGGCCTCAACTTTTGTCGCCAATCCCTGGCGCGATCCCGCCTGGGTCGCCGCGGCCGTCTTTGGTGCCGAACAGGCCGGTCATGTTCGCCAAGCATTTGAGATGTTAGCAGATCTCGCCAAGCAGCAGCCAACGCTCCAAGGACTAGACCACGCCGCCAGCGAGCTCTTGCGCCGTCACGCCGATGCCAGTGAAACGCTTGACCTACAACGCGAAATCACGTCTTCTTTTGCCGCCACCCCTTCTGCCGTGGCGCCCTAGGGTCAGCCTCCAACTGCAGCTAGAAGGCAAGCGTCTCTTCTACCAAAAGGGCTCTACTGTCATGGACATTCGCGACCCGGTACACGGCCCCATCTACCTCAGCGACGTAGAAACCTCCGTGGTGGAATCGCCTTATTTCCAGCGACTTCGCTCGATCAAGCAGCTGGGCTTCTCCGACCTCACGTGGCCGGGTGCGACGCACAGCCGCTTCTTGCATTCCCTGGGCGCCATGCACGTCGCGGGGCTGGCTTTTGACGCCGTCTTTCGCCAGGCGCCGTGGCTGCCCCCTCTTGAACGCCAACGATTTCGCCAGATTCTTCGCCTTGCTGCCCTATGCCACGATCTGGGCCATCCGCCCCTGTCGCACACATCCGAAGTCCTGCTGCCTTTGTTGCGTGATTTGCCGCTTCCTGGGGTTCGCCTGAGCGCGGCCGACCTCGATCGCCAGGCCAGCCACGAGCACTTTACCCTGAAATTCCTATTGGATTCACAACTGACCAACCTCCTTCATCACACCGGCCGGCCCCTGGGCATCGCACCGCACCACGTGGCTGCGCTGCTGTCTGAAAGCGTGGAGGTTGACGATGCCGTCTTTCGCTGCGATGGCAGGCAGTTACAGCACATTCTTGCGTCTTTGGTGTCAAGCGAGCTGGATGTCGACCGCATGGATTACCTGTTGCGGGACAGCTACTTCACGGGCGTTTCTTATGGTCGCTTTGACCTCGACTGGCTGGTCAACCACTTGACGCATTTCGAGGCAGAAGACGGCCACTTGCACCTAGCCCTGCAAGAACGCGCGATCTTTACCTTTGACGACTTCATGCTCAGCCGTCACCACATGTTCCTGATGGTGTATTTCCACAAGAAATCAGTCTGCTACGATCACATGCTGCGCCGCTTCTACGCCCAGTTTCCGCAGGCGTGCCAGGCCAGCGCCGATCCCGAGGCGTACTTGGCCCTGGACGACCACGTAGTCTGGCGGGCGCTGCGCGACCACGTGGGGCAAAGCAACTGGGCGGCGGGGATTGTCCACATGAATCCCCTGAAAATGCTTGCGGAATCGACGCCGCTGGGCACCCAAGAGCCGATGGCGGAACTGGCCCAGACCTTAACAAGCCAAGAAATCCCGCACTTGCACGTGACCTCGACCGGGGCCCTGAGCAAGTACCACAGCAATGACCATGCCCGCTCGATCTTTGTGCGCCGGCAGCCGCCGGTGGGGCGAGCGTGGTTTCAGCCTCTGGCTCAGGCCACGCAACTGTTCAAGCGGTATGCAGAAACCACGGTTCTGGAGCGCGTGTATGTGCCGGCCGAGCACTTGGCGCACGCAGCGGACCTGCTGCTGCAGCTTCGCGGCCAATCGACGCCTCCAGAGGCTCATTGACCGGGCCGTGGCCGCTTGACCGCCGCGCCTCGCATGGCTATACCAAAAATGGCTCGCGGGGCCTGAACGACCACGGTTGTGGCACGCCCCTGATTGCCGAAATGTCTGATTTGTCTCAGGGGGCGCCTTGCCCTCCGAGGGTCATCGCCGCGGCAGCCAGACGCGTCCGTCTGCGCCGATTGGCCGCCGAGGGGCAGGCACGCCGAGTGGTGCCGACGAGGATCCCATGCACCTACGCCCAGTTGCCCCCGTCCAGCCGCGCACTGTCCCTTTGGCCGGGACCCTGGTGATCGCGCTGACCTTGGCCACCAGTTTTCTCAGTGGAAACAGGATATTATGGGCTGATGAAACGCCTCCAGATGACCCGGGGTTGTACGTCATTGTCGAAGCCGCACAGCGCCAAATGGACGCCATGCTGGTGCTGCCTACGGTCTGCCAGAACCTACCTAAGGCGCAGTGCGACACCATTGAGACGGTCCTAGGCAACGATACCCGTCTTTCCGGGCTGTTACGTTGGCAGCACGCCACAGCCGGCTTGGTTTCCAGCGCCGTCAAGACGCCGATGCCGTCCCTGCAAGTCAAGGCTTCTGCGGCCCTTTCCAACGGCGCCGTCTATGTGCTGGGCTCTGTGCTACGGCCTGGCCATGAGGCAGGACTGCTTGAATTGCAAGTGACTTTGGTCGACGCGCGTTCCGGCAAGACCGTCGAACTGGGCGAAGCCGGCCACCAGATCGCGCCAGCCGTCAGTGTGCGCGGCCTAGCGCATCGCGTAATGAATGCCGTGCAGGGCGCGCTCACGGGCGTGGAAGGTAGCTTTGATACAGTGATTTTCTACAGCGCCGAGGCCCCAGGCTGCACACGGGCCATCTGGCAGGTCGACGCCGATGGGGCCAATCGCCGGGTCCTGGTGGGCGACGGCGGCAAGAACGGCATCCACATGTTTCCCATCCAATTGGTCGATGGCGGCTTGGCTTACATGAGCTTTCGCTCCGGTGACCCCTCGCTGTTCAAGATGGACGCCAGTCAGTTGCTGGCCCTGTCTGACCTGACGCCTTCGCTGGGACGCAAGGAAAAGCTCAAGAAAAATGGCCCCGGTGCCCCCAAAGCCGATTTGGGCGGGGCGACGTTTGTGCCGGTGCCCTTTGCCAAAGGCTCCATCGACCGGCAATTCCGCAGTTGCGCCCAAAATCCGCGTGGCGACATCTTGGCGACCATCAACAATGGCGATCAGGCCGATATCTGGCAGCTTGACTACAACGGGGAACCGCAACGCAATCTGACCAACCACGAAGCGGACGACCTTAGCCCGGTGTATTCTCAGGATGGCCAGTATGTCGCCTTTGTTTCCAATCGCACCGGGGACCAACCGCAGCTCTTTGTTATGGATTCCTGGGGCGGCGGCGTGAGGCGACTGACCTGGTCTGGGCCCTACAACACCGATCCCGACTGGGGGCCGGACGGGCGAATTGCCTATTCGGGCATGCGCGGCTCGTCGATCGACGTGCTAACCATTGATTTACAAGGACATGCTCAGCGGTTGACGCCGGGCCAGGGGCGACGATCGCTTGAGCCCTCGTGGTCACCCGACGGCCGGCGCTTGGTCTACGTGTCCGACGAAGATGGCAAATGTACTCGCCTTTGGATCACAGCGGCCGATGGTGCCGCACGTGAACCCATGGATATGCCTTGTGAAAAGCGGCTTTCAACGCCATCGTGGCAGCGAATTCCGGGGAAAATGCCCAAGAAATGGACACCTCCAGCCAGTGGCGGTTGACAGCGAATTGGCCTAGGCTACTGGGTTGCACGCCCGTTGGCCTTGCGCCTGGAAGTGCAGCGAACCGGTCCTGCTGCCTGGCACCGAAGCACTGATTATCCAGTGATTCTGCGGGCAACGGCACTAGGCAAGGGACGGCCAGGACCTCTCGATGTCGGCGAACAAAGCGTTGGCCAGCGAGCGGTGCCGCAACTGTGCAAGGGTAGACACCACGCCGGATGAAGACCTGCCCGACCTGCCGCCGTAGCTACGCAGAAGCCAGCACGTTTTGCCCGGCAGACGGCGCGATCCTGCAAGGGGTTGAGGCCCTGGCGGCCCGCTTGGATGCGCAGCAGGCCCAAGAGGCCCCTCAACCCGCTGCAGCACCGCCGGTCACTGGTCTTTCCATCAGAAAACCAAGCGATAACGGTGATCTACCGACAGTCATCGGTCCCGTGCCTGCAAGCCCTCTGGTCGCACCGACGCCAGCCCCGACCGAGGAAGGTGCGGCTCGTCCCCTGCCGCCGCCCTTGCCCGTGCCACGGTCGCCGTCGTCGTCCAGTCATCCAGTGCGCCCCGCCGGAGATGCTGCCCCAGGAGCCAAGAGCGAAGGCGCTGAGGCAGCCCTAAGGCCCACTGGCCTGCAAGTCCGCAGTTCTCAATCGGCAATCGCCGTGCCCGCCCGCACAGTCGCCGGCAACCCGCCGTCACCCCTGGCTGCTTCACCCGCGGCAGCCCGGCCACGACCGCCTTCGGGAGCCACGGCACCAGCGCCCGCAGCGGCTCCGGGCCGCCCCGCCGGATCGCCGCCGCCGTTGCCCACCGGACAACAGCCTGCCGCCGCTCAGGCCGTTTCCAGCAGCGCCGTCGGGCGAAAGACGGCTCCTTCTGCGCTACTAGACGCCGATTCCGCAACCGGCAAGCCAACCTTGGGCCAACTCGCTGCCGCCGTCCACGCCGCCAAGCCTGCAGCAAACAGTCCTGAGGCCTATGGTTTGGACCTGGAAGGGCCGATTCGGCCAAAGGAAAAACCCAAGCCAGTCGCCAATGACGCCGGTGAGGGTCCGACCCTTTTGACGTCCATGGAAACCGGCGACTCCCCGCTGGACAGCGACGACGCGCCCTACATCGGTACGCTGATTGCAGATCGCTACCTGATCGTTTCGCTTATCGGCCGTGGCGGCATGGGCGCTGTCTATCGTGCCGAGCAGATTCACCTGCGAAAAACGATGGCAGTCAAGCTCTTGCATGAAAGCCTCTCGGCGCGCAAGCAGCTCATCAGTCGCTTTACCCGCGAGGCCCGGGCCATTTCGCGCCTGTCCTGCCCGCATACGGTGATGGTCTATGACTTCGGCCGTTGGGGAGAATTGTTCTATTTAGTCATGGAGTTGCTTGAGGGCGATGCGCTAGACCAAGTGCTCGACCGCGATGGACCCTTGCCTGCAGAGCGAGTCGCCAAGATCACCCTGCAAATGTGCGATTCTTTAGCGGAAGCTCACCGCAGCGGCATTATCCATCGCGACCTCAAGCCGGAAAACGTGATGCTGGTGACCAACCAGTCGCACCCGGACTTTGTGAAAATCTTGGATTTTGGTCTGGCCAAGGTCCAAGGCGTCGACGACCCGTACACCATTCACAGCCAACGCGACATCTTCGGCACGCCCTACTACATGAGCCCAGAGCAGATTCGCGCCGGCGATATCGATGGCCGTTCGGACATTTACGCCGTAGGTGCGCTGATGTTCCGCATGCTGACGGGCAAGTACCTCTTTGCCGACCGCAGCACCTTTGACATCCTCAAGGCCCACCTGATGGAGGCCCCGCCTCGCCTCGCCGAGGTCCGGCCTGATCTGCAATTCCCTGTGGGGCTTGAGCAAATCGTCGCCAAGGCCCTGGCCAAGGAACCCGCAGGTCGCTTTGCGTCGATGGAAGAACTGGCCCACGCCCTTTCCGACGCTTTGCAAAGAAAATTCGCCTATTCACCGACCCTTCCCCTGCCCAAAGGGTCTGCGGCCCCCAGCGCGGGTGCCCTGGAGGAGCCCACGGGCAAGTTGGCTGCAGCACAGACGGGTGCGACCGCGGCGGTAGCCCCACAACTCGTCAACAATTCAGCTAGTTCCAAGCCAGCCACCGGCCCACATGAGCCCGCCGAGTCGGACGAAGTCATTGAACGCCGCGAGCGCCGCAGCAAGGGACTGCGCATCTTTGGGTTTCTGCTGCTTTTTGTGCTGCTCGGTGCCGTAATGATGGGCACGCTTTGGTTCAATCAACCACCGCCGGGGGGCCGCGAATACGAGCCCAATGACACGCCGGGCCAAGCCAATCCCTTGAGTCCAGACGGTAAATCGCGGGGCATGATTGGCAAGCGGGCTTCGGCGCAAAAGGCCGACATCGACTGCTTCCGCCTCCCAGAACTCAAGGACAGCGACGACTTATCCATTAAGATCCAGGGCGTACCGAACATGGACCTGCAGGTGTCCTTGGTGGATGGGCGCGGCGTGACGGTGCTGCAACAAACGCATCGTGGCCGTGGCGAAGGCGAACTGCTGCGACATGCAGCGCCGGCCGATAAGCCAACTACGGTCTGCATCACAGAATTCCTGCCTGCAGGTGCCGTGGCCGGTGAGAGCCTTTCGGACGAATATACCCTCGAAGTCGAGGTCAAGCCGCGGGAGGGCGAAGTCGAGCGCGAGCCCAATGACGGCCGCGACAAGGACGTGCAGGAACTGGCCAACCATACGCCGCTGACCGGTACCCTGGATGGACCGCAGGACCGCGATGTCTATCAATTGCAAGGCAATTTTGACGGCCGCATCGTCCAGGTGACCCTCGAACTGCGCGGCGTGCAGGGACCCAGTGGCGTCCGCCTCGCGCTGATCGACAACGGACGGCGCACCTTGGCCAGCCAGATTCTGCGCAAGGGCGAACTGCGGGCTGTGCTCGCCTTTGTCGCCAACGTGCGGCAGATGCCGGATCGCTTGGTGATCGAAAGGGTCCCGGGCAAAGACGGATCGCCCCTGACGCCCGGCGAAATCGACTACACCGTGACGTATGCCGACACCGCTCTGACGGATCAGCCCGAGCAAGAGCCGAATAATACAGAAGATTCCGCCACGCCGCTGGTTCTTGGTGCTTGGCACCTGGGCACGGCGGATGACGCGGCGGGCATCGATTGGCTGCGCGTCGATGGCGGCGATCCGACGATGAGCCGCATCCATGTCGAAGCGGTATCGCCCGGCCAGAACACGTACTGGCTGACGGTGCGCGACCAAGGCACCCAGGTGGACCTAAGAAAGGTCTTGATTCAACCGGGCTTGGACGGTCAGACCATGGATGTCGATGGCTCTGGCCAAGGCTTTCTGATCAGCGTTACGCCGGCCGAGGCCAGTCGCAAGAACCGCGGAACAGATGCGCACTATCAAATTCGCGCCCGCTATGTGCCTGTTGAGGAACGGAAATAGCGCTAGAACGCGACGACGGCGGCGTGAGCCCCCGGGCTCCTATTCCTTGCGCAACACCGCCTAGCGCCTGCGCAACACGGTCTTAGTCCCGCGCAACACGGTCTTAGTCCCGCGCAACATCTTCTACATGGAGCGCAATACCGCCTAGACCCCGAGGGACAGACGCCGGGCAAACTTCTCGTCATGCCCCACGGCGCGAATCCGCGCTGCGGCAGTCTGCACGTCATAGGGCACGCGCACGTGGCGAAGTTCTTTGGAATCACTGTCAAAAATCACAAAGCAGGCGTCGGGGTTTCGGTCGCGCGGTTGTCCGACCGAGCCCACATTGGTCAAGTATTTCCGCCCAGGCTCGTAGTGGTAATTTCCTGAAACATCGCGGACTTTACGACCATTGTACTCGTAGATCGTCGTCAGATGGCTGTGCCCGATGAAGTTGTGGCCAAAGAGCCCGGCCTTCATGCGCGTCAGGGCCTCAGCCTCCTCGTTGCGCACGACATAGTAAAACCCAGAAGGCAAGATCGGCGCGGCATGGTAGAAAGCCATGTCTAATTCAGGCCTTTGATGGGTGTACGGCAACGAATAGAGCCAGCGAAAGTTCTCTTCCGTCAGCTCAGCCCTGGACCAATACAGGACGCGCCGGGCAGATTCGTAGTAATAATCAGCGTCCATCACGCCCGAGGTCGCTGCGTCATGATTGCCCATCAGCACGACGCTGCAGTATTCGCGCAGCAACTCGCAGCATTCGTTGGGATTTCCTCCATAGCCGACCACATCGCCAAGGCAGATGATCTCATCGACGGCCTCGCGATCGCAACGGTCTAGGACCCGCCCAAGCGCCTGAATGTTCGCGTGAATGTCACTGATGATGGCAAAGCGCATGGAGCCTCCGAAGGAAAGTCAGCGTACGGCCTGTTGGCGCGACCTGCAAGTCACAGCACCGCTTGACCCCTGTAGGCGAAGGCGAATCACCATGCTATGCTCGCCGATCGACACGCGCGTCTCGCCGCCCGTGGTGGTGGCACAAAGGCTGGTCATGGACGGAATGCTGCGGAATTTTCAGAGCAATTGCCTCCAACACCCTTCGTCTCACGTCGGGCGGCTGTCCCGATTTCGCCCGACATGGCTGCGGTTGGCGCGTGTCCTTCCCGTCGTTCTGAGCCTAGTGCTGGGCCTAGCGGCGTGTCAGGGGACAAGTTCCATTGGCCATAACCGTGGCGAAGGCGCGTCAGCGTCGACGGCGAATCGAACGATCGGCGCGGAATCCCTGCAAAAAGGCGGGGGCCTGTGCGATCAGAATCGCCGCGTCAGCCACCCCGAGCCGGACGCCCCAGAATGGCCGATTTGGCGGGCCTATGAACTCGCGCTTGGGCCTGATACGGACGCCAATTTTGAAGCCTTTCGCGCCCTGTTCCCGCCCGGTGAAAACCCGCGTGAACTCAAGGAAATGAAGTGGTCGCGCATCCGCAGTTCCGTGCACAAGTTCACGGTGGAACCGGGCAAACCGGACTTCGTGATTTGCCGAACCATGGCCACCGACCAAGGCCGCAAATACTTCATCGTCACGTCCGATCCCCGCCAACTACCTCCACCGATTACGGTTGGTGAGGTCGAGGGCAAGAACCGCATCGTCTTCATGACCCCATTCTGAGCCCAGGGCGCGGGCTGTCTGGCAGCTTCGTCAGCCGCTCGTCATTGAGAAGTCTTTGTTTTCTTGACCGTTTTCGGTCTATCAGGGTCCAGGCACCGGTGTCCTCCACCGGCTCCTGGGGAGGTTTGCCCGATGTCAGTCGCAGTCCGCACCCCGCTGTTGGCCTCTATGGCCACCGAACAGAGCCCATCCATGGCCAACACCGCCCTTTGCCCTGCAAACACAGGCGTTTACGCGCGTTTCAGCCGTCCGGCCATCCGCTGGTCGATCGCCGCCCTGCTGCCCATGGTGGCGTGCCAAGCTGAGACCCCAGCGCCGGCCAGTGAGACGGGCGGATTTTCCTTACAAGTCGGCGCTTTGAGCGGTGCTTGCGGTGGTACGCCGTCGCAAAACCCGTTTGGCGGCATCAGTACCCTCAAACTGGTCATTCGGGAGCCGCAGACCGACGGAACCATGAAGGAAACCTATTCCGTCACCAGCGGTTTCTCGCCTTCGGTGCGCACAGCGACCTTCGACAACATTCCCGCCAAACAGGTGGAAGTGACGCTCGAAGGGCTCAACGCCGCCGCCAAGCCACTGTGGTTCGCCCGCAAATCCAATGTGGTAGTGCCCAAGACGGCGGTGACGCCACTAGACCTGATCATGATGGCGGTGGAAGGCTTTACCTGCATGCCGGCCGCCAACCACGGCGCCGTGCCCAACTCGGTGTTTTCCGCCGTGACGCGTATCAGTAACGGCCAACTGCTGATTACGGGTGGCTTTCAGCACGCCGATGCCAGCAGCGACGACAAAGAATGGCTCCTAGGTTCGCCGAGCAAACTCGCCTACATCTTCGATCCCGGCAAAGGCACCTTCCGCCAGCTCGACACGACGATGGTCGAAGGTCGCGGCGGCCACTCCGCCATCTATTTAGCCAAATCAAACAAGGTGTTGATCGTCGGCGGTGCCCTCAAGATGCACGTGGCCAAGGCCGGCGGCACGCCCCCGACCTGGCTGGCTCAGGAAGCGACCAACTCGCCGTTTGAAGTCTTCGACGTCAATACCGAGAAGTTCATCGCTGGCGAAGGCGTTGAAAATGGTCACAAACGCGTGATGCCGACCTTGATGCCCCTGTCCAACGACTTGATCGCCATCGTCGGCGGTGGCCCCTGGCCGCTCACGGACGACAACGCCTACATGAAGGCCGACCTGTACGATCCCAGCGCTGGCAACGGCGGCAACGGCGCCTTTGTTGATTCCAAAGGCCAATTGGCCCTCAACGCCCCGCGCTCGGGCTCCGCACTGGCCTACGTTGGCGCCACAGCCGCAGGCACCAGCCGCTATTTGGTCTGGGGCGGCAATGCGTTACACGACGTCCAAGAAATTGACTCCAGCGGCGCGACAACGTCCAAGGGCGTGCAACCGGGCGCGATCGCGGAACGCTTTCGCGAGTCGACCGAACTCGGCGTCGGCCAGTTTGCTGACGACTTTGTCTTGGATAACAAGGATTTTGATACCAGCAAGCCCCTGTATTTCCCCAGCCTGACTTCGATCGGCTCGGCCCGTGACGCCAAAGGCAACGCGCTCGATGACGGTCGCCTGCTGTCCGTCGGTGGCGTTCGCTACGACCCGACCGCCGGCAAGTGGCTGGATCCAGACAAGGATGACGTCTGGCTCTTGACCTTGACCGAGTCGACCGAGACCGCCAAGGGCCGCATCAAGATCGAGCGCGTCTCCGGCCTAGCCGCCGGCATCTACATGCATCAGACCGGTTTGGCGGGGAAAAACGTCGTCGTTGCCGGTGGTTTCTCTTCGCTCACCCAACCAGCCAGCTTCACGTTGCAGGCGTTTGACATCACCAACCGCGTCTGGCGCCCGGCCACAGCGACGCCCGCGGCCACGCACTTTGTCCCCCGCGGTGGCTTGGCCTCCTTGCCGGTGCAGACGCCAATGAACAATGATTGCATGATGTTATTTGGCGGCGTCGCCTCCTTCGCCGACTTGGCCAGCACCGCGCCTACCATTTCGGACATCTACTGCTCCCAACTGCTCTTGCCGTAATTCTGGCTCCGTACCGTTCCCACGTGCGAACCCCCGCCCCAGGACCGACCATGCTGCATCCCATCGCCCTTTTGGACCCCAGCCGCGCCAATCCGCCCCAGGCCGCGGCGGCTACTCCGAGCCAATCTATTGATTCTGCTGGTTTTTTGACAACGTGGCGCAAGCCCGTCAAGCGCAGCGCCATTGCCCTGGTGACGGCGCTTTGCCTGGTGAATCTCCAGTGGTGGCAAGGGGTTGGCCCGCGATCGTGGTTTGCCGAGGCCCAGGCCCAAGCCAGCGTCAACTCAACCCTCGCGGTCATCTGCGTGCCGCAAACCAAGAAGCAGCAAGACGAATCCGACTCGATCGAGCGCTTGCTCAGCGAAGCGGTGGGCCGCCTGGACGCCGTCCGGTTGTTTGAGCTTTCGCCCATCCAAGGCGGCGATGCCCAAGCCAAGGCCGCAGAACAAATCGAACAAGCGCTGCGAGCCCTGCTGCTTCGCACGCCCAAGCGGGCCCAGGAACGCATCAGTGCGGCGGCCCAGGCCCTTGGTGACTCGCCGATGGCGGGCGATGAGCGGCTTTATGCCCGTCTTTTCAAGGCTCAAGCCCTCACTTGGCTAGCCAACAACGACTTGGTCAAGTCCCGCGACGCCTTGGTGAAGTCCTTGACTTTGTTCCCAAGCCAGACCCAAGACGAATACGTGGCCTATGGCTCGATGGCCCGTGACCTCTATGACGCCGTCATCGGCGGTTTCCGAGCTCGCCCCACCGGTGACCTCAAGGTCTCAGCCCGCGGAAATCGCGGCGAAATCTGGGTCGACAGCACCTACCGTGGCTCAGGCAACGCGACGAGCAGCGATATCGTCGCGGGCGCCCACCGCCTCACCGTCCGCGCCTCGGGAGCGTATGGCGAACGGCGCTTCATTGAGGTGACCCAAGGCAAGGTGGCGACAGCGGATTTCGACCTCAAGCCCGCGCCCTTTGGCCCCGAGCTCGAGCAAGGCCGCGCAGTCCTGACCGCCAACTTCACCCAACCGAGCGTCGTAGAAGACCGCATGCGCGAACTGCGCAATCAGCTCGGCGCCGACCAAATGCTGGTCATTCGTCCGAAATTATCCAAGAAAAGCACGGAGTTGACGGGTTATTTCCTCTCCGCCGATGGCACACTCAAGAAGGTCGATGTGGTCATCGAGAAAAATGAAGCTTACCTCGACAAGATTGCTGAATTCGTTGCGTCTTCGGTCGGTGCCAAGCTCCTAGCGACCGCGGAAAATCAGCCCTTGGATCTCCGGCAGAGTTTGGTGCAAACGGGGCAAGGCCCGGCAGTGGGTGCGGGCGCAACGCAGATCGACCCAAATGCGCCTTTGTTTCAAGAGCCTGAGGGCGAAAAGAAGGTGCCCATCACCAAGAAGTGGTGGTTCTGGACCGCGGTGGCTGGTGGCGTTGCGCTAATTGGCGGCGGCATCTACGCTTTGTCCAAGGGCGGCAAGGACACCCAGACCCAGGCGACCGGCAGCCTCAAGCTGAACCTCAACTACCTCAAAGACAGCAACTAGGCAGAACCAATGGCCTTACTGGCAACGTTGTCGCGGGTGCGTTGCGGATTGCTAGGCTTGGTCATTGTCGGCCTGCTGGGCGCGTCGGCCACGGTGAACGCCCTAGATTGGCTGGACTTACGCCGCCGAGGCATCGCCGCGGAACTGGCCGCCGCCCGCCAAGCCACTGCACCTGAGCCGTGGATTGCCCAATACGCTATTGATTTGCCCAATTCGCACTCCCTGCATGGCCTCAAGGTGACCATCGCCCGCGCTCCTGGAGCCTTGGTCGCTGCAAAGCCTGGACCTAGCAGCGTTTTTGTGAAATTTGAAGGCCCCCCCACCCTTCATGGCGCGGGAATCGTCATCCACGGCGGGCAGATTTGGCTGCGCAAACCCGGCGGCCAAGCGAAAATTGCGAGTAACGAAGAGCTGTTTGCTGATTTGCCCGGCCTAGGGCTCCCCCTGGCCGTCTTTGTGGCCAGCGAGACGCAAGGCCTCTTTGATCTGCGAAATGAAGGGGAATTTGGCGATGTCGCCATCCTGCGCGCCCTGCCCTTGTACGAACGGGGCCCGGGACTGCAGCCGATGAAGATCGGCATGTCTAAGCAGCATGGCGCCCTGGTCCTCGGGGAAGTGACTGACCGGGAAGGCAAATCTCTGGGCGGCGTCCAGTGGCTTGACCAGGTGCTGGACCACGGCTTGGTCACCTTTGGCCAGTTGCGCCTGCGCCCGGCCGAGCACGACGAGCGCAGCCTAGTCCTGCAACGGGTGTCCCTGCGCCGCGGCGCTGCGGCTGGCAAGCTCATCTTTTCCGAGAAATCTTTCAAATAGCCTTGCCGTCTAAGCGCTAACCGCGGACATCACCAGCGCAATTGCCTCCTCGCCCTCGGTCCGTGGATGGTCTTGCCCGTTTGCCGTGTGCCGGCTATGCTCTGGCGGCAAGTCGCCTGTCCAGACAAGGAAATGGCGCACCGGCCGAGGAAACGACATGGCTTTTGTACCCCCTATCGGTGAAACGTTGTTGTCGGGCGCTAGTGGGGCTTTGCGGCCCAACGGTACCCAAGGCTCAACGACCGAACACCCTGAAAAAACGCGCAATTGTCTTGGCCATTTCCTGGTCATCGCGCTCACCTTCGTGGTCGGCCTGGGCGCGGCGGTTCGCTCGGTCCATGCCGCAGAAGTGACTGATGTCATGGACTCTTTCGAGAAGGATCGCCCCTTTGGCGGTGCCCTGCGCTTGCGCTTTGAAAGCGACAGCCGCTCCTCGAGTATTGCCCGTGAAGTCAAATGCTTATCCAATGATGCTACCGGCGCTGGCGTATGCTCGACCTCGGGCATCAAACTTGCCAAGGAAGCGCAGTACGAACGGCGCCGCAACTCGCTGAGCATCGACACCCGCTTTGGTCTGTACAAGGATCTGGAATTATACGCTTATTTTCCCATCGTCCTCAATGACAGCCACACCCTGGCCTTTGCCCCAGGCGTGAGTCAGCTGAACTCGACGATCGACCCCAAGTTCGACAAGAACGTCCTCTTCCAAATCCCCTATAACTCCAAGAGTCGCAGTGGCTTTGGCGACATGACCCTGGGCCTCAAATGGTCGCCCTACAACTTCTACCGCGATGACACCGAACCGACTTGGGTTTTTGGCTTTGACGTCATTCTGCCCACCGGCACGACCATGCGCGCCGACAATACGGGCGTGGGCATGGGCCTGTTCCAGACCCAGCTTTATTCAACCATTTCAAGGCGTACGCTGCAGTATTTCGAACCGTTCTTCAACCTGCATGGCGTGATCAAGACGGCGTCCTCAGACAGCCTCTTCAATAAACTTGACGCAGAAACGCAGACTTATGGGACGCCTGGCCCAGAGGTTGGTACCCGCTTTGGCCTGACGATCCTGCCCTGGGAAGACGCGACGCACGATCAGCGCATGGAGATCGAGTTCGGCTCGGGCCTGGACTACATCTTCCGCGGCCGCGAATACACAGACATTTGGGAAGCCCTGGGCAGCAGCAGCAACCCTTGCAAGCCGACCATCGGCTGCACCAATACGTCGCACATGAATTCCGATGTAGATCCAGTCACTGGGCAGCATACCCGGACCGATGGCATTACGGACGTCGAGGCCTACGCCCGGCTGCAGACCTGGGCATCGGTGCACTATCAGCCGGTGCGCAACTTCCAGATTTCAGCCAGGGTTTCCTACCTGCAGGAGACGGCGCACTTTCTGAGCATGGGCGATTACGGCAAGGACCTGGACGGCAACGGCATCGTCGATGCGAAAAACAAGAACGGAAAGAACGAGTTCAGCCCCGTCTATCTCCCCGCCATCGACGCACCCGCCCAACGCCTGCGCCTCACCGATTCGTCCAACACGGTCTTCATGATTACGGTCAGCGGCAAGCTGTAGGTCCCCGGCGTCAAGCTGGCGACTGCGCGGGCCCGATGCGGATGGCGATCGCCCGACTGACCCGGCCAGCGTCAGTCCGCTTTTGGCCGCCACGATAGGTTTTCAACAAGATATCAGGATGATGCGATTGTGGAGATGGGCGACTTCTCCTGTGGAGGGGCCTAGACAACCCGCCACGTGTGGCTCGTTGCACTGCGCTGTTGCTTGAAGGCACGGGCAACGCTACCCTGGTAGATTGGTCTGGCAGCGTGCGGCGGCCTTAGCGTCTGCCTGTGCGCTTGCGCTCTGGACTGAGTCGGACCGTGGCCAAGCTGAGAAAACTTAGTAAGCCCGCGTAGTTGAATAGGGATCTCGGGGCAGCACCTTCGGACGCCCTGGCAGTTGCAGCCTCTCACCGCGACGTTACCGCCATTGTCGGTGGCATGGAATTGGCCATGATGAATCAGCATTGTTCCTTGAGTCGCTTGTCGCTATTGGCAATGCTGGTCCTTAGCTGGGCCGGCGTGCAGGGATGCGGAAGCGCTACGCCCGCCGCCGCCGCCAAGGTGTCCTGCGGGCTGCCGACCGATTGTCCCGCCAGCGAGACCTGCGTCAACGGCTTTTGCCAAGCAAAATCAACGTCTTGCCAGACTGCCCTGGATTGCGGTGGCCTGCCCTGCATCGGTGGCGTCTGCTCGAGCGCGACCAACACCAAGTGCGACTGCGCCCCGTCCAGTGGTTGCACGGCCAGTGCGGCCAACTGCAAGGATGCGGGCGGCGGCACGGACATCGGCGCTGGCACGGTCGATGACACCGGCGGCGGCACCACCGACAACGCCACGCCGGACACCGGCAACACCGCGGGACAAGGTTGCGTCACTGCCCTGGACTGCGACGACAGCAACCCCTGCACCGACGATAAGTGCTTGATTGGACAGTGCGAACACGTCACCAGCGGCACCTGCTGCAAGACCGACGCCGAGTGCACCGACGCGTTCCCGTGCACCCAGGACATCTGCGTCAACGGCCAGTGCGTGCATCCTAAAATCAGCAATGATACCTGTGGTTGCAACTCGACGGCGGATTGCGACGACAGCAACGAGTGCACCAATGAACAATGCCTCAACGACCAGTGCTCCTACAGCCAGTTCAAGGATCCGCAGAAGCCCGATCCGTCCTGCTGCACGGTCGACACCGATTGCAACGATGGCTCGGGTCTAACCGTCGGCAAATGCACCCAATACAAGTGCAAATACAGCAAGTTAACCTCTTGCGCCAAGGACGCTGACTGCGACGACAAGAACAAGTGCACCACAGAGACCTGCAGCGCCGGCCAGTGCGCGTACAGCACTGTCCCCAACTGCTGCCAATCCGCGGGCGACTGCAACGACAATATCGATTGCACCCAGGACAGTTGCGAGGCCAACGTCTGCAGCCATAAGGCGGGCGCGGGCTGCTGCACCAATGACATCGGCTGCGACGACAAGGACCCTTGCACCGCCGACGTCTGCAACAAGGGCGTCTGCGCTCACAACGCGGACCCGTCGCTATGCTGCAAAATTGATGCGGAATGCAACGACGGCAACCCTTGCACCACCGACAAATGCAGCGCGGGCAAGTGCTCACACGCGGCAGGCGGCGCGGGCTGCTGCAACTCCGATGCCGAATGCGACGACGGCTCAGCTTGCACCACCGATTCCTGCATTGCCGGCAAATGCTCGCACACCAGCAAGGGCAAATGCTGCGCCATTGCTGCGGAATGTGACGATGGCCAAGCCTGCACAACCGACAAGTGCGTAGCCGGCGTCTGCCAAAATACGCCCGGCGCCAGCTGCCCGGTCTGTGGCGACGGCAAGTGCGACGCCAGCGAGACGGCTGCAACCTGCCCAGACGATTGCCAATCTGGCGGCGGCGGTGGCGGCGGTGGCGGCAAGACCGGCTCGTGCGTCGGCGCTTGCGGCAGTGTATCCAGCGATTTCAGCTGCTTCTGCACCACCAGTTGCGCCAGTCTCGGCCTTTGCTGCAGCGACTACACGGCCGTTTGCGGCGGTGGCGGCGGTGGCGGCGGTGGCGGCGGTGCCAACTCGTGCCAGGGCAACTGCGGCTCCTCGGCCCCCGGCGGGTGCTACTGCGACTCCGTGTGCAGCCAAGCCGGCGATTGCTGCAGTGATTACGGCAGCACGTGCGGCGGCGGCGGTGGCGGCAACCTGTGCGCCGGCGGCTCCGGCAGTTGCAAGGGCAAGTGCGGCGGTTCGGGCATTGGCGGTAGCTGCTGGTGCGACACAAGCTGCACCGATTTCGGCGATTGCTGTGACGACGCGCCGTATTGCTGCCCGTGAGGTGAACCGAGCCTCTGGCTCGCCAGGGGAGGCTACTCGCCGTCCGATGGCGGCAGATGCAGCCGCATGAAGACCATCAACACACTGACATAAAAGCTATTTTCCGCACAGACACAACTGCTGCGGCCTTTGCGGGCCAGGCAGACGGTGCGCCAGGAGTTTGAGATGTGGGACCAAATCAAGGATGCCGCGGCCCGGCAGGTGAGCAAGGTGCTGGCTTCGGATACCACCATGCGGGTACTGACCAGTCCTCAGGTCAAGCAAGCCTTTGTTACGGTAGTAAATTTTCGCGCTGAAGCCCGTGATTTGGTCGAAAAGCAGGTCAAGGACGTGGCCAAGAGCCTGGATCTCGTCACGCGCCAAGATGTGGCCAAACTCCGTAAGACTGTGCGTGATTTGCAGGACCACCTCGATGAACTGCGCGATCAGGTCAGCGAAGCGCAGGCGGCGGCAGCTGCTCACCAGGATGCGCCGCACGGGCAGTGCGCGACGGCCACGGCCGATTCGGCCCCTGCGACGGACTCGGCTCAAGCCCCTGTAAGCAAACCGAAGGCGGCAGCGCGGACTAGGACCAAGGCTGGAGCAACAACCAAGTAATCAATTGGAGAAAAGCGGGGTTAGCCACGGGCATTGCCCATGGTTGGCTCAACCGCGGTCTGCTGGAGCGAATCATGGCCAAACGCGAAATCGTCGCTTTTCCGCATCCGGTGCTCAAGCAACGCTGCGCAGAAGTGAAGGAATTTGACGAAGCGCTGCATGCTCTGCTCGACGACATGGCCCTCACCATGGCCGATGCGGAGGGCATTGGCCTGGCCGCCAACCAGGTCGATGTGCCGCTGCGCATCTTTCTGATGGACGTGCCCCTTGGCGAGAAGCAAACCACGGGAATTGTTGAAGTCATCAACCCGGTGATCACGGCCACGCGCGGACATACGCATTATGACGAAGGCTGCCTGTCCTTTCCCGGGCTGACCGAAACTGTCAAACGCCACGCGGAGATAGACCTGTCCTTCCAGGATCGCCACGGCGGTACGCAGTCCGTGCAGGCCTCGGGCTTGGTGGCTATTTGCATTCAACATGAGTTCGACCACTTGGAAGGCATTACGTTTCTCGACCGCTTGTCGCCCCTGAAGCGTCGGGTGGCTGTGCGCGAATACCTGCGCGAAAACGCGGAGTTACTAGCCGACCAGGAGCGAAAGACGCGTACCCGGCAGCGGCGGTCGACGCCCAATTGAGTCTTGCGGGAGTTGCCCCTGATGTCCGGTCGCATTGCCTTTCTCGGCTCGCCTGACTTTGCCGTCGCCAGTTTGCAGGCCCTGCTGGATCTGGGGACGGAGGTGGCCCTGGTGATCAGCCAGCCCGATCGGCCGGCCGGGCGTGGCAATCAGCTAAGAGCGCCTTCTGTCAAAGCATTTGCTGTTGAGCACGGCCTACCGACCCTGCAACCGACCAAGGTGCGCGACGGCCAACTGGCGGCTCAACTGCGGGCGCTGGACCTGGACGTCATCGTCGTTGCTGCGTATGGGCGCATTCTGCCAGCGCAAGTGCTTGGAGCGGCGCGGCGGGGAAGCGTCAACGTGCACGCATCGCTTTTGCCGCGGTGGCGCGGTGCTTCGCCGATCAGCCGAGCGATCGCGGCCCAAGATGCACAAGCTGGCGTATGTTTGATGCAAATGGACGAAGGCATGGACACCGGTGCGGTGCTAGCCCGGGCCTCGCTGCCGATTGCGGACACCGATACTACGGCCACGCTGGATGCCAAACTCGCCGGACTTGGCGCGTCGCTCTTGGCCGAGAATTGGCCTGCAATTCTAGCTGGTCAGCTGGTGCCGACGGCCCAGGATTCAACCTTGGTAACACTGGCGCCGCCATTGGACAAGTCCGAAGGCCGCATCGACTGGCAGCGCTCTGCCTCGGCCCTGCACGCCCATATCCGCGCCATGTCGCCCTGGCCGTGTGCAACCACTCATGTGCCACAACTCAATGAAATCTGGAAGATTTTCCCAGACGATCTGCAGGTCACAGCAGGGCAAGGCGTGCCTGGAACCCTGCTCGCCGACGACGGAATCGGCGCTTGGGTGCAATGTGGCCAAGGGCGCCTTCGCGTGACGCGCATCCAAAGGCCGGACAAGAGGGCGATGACAGCCAGCGAAGTACTGCGCGGCGTACGATTTTCCCCAGGCGAAATGCTTAGTTAAGGGGTGCAAATGCGCATCGGCATCGTCGGCTGCGGCAAGATGGCCAGTGCTATGGTGGCCAGGTGGCTGCAAAGTGGGCATAACGCCTCGGATTTTCTTGCCTGTACCGCTACGGAATCCTCGGCAGCGGCGGTGCGCGAGCAGTTGGGCATCTCCTGTGGTACCGACCTGCAACAGGTCGTTCAACAAGCGGATTTGCTGATTCTCGGCATCAAGCCCCAGGGGCTACCCAAGCTGCGCGTCAACACAGCCCCGCCTCAGGGGCAACTGTGGTTGTCTCTGCTCGCAGGCGTGACAACCTATGAATTATCCATACGTTTCCCTGGCATCGCGGTGGCACGGGCCATGCCCAATACGGCGGTGCGCATCGGCCAAGGCTTGGTCGGGCTGTGCGGCGGCGCGACGGTCACGGCCGACCAGCTGAGCGTTCTGTCAACACTCTTAAGCCCTTTGGGCACGGTGGTACCGCTGAGTGAAGGGCAAATGAACGCCTTTACCAGCATCGCCGGCTGTGGCCCGGCCTACGTCTACGCCTTTGTCGAAGCCCTAGCGACCGCGGCCGAGACCCAAGGGTTTGAGCCCGCCACGGCCGCGGCCATGGCCATGCAAGTGCTTGTTGGTGCGACGCATTTAGCCCAAGCCGACGGAAGATCGCCGTCCATCCTGCGTGCCGAGGTCAGCAGCAAGGGTGGCATGACCGAAGCCGCCCTGGCCCACCTTGCGCAGGCGAACTGGGCACATTCCTTGGCCAATGCCGTTGCAGCTGCCGAGGCGCGGGGGCAGGTCCTAAGTGAGTTAGCCGGGCAAGGCCAACCGGTCGCGCGGCCTCAAGGGGCAGACACAAGCGGGCGGGACAAGGCCGCCTCAGACGCTTGATCTTGCGACGTATCCTGGCGATACTCAGCGGCAATGCTTTGAGTCATTTGAATAACACGGCACCGCCGGTTGGCAGGTCTTGGCCGGTGGTTGGCGACTTGCGCCTGCACGCGACAGACCACGGTCTACGTTTTATGCGGACACTGCCGTGGCCGACGTCAGCCTGGCCGATGCGATGAAAGCGGCAAGTACTATTGAAATTGAAGACTCTTTCGTGGGCAAACAGGATGCTCAGCCAGCCCAGCTTGAAGACGTTGCTCCGCCAGCCGATGCCAGCACGGTGGATGCCGGGCCACTTTTGCGGCCAGGCCTGAACGTCCACGTCGCGGGAACTGCCTTAAGTAGCAAGCAGTTGACTGTTGTACTCCTGCCGCCGGCGACGCCGCTGACCCTGCAAGCGCTGACAACTACGCCCAGCATCGCCTGCGGCCCTGTGCAACCGGCGCAACTGCGGGCCGATGTGCATTGCCTGCCCGCGAACGGCTCCTACCAGGTGGCTGTGGAAGGCTTTGATTTTCAAGGAAATATTCTAGAGATTGGCACTGCCTGCGCTGAGGATGGGAGCCTCGTGATGGTTCCGATTGCGCCGGGCAGTCCGCAGCCCATCTTGTCGGTCACCGTGACGCTGCAGTCCATGGTCCAGGGTGCGATTGCTGCGTGCCCGATTGCGGCTGCCAGGCTAGCCAAACAGCTTCTGGTTCAAACGCTTGCGGTCAGCACGCCACCGACGCTGGCCGGTTCTGCCCACCTGCTGCACGGCGCGATTCAGGGCTCACAGTTGTGGGTGGCCGCAATTGGGGATTTCCCTGCAAGAATCCGTGGGCTTACACAGTGGAGATGTCCTTCCCAGCTTGAACTTTGAAGATGCGACGGGAAAATTAGTCAGTGTAAATAGCTATTTTGCTGGCAAGGTCGGCGTTCTGCTGGTGGCGGCTCATACTTGTCCAGTCGCCTTTCTGGGCCTAGCTTCGGCGGCGCAGGTGCTGCAACCCTGGCTGACCACGGATGCCGTGCACGTGCCGGCGATCAACCCGTGGGACAAGCCGCAAATGCCGAAAACTGCGGCGATGACCTTGCCGTTTGACGTCCTATGCGCGCCGCTGACCAGCACAGATTACCATGATGATTCGCAAATCCTCGACGGCGACCTGGCACAGCCGGCCAAGTGGGGCCCGCCCATGCCCCTGGTATGTGTGGTGGCGGCCGATGACCACATTGTCCTGGCGCAATGGGGCTGGGAATGTGGCAAGATCAGCGCGGCGGTGAAGGCGGCTCTGGCGCAGCCTTGGTTCAAGCACCGCTGAGGGGTGCGCAACTTATGGCCACAGAACGCGTTTTCGAGTTCACTGGGCAAAGGACGCAGCGGATTGGCGCGTGGGGGCTAGGCTCCGCGTTGCTGCTCAGCTTGGCCCTGCTCAGCGTGGATGGCTGCGTCAAGAGAACCGTGGTCTATCGCTACGTTTCGGCCCCTGCAGCTGGTGCGGACGGTGGGGGCACGGCCGATGCCACGCAGGATTCCGGAACGGCTGCTGACGCGCAAAATACCTTAGATCTCAATGAAACAGCCACAGCCGATACGGTAGAGCCTGCCGACACCCCGGCGCAGGATACCGGACCAGCCTATGTTCTGCCGGCCGATGCGCCGTCGGGCACCAACCTGGTCGTCATCGCCACGGCCACCAAGCCAGCGGGTGGCACGCTCAAATTATCCGTCTATCCAAGCGCTTTAGCGGCGATCGGCAGCTTCGGCGGCGATGCAAACCTGCAAACCTTTGCCAGCCAAACCGTCACGCAATGGCCCGCCACCGTCTACGCGCAAGCGCCCAGTGGCACGTGGACCATCATTGCGACCTACCTGCCTTCGGGCGGCGGCTTTGGCGGCATGGGCACCGATTGCAATGGAAGTCAGCCTGTTGCCGCGACTTTTGGCCCAGACCAGCCCGTCCATGTCGCCAAGATCGCGGTCGCTGAACCGGCCAGTGGCGCAGGCCCAGGAGGCAATTTCGCCTTTTGCCCTGCCGATGCTGGCAATGCAAAAGACCTTGTGACTGAAGCGGAATTTGTGGAAATGCAGCCTACGGTCAACGGCACGCCGCATTACTTACGCAGCACGGTGGCTGGCCAGCAGATGTGGATCGCCGATTCGCAGGACGGCTTTGTCCGCTTTGATTTTACGCCGGGTTCTACCCTGCCCCTGCACGGCTGGACCCTACCGGGAGGCACGGGGTGCACGGCCATCCTCCAAAATAACCAGTATTTCTTCTGCGGCACCCGCACCGGACAGATCTTCATCGCCACGGCGGGTTCCGACCCGATGGCCAAGCCAGCCGTAGACGTCTGGAACTCGAGCCAAAGCCTAGGCTTTGAAGGAATAGCCATTCAATCTGGGCAGTTATGGGTTGCCGCCCACGCCTCGGGCCTGATCACCTTGCCCACCGCGCCACCGCTCAAGCCGTTCAAGACCCAACTGCCGGCTCTGGTCGACGCCTGGGATGTGGCTGCTTATCAAAGTGATTTCCTCGTCGTCGCCGATGGTGCCGGTGGGGTCAAGGTCCTCGATGTCAGCAAGCCGAGCGCACCCGTCCAGGTAGCCCAGATTGGCGTACCGAGCCTAGCGATGTACCTGAAAATCAATCAAAACATGGTCTACGTTGCCACGCCGTTGGCGGTCCACGCGATTTCACTGGCCAATCCCCAGCAGCCTCAACTGTGGAGTAGTACGACGCTGCCGGATCCCGCGCATAATCTCCTGGTTCATCAAGGGTTGCTTTTCGTTGCCGCCGGCCATCACATCTACGCGCTCGACCCACCCCAGCAACCGGGTCCGATGCCCGTGCACGCTGCCAGCAACGTCAAGTATTTCGCGATGGATCTCAATACCTTGGGCGATGATCTTCTGTCGGCCGAGTTCCAAGCCGTTCGCCGCTTGCACGTGCATCCCGAGGTTGGCGGCGCAGGCGTGCTGATTGCACCCACGGCGGTCTATACGGCGGCCGGCGCGGTGGGCCAACCGCTCAAAACTACGATAAAAATTCGCAATGTTGGTACCGCGCCCCTGACCGTAGCGAAGATTTCTTTTGCGGAGACAACGGCGCTTAGCGTCGACCTGCCCGGCGGTCCGTGGCCTTTGCAACCGGGGCAGGTGCAAACCTTGGCAATTGCGGCACCTAAGACGCAAAAAGGCGTGACAAGTCATAAGCTTGTCCTATACACTGACAACGGCAAGGCCACAGCTGTGACCCTGGGAGAAACGGTCGACCTGCAACCGGGCGATGCCCTGCCCGCCATGACTTACCAAGATGGCGATCAACAACCCGTTGATGTGCAAAATGTTTTGTCTGGCAGACCGGGTCTTGTCCTGGTGGCGGCACAGTCCTGTCCGGCGGGGTTCATGGCCATGGCGATGGCGGCTGCGGATTTAGGCCCGTGGATCAAGGCGGGCAAGATGGCGGTCGTGGTGCTCAATCCTTGGGATTTGCCGTCACGCCCGGAAACCAAGGTGATGGATTTTCCGTTTCCGGTTCTCTACACCGGTCTAACGACAAAGGATTCCCACGCGTGGTCGGACATGGTCGATGGCTTTATGGCCCAGCCAGGCAATTTTGGCCCGCCGATGCCGCTGGTGTACGTCGTCAAGCCTGACAATACGATCGCGATGGCGCACTGGGGCTATGAAACTGAGGCTGTGCTGGAAGTGCTACAGCCTCTGCTGCCCTAGCCATCTGCAACCATTTGCTATTGCTTGAGAATTCCCAAGTGACCGAGCAGGGCTTCCGCCACACTGCGCAGGTCCAGCGCTGTGGTGCCGTCATCCAGCGCACGGGCTGCTTCCGCCGCTTCCGTAAGGGCGTCAAGGGCTTCCAAGGCGCGATCGTCGGCCAGGTAAAAAGCGCCCATCGCCGAGGCTGCGATCAACAAGCCAGTGGAATCGCCGAGGTCCTGCGCCGACAACACGGCTTCGGCCAAGGCCTGAACCGCGTCACCGGCATTGTCAACATGCGAAACATCCAAGGGAAATCCCAGCCATGGGTCGGGCTGCGCGTGCTGACAACTGGCCTGAGCCGCCGCGGCGATGGCTGAACGGGCATGGGCAACAGCCGCCTGGAAGTCCCCAGCCTGCATGGCAATTGCCGCAATAACGGCCTGAAGGTCGGCGAGTTCTGCATACGCGTGCTGATCGTTGGCGAGGCGAACGGCCTCAATGAGCGCCATGGCCGCCTGAGTCCGCATGCGCGCACGCAAATACAGTTGCGCCAAGGCAGCTTGCGAGGCATAGGCCACGAAGACCAGCGCTTCGGTTCGCGGCAGGGACAGACGCCCGAGCGCCGCCAACTCCTTGCGCACCCGGTTGGCATCGCCGGCGGCGCTGAACCAGGCGACATAGGCCAGGGCTAGGTCGGCATCCAGCTGCGTAGGGGAGTCACGCATACCTAGGCGAAACAACAGGCCTTCTAGCTCGCGCACGTCACGTCCGGCTTGAATCGGCGATGTCTGAGCCAGATAGGGCAAACGCCCTGCAATCACAGAGATTTGCGCTTCGATGTATTCGGCTTCGGCGGCTCGGGCCAACGCGTGCTCAGAAGCGGCCAAGGCTGCTGTGGTCTCGCGGGCGGCAAAGGCAGTCTTGGCGATCGCCGATAACATACGAATTTCTAAGTCATCAGGGCACTCTTCGCCCAATTGCACCACACAGGTCCGCACTTCTTTGAGCCAAGCCGACCGCAGGGGCACCCGCGACGAAAACGGCGGCAGCGCCTGCACGACATCGAGCATGGCATGCGCAGCAAGCACTGGATCTTGCTGGCAAACAGCCTCACGCAGATCTTCATCCAGAGCCGCGAGCAGGTGCTCGGCCGGATGCTGACGCAGCATGGGTTCTAAGGCATTGGGGGCATTGGGCATGGTCGATCGCCGCCGCGGCGCAGGGCCGCAAGTGCACTGACTACTGTGCTGATCATGGCACAGCCTGAAGCGGATGGCGAAGGGCCGCGCACAGCTTTTGCCGGGGAACACGCCACGGGGCGCGGGCCGTTGTGATGCAGCGCAGCATTGGCTACAGTCTTGGCCGCTTTGGGCCCCGATCGGGGCGATCGGCAAGGGCAACCATGGGCAACGCGCAAAAACCCCTGGTCATCGGCATCGCCGGCGGCACGGGAGCCGGGAAAACGACGATGGCACGCGCAGTTGTCGGAGAGTTGCCTGCCGATGCAGTCAGCCTGCTAGAGCACGACGCCTACTATGTCGATCGCGGCGATCTGAGCTTTGACGAACGCTGCCAGCTCAACTACGACCACCCAGACAGCCTTGAAAATACCCTTCTTATCGGTCACTTGGACGATCTTTGCGCCGGCCGCGGCGTCGATCGGCCGAACTACGACTTTGTTCAACATCGGCGGCGGCCGGACACCACTCGGCTCGAACCGACGCGGGTCATCGTCGTGGAAGGCATCTTGATCTTTGCGGAACCAGCGCTGCGAGCCCGCATGGATGTCAAGATTTTCGTCGATACGCCGGCCGACATTCGCGTCCTGAGGCGAATTCGCCGCGACATGGAGCGCCGCGGTCGCACTTTTGACGACATTCGCCGCCAGTATCACAAGACCGTGCGACCGATGCATGAAGCTTTTGTTGAACCATCACGCAGGTTTGCTGATGTGATCATCCCCGAGGGCGGCAATCAGCGCGTCGCCATCGAACTGGTGGTGGAGCGAATTCGCAAAGCGCTCACGGGCCAGCAGAGCCCCGCATAATTCCCTGTTATTGCCACAGTATTTCTCCCGCAATCCTGGACTGGGACTCAACCCACCGATCTGGGGCGCGCAGTCCCCAGGAAAAGTACGACTCAGCGAACGGGCCCTTGCAACTTCCATCGGCATGGGTAAAGTCCCAGACGAACCCGATGGATTTCGGCACTCCGCTTGCGGGACCGGATCGGCGATCGGGCGTCTTGCATTCAACGCGCTTGCCCTTCTTCGCAGTGAAGTCGGCCAAGCGCGCCAACCGTACCCCTGACGGGGGTGAGGTGAACCATGCCGAATCGTCGTGCATTTGACCACATCGGTAACTTTAACTTCAAAATCGAAATCGAAGGCGTCACCACTGGCGCATTCCGTAACGTCGAAGGTCTGGATTCGGAGACGGAAGTCATCGAATACCAGGACGGCGACGACCTGATCCTGCGCAAGCGTCCGGGCCGCACCAAGTACAGCAATGTCACCTTGAAGCGCGGCTACATCAACAACACCGAGCTCTGGGAGTGGCGCAAGGCCGTCATCGAGGGCAAAGTGCAGCGCAAGTCCGGCTCGGTGATTCTGTGCGCGGATGACGGCACGGAAATCATGCGTTACAACTTCTTTGAAGGTTGGCCGAGCAAGTGGAAGGGCTTCACCTTGGACGGTAAGGGCACCGACGTCAACGTCGAAGAGCTCGAACTGATCTGTGAGAAGCTCGAGCGCGGTTAATCCTCATCGCTGCGGGGCGTTTCGCGCGCCCGAAGCAGCGGAGTTGACCGTGTTCGGATCTTCGTGATTGCACCAACGCCGGACCGGACCCGCGCCAGACTATTGGCAAAGGTCGGTTCGGCGTTGGCGTTTTTGCCTGCCGTCTTCGTCGCGTTTCCCCAGCAAGGGACCGGGTAGCCGGAGTCTGCCTCGGTCGGGTATGCTCGGCGACGCCGACGGCAGGGGCCGCCCGCAAGCTGCACAACAGGAAAGGCAACCCATGGCGATTGCAAAACTTTTTGGCACTGACGGTGTGCGTGGCCAAGCCAACGCCGGCGTAATGACGGTGGAAAATGCCCTGCAGATCGGCCGAGCGGTCGGCATCCTGATCGACAGCCGGCACGCCAGACCGAGGGTCATCATTGGCAAGGACACGCGGCGCAGCGGTTACCTGTTTGAACACGCACTGTTGGCTGGACTCTGCTCGGTAGGCGCCGAACCGTACTTGGTCGGCGTGCTGCCAACCCCGGGGATCGCCTACATGACCTCGAGCATGCGCGCCGACGCGGGCGTGGTGATTTCGGCGTCGCATAACCCCTTTCAAGACAATGGCATCAAGCTCTTTGGTCGCGACGGTTTCAAGATCGCCGACGAGATGGAACGCCGCATTGAACACCTCGTGGCCGAGCCTCAGCCCCTGCAGGACGGACTGGCCCACGGCGAGGACATCGGCCGAGCCTACCGAATCGAGGATGCCTGGGGACGCTATGTCGTTCAATTGAAACATACTTTTCCCGCTGACTTGACTCTTGACGGCGTCAAGATCGCCATCGATTGCGGCAATGGCGCCGCCTTTCGCATAGCCCCGGCGGTGTTTGAAGAACTAGGCGCCACCGTGGTGCGTTTGGCCGTACAACCCAATGGAACCAATATCAATGACGGCTGTGGCGCCCTGCATCCAGAGCAACTCGGACGCGCGGTGGTGGAACACGGCTGTGATCTGGGCATTGCCCTCGATGGCGATGCCGATCGCTTGATACTCTGCGATGAACACGGCGAAATCGTCGATGGCGACCGAGTCATGGCCATTTGTGCCTTGCGCATGGCCAAGCAGGGAACCCTGCGCGGTGGCGCCGTGGTTGCCACGGTGATGAGCAATTTCGGCCTTGAAATCGCTTTACGCCACGCAGGTTTACAGCTCATCCGCACCGATGTTGGCGATCGGCACGTGGTCGAAGCGATGCGCAAGCACGGCTACAACCTCGGCGGCGAACAGTCCGGCCACTTGGTATTCTTGGATCACGCGACGACCGGCGACGGTACCCTGGCTGCGCTGCAACTCTGTGCAATTGCAGTGCGCGAGGGCAAACGCGTCTCGGAACTGGCCGAGGTCATGCACCCGCTGCCGCAGGTGCTCATCAACTTGCCGGTGCGCGACAAGCCGCCCATTGACACCCTGCCGGCGGTATCGAAGGTTATTTCGCAAGCAGAAGGCGAACTTGCGGGCCTGGGTCGCGTCCTGGTGCGCTACAGTGGCACCGAACGCAAGTGCCGCGTGATGGTCGAAGGGCAGGACGAGCACCAAGTGCGCAAACACGCTGAACGTATTGCTGATTCCGTGCGTATGGCCATTGGCATCTAGACCCTTCAACCGCCGTGCAGGCCGGGTGATCAGCCTGGCTGCCAAGGGAGCCCGAACATGGGCCGCATTCACCTGGGCGTCAATGTCGATCATGTGGCAACCCTGCGTCAGGCAAGAGGAACTCGCTATCCAGACCCGGTCCTAGCTGCGTCACTAGCGGAACTGGCCGGTGCCGATCAGATCACCATTCATCTGCGCGAGGACCGTCGGCACATTCAGGACCGCGACTTGCTGGTGATGCGCAAGACCGTGCAAGTCCCGCTGAATCTGGAGATGGCTGCCACCGCAGAAATGACGGCGATTGCTTGCGAGCAGACACCCGACACCGTGACCCTAGTGCCCGAAAAGCGTCAGGAAAGGACCACCGAAGGCGGCTTGGATTGCGTCGGACAGCAGGCTTTGCTGGCGAGCACGATTGGCGCCCTCAAGCAGGCCGGCATCGTCGTGTCGCTGTTCATCGGGGCCGAGCCCGATCAAATCGCCATGGCTGCGCAACTAGGCGCTCAGACAGTCGAATTGCACACAGGCGAGTACTGCCAAGCCCAGGGCGCCTTGCATCAGGAACGCGAACTCGAACGCCTGCGCGCCGGCTGTGAACAGGCCCACGGGCTTGGCCTCCGGGTGGCCGCGGGGCACGGCTTGGACTACCACAACGTGCGGGCGGTCTGTGCCTTGCCGCACATGGCTGAGCTCAACATCGGCCACGCGATCATGGCCCGGGCGGTCTTGGTAGGGCTGGAGCGCGCCGTACGCGAAATGCGCGACATTATTGAGCAATCCTCACAATGATTGAGACCCTTGGGCCTCGGGGCGGACTGGGCAAGGAGGCAGCGATGACCATCCTGACAGCGGATCAGCTGAGGGCCCTGGACCAACGCACGATCAACGAACTAGGCCTGCCAGCAGCGATTTTGATGGAGACGGCTGGCCGCGCCATCGCGCAGTTGGTGCAAACGCGGCTTGGACCGGCCCAAGGGCGCTGGGTGACAGTGCTGGCCGGCTCGGGCAATAACGGCGGTGATGGCTTTGTCGCCGCGCGGGTTCTGCACAATTACGGCTTTCGTGTCGAGGTGTTTGGCGCCGGCGATGCCCAGCGGATGACCGCCGAAACGCAGTTGCACTACTTGGCGATGAAACGCTCCGGCATTGAGACGCGCTGGAGCAAAGATCCACCTAAAGACCAAGAATTACAAGGCATCCGCCGTTCATTGGGGCGCAGTGCGGCGATCATCGACGCCCTGGTCGGCATCGGCCCAACCGAGCCCCTGCGCGAGCCTTTGCTGACCTTTGCTGCGCAGTTGGACGGCCGTTATCGCGCGTTGACAGTCGCGGCCGATGTGCCCTCCGGTCTCTGCGCCCAAACGGGCCGGGTCCTGGGTGCCGCAGTCAAATGCCACGTCTGCGTGACCATGGGCGCGGCCAAGGCGGGATTGTACCTCGGCCAAGGTCCTGAACATTGGCAAGAAATGGTCGTGGCCGACATTGGCATTCCCGCCATTTGGCTCAGCGCGCAAGCTCGCCAAGGCACGGTCCTTACGCCGGAATCCATGCGCAGCTGGCTGCCCGATCGCCCAGCGCACAGCTACAAGGGTCGCTTTGGCCACTTGTTGGTCGTCGCCGGCAGTCCTGGCAGATCTGGAGCGGCATTGCTCAGTGCCCATGCTGGCTTGCGTGCTGGCGCGGGCCTCGTCACCCTGGGCACCGCCGGCCAATTGCGCGGGAGTCTGGAGGGGCGCATCGCGGACCTCATGGTCGAAGCCATTGGCGGTGGTGCCAGCGAAATCAAGAGAATCGAAAAGCTCTTACAAGGCAAGTCGGCTTTGGCGATAGGCCCCGGCATGGGTACGGGTGCAGCCGAACTAGACCTTCTGACACAGCTTTTGTCGCTGTCGACCGTGCCCGGCGTGGTCGACGCCGACGGCTTGACCCTGCTGGCGAGCAAGCCCGAGGTTGCAGTGCCCGCGGCTGGACGTCTGGTGCTGACGCCGCATCCGGGCGAAATGGCGACCTTACTACAGCAACCCATTGCAACGATTGAAGCTGATCGCTTTGCCGCAGCGATGTCGGCGGCTCAGCGCTTTGGCGCAGTTGTGGTCCTCAAGGGCAGTCGCACGCTGGTGGCCGCGCCGGACGGCCGCTGGGGGCTGTGTCCAACGGCAAATTCCGCTTTGTCCAAAGCTGGTTCTGGCGATGTCCTCTGTGGCATGATCGGCGGCCTCCTGGCCCAAGGCCTGTCTCCCTTTGAAGCCGCGTGCGTTGGCGTCACCTGGCACGCCGCGGCCGGCGGGCACATGCGGCAAGCCTGGGGCGATCGCTGCGGTACTGCCTCAGATTTGCTGACCTTTCTTGCCCAAGGCCTGGGCGACCTGCAGGGACAGCCATCGGCCTAACGGTCGGGCCGCGTACGATGGCTCTTGGGGCACCGCCCAGCCAAGGCCTCAACAATGAACGACAACAGAGCCCAGCAGCAACACCGACCGAGGCTAAGCGCGCCAAACTTGCCGGCGAAGCTGGCAGTCAGTAGCCTGCAGGACATGGTCGACGCCCTTCCGAGTCCGAGGTCGTATCGCTGGGGCCAGCGAGTCTCTTGGCAGCCGCGTTGCGAGTCTAGTGTTTTGAAAGTATTGGTTATTGCCATTCTTCTCGGCCTGACCTCAGCTTGCGGCGCCAAGTCCGCAGACGGCCATCTCTGCCTAGCCTCCGCGGAGTGCCAGCACGGCCTGTGTATGGTCAATCAATGCCTTGATCCTGCAGCCGATTCCGACCACGACGGCTTGACCAATGCCCAAGAGCACGTACTGCACAGCCATCCGCTGCGTGCCGACACGGATGGGGACAGCAAGCCGGATGGCCTGGAAGTAGGTGCCGATCCTCAACATCCCCTGGACAGTGACGGCGATGGCCTTGCCGATGTGCTGGAGTCTGCCCTGATCGATAGTGACGGCGACTGCTTGGTCGATGAACTCGATCCGCGCAACACCGTGCCAGATGCAACACCGGCGGAACTCGCCAAAGCGGCCTGTGCCAAGGCGGGCGTATGTGCCGGCGCAGCAGCCATTGTCGCCACGTGCACGAGCGCGGCCTTACATTGTGATTACAGCGCTGTCACGCATTTCAGCCAACAGGAATTCTGCGACGGGCTCGACAACAACTGCGACGGCGATACCGACGAGGGCTTTGGCTACGGCGGCTTTGCGGTCGGAAAAACCTGTATTGGAACAGGCGCTTGCGGCAGTGGCATCGTCGAGTGCCGCAACGGTGCGGCCGTATGCAGCAGCAACCCAGACGGCAGCGCGACTGCGGCCAAGCCAGAGGTCTGCAACGGCCTAGACGACGACTGCAATGGCCAAACCGACGAAGGCTTTTCCCTAAGCGGCTTACCGATCGGCGCGCCCTGCCAGGGCAATGGCCAGTGCGGACTGGGCACCGTGGTTTGCGTCAAGGGACAGGCTCTTTGTTCAAGCAATCCAGGGGGTCCCGCGTCCACGGCTACACCTGAAGTCTGCAACGGCAAAGACGACGACTGCGACGGCATTACCGATGACGGCATTGCCCTGGGCGGCCTACCCCTTGGCGCTTCCTGTGTCAGTGCAGGCATTTGCGGCGCTGGCAAAGTCGTTTGTGGCGCGGAAGATCAGGCCGTCTGTTCCTCAGCGCCGGGCAACCCTGGCTCGGCCGCCTCGGCGGAACTCTGCAATGGCATCGACGACAACTGCGACGGCAAGACCGATGAAGGCTTTCAATTTCAAGGCATTACCCTTGGTCTACCCTGCCCTGCGCGCGGCCAATGCGGCCCCGGGGTCGTCTCCTGCAATAGTCTAGGCGCCACCACGTGTTCCACCTACGCCGATGGCCCAGCGAGCCAAGCCAAGCCCGAAGTCTGCAACGGCGTCGACGACGACTGCGACGGTGCAACCGATAATGGACAATTGTTTCAAGGCGTTGCCGTTGGGGGCGCGTGCAAGGGCACTGGCGAATGCGGTGTCGGCACCGTCACGTGCAATTCTGCTGGCAAAGCCGCATGTTCCAGCAATCCCGACGGAGGCCAGGGTCAGGGCAAAGCCGAAATCTGCAACGGCCTGGACGACGACTGCGACGGCGTCACCGATCAGGGCGCAACCCCGCCAGTTCAAATGGCATGTCCAACAACGGGCGTCTGCTTGACCCAAGCGGCAGCCATCCTTTGCACGGCTGGACAGTGGACCTGCGACTTCTCCGCGGCGAGCGCATGGCAAGCTACTGAAACGACATGCGATAGCCTGGACAATGACTGTGACGGCGTGACCGACGAAGGCCTGCCCCACACCTTCAGCACCGCGTTGCCCTTGGCCGACGGTAGACCGCCCGCCTTGAATTGGCCTGCATTTGCCCAGGGTAATGATGCGCTCTATCTAGTTGGCGGCTGGCAGACCACCCTCGGCGCCGGCAATAGCACCCTGAGCGCTGGCCTTTGGCGCCTGGACTTGAGCAATAACACATGGAAACACATGGTCAATCATCCGCTGCTGCAGCGCCAGCACGCCGCCCTGGTCTATCTGCCAGCAGGGGCCGTCGCCGCGGGAGCTCGCCTGTGGATCTTGGGGGGACAGGACGCCAACAATCAGGAAATGCCCGCGGCATCCTTTGATTTTGTCACCGGCCAGGTGAGCAATTTGCCGGTGTCACCGCAGCCTCGCAGCGATCCGAGCGCGGTGTGGCAGCCGTTGACGCAGGAACTGTGGCTCCTAGGCGGCAGCATTGGCGATGGAGCCGCACAACGATATGATATAACAAACGGAACCTGGTCTGCGGCCGTACCACAGCCATCGCCTACGACCAGTGGTGGCGCGGCCTGCGCTGCGGCAGATGGCGCAGTGTATGCAGTGCTCGGCACGCCAGCGGCGATCGCCTGGAAACCGCCGGCAATGACATGGAAATATGGCACTGCTCCGCAGAATCTCGGCAGCGCAGTCGGTACTCGCCTGGTCTGCGACGCGGCTCCCGGAGAGGTGTGGCTGATCGGCGCGCGTGATGACATGGGCAAGTTCCAACCGCCCCTGCGATATCTTACAAAATCAGATAGTTGGATTGCCGCCAGCGATCCTACTTGGCCTCCTCTGCGCACGATGGGGGTAGCGCAGACCGTCCAAGGATTGGTCGTCGCCGGAGGCATGGGCACTGATTCAAACCCACAACTTCATTGGTATTCTGGCACAATCGGCCAGTTCAAGTTGGCGGACTCAAGCCCCGAACCCACGATCGGTTCGCGCTGGCTTGGGGTAGGCGACGACGTAATTCGTTTTGGCGGCGCAGTTTTGCGCGGCACCCTGGTGGACTGCGACGTCCCCGCTTGGCGCCTGCACGCGGGCGTGTGGCAACGTCTCCCCCTGCCGGACGGAATCAGCGGCAGGGCCTTTGGCCAAGTCATCCTGGATAGCGGCGAAACAGCAGCTCTTTTCTGGGGTGGCTCGACCAAGTGGGCACCGGCGCAAAGCTTGCTGGTCAGCGAAGTGATGTCGGCGACCAGCGGTGGTGCTCGCCTGGATTTGACTACCTGGCAATGGAGCAATTTAGCTGGAAGTCCAGGTAGTTGGCTACCAACGCTGAAGGTCGATGCCAGCACAGCCCCCGGCGTTGCGGCCGGCCAATGGTACGCCTTTGCGTCGGGGCCAACGATGCCTCAGGCCACCTTATGGCACCTGGATACCGTGCAAAAGAGCAGCAGCGAAATCTGGACCTCCAGTCAATCGGTCGGCCCCGCTTTTCGCCCTGGTTCGGCGCTATTCCGTGACACACCGAACAACCGGCTGCTGCTAGCGGTCGACGATGGCCAAATTGAGATCTGGGCTTGGCCCCTAACCGGTGGCGGCGCGTGGCAACTTCTCTCGCAGGTCCCCATGCCCGGCACCAACCGAGTCTGGGTGGGCGACTCGGGGTCCGCCAACCAGCGCCTAGTCATTGTTACGCCATCGCCGGGTATGGGCGCCAGCACTTTTCTCGATCTGCAACTAGGCGCTATGCTAACAGTTTTACCCCTGCCAATCACGGTCCCTTGGCTCGGGCCGGTCGATGGCATTTGGCAAAATGGCAGTACTCGCCTGCTGATCAGTGGCCGCTTGGACGCAGCGGGTGCCATCGTCGCGGGCCAGGAGCAGATTCAGTGGCAGTGCAAATAGGCCTATAACTCCACGCGATTACCTATCAACCGGCAGCCTGCACTAGCGCACCGATCCATGCGCCAAGGGCAATGGCGGCGGCATGTACGCAGGTGCCCAGGGCGGTGCTTGCGCCAAGGTTCCAAGGTCTTCCAGTTCAATCAGGCTCTGCTTGAGGTGCCGCGTCAGCCTAAGTTTGATCCGCCGCGGTCCCGCCAATTCCAGCAGATAGGACCGGTCTCCCTCGAGCCAAGTCCAGGGCTGCAAGCGCGCGCCGTCGCCGAGATCGCGCCGCGAACCAATGGCTTTGCGCACTTGGTCGGCCGCCGCGTCTAGGGACAAGGAACTGATGAGCCAAATGTCGTAATGGCCCGCGTCGTTGCGCACCACGTGGCGCTGGTCAATTGGGCCTAGCAGCGCCATCAGGCTCCGCTCAGCCGGCGAATTAGCCTTAATCACGGGCTCTTGCCCAATAGCCACGGGCGAAGCGAGCAGCGACAAGGCCACCCACCCCTGCCATTTGCCACATAACCGGCCGATGCTTCGCTTCATGCAGCAAAGGGTAACGGTTTTCCCCGCTCCTAGCCAACACCGCCCACGCGTCGGGCACAGCAGGCGCAAGCGCCACGTGCAACCGAGGGCATTGGGCCGGGCGTCGGCGCACTTGCGATATCCACATCTACCTGCAATTACAAGATAACTTTAGGGTGCAAGGCCATCGTGCGTGTCCCGCCGTGCCCCTGGCCAGACAGCAACCGATGTGAAGAAAATGCATGTGCCGATGGCCGTCGTGCAACCCCGCAAAACGCCAACGAGTCTGCGCCTTGACGCCCTGCGCGCCTGCGTCTATGATGCCGCGTCCGTATGGCTGACCCATGGTAGTCAGTCACGGCAATGGCTTTCCCTCTTTCGATCCACGGCAGGTCCCGATGTCCCGATTCCGGCACGCAGGTTTGGCCGCACTCTTTCTCCTTGCAGCCACGGGTACTGGTTGCCAGCGCGGTGAAAAATCCTGCCGATATTACAGCATTGTCTTGGAAAAGTCTGAATCTACTGAGGATCGCCGGCACGCGCTGGACGAAATCAAGCGGATGAACTCCAAGGACCAGCTCAAATGTGACGACGACGCAGTCTTCAGTCGCTTGGGCAAGACCATGGATAACAACAAGTTCCGCCCCACAGTGGTCGAGACCGTGGAGAACTTGGGCCGCGCCGGCGGCAAACTCCGCGAACGCGCTGAGAAATTGCTAGTATCCGGCTTGTCGCGTGCCGATGCCGCCGGGCAAATCGCCACCGTATTCCGCAGTTGGCGCTTGGAGAGCCAGGAAGGCAAGGACCCGTGGGCACCGTCCAAGGCGACCACTGAAGCGCTAGCCGCGGCTATCAAACGCATTTCTGGCAATCAAGCGGGTGCCGGCCAAGCGCGGGCCCAGTTGGTGGAAGCGCTGTTTCTCGCCGTCACCGATCCCAAAGAACGCGCCCAGTATGAGGATTTGCTGATTGAGCTCGCCGATACCGATCCGGCCCAGCAGTCGGTGGACGTCAACATCAAGGCGATGCAGTACCTAGCCGAGATGCATTCGAAAAACGAAAAGGCTTTCGCGGCTTACATCCACGGCCTGTACAACCACGACGCCGCCCGGGCTGAGACCTACATGGCCGCTCGGTTGGCTGTCGCGACCTTCCCGCGTGAGAAGATTGCTGAAAAGATGCTGAAAATCTTGGACAACAAGGACACGGAAATGCCGGTCTGGGCCAAGCAGGCAGGTCTGTTCGATTGGGAATGGCAGCAAGGCCCCAAGGCGATGCAGCTGCTCATCGATACGCACGTGCAGAGTTCAGCGGCCGCCCTGGTCAGCCACTTGGACAAGCCGGTTAAGGCGGCGGACACAGATTCGCCTAATACTTTCAAGGCGATCAACAAGAACCTGCCTTGGAGCGCCTACGTGGTCAGCCGCTTCCAGCTCTCGACCTGGGCCCTGGCGTCCTTGGGCGCGGGCTTGGACCCAGTCGCCGCTGACATCGGCAAATTGTCCAAGACAAACTATGCCTTGGAGCAACGTAGCCACCCATTGTTGGGCCTAGCGATCTCGGGCTCGAACAAGGCTTGGGCCACGGTCCTCGACGTCTTTACCGCAATCCCCTCGGGCGAGCGCGGTGAGTTCGTGCAGGCCGCGGTGTACGCCGTCGACACGCAGAACCTCGACGAATTCAAGGCGAAAATCGCTGGCGAAAAGACCGAGCCGGCAGCCACCGCGGTCAAAGACCCAACCGTGGTCAATGCGCTCAAAGTCGTGGAAGAATGCAAGAAAGTCGAAGACGCTGCCACTGGCAACAAAGGCGAGGCCCTGGCCGGTTGCTACAACGGCTTCCTAGCCAGCGGTGATGCGATCGCCAAGACTAAGGCCGCGATTGGCCTAGTGCATTTGGCGGCGCGGGGCACCAACGTCACCAAGTTCCTCATCGATGGCCTGGAGAAGGCGTCCCCGGCCCAGGATGGCATTACGCTGCGTCAGGTGCTGCTCGCGGGCATTCGCAACGTCGCCAAACCAGAAGATTTTTCAGCGCTTTACCGCGTACAGCAGTTGCAGGTGCAGGATTTCCCGGCGTCGCAAGTGTGGTTCTGGGACCTCGATGTCATCCTCAACCAGTTGTACCCAGAAGCCGAGAAAGCAGGTTTCACTGGCGGCAAGCAGGCTTCCGGCGCATCGTCCGTAGTCGCCCCGGGTGAGAAGCCCGCCGAAAAGGCCGGCGACAAGAAGGGTGCCCCCGCCGCTGCCCCGGCCGCCGGTGCAGCTCCGGCTGCAGCCGCAGCACCAGCTCCAGCCGCCGCGCCCAGCAAATAGCTAGCACGTTCTAGCAGTTCGCCGTGATTCTCTGCGAACTGCCTGACCGCCAATAGCCCGGACTCAGTACGACACGGTCCAGGGCTCGACAACGCGGCACCGTCCGGAACATCCGCAGAAACCACGGGTTTCGCGACAACGCCGAAACGGAGGTTTCGCCATGTTGCAACCGCTGATCGAGTGCGTGCCAAATTTCTCCGAAGGTCGCGACCGCCTGAAAATTAAAGCGATAACGGACGCGATCGAAGGGGCCGGCGGCGTGACGTTGCTCGATGTCGATCCGGGGGCCGACACCAACCGCACAGTGGTGACCTTTGTCGGTCCACCCCAGGCCGTGCTGGCGGCAGCGTTTGCCGGCATTGCTAAGGCAGCTGAGATCATTGACATGCGCAGCCACCAGGGTGCTCACCCGCGCATGGGGGCCACCGATGTTTGCCCGCTGGTGCCAGTGTCCGGGATTACGCTAGAGCAGTGCGCTGAATTTGCAAAGGAATTGGGCGAAAGGGTCGGTCGCGAGCTGTCGATCCCCGTCTATTTCTACGAAGCTGCGGCCAGTCGCCCCGAGCGCAAGAACCTCGCCGACATTCGCAAGGGCGAGTATGAAGCACTGCCCACTAAGCTCTTAGATCCACAGTGGATTCCCGATGCCGGTCCGGCCCAATTTCACGCTTCGGCTGGGGCCACCGTGATCGGCGCTCGCCCCTTTCTCATCGCCTACAACGTTACCCTGAACACGCGCGACAAGGCACTGGCAACCGATATTGCCTTTGAACTCCGGGAGAAAGGCCGCGTCGCTCGCGCCCAAACCAAGAGCGCTGTCTACGCGCGCGGTGCCGTCCTGACCTATGAGGCCGGGCATTTTCCTTGTGGAAACTGCGAGTTCACCGCGGTTGCGTGGTCCGAACTGCTGGCCCATACCCACCAAGCCCATGGCTACGACCTGCCCCACCTGCTGCGGCTCAATGACGTCGATCCGGCCCAACCCATTGGCGCCAAAGTGTATCGCGCCGGTCTGTTCACGGCGTGCAAGGCCATTGGCTGGTATGTCGACACCTACCAGCGAGCGCAAATCAGCATTAATTTAACCGACTACCAAGTCACGCCCCCGCATTTGGTTCTGGAGGCAACCAGGCGCCTAGCGGCCGAGCGTGGGCTGGTGGTCACCGGCAGCGAAATCGTCGGTCTGGTGCCGGCGCAGGCCCTGATCCAGGCAGGACGTTACTATCTGAGTTTGCAAGGGAAATCGCCTTGGGTTCCTCTGCCCGATGTGCTGACTGCCGCCGTGCATTCCATGGGCTTAGCGGATGTGCAACCATTTGAGATTGCAAAGAAAGTCATTGGATTGCCTGCGAGTCCAGGGCCCCTAGCCCAGTTGACGGCTCAAGGCCTGATCGATGAGGTGGCGCGCGACACACCGGCTCCTGGTGGCGGGTCGGTCGCAGCATTGTGCGGAGCTACGGGCGCGGCGCTAGCGGCAATGGTGGCCAATCTCAGCCAAAGTAAAGTGGAATTGGCTGCGCACGAATCGGAGTACTTGGCCATTGCCGAGGCTGGCCAGGCGATCAAGGAAGAGCTCGTCCGCGCCATCGACGCCGATACCGATGCCTTTGCTGCGTTTTTGCAAGCCCGACGCCTGCCCGCCCAGACCGCCGAGCAGAGGACCACACGCGACGCCGCCATGCTAGCAGGCCTCAAGCACGCTGTTGATGTGCCCCTGCGCACGGCTCAGGCCAGTTTGGCAGCGATGAAGGTGGCCCAAACGGCGCTGGCGATTGGCAATCCAGCGTCACTGACCGATGCCGCTGTAGGTGCGAGCACGGCCTACGCGGGCGTGCGCGGTGGCCTGTGGAACGTGCTGATCAACCTCAAGGATATCGCCGACCCAGCCTACGTGGCCGCCATGCGTCAGACCTGCGCCGACCTGCGCGCCGAGGCCGTGGCCGTGCTGGCCCAAGTCGAGGCGGACACCGACGCCCGGGTCAATGCCTAGAGCCGGCATCCCTAACGGTGTCGTGAAATTTTGCTTTGATCTCTGGGAATTACACGAGCATCCCTGCTGCCAAGCGCGCCCGATATTCGGCGATGGTGGCCTGCAGTCCTTGGGCGAGCGGCACTTGAGGCGCCCAGCCTAACTCACTGGATGCACGAGTGATATCAGGCTTGCGTCGGGTCGGATCGTCCTGGGGCAAGGGCTCAAAGATCGTGGTGACATCGCCGATCTGCCTTTCGATCTCGCGGGCTAGCTCCAGCATGGTGAACTCAACCGGATTGCCGAGGTTGTAGGGCATGTGATCGCCACGCTCAAAAACCCGAACGATTCCTTCAACCAAGTCATCAACATAGCAAAAGCTGCGCGTCTGACTGCCGTCGCCAAAGACTGTCAGAGGCTGACCGCGCAACGCCTGAGCGATAAAGGCCGGCACCACCCGTCCGTCGCCTGCCTTGATGCGCGGACCATACGTATTGAAAATACGGATAATTCGCGTATCTACATGGTGCGTCCGCTGCCACGCCATCGTCGCAGCTTCGGCAAAGCGCTTGGCCTCGTCATAGACACTGCGCGGGCCAATGCTGGAGACATTGCCGAGGTAGCTCTCGCGCTGCGGATGCTCGAGCGGATCGCCGTAGATTTCCGAGGTAGAAGCCAAAAGAAAACGCGCACCTTTGACGCGCGCCAATTCCAGCGCGTGCATGGTGCCATTAGAGCCGACCTGCAGGGTCTCAATCGGCAACGCATGGTAATCAAAGGGAGAAGCGGGCGATGCGAAATGCAGCACGCCCTGAACAGGGCCTTGCACCTCGTAAGGCGACGACACATCGACCTGGCGAAAGTCGAAGCGTGGATTTCCCTCTAATGCCACAAGGTTGCTCAAACGCCCTGTGCAGAGGTTGTCCAGGCACAGCACCGACCAGCCATCCGCGACAAAGCGCTCACACAGGCTTGACCCGACAAATCCTGCGCCGCCGGTGATGACTACTCGTTTTTCCACGTCGACCTCCCGAAGTCCGCGCGAACAGTAGCAGACATTGCCTGCATCGGCCAGTGTTTGACCGGTAGACGGCGCGCAGTGCAACCTGGACTATTTGCGCATATTATCAATCGATTACGGGTCTGCACCCTCGACATCCAACCCAACTGCGCCGACGCCCGTCGCTTGCGATCGGCAACAGCCCGCGATCACGCGACATCTTGTCAAGCGCCTGTTCGCCCCGTGCCGGGCACAGCGCCGCTTTGCATGGCGTCCAAGCTGTGATAGTCCGGCAAATTGCCCACCTGCCCGACGTGCGTCGCCGATCGAGGCTTGGGTCACTGCCGGCCGCATGACCGACGAACCATGGTACTTCAAAGGGAATTGGCCAATGAGCAAGACCGAAAAACCAATCGCGAGTCCCGTGCCAGCTGCCAAGCCGTTGCGTCGCGCCCCAAAGCACAAGCCGCTGGCGGCCGAACGCTGCACAGTTCAACACGATTTAACCAAAATGGCATTTGAGACGACCGAAGAAGTGGCCGTCCTCGACGCTGTCATCGAACAGGACCGGGCCGTGCGCAGCCTGGAAATGGGCCTGACGATTACCCGGCCGAACTACCATGTCTATGTGGCTGGCCCATCGGGGACAGGAAAACGCAGTCAACTCAAGGCGATGCTGAACCGAATTGCCCCGGGCCTCAAGACGCCGCCGGACCTGCTGTACCTGCACAATTTTGACGACGATGACGCGCCGCAGTCGATTTCCCTCAAGGCCGGCGAAGGCAAGCGCCTCAAGAAGGGCATGGATCTCTTGCTGGAATCGTTGCAGCGCGAGCTTCCGGCGGCCTTTCATGCGCCTGAGCACCAAGAGAAGCTGCAACATGCCGTTACTCAAGGGAATATGCAGTCGACGGATGCCTTTGTCGAACTGTCCAAACGCGCCGAGGACGTGGGCTTTGTGGTCCGCTCCAACAAGAACGACGAACTCGTGACGATGCCGCTGGTGCAGGGCAAGGCGCTGAGCGATACTGAAGTGCTTGATTTGCCTGAGGATGAGCGCAGGCAACTGGACCAAAAGCGGGAGAAGCTCGAGCCGCTGTTTACGCGGTTTGTCCATTCGAATCGCCAAGTAGAAGTCCGCACCCAAGAGCGCATCAACGCGATTCAGCGTGAACTGAGTGAGCGGATTGCCAAGCCAATGTTCAAAGCCCTGCGCGAAGCTTTTCGCAGTGGTGGCAAGAAGTTAATGACCTACTTGGACCGTCTGTATGAGGACGTGGTCTCGCGCATGGACCAGTTCCTGCCGGACGAAGCGCCGAGTGAGACGCCCGCGCGCGAAGGACCCAGCCCCGATCCGTTTGTCGCCTTTCGCGTCAATGTCGTGGTCGATCACAGCGAAACTACTGGTGCGCCTGTGGTTTTTGAGACCCACCCGACTTGGTATCGCCTCTTTGGCAAGATCGAGCGACGGATGGAACAGGGCATTTTTATGACGGATCACATGATGATCCGCGCCGGCTCGATGGCCAAGGCTTCGGGTGGCTATCTAATCTGCCATGCTGCTGATTTGTTTCAGTTTCCAGGGGTATGGGAGAACCTCAAGGCTTCTTTGCGCAACGGCGAAGTGGCGATTGAAGATTACGGTGAGACCGCTGGCATGTTGCCGACTTCGGGTCTCAAGCCTGAGGCATTGCCGATTCAGGTGAAGATCGTCCTGATCGGCGGCAACTCCATGTATCATCAGCTATTTCGCGTGGATGATGATTTCCGAAAGATCTTTCAGGTCAAGGCCGACTTCGACTACGAGATTCGCACGAGCAGTGAAAGTGTGCAAAATTACGTGCGTTTTGTCGCAACCGCTGCTAAGAACAACCATTGTCGTCCAGTGGAACGCCAAGCTGTCCTTTCCGTTCTGGCCCACGGCGCCCGGCTGGCCGAGTCTCAGCGCAAATTAACATTGCGTTTCAATCATATATCCAACCTGCTCATTGAGGCTGATTGGTTTGCCGCCCGCAATCGCTCCAAGACCATCACGCGCAAGCATGTGGAAAAGGCCATTGCGCAAAGGACGATGGCCAGTTCTCTCATCGCCGACAAGATGCACGAAGACCTGCTAGACGATCAGTGGCTGATGGACTCGCACGGCGATGCTGTGGGTGTTATCAATGGGTTAGCGGTGCTCTCGGTGGGCGAGCATCAGTTCGGCCGGCCCTTTCGTGTGACGGCGCGCTGCTTTGCCGGAACCCAGGGCATCGTCAACATTGAGCGCGAAGTGGCGATGTCGGGCGAGATTCACGACAAAGGCGTGCAAATTCTCTCAGGATTCCTCGGCGATCGCTTTGCCCAGCGCAGACCGCTGTGTTTGACGGCGACGGTAACCTTTGAGCAAAGCTATGGTGAAGTTGACGGCGATTCTGCAAGCAGTACATGGCTTTACGCCATTATCAGCGCCATCGCCCGCGTGCCCATCCTCCAAGGCATCGGCGTCACGGGCAGCGTCAACCAACTGGGCCAAATTCAGCCCATTGGTGGCGTCAATGAGAAGATTGAAGGCTTTTATCGCTTCTGCCAGGCCAAGAAGCCGTCTGGTGGGCAGGGCGTGCTGATTCCGTGGCAGAACGTGCAACACCTTGTTTTGCATCAAGATGTGCTCGATGCCGTGGCCAAGGGCAGTTTCTCGATCTGGCCCGTGGCAACCATTGAGGAAGGCCTTGAAGTCTTAACCGGGATTCAGGCCGGCGAACTGGACGCCGAGGGAAATTACCCACCGGGAACGTTGATGCACCGGGTAGCGGAACGGCTAGATGAATTGCGAAAACAAGCACTTGCACCGCGATCGCGCACCAGTCCTGGGCGCCCGTTTCGCAGCAAAAGGCCTTCTGAGGACGAGGGCGAGGAGGACGGCGACGAACTCCGCGCGGTGGTCATTGAGGACACCGATGAATGAGAAGGACTCAAAAACAAAGCTAATAGCCCTGCACGCCATGCATCGCTGGCTACAGGCGATCAATGGGCGAGGCCATGCCGCGACGACGGCCCTGGCGTTGAGCGAAGATGCCACCGTGGAGCGCTATGGCTTCGGCCAAGATCGCGGAACTGTGATGGAAACCTTTGTCGGATACGCCGCGATCAATGCTTGGTTCGCGCTGACGCGGGAGATTTGCCAGTTCCAGTTGATGCAGGCGATTTCGAGCGACGAAAGCGGTTTTATCTCCGGCCGTTATCAGCTCACCGCGGGTGAATTCATCGGCGGCGGCCTATGGCAGGCTCGGCTTGCTGCGGATGGCCGAATTGCCTGGCTATCGCATCAACCTGATGAATTGGCAGAGAAATGGGCGATGCCTGAGCTCGAGCCCGACGAACACGTGCACTGACGGATCTAGTCCTGGTAACCCTAAGTGCTTTCCGTGTTACCGAACAGCGCTCGGCATTGTGGACTTTCGGGCGGGGCTACGGCCAAACGCAGGTGTGAGCCGGGACGCGCGGGCGAGGCGAGGACTCCACGGCGACCGCAGCGCGTGAGCCGTGCCAAGTGTGGCTCGGCGAAAGTCGAGATGGCGGGCCGCTTGAAACTACAAGCAAATGCCGTATCTCGAACCTGCAAGCAACTTCGGGTTTGAGGTACTGGTTCCTTAGGGCGCCGTGCAATTCTTGCCGAGGCAATCCGACAAAGCCTGGAACTTCTTTTGCGGATCGCCGGTTAAGTTCTTGCCGCAGTCCGCCACGCAGGCCATGTCTTTGCAGCCGCCGATGCACATGGCGACTTTGCCACAACCACTGAAATCAAGGGCACATCCGCCGGCTTCGCCGCTGCATTTGGTCGCCGAACAGGTCAGCACGTTCTGCAGGGTGCCGCCGCCGCTGCTGCCGCTGCAGTCTTTGGGACAGGTGAGCGCGGTCTCGAAAACAGCCGTGCAGGTGCCGTCGCCACAGACAGGTGCCGCGCAATCCTTGGGGCAAATGTACGGATTTTCGAAGGGATCGTCGCATTTGCCGTCGCCGCACGTGCCGGTTGCGGTGGCGGTGCAATCGCCCGGGCAGGTCAGGACGGTTTCCCAGGGGCTGGCGCATTGACCGTCGCCACAGGTGGGGGCGGGGCAGTCCTTGGGGCAAGTAAATGGATTTTCAAGGGTTCCGTCGCATTTGCCGTCGCCACAACCGGGGGTGGGCGGGGTTGCGCAATCGGCTGGGCAGGTGGCTTGTTCACCGGCGTCGCATTTTCCATCACCGCAACTCCCCGTTGCTGCTGGACAATCCTTGGGGCAGGTGATTTGCTCGCCGACATCGCATTTGCCATTGCCGCAGTTGCCGCCACCGCCGCCACCCAGGGAAATGCAGCCCTGCTGGACCGCGCACTGACCAGCAGCGAGCAATTCGCTTTGTGCATTGCCCTTTAAGCCTGAGCCGCACGTCAACATGCAGCCCGTGTCGCCGTTGCAGCCGGAGAGGCAGCCGATGGCACTGGCGCAGTCGCTGTCGCCGAGACACGCCGTCACGGAATCGGCGCATTTGTTCATCATGCACTGCATCAACTGCGCGGTTTGACTGGTTTCTGCAGCCCCCGCATCGGTCACGGCCGTGTCGACCGGCTGCCCCGCATCCACAGGCCCCGTGTCCTCGATCGCAGAGTCCACACCGCCCACATCGACAGCGATGCCGACCTCGGGTGCACTATCCTCTGCAATAACAGAGGTCTCCTGCGCGAGGACGCCACTATCGAGGCTGCTGCCATCGGCAAGCGAGCCGCCATCCTGGGAACTGCCATCAGCGCCGGCCACCGTCCCCGGCGTGGTGCCATCGCCGCTTGAACCGCAGGCAGTGCTAAGACAAATCGCAGAAAAACTCAGCAGAATTCGTGTACAATAAGGGGTCATCACAGCCTCCCAAAATGCAGTCGCGGGGTCGTGGGAACCTGCGCGCCATTTCGCCGGCCGCCCGCGCCACTTTGTGCCAGAATCTGACCGTTTTGGCGACAAAGGCAAGCGACGAACGGCCCTTGAGCAACGCCGTGCGCGATCAGTGACCGGAGCGCGAGGCCGACATCGACCAGCGGCGCACGCAAAGGGCCGATACAACCGAAATACCTAGCAATAACAAGATTAGCCAAGACAGTCGTCCGCCAGGGCCCGGGCCAGCGCTGCACCCCTTGCTGGCTGCGGCCGTGGTGCAATCGGCTTCGTCCGTCTGGCCATCGCAGTCGTCATCAATGCCGTTGCCGCAGCGTTCTTGGCTGGGCAATGCCGATTTTGCGCTGCAAATCGAGCCTTTACGGTCGGCACTGCACTGGAGCTTGCCGACCACTTGGCATGCGCCCTGCCCCAGCGAACATTGGTCACCGACGTGAAAACCGTCATCCGTCAAGCCGTTACAGTCGTCGTCGATGCCGTTGCCGCACTGCTCGACGCCTATGGCCCCGGGAACGCCCTGGCAGACAACCTCGCCCGCACCGCCGCACACCTTGAGTCCAACCGCGGCGCAGGCCCCCGTGCCGACTTGGCAATTGCCGCCAAGGTCCAAGCCATCATCTGTCAACCCATTGCAATCATTGTCCAATCCATCACAAGCCGTTTCCGCCGTTTGGTGGCTCGGTGGATAGACGCAGGTCAACGTCGCGTCAGCGCAGAGGGCTTGGGCCTGGGCGCAGACGCCAGCACTGCCACAGGTTGCCGCAGGTAGGGGACCAATGTCGTCCGTTTTACCATTACAATCATCGTCTTTGCCGTTACAGACTTCAGTCGGCGTCGGCCCGCAGGCATCGCAGACATTGCGTAGGCCTTCATCCGTTAACCCATCGCAATCGTTGTCAAATCCGTCACAAAGCGTTTCACCATTGGCTTCATAGCCCGGCGGATAACTGCACAGCCACCCCGACTTGCCGTAGCACTTGGCCGTGGGGGAGCCATCCGGCAGGGGGCCTGCGCACACGCCTAGGCTGAGGCAAACGCCTGTCGGAATCGCAACTTCATCGTCCGTCAAGCCGTTGCAATTGTCGTCAACGCCGTTGCACAGCTCGACCGTCCCTGGATGGACGTTCTTATTTTGGTCATCGCAATCACCTTGGGCCGACGTATAGCCGTCCCCATCCAAGTCGCAGGGAATATTGACAGTTCCCGGCGTGCCGACGGCCAGTGACGCAGCCCCGTCTGGGCCCAGCGGTTCTCCGCACCAAGACGACAATTCATCATTCTTGCAGAGATCAATGAGGCTTGGGTCCAGGGCCCAGGCCGTCTGCTTGGGTTCATTCTTGGCGCCACAGAGGTCGTATTGCACGGCATCGATAAGTCCCGTGGGACCGTCGATCTGCAACACCGCTTTGCACATGGGGATTTGGAAGTCGCCGCCGAGCTCTAGCACCTTGAGCTTGAGCCACTGCAGGGCCGGCGTCTTACCCTCTGGAATGTGACCGACCGCGATGGCCTGACCTGCCGGCAGTTCAGCGACCAAGCTCCCCAAAGCAAAAGCCAATTTGGGCTCAGCGCTACCAGCCTGCCACGCCGTGACGGTGACTTTTTCCAAGCTCAGCGCGTAGTTGCCAGGATTTGTGATCTCTAGCCAACGCGGGGAATCGCCGTTGCCGGTCACAAACTCACTAATCACAAGGGCGTTAGGCGGTTGCGGACAGCCTCCAGCCGGAGGCGGCGCGGCGTGAGCGGCCGTGGCATTGGTGAACAACACCGCGAACACTATCGCGATCTGAATTGCCTTCACGGTGGTTGTTCGACCATTCATCCCGCCCTGCAGCATACGGTCCACACACCCGCAGATCCAGAAATGCAATGGCCACGCTGCGCACCGAGGTGTCCGCCCGTGCCCGTTGGCGTAGGGCCAATTGACAGCCAGCATCCGCGCCAACACCATGCGCGCGTTGCTGCTCTGGAGATCCCATGCCTGCCGTTGCCAAAGTGCTCGTTGCCAATCGCGGGGAAATTGCCTGCCGAATTCTGCGCGCTTGCCGCGAATTGGGCCTACCCACCGTCGCCGTCTACAGCCAAGCTGATCGCGACGCACGCCATGTGTATCTCGCCGATGAGGCAGTTCTTTTGGGCCCCGCGCCCTCCGCAGAATCCTACCTGCGCGCGGATAAAGTGCTGCAGGCCTGCAAGCAAACCGGCGCGACCTTGGTCCATCCGGGCTATGGATTCCTCAGTGAAAATGAGCACTTTCGCCTCGCTTGCGATGAGCAGGGCATCACCTTTGTCGGCCCGTCGGCCCAGGCGATGCACCAGATGGGCGTCAAGACTTGGGCTCGGGACGCCATGAAGGCAGCAGGCGTCGCGGTGGTACCAGGGTCTGACGGGCCTTTGGCGACCCTGCAAGAAGCACGCAAGTGTGCAGAAAATGTCGGCTATCCAGTGCTGCTCAAGGCAGCTTCTGGCGGCGGCGGCAAGGGCATTCGCTTGGTGGAAAAGGAGGCCGACCTAGGCGCGGCGCTGGAAGGTGCCCAACGCGAGGCGGGAGCCTACTTCGGCGACACTACGATTTATATTGAGAAATTCATCGTCAATCCCCGCCATGTGGAGATTCAAGTCCTAGCCGATCGTCACGGCAATACCATCCACTTATTTGACCGCGAATGTTCTGTACAGCGACGGAATCAAAAGATTATTGAGGAGTCTCCTGCAGCCAACCTCAGTGACAAGACGCGCCTCGCCATGGGTGCTATGGCCGTTCAAGCGGCGCGCGCGGTCAACTATGAAAGCGCTGGAACGATTGAGTGTTTGGTAGATCCGGACGAGAACTTCTACTTCATGGAGATGAACACGCGCCTGCAGGTAGAACATCCGGTGACGGAGTTGGTGACCGGCGTCGACCTGGTGGCCGAGCAGTTGCGCATCGCGCTGGGCGAGCCGATGTCGGTGCGCCAAGATCAGGTGACCCAGAGGGGGCACGCCATTGAAGTGCGCGTGTATGCTGAGGATCCGGCGCGAAACTTTCAGCCGTCGCCAGGGCCCTTGCGCGTCTACCGGCCGCCACACGGGCCAGGTCTGCGCCTGGACGATGGCTTTGGCGAAGGCGATGTGGTCTCCAACTTCTATGATCCTATGATTGCAAAGCTTTCTGCTTGGGCACCGACGCGCCCTCAGTGCATCGCCCGCATGGCCTCTGCGCTGGATTCCTTTGAAATTGCTGGTATATCGCACAATATTGAGCATTTGCAGCAAGTGCTGGCCAGCGAACCCTTCCGCACGGGCCATTACGACACGGGAATTGTCAAGACTCTCGCGCCCTTGGCCACCGATCCCCCGGATGACGACGTCAGCGCAGCGTTGGCTGTGCTGCTTCACCATCGTCGTGCCGCGGGTCAAGCAAGCCCAAGCACCGCAGGGCCTCATGTTTTCACACAGGAATCCGCTTGGGCCCTGGCCGCTCGCCTCGGGGCCGTACGGCGATGAGGTCGGCGATTCCCACACATTTGCAGTCGCTGAGCCGGCAGTAAACACACTGTTCTGGTAGGCAAATCAACCGTCAGCTGAGGACAGCGTTCGCCCCACTGGCGCCAAGGACACCATGGTCGACTATATCGTCAAACGCGGTGAAACTACAGAGAAAGCAACCGTTTTGGCCGATTCTGGCAGCGCGGCAGTGGTTCGACTCGGCGACCGCACGGTCGAGTTGACCCTACGCCCCCTGGCCGACGGCCGTCTTGTCGTCGAACACCAAGGCAAACGCTTGTCATTGCGAGAGTTTGCCGACCGCGAACAGACGGTGATCGTCTCAGGCACGGCCCAAAGGCGCTACGAACTAGTGGACGCGCGCAAGGCCGCAGTCCTGGGCCGGAGCGGCGGTAAGGGCGCGACAGGAGGGCAGATTAAGGCCTCCATGCCTGGCCGCGTGGTCAAGATCGCAGTGGCCGTCGGCGACATCGTGCCTCCGGGCAGCGTGGTCGCTGTGCTCGAAGCCATGAAGATGGAAAACGACGTAAAAGCGCCGGGTGGCGGACGAGTCGCCGCAATTGTCGTGCAGGTTGGCGCGACTGTAGAAACCGGGCAACTGCTCGTTCAGTTGGAGGCTGCATCATGAGTGAACAAGCGCCCGCGACAGCGGACTCCGCTGAACCTTCGGAAACAATAGTGGATTGCGTCGAAGTGCGCGCGGTAATTCCGGCGCAATTGCTCAGCGAAATCTCGCCCTTGCTGTGGCTGATGTCGCCCAATGGCCTGCAGACCGAGGACGCGGGCACCTTGGGCGCGGAAATGCTGCGCACCGGCCAAGTGCGGGTGGTGCTCTTTGTGGCTCCGAGCGAGGCCCAAGCGACGGCCATGCGCTTGCAGGCGGAGTTGAGGCAGGTCGGCGTCGAAACTTCGGTATCCTTGCGCGACGTTGTGCGGCAAGATTGGAACAAAGTCTGGAAGTTGCACTATCACCCCCTGCGCGTCGGTCAGACCGTGCGGGTAGAGCCAGCCTGGGAACAAGGGCCCGATGAGCCTGGAATCGTTCGCATTGTTATCGATCCCGGCATGGCTTTTGGCACAGGAACCCACGAGACGACGCGCCTGGCGATGATGGCTTTGGAAAAATGGGCCCTCAGCGAGAAGGAAAAAGGCACCGATCTCAGCAAGATCGATCTGCTCGACGCCGGCACGGGCAGCGCCATTCTCGCCATCCTTGCGGTCAAGCTGGGCTGTCGCCGGGCCCTGGGGACCGAAGTCGATGAGGTTGCCCTGCCGAGCGCGCGGGACAACTTGCGTCTGAACAACGTGCTTGAACAGGTTGATCTGCAACTGGTTCCCGATCCACGTCTGCTGGCGCCGGGGCAGTTTGCCATCGTCACGGCCAACATCATCTCGGCGGTGCTCATCCCCCTGCGAGATTCGCTGGTAGAGCGGTGCGCGCCCGGCGGAACGCTGATTCTTTCTGGGGTGTTATGGCGCGAAGTCGAGCAGGTTCGCGACCATTATCTGACCCTGAACCTGAACTGTCTGGACATGGCGCGCGAAGGCGAGTGGGCCTCGCTTACTTTCGTCGTATCAAACTAACACCTTAAACTTAAAACGGATAACCGGATGCGCCAGTTGCTCCACCCCTTCGCTGCGGGAGACCTACCGGCCATGCTGCCGGTCGCGGCGAGCACGATCCATCGCCTGGAGCGGGTGCTGAGGCTGCCGGCGGGCGCGCCGCTGATCCTGAACGATGGCCGGGGACGGCGCGTCGAAGTCCGCTGGCGTGGCGCACACTTCGAGGTGGTCGGAGCCCCTGTGCAGGCTCCGGCGGCGGAGCGCTTCATCGAGTTGGCGGCGGCGCTGATCAAGGGCGAACGCTTCGATTGGCTGGTCGAAAAGTGTACGGAACTCGGCGTAGATCGGCTTGTTCCTTTGCAGACGGACCATTGCGTCGTGCAACTGGACGCGCGGCGCGGGGCTGAAAAAGCGGAGCGATGGCGGGCGATTGCCCGAGAATCGTTGGAACAATGCGGGCGGGATTGCCTGCCGGAGATCAGCACGCCCACCCCGCTGCTGCGATGGCTGGGGGAGGGCCAAGGGCCACTGTTTCACGCCGACGAGCGGGGAGCCCCGGTGGCTTTGGCGCAGGCCTTGACGCCCGGTCCCGGCCAGGTGCGCATCGTCATTGGCCCAGAGGGAGGGCTGAGCGTCGCGGAACGCTTGCAGATTGAGGCAGTTGGCGGACAAGCGGTCACCCTGGGGCGCAATGTGCTCAGGGCGGAAACGGCCGCCATTTTTGCTGTTGGTCTAGCCCGAAATACGCCTTGATCGGGCGGCTGCGGACCTGCGCCCCCTGTGGATAAGTGCGCTTGGTCCTGTGGACAACCACTCACATCCACATCATTAGCAAAGGGATTCTGCCCACCCACAAAATATTTGACAGCCAAGCAAGAAAGGGGTTGCGCGGCGCGACAACTGCGGGTAAGGTCGTTGGGCTTTGGCGAATACCTGTGCGGTTTTCGAAAAACGATGTAAAATCAATGGCTAAATGAGTGACAGTGCGATTTGCGCAACCGGCACGCACCGGGTTGACTCAAGGCTCAGCTGTTGAATACTTATTTTTCACAAGATAATCAGAAACCTATAGGTGCCAAGACGAAATTGTGCGCCCACCTGGGAATAGAGCGCCGCGCTGTTGGGCTATGGCCCACACCGATCAGGGCCAGTAGCTGCCCGGGCGAACCACGAATCAAAGGAACACTCTGAGCACGACCAAAAGCCAATACCCTGAATTTGTTCAAGGAAATCGCGCCATGACGAACCTAAATCGCATCGCCATTGCCGCGGTTGCTGCCCTAGGCCTTCTGACCCTGGCCCTGCCTGGCGTCGCCTTGGCCCGCGCACCGCAAGCTCATCCCCCAACGAATGCGCACACTTCCGCACACGACGCCCAGGGCGCCGATAACACAGCGGACGTGGACGACGCCCCGGATTTTGATGCCAAGGCTGCGTCAGAATTGACCAATCCGGATGGTTCACGCTTCCTGCCCGATCTGGAAGAAGGACCTCGCATCAACGGCCAAGCCTCAGCCGATGCGACGCCCAACTTCCGCAAGTCGACGCGACTGGCGATGTACGTGGCCAAAAATGGCGATACAATTCGCGCCGTTGCCTATCGCTACTGCACATCCCCCGTATTGCTTGCGATGAGCAACAATCTACCCTTTGACGCCAAGAGCGATTTGCCTCTTAAGCCGGGTACGCAACTGACTGTACCGATTGCATTTCGCGCGCCCTCGGGGCTGCACGAGGCGGTGCAACTGCTCAGCGCCCCAGGCATCGAGTCGGGCAAGCCGGAGAGCAATTGGGGACGGCCCCACTTTGTCCAGCAACTGCGCAACCTGCTGATCGACATGAGCAAACACTGGCCCAATCGCCATCCGGCCTTGGTAGGATCCCTGTCGCGTTCCAATGGCGGTCGTCTGGGCCACCACAAGTCGCATCGGTCGGGCCAAGACGTCGATATCGGTTACTTCACCTACGAAGCAAACCGCAAAGGCTGGGGAAATCCAGGACTTAAGGAAATCGATTACCAGCGGATGTGGTACTTCATTGACACGGTCGAGCGCAGTGGCCTCGGCGCCGCGATGTACATGGCCCCTCAAGTGCAGCGGAGTCTGTATCAGTACGCGGCCCAACAAAATGTTGCGGAATCGCGACTTCGCACGATCTTCCAGTACGGCCCCAAGGGCGGACACGGCGATACCCTGATCCGCTTTGCCCCGGGTCACCGCGATCACTTCCACGTGCGGATGCTCTGCCCTGAGGACTTCAAGGACATGGTCGGTCCGCGCAGTACCTGAGCTGCGGCAGTTCGCTAGTACACGTAACCCTAAGTCTTTTTCGGATTACCAAAAAGGACTCGGCGTTGTGGACTTTGCGGCCGGGGACCTGGCCGAACGCAGGGGTGATCTTGCACGGGCGGGCGAGGAGAGGACTTTACGCTGCGCACAACGCATGAGCTGTGCTAAGTTTGGCACGGCGAAAGTGGAGATGGCGCGCTCCTTTGAAACTAGAAGCAAACACTGTATTTTTAACCCGGAAGGAACTTCGGGTTAGAGGTACTAGCCAAGTGCAGCAACGCAAAAAAACAGCGTCGAATGAAGGACCTGTCAAGCGAGAAAGGCTGCAGCCATCTTCACGCAATCGCCAGCTCGGGCATCGCGCAGCAGCAAATGGCCGCTTCCCTCAATGACGCGGAACTCTGCCTGCGGACCTAGGATTTCACGAATTCGTCGCTGATTGCGCCGCACGGGAATCGTCGGATCAGCGTCGCCGTGGAGCACCAGCACAGACTGGGACAGAGGCTTGAGAGAACTACGAACAATCTCAGTTAGTTCAAACAGAGACGTTGTGGCGACAATCGGCAAGGCGTTGTAGCACGGGGGCCTCAAGTCATGGGGCAGCTGCGGCGCTGCCTTGCTCACCGTGCGCGGTCGGCCCAGCTTGGCCGCGAACAGCACAGCCGCCCGCTGGACGCGATCGAAGCACAGGGCCGGCGCCAGAAGCAGAAGCTTGCCCTTGGGAGGCGCGACCGCGTCGCCCAGGAGAATCCGCGGCGGCGGGCCCTGGGCAGCCAGGAGCATGGCCAAGAGCCCACCCATGGAAAATCCACAAATATCAACAACATCACAGCGCCGCTCCAGCCAATCCAGCGCGGCACGGGCACTGTCCAGCCAATCGTGCCACGAGGTCCCGACCAAATCCGCAACGGTTGTGCTGTGCCCGGCCAGGACCGGCATCGCCACTGTATAGCCCTGGTCCACGCACCATGACGCCAACGGCTTGATTTCCCAAGGCGAACCCGTAAAGCCGTGCAGCAGCAGGACGCCATGGCGGTTTCCCTGCACGATCAGCGGTTCAGCCCCGGGCACACACCCGATGGGCACCCGTAAACACATCGGAATTTCGGCAGACAGTGCCGCATTGGCAGCCGGTGCAGCCCCATCTTGAGCGGGCAAAGCCGCATTGTCGGCGATCATCGGTGCCCCCCTTTGGCCTGGGCTGCAATCGTACCGCGCACCAACCACACAGCCAAGCCTCCGGCCTGCAGACGGTCCCAAGTGCAGTTAATAATAGGCAATTCCTGCGCCAGATTGCGCTCGGGCACCAAGATGGCCGCCCGCCAACCGGGCACACGCCGAGCCAATACCGCCCCCAAACGCTCATACAGGCGCCGCGCGGCGTTGCGGCCCCCTAAGCGCTGCCCCCAAGGCGGATTGGCGACGACTAGCCCCGTGTTGGCAATTGTCGGTATTTGCTGGAGGATTTCTCGCGCTTGGAAGTCGATTTCCTCAGCCACACCGGCCCTGCCTGCATTCGCCACAGCCATGGCCAAGACGACGGCATCCTGATCGCCGGCAACGATCGCTGCGTGCGCAAGTCCGGGCGCAGTGGGCCACGCCTTGTGCGCGATGTTCCAGGAATCTACTGAAAAGGTCTGAAGTTCCATGGGCAAAGGCCTGAGCCAGGTTGCGGCTTCTATGGCCAGTGTGCCGCTGCCTGTCATCGGATCCCATAGTGGTTCTAATGGGTTATACTGAGCAAGTCTCAGGATTGCTTGAGCCAGGGTCTCCCGCATCGGCGCGGGCCCCGCCTGCAGACGCCAGCCGCGATGATGCATGGGTCGCCCTGCCACATCAATCGATAATTGCAGGGTATCTTTGACATATCTGGCCACGATCTGAAGGCCCCCTGCGTCGCCCTCCTCCGGTGCGTCCTGCACCAAGGTTCGACCGGAAGCGCGCAGTTGCCGGAGCAATTCTTCAAGGATCCACTTGGCTTTGGCAGGTCGGGCCTGCTCGCTCGAGAGGCGAACCTGCAAGGGCGGCAAGGGCTGCGGCAAGGCGAACCAAGGCACGCGCTGCAACAAATTCTGCACGTCACTCAGTTGATCAGCCCGCCCCTGGGCGACTCGCAGCAAGAGGCGACTGGGCACGCGCAGCACCCGCAGCAGTCCCGCCAAGCGATCGGGCGCCACGGCAAACAGGGCTCCAGCGGGGTCTTCTTGCGCCGAAATACCTAATGATTCAAGCTCATCAACGGCCATGTACGGGTGCCCTGGCGGTGTGACTGCCAAGCACTCAAGGGGGCGCTGGGCCCATTGCTGGTCGGCGCGTGCCGATTCAGCGGCGTCAGCAGACCCCACAAGCACACCGACTGGGCTGCTTTTCGTTTGACGCACCACGTGTGGACCGCTACAGTTTCCTGTCCCGCGCTCGCGCCCTGGCATTGTTGCCACGGCCCGGGCCATTCGCCAAAATCCCATCGGCTGAACGCAATTCGGGCGTTCCTGTCGATGGCGCCGCCGGTACCGAGCGACCTCCGTGGTCGCACCTGGACGAGGGCCTTATGTTTGCACGATCTTCGCTTGCCGTCACATTTGCACCGCGCGCCAAGGGTGCCCTTTGGACTTGGATGGCGCTCGCCGTGGCCGCCGTGGCCCCCGGCTGTAGCTCGACTTCCTCGGGCAATGGCACGAGCAATACCGTCAATTGCATTGCCAATCCGTTCTTGCCGGCCTGCCAGCAAGGACAGCCAGGCACCGATACCGTAGACAGCGGCAGTGACATCCAGAGCACCACTGACGACACGGGCGGCCAAGCCGGCACAGATACTGGTAATACCGGCACTGCGGGCGACACCGGCAATACCCAAGGCACGGGCGGCGACAATGGCAACATCGGCACAGGCACGACCACGACCACGGCAAAGCCCTACGCTGGTACCGAGTTACACGTGCGAATCGTCGGCCCGGGCGGCCACGGCTATGCCACGGTGTCCGGCCAAGTCGCGGTGGTCAACGGCGTCGCGTTTGGCCCCGTGGACAAGGTCACTTGGTCCAACCTAAGCAACGGCACCATCGACCAGCCAACCACCAAGCTCCCGTATTTCATGAGTTCACCCATCACCTTGGTTCCGGGCGACAACCACATTCAAGTCAAGGCCACCGGCGGCGGCAGTACGGTGACGGACGACATCGTAATCACCTACAACAATACGTTTTCTTTCCCAGATCGCCTGCGGCTCAATCCCGACGTCGTCAAGGTCGGCGGCGATGGCACTGTGTCGGTTTCACTGCAGGTCGGTAAGAATACAAGCATTTCTGGCGCGATCAAGCTCAACGCCGTGGCGGCCGATGGCAGCATGAGCCCACTGGCCAGCTTGGTTGATGACGGCAACATTCCGACTAGCGGCGACGAAGTGGCGGCGGACGGCATCTACACAGCGAAGATCAAAGCGAGTACGGCAGCGGCCAACACGTTGTACTACCGCGCGTCGGTGCAGTTCTCGGCCAATGGCCAGACCATGACGGCAATGACCGAAGTGCAGCCCCTAGAAGTGATCGCACCGTTTACCCAATCGGACTGCAATGCTGCTGTCCAAGCCCTCAAAGACGCCGACGCTGCAGCCGCCGGTGCAGGTGGCGGTGCTGCAGGCCAAGCGGCAGCCATCGCCGCGCTTAAGGGCAATGCCGCCGTGGATTCCGCAGGAGCCAACAGCGGCGACAATAGCCTTGGCGCATGGGTGCACTTCAAGAGCGGCGTGCTCGGCGCGGTCAACGGCAATGGCACTGGCAACCGCGGTGACGGTGCGGGAGGCCCCGGCCAACAGGGCGGCGATCCGGACTTGACCCTTTCGACCGTGCAAGTCTTGTCCAAACGAGCACTTCTGCTGGATCCTTTTGCCAACGCTTTTGGCAAGGACGAAGTGGCCGCTGCCAACACGCAGATGAGCAACTTGCAGTGCCCGGCCTACACGATTGACCAAGCCTCCAATGGTTCTGCGGACATGCACCAGTTCCGCCACATGTACGAGTACGGCTTTGTCGCTGTTGCGAGCCATGGCGATGCGTACTTCAAGGACCTCGATCCGGCCGTCAAGACCGGCTACAACTGGCAGCACCCGGGCTCGCAAGAGGTCATTTGGACTGGACATTCCGTGCAGTGCAGCGCCTTTGCCAGCGCCGCGCAAAAGACGTGCGCCCTGGCCACGCAGAACTCCGCGGCTGTCGCGTGCTCGGGCGACTCTGAGTGCTTCATCAATGCAGCCGGCGGCGGTGGCATTTGCGTGGACGAACTGAGCGGCGACCTGCGCCGTGGCCGCGCGGTGATCGGGTCAGGCGGAACCTACGGAATTTTGCCGGGATTTGTCACACGCCATGCGCCCCAAGCCTATCCGCACGCGATGGTCTACTTGGGCTCTTGCAAGTCGATCTGGAACGGCACACTGGCTGGTGAATTCTTGGCCGCGGGCGCTTCGGCGATTGCTGGCTATAATGGCTACATGGCTAATGATTTCGCGACTAAATGGGGCACGTCCTTCTTTGACAACCTCATCGGCCAAAAGCAGCTCTCGGGTACGGCTCACGTACAGATCGAGGATAAGGCCAATCCGGGTACGTACTTCACGCTGATTGGCGCTCAGAACTTGGACGCTGCGTACTCCGAAATCCTCAATGCCAGCTTTGAAAGCGGCAACTTGCAGGGCTGGATCAAAATGCCGGGCGACGGCCGAGTGATTTCCCAGCTTGGCGCTGCCGGACCGGCGGCGGGCAAGTTCATGGGCATCGTCTCTACCGGCCTCGGCTTTACGACGCAAAACGGTGAAATCACGCAACGTTTCTGCATTCCCGCAGGCAAGTCGCAGTTCAGCTTCTGGTGGAAGTTCTACAGCGAAGAATTCAAGGAATACTGCGGCTCCCAGTTCCAGGACGAGTTCCTCTGCCGCTTTGAGGGCAAGGTCGGCAACAAGACGTCCGTGGACGTCAAGATCGACGACCTGTGCGACGGCGGTTCGCAATTCAAGGGATTGACCAAGGCGGACGTGGCCTTTGACCAGGGTGACGTGTGGATGACGAACTGGGTCAATACCAAGACGGACATCACGCCCTTTGCTGGCAATGGCAACGTCAAGCTGCGCTTCTTCACGCAAGACGTTGGCGATTCTATCTATGATACCGCAGTCTTGTTTGACATGATCGAGTTCAACTAGTACCTCAAACCCGAAGTTCCTTCCGAGTTCGAGATACTGCGTTTGCCTCTAGTTTCAAGGGGGCGCGCCGCCCCCTCGCCCCTGCGCGGGCTCCCCCCTCCGCTCGGTTGATTCCCCCGCGGGAGCAACAATGCTGGGCGGTCCATTGAGGACCGACGCAGTCGACACCTTGCTCCGCCGCCGCCGCGCAACGACTTGGCCGCGCAGCCGTTTCCGTGTACCTTGCACCGGAGGATTGTGCCGAACCGGGCGCAACGGGGCTTTGACGGCCTGCTGGAGTGCAATTCCATGGCATCACACAGCAAATCAGGGACTTTC
>CAIMEY010000048.1 GCA_903840165.1 uncultured Myxococcales bacterium | reverse complement strand
GCCACACCACCGGCCGAGGGTCGAAGGGAGCCTGGCATCCGCGGCGGCCAATCGGCAAGGCCCGGCCCCCATCCTCCCGCCCGGCAATCATGCCGATTCTAGTTGCAAATCCGGGCGTTCAGCGCCAAGGCGTGTCGCCCCGGCAAACCGCGTCGGCATCGCCGAAAAACCGGTGCTCTATCTCTAATTCTGGCGCAATTGCGCGCAGGAGGTCTTGTGAAAGATCCGGCTTCGTCCTCGCCTGCGCCGCGCAGTGCCAATCGGGTTTCGGCCCCTCGATCGCTCCGGCAGCCGGAACCGGTGATCGCCGCCGCCGAGACCACGCCAGAGGCCGGCAGCGATCACGGCTGGGCCGCCATCGATGAGGACCCCGCCGCCATCGATCAGCACCACGCCGCGCCCTACACGCCGCATCTGCCGGACCTGGAAGGGCTGGACATCCGCATTCCGGACCGCATGATCGTGCCGGATGACCCGCAGCTCTTAGAACGCAGGATTTCCCACCTCTTTACCAAGGCTTCCAAGGACTTTGAGCTAATCCGCCCAGGCGATCGGGTGATGGTGTGCATGTCCGGCGGCAAGGATAGCTACGGCCTGCTGCACTTCATGCAAAGGGCGCAGAAACACTCGCCGATCAAGTTTGACCTGATCGCGGTGCACTTGGACCAAGGCCACCCGGGGTTTCCGACGCATATTCTCGAGGAACACCTGAAAAATTCGGGTGCTGCCTATGAAATCGTCCACCAGCACACCTACGACATCGTGCTCGACAAGCTTGAGCCGGGCAAAACGACGTGCTCGCTGTGTTCGCGACTGCGGCGGGGCATTCTGTACGATACGGCCAAGCGCCTGCAATGCAACAAGATTGCCTTGGGACATCACCGCGACGACATCTTGGCAACCCTGCTGCTCAACCTGTTCTTCTGTGGTCAACTCAAGGCGATGCCTCCGGTTTTGCGAGCCGATGATGGCGTCAACACGGTGATTCGCCCTTTGAGCTACGTGCCGGAGGCCTTCCTCAAGAAATGGTCGGACGTGCAGAAATACCCGGTTATTCCATGCGGTTTATGCTCCAAACAGCCCGATCTGAAGCGTGCGCAGATGCAAGGTCTTTTGGCGGAATTGGACCAGCGCTACCCCGGTTCAATGCCTAGTGCCATTCGCGCACTGACGGACGTCAAACCACGCTTCCTGCTGGACGACAAGCTCTTTGATTTCAAGACAAATCAGGCCGGTGCTGGGGACCGGGATGAGGACGCATGGTCCTAGGCGAAGCACCTACGAACCGCGTGACCTTGGCGGAACTCTTGGACCTTTTGCAGACGGCCCAAGCGGTTACGCCGGCCCAAGTCCAGGACGTGGGACGGATGGCCGACCGGCGGCGGCGGATCTTGGAACGCGACCGGCAGGCACAGCTCGGGCAGGAGGGCATCGAAGTCAGCCCCGCGGAAGTGCTTGCTTCCTTTCAGCTTGTGACGCCTCAAGGTGCAACACTCAGTGAAGAGAAGATTCAGCAGGCCGTGGCGACGGCCAGTGGGATACGCTATGTCCGCGTCGATACACTGAAAATCGATGCCAAGCTGATCACAACGACGATCAGCCAGGCCTACGCGCGACGCAACTGCGCATTGCCCCTGAGCAAACAAGGCGATCGCCTTCTGGTGGCCGTGGACGATCCGGCCAGCGAAGACGTGCGCGCTTCGGTGGCCGCCCGCGCCGGAATCGCTGTGGAATTGGTGCTTTCGACCCGGAGCGACATCTTGCGCAGCCTGCAGGACGTCTTTCAGTTCCGCGCCACGATTCGCGGTGCGGCTGCTGAACTGGGCGATATGGGCACGGATCTTGGCAACTTGGAGCAGTTGGTCCGCCTTGGCGCTGCCGGCAAGGAGGTCGAAGGGGACGATCGCTTTGTGGTCCAGGCCGTCGATTTCCTCTTGCGTTACGCGCTCGAGCAGAGGGCCAGTGACATCCACATCGAGCCCAAGCGCGACCTGTCCAATGTCCGCCTGCGCATCGATGGCGTGCTGCATACGGTCCATCAGTTACCGCGGGTGGTGCACCACGCAGTCACCAGTCGAATCAAGACGTTAGCCCGCCTCGACATCGCCGAAAAGCGCAAACCGCAGGACGGCCGCATCAAGATTCAGAATGGTGCCGCTGAGGTGGAATTGCGCATCAGTACGCTGCCTACTGCGTTTGGCGAAAAGGTGGTGCTGCGCATTTTCGACCCCGAAGTGCTGCTGCAAGACCTCGGCACCATTGGTCTATTCCCAAATGAACTCAAGCAGTTTGAGGGCTTCATTCGCCACCCTCACGGCATGGTGCTGGTGTGCGGGCCGACGGGCAGTGGCAAGACGACGACGCTGTACTCGGCCCTGCGCGCGGTGGCGACCCCCTCGGTTAATGTGACAACCATTGAAGATCCCATTGAAATGGTGGTCGAACAATTCAACCAGACAGCGGTCAATACCAAGGTCGGTCTGACTTTTGCCGGCGCGCTGCGGACGTTGCTGCGCCAAGACCCTGATGTGATTATGGTTGGTGAGATTCGCGACCCGGAAACGGCGCAAAATGCCGTTCAAGCCGCCATGACCGGCCACTTGGTCTTATCGACGGTTCATACCAACGATTCCGCTGGTACCATCGCACGTTTGGGCGAATTGGGCGTGCCCGGTTACTTGCTAGCGACGACGCTGGTCGGCGTTGTGGCACAAAGGCTGCTGCGCAAGGTCTGCCTGCAATGCCGCTATGAAACTGAATTAACCAAGGATCAGGCCGAAGTCTTGGGCATCGAAATGCGTCCCGGCGAGCGCTTTGCCGTTTGGCAGGGCGCCGGCTGCAGCGCGTGTCGCGACACGGGCCTCAAGGGACGCGTTGGCGTGTTTGAAGTCCTGCCAGTGACTGAGAAAATCCGCAAACTGATTCTGGAAAAGGCCGATGCCGGCGCAGTGGCTCGGCAGGCGCGGGCAGATGGTATGCTGACGCTGCGCGAAAGTGCGCTCAAGAAGATGGCGCTCGGCCTGACCTCCTTTAGCGAAGTGCTGCGGGTAACCACCCAAGGAGAATAGTTGTGGCCAATGAACCAGACCCGAGCGGCGACGCGGCAACCGAAGGATCTACGCCGGAAACGCCGGCGGCGCGCTATCGACGCCTGCAGGCGGAGCGAAGAGCCGGACCAACGCAACTGCTTGAAACAAAGCCTGAGTATGGGCAGGACACCCTGTGGCGTGGTCTAGCCCGGGGCGGGCAAGCGCGGTTGCTGGTCGTGCGTGCAACCGGGGCGGTGCGGGAAGCGACGTCTCGGCTGGGGTGCTCCACCGATGTTAGCCAACTTGCTGGCGAATTCATCGTGGCCACCATGCTGATCCGCTCAACGCTCAATCCCGAAGAGCGCATGCAGGTCCAGCTCAACCACAACGGGCCCCTGGGCCAACTCATCGTCGACGCGTGGGACGATGGCGGGGTGCGTTGCTATATCCGCAGTCCTCAAGTGGAATTGACGGATCATCCCTACCTGATTGGCGATGGAACCTTGCAGGTGGCGCGGTCGAGCCCGCGGCGGCGCACAGGCCACCAAAGTACGGTGACGTTGCAGGCCGATGTTGAAAGCTCGATGATGCATTACCTCTTGGAAAGTGAGCAGATTCTTTCCCTGCTCCGCATGGACGTCCATGTCCATGAGGGCGAAGTGGTCCGGGCCGTGGGCTATTTGCTGCAGATGATGCCCGAGGGAACGCGCGACGACCTCAAGCAACTGCTTCTTAATGTTGAGAAATTGGCGCCTCTTGGCAGCGCCATGCGCGTGGGCGACCCCGATGCCATCGCCTGGGCCGAACAGCTGATGCAAGGGATGCCTTGGGACCAAGTAGCGCGAGAAGACGTGCTTTTTTCCTGCCGCTGCTCGCACGAACGCATCTTGAATATGCTGGCGACGTTGCCACGCGCCGACATCGAAGACCTGAGCAAGGGCGATGAACCGCTTGAAATGACATGTGATTACTGCCGAACCAAGTATCAGATGTCGCCGGCTGAAGTGGCCGTGCTGCTCGAAGAACCGTCGTAGTTTGCCAGGGCGGTCGGACGTCTGCGCCACAAGACCCTGCGCGCAGACCAAGCTAACCCACTATTGCGTCTGCCTATTCTTGCGCCGAATCGCCAGGACCGCCCAAGCCGCCACGGCCAAGGTAAGGAGCCACATCGGCCCATCGCGCCAGACGCGATAAGGGCTAGTGATATCGCGGATTTCGACGTCAAACTGCCTCACCACCCGCTCATGAAATCCGGTGGGCTGCTGAATCTGACCGCCGGCGTCAACAAGGGCTGAGATCCCCGTGATTGTACTGCGCAAAAGCGGTCGTCGCAGTTCCACGGCGCGCGCCTGCTGAACCATCAAGTGCAGGTCCGGAGCTGGCGGCGGGCCAAACCAAATGTCATTGGTGAGGTTGAGCAGCACCTCGGCCTTGGGCCCCTGATCGAGCAAGAAACGCGGATAGAGGGCCTCATAGCAAATATTAACAAGGAGTTGCACGCCCGCTACTTCGATAAGCCCGGACGTCGTCCCCGCGTCCATGTGCGAGACACCCGGCACGACCTCGCGCAGGCTGGGAAACAGGTCATCGCCTGGCAGATATTCGCCAAAAGGCAGAAGGATTTTCTTGTCATAGACCCATTGCTTGCCATCTGGCTGCAAAAGGAATGCGGCATTGCGCGCCTCTTGCTGCCAGGTCCGGTCGAGGCGGCGCAGAGACCCCGTCAACAAGGGCTTGCCGATTTTTTGCACTGTTTCCAGGGTCTTTTGCTTCATCTCCCTCAAGATCGGCGGCGCGGCCGTCTTGAGGTTGCGCTCGGCCTCGGCACCGGGCCCCACAGCGTCGACTACCCAAAAGAAAGGAAGCGCGCCTTCGGGCCATACCACGAGGTCGGTCTGCCGCAAATCGGCCTTGAGCGTGTCTTGGATGTGCCTGTCCAGCATGGGCATTCGCGCCCGACCTTGGGCCAATTTCTCCGCCACCGTCGCATCGGCCTGCACCACTGTCGCGTGCAAGTGCTTGCGCACGGGCGAGGCCAGCACGTCTTGCAACCGCCACGCGCCGTAGCCGCCCCACAGCAGCAGTAGCACGCCCCAGGCAGCGGCAATACGCAGCTTTTCCGCGCGGTTCGGTCGCAGCCACAGCATGGCCAGCAGAGCATTGCTGGTCATGCACAGCCAACTGACGCCGGCAATGCCTAGTAAATCAGCAGGTTGAATCCACCAAGCCGTCGTGTACAGGGCATTGCCCAAATGCCAGGGAAACAGCGCGGGCACGGCGAACTCTGTGACGGCATAGAGCGCGCCCAAGCCCAAACACTGCAAGACCAATTTCGTCGACGATTCGGCCGGGCGGCTCAGCGCCAGTTGCGCCAGCCAAGCAAACAGGGCTTGGTGCAGGCCCATGGCCGCCGCGTAACCAATCACGGTCAATGCCGCAAGAGGAAAGGGGAAATCGCTCATGTGCTGGGTGGTAAATGCCAAAAACCAATAGATAACTGCGTGCAACACCAGACCCGCCAGCCCGCCGGCGCAGGCAGCCTGCCGAGGCGTGGGCTTGTCGCGGACCAGCCACAGGAGCAAGGGCACATAAGCAGTCAATGCCAAAGGCCAAATTCGCGTCATCGGAAAGGCCGCCGCCGCTAGCAGGCCACTGCTCAGACCAGCCAGAATGCTGCGCCGCGTCCATCGAGCCGGTTGCGCGATTGCTTTGGGCTTGTTGTTGGCCATGCGTCCCCCGTGCTACGTTTGCACCATGGCTAGGTTATTCCTGTTTACGGAAATCGGCGAGTCGTCTCCGGCCCAAGCGGCCCTGCGCGGTGCCTATCCTGACCTAGTGGTGCGGCGCCTGCGCGGGACCTTCCTGGATTGTCCCCTGGCTTTTCCGCCAGATTTGGCTGTGATTGAACCGGCGGCAGCGCGCAATCCCGTGCCATTGGTACCGATTTTGGCGGCCCACCCGGTGCTCAGTCGCGTGCCGTGGTTGATCGTTCTGGACCCGGACAAGGCGCACCTAGCGACCGAATTGCCTTGCGCAGACTTTGTGTTACGCGACTTTGTTGGGGGCGAATTGGTCTCTCGCTGTCGCCGCCAAAGTACGCGACAACCGCAGCGCGAGGCGCTCCTGCGTTCTGGGCCCGTGACCCTGGACCTGAGCGCCCAACAGGTTCGCCTGCCCGATGGGCCGATTCACTTGCCACATCAGCAGTTTGCCCTGCTGTGCCACTTGGTGCGCCATGCGGGGCGCGTGTTTTCGCGCGAGGCCCTGCTGCAGGCGGTGTGGGGACCTGAATATCAAGGCGGGGCGCGCACGGTGGACATCCACATCGCCCGGCTGCGTGTTCGCCTCGGGGATCATGGGCAGCAAAACCTGCAAACGATTCGGCAAATGGGCTATCGCTGGCAGCCTTGACGGCCACGGTAGTTCTTGCTGCCGGCGCCGGCGGTCGGCATGAATCGGCGTCAGCGCGCTAGCATATAGCCCATGAAGCCGCCGTAGAGGGTGGCGACCCAACGGTTGCTGGTGATGAGGCAAACGCCGCTGCGACACCCGACGACGCGTTGGTAGAGAAAGCCGAGGCCGGCACCCAAAGCGATGCTGCCGGCAAGATAGAACGTCATTGAATTTACTCCTTCATTGCGATGTTCAAGCCACGCGCGCCGTCTTGTGCGCCGCCTGGGCCTGCTGCAGCACCTGCGCCATGTCCAGCTTCTGCGCCTGGCCAACTAAGTCGCTCAGGGCCGCCAGAGGGACAACACCTGGCTGCGAATACAGCAGAATTCCGTCGCGGAAAATCATCAGCGTCGGGATGGACTGGATGCCGTGTTGCCCCGCAAGTCCCTGTTCGCTGTCGGTATCGACCTTGCCGAACGTCACGTCCGGATGGGCGGCTGCCGCTTTGTCAAAGATCGGCGCAAAAGCGCGGCACGGACCGCACCACGTCGCCCACCAATCGACGAGCACAATACCCGGTTTGGCCAGCGTAGACTTGAAGTTGCTAGCATTGAGTTCAATCGGTTTCATGCAGTTACACTCCCCTTGTCTTGGCCGCGAGGCCATGGAGAGTCTGAGCCAGCCCTTTACAAAAGGGTTCAGGTCGGGCGCGATCCGCAGAGGCCCTCGAGCAAAGGCGTTGTTCTCAGAAGTTCTGCAATCATGTCGCGGCCTTTACGAAAACGCGCCAGCGTCTGGTCGCGGGTCAACGTGGGATCATCGCTCGCTGGGTCAGGAATTGGCCAATGCAAACGGGTAGCTTGGCCCAGGAACAGGGGGCACACTTCCTCGGCGCACAACGTGATGACCACATCCACAGACTCGGGCGCAATCGTGTGCACCGATTTGGACGTGTGCGTGCCAAGATCGATCCCTAATTCCGCCATTACTTCAAGGGCATATGGGTTGACGCGCGACGGAACGCTGCCGGCACTCTGCACATTGACCTGCGCCCCCCACAGCGCCCGCGCCAAGCCTTCGGCCATTTGACTGCGCGCCGAGTTCGCCACGCACAGAAACAAGACGCCCAATTTCTCTTTAGTCATGTTCATTTGCCCCTACGCCTTCCAAGCCATCACGGCCACGCGCGGCGCCAGGGCCGCCACTTCCTGATGGTATCGCGTTTCCTGCCCCCGCCGCTGCACCAGCACCGGATCGGTGACCGCCAGCGGCAAAAGGCTTTGGTTGATGACCCAGGCGAATGGATGGATGTCCGCACGTTCCAAGTCTTTTTGCAGCTGCGCGGCTTCGTGCACCGGCGTCGCCTCGGGCAAGGTCACCAGGAGCACGCGGGTGAAGATTGGGTCGCGCAGCCGTGGCAGCAGGCGCTGCACTTCCTCGGGCGCCTGACCCGCCGTCCGCAGCACCTCTTTGTGGTACGATTCCGCAGCGTCCAGCAACAGCAAGGTATGGCCCGTCGGGGCGGTGTCGATCACCACAAAGCCACCGGTGCCTTGGTCGACGATCCGCGCAAATGCCCGAAACACCGCGATTTCCTCGGTGCACGGCGAGCGCAGGTCCTCTGCCAACAGCGCCCGCCCCGCCGCGTCCAGCCCCGCGCCCGCAGTCGCGAGCACTTCCGCCGTGTAGGCCTGCACTTCCACCAGCGGATCGATACGGCTCACGCGTATGCCTTCAACCGGTTGCCCCATCGTATCGACGACATGCGCGGCTGGATCGGTTGTCGTCAGGTGCACCGCATGGCCAAGGCCCACCAGTTGCCGGGCAACCTCAATGGCCACGCTGGTCTTGCCCACACCGCCTTTGCCCATGGCGAAAATGACGCCGTGGCCCGGCGCAGCAAGGTCGGGCAGCAGCGACGCCAATGGCTGCAGGGCGACAGCCTGGGGCGGCACAAAGAGTGCCCTCAAGGCCGCAATACCCACAAGACCAAAGGGCAAAAGCGGCAACCTGTGGGTCGGTTGCTGGCGCAATCGTTCGGGCATGGCCGCCAGGGCATCCAGACCGCGTTGTTCCATCGCCAGCGCCACCGGGTCCTGGCGATCCGTGGCCGTAAACAGCGCGTTGAGTACCACTTCCACCCGCGTCAGCCCCAGATGCGCCAGTTCTGCACGCGTGCGTTCAGCCTCGCGCAGGGCCGTACCTTCGGCCCGTGACACCAGTACTAGCGCCGTTTTCTCCCCATCAATCAGCATCTTGCGCGAGGACTCGTACAGCGCCTGCTGAGCCTGCAAGCCCGCCAGAGGCCCCAGACACGACGTTGCGCCGACACTGTCCTGCAGAAATCCCGTCCACGCCGCCGGCAGTTGCAAAAGGCGCAGCGTGTGGCCGGTCGGCGCCGTGTCGAACAGGACGTGGTCAAACTGCGCGGTTGCTGCCGGATCACCGAGGATCTTGGAAAACTCATCAAAAGCGGCTATTTCCACGGTGCACGCGCCGGAAAGTTGCTCCTCCATGCTGCGAATCGCCGCCAAAGGCAGCGCGCCGCGGTAGGGCCCTACGACCCTTTCTCGATAGGCCAGCGCCGCCGCCTCCGGGTCGATGTTGAGCGCGGCCAGGTTGGGCACCGCCAGCACGGGCGTTGGCGAAGAACTCAGCGTCGTTTCAAGCACTTCATCGAGGTTCGACGCTGGGTCCGTGCTCACCAGCAGTACGCGCAACCCCTTGTCCGCCAAGGCAATCGCCGTCGCGCACGCCACGCTGGTCTTACCGACGCCGCCTTTGCCGGTGAAAAACAGGTGTCGGGGCGGGTTGTTGAGCAGTTCCATCACAAGCCGCCGATGAGTGCCCGCAAGCGCCGAAGTGTGCGTGGTTCCAGGCAGTAACAGATGCGCGGGCCGTCGATTTCGCCGCGGACGAGCCCAGCGTCCTTGAGCACCTTGAGATGCTGGGACACCGTGGATTGCGCTAGCGGCAATTGATCAACGATTTCACCGCACACACAGGACACACGGTGAGTCAGTAAGCGCAGAATCTGCACGCGCGCAGGATGCCCAAGGGCCTTGGTCAGTGCCGCGAGTTCCTCATCTGCATCAGGGCCTTCAACGGGGCGCAAGTCCAAAGCGGTCTCAGGTGGGGCACAGCAGCGGTCGTCCATGGGTCCTCCTTATCGTATAGTCACGATAGGAGGTGCCTACAAGCGTGTCAATGCGGGTTATTATCATCGTCTGAACTGCCCTATGGTTGACATTGGCCCTTCATCAGCTATCGTGACATGGCGATGAATGGCAGGGTCCAATCTATCGCGCTGACCAGCAGAGGAGTCCGAAATGACCGCAACGATTCAAGTCTTTGACCCCGCGATGTGCTGTTCCACGGGCGTGTGCGGCCCGAGCATCGACCCGGTGCTCATTCGCTTCGCCGCCGACTTGGAATGGCTTGGAGAACAAGGCATTTCCGTGGAGCGCTTCAACTTGTCCCAACAGCCCGCGGCCTTTGTCGCCCAGCCTTTGGTAACAAAAGCCATTGAACTGCAAGGCGAATCGGCACTACCGACCATACTTGTGGGCGGCGCCATCAAGAGCACCGGCGTCTACCCTTGCCGCACCCAACTGGCGGCGTGGGCGGAGATCGCGCCGGGCGTGAGCGACAAACCCGTCGTCGAAAAGGGCAGTTGCTGCGGGCCCAAAGGCTGCTGCTAGTACCTCAAGCCGGCGTTTCCTTCCGGGTTGGCGATGCTGCGTTGGCTGGACCCGCGGCCCTCTCGCCCTCTCGCCCGCGCGAGCGTCCTCACCCCTGCGTTCGGCCGGGTCCCCGGCTGCAAAGTCCACAACGCCGAGTCCTTTGCGGTAACCCGGAAAGAACTTAGGATTACGTCTACTAGCCCCTAGGTAAGCCAGCATTTGCCGCAATTTTTGGGCTGCGGGCCAAGCGAGGACTCGATGAAGATTCAGGTTTACGGCACGGGCTGTACGCCCTGCAAGATCATGCTGGCCAACACGCAGCAAGCCGCGCTGCAACTCGGCCTGGCGGATTCGGTCCAGCATGTCAGCCGGATTCAGGATATGATCGCCGCGGGCATCACCGGCACGCCGGCCTTGGTCATTGACGGCGAAATCAAGGTCATGGGTAAAGCCCTGGATATCCCAACGATTGTAGCGCTATTGCGGGCAGGGAGCCAGTGATGTCGGCCAAATCCGTTGCAGCCATCCTGATTGTTGGCGCAGTTGTCTTGGTGCCGCTGTGGCTCAAGCAGCCGTCCGCTCCCGCCGCGGCAGCCCCGGTCAACGTTGCAACAAAGTTGGCCCCAGCCGGCGGCCCAGCGGCGCCTCTTGCACCGGTACCCCGCGTGCTGCCACGCTTTGTCGACGTTGGCACCACCAGCTGCGCGCCGTGCAAGGTCATGATGGGCGTTTTGGCTGAGCTAGAATCGCGCTATCCAGATTCGCTCAAGGTCGAATTCATCAACAGCCATGACAACCCAGATATCGCGGAAAAGCTCAATATCACAGCCATTCCTTCGCAGCTCTTCTACGCGCCGGGCGGTCAGGAACTCTTTCGCCACACGGGCGTGATGCGCACGGACGCTGTCGTGGCCAAGTGGAAAGAACTAGGCGTGATCTTGCCGGAACCGAAGGCCGCGCCATGACCGTCAGCGACCTCATCTTCCGGCTTACCGACGCAGTCAGCGGCACACCGTCGATCGCGCTGGGCGCCTCCCTGCTTTGGGGCGTCATGAGCGTTTTGCTCAGCCCCTGCCACCTTGGCACGATCCCGCTGGTCATCGGCTTTGTCGGCTCGGGCAGCAACACCACGCGCGGCCGCGGCACGGCGTTAGCTTTCTCGTTTGCTGGCGGGATGTTGGCTGCGATCTTGCTGGTCGGCATGGTCGTCTTCTGGCTCGGCCACGCCCTCACCGCCTTTGGCGCAGCCAGCAACTACGTGATCGCCGCGATCTTCCTTGTCGCGGGCCTCAACCTGATTGGCATTTTGCCCATGCCGGACAAAGGGTTATCGATCGGCAACATCCACGGCAGCAAGGGCACCTTGGCCGCGGCGGGCATCGGCCTGGTGCTCGGCATCGGCCTGTCGCCCTGCACATTTGCCTTCATTGCACCGATCCTCGGAGCAACCGCCGGCAGCGCGGCGCGTCATCCCGCATTGAGCGTCGGCATGCTGATCGCCTTTGGCATCGGCCACTGTGGCGTCATCGGCGGTGCGGGATCATCCACGGAACTCGTGCAGCGCTACTTGGATTGGAGCGACGAGTCACGCACGGTCAAGATCGCCAAGAACGTGTGCGGCGTACTGGTCCTCATCGCAGCCGGAGTCCTTGTATACACAGCGTAATTGCCCGGCGAACCGGTTCACCCCAGGAGCGTCTGCTCCTGCGACAACCTCCGTCCGCTGAACACCCGCCCATGACCGCCAAACGCCGAGGGACTAATGAGCACCAACACCGCAGCGCAGATGGGATTTTTCGAGCGCTACCTGTCCGTCTGGGTGCTGCTTTGCATGGTGGTCGGCGTCGCGCTCGGCATCGGCGCACCGGATGCAGTCCAGCGGCTCAGCGCCTGGGAATTTGTCCAGGATTCGCGCGTCAACGCCCCGATCGCCGTGCTGATTTGGCTAATGATTTACCCGATGATGCTCAAGATCGAGTTCGCCGGCATCCGCAGCGTGGCGCGCCGGCCCAAGGGCCTCATCATCACCCTGGTGGTCAACTGGCTGGTCAAGCCGTTTAGCATGGCGTTTCTAGGCTGGTTTTTCCTGCGCGTGGTCTTTGCGCCGTGGGTCTCACCGGTCGAGGCGAGCAACTACACAGCCGGGCTCATCATCCTAGCCGCGGCGCCTTGCACGGCAATGGTCTTTGTTTGGAGCCAGTTAACGGATGGTGATCCGGCCTACACGCTGGCGCAAGTGGCGCTCAATGACCTCATCATGCTGGTGGCCTTTGCCCCAATCGTGATGCTGCTGCTGGGCGTGGCGCACGTGGTGATTCCGACGACGGTTTTGGCCACCTCGGTAGTCGTCTTCATCGTCGTGCCGCTGGCCGCCGGATTTGCATCAAGGAAGATCCTGATTAGCGCCAAAGGCTTAGCGTGGTTCCAGACGCAGTTCCTGCCGCGCTTGCAACCGGTCACCATCTTGGCACTGCTGGCCACGCTGGTCCTCATCTTCGCGTTTCAGGCGGAGAATCTAACGCGCCATTGGCTGGTCGTCGTCCTGCTGGCCATCCCCATCCTGGCGCAGGTCTACTTCAACTCCAGCCTTACGTATTTGCTGATGAAATTCTTCAAGGTCCCGCACAATATCGCGGCGCCGGGCGCGCTGATCGGCGCAAGCAACTTCTTTGAGCTCGCCGTGGCCGTGGCGATTACGCTGTTTGGCCCGAGTTCAGGCGCTGCACTGGCAACGGTTGTCGGCGTGCTGGTGGAAGTACCTGTTATGCTGACCGTTTGCCAGGCCTGCAACCGTTCGCGCGGCTGGTACAACGCGTCGCTGGCGGCCCCTGCGCAATGAGGTCGAACGAATGACGGCAAAGTTGTCGTGGAGTTAGGCAAACAGATCCGCCCGGGCTGGGGCGAGGGTCGAGAGGCCGACTCCGGCAATGGCACAGCGAATCCACCTTTGTGCGCGCCCTGGCGACCAGCCGACGCCTTGCTGAGGGCGTGAACGGCCTGTACACTCGTGCTGGCCAGTCAGGAACGGAAGGTCGGGGAAGAAAATGCAATCAGTTCAACTGAGTGACGAGGCACTGACCCCGTTCAACGACGACTTCACGGCGGGTCCGATTTGGCCGGCGCTGCGCGACGCCCTCGCTGCGTATGACGGTACCTCTGTTCGGGCGTTGGACATCGGCGGCGGTGCCGGAGTATTTGCCGACAAATTGCTGGAGGCCTTTGCTTGCTGGCAGGTTGTTCTCCTTGATAATTCACCATTCTTGCTGTCCAGCAACACGGTGCACCCGCGCAAGACCCTGCTGCAAGCCAATGCCGAGCAAATTGCCGCAGAACCTGGCCCCGTAGCTGGTCAATTCGATGTCATCTTCCTCAATCTGGTGCTGCATCACCTAGTCACCCGCTGGCACGGTCAGTCGCGCAAATTGCAAGGGCGGGTGATCGCCGCGGCGGCCAGTCGGCTCAAACCGCAGGGGCGCATCGTCGTCATTGAGCAAGTGTGCGTGCCCCATGTGCCCCGGTTCCCTGCGGGGCGGTTGGTCTATGAGGCCTCGAGTTCCCGATTGCTCGCCCGGGTCGCCAAGCGCATGGGGGCAAACACGGCTGGTGTCGGCGTTCTTTTCTTTAACACCGGTGAATTGGAACAGATCTTTGGCGACCATGGGTTCGCGCTTGAACGCAAACTGCCCTTTGCCGATACCCTGCCCGGCTACCTACGCAAACTCAATCTTTTTCACATTGAGCGAACGATTCTGGTCTTCCGGCCCCGTGCCTAGTCCGCGTAACCGCAATTTCTTTCCGCGCTACCGGAATTGAGGCTGTGGACGCTTCACCCGAGGGCTACGGCCGAACGCAAGGGTGAGCCGGCACGCACGCGCCATGCGGCTACCGCTCCGTGAAACCCCGCGAAACTACAATGCGTCCAAACCGCGACGAGATTTGGGTTCGGCGATTTAGCGTCAGCCCCCCCCAGCATGCCCCACGCCCTGCAGGTCATCCATCCTCTTGGCCTTTTTCACGGCTGCGTCCCCATGACACGCCGGTAGACCCATGGTACTTTGAGGCCTGCACTGCTCAGGAGCGCACCATGACCAGCCGATTCGACCCATTTCAGAGCGATCGTCGCCACTTTCTTGGCCTTGCCGCCGCTTCTGGGGCTGCCCTGCTGTCGCGCCCGCTGTGGGCGGGGCCTGAGCCGACGGCCCCAGTGCGCCAAGACCAAGCGGCGAAGACTCCCGCCCTCATCAATCCCAGTTTTGGCATACCTATCGAGGATTTGCAGGCCATCATGGCCATCGCCATGAGTCGCGGCGCCACGTTTGCGGACCTGTATTTTGAGCGCACGCGGTCCGTCGTGCTCATGCTCGAGGATGACAAAATCAGCCGTGCTTCCACCGAGTCAGACCTCGGCATGGGCGTGCGCGTCGTCAAGGGGGATGCCGTGGGCTATGCCTTCTCAGAAATCCTCGACCTCAAGGCGATGAAGCAAGCCGCCGCGACGGCCGCCGCCATTGCCGACGGCAAGTCAGACGCCAAGCCGATGACCGTCCAAGTCGGCAAATTGCCCAAGTATTACGACATCGACTACCGCTACGCTGCCGTGGACCTCGCCAAGAAGAAAGCGCTGGTGCAGGACATCAACAGCCGCTGCAAGCAAAAGGACCCGCGCATCGTCAAGACTACGGTTGCCTATTCCGACTCAGACCGCGAAGTGCTTATTCTTACAAGTGAAGGCGTCCTAACCCACGACCAACAGCCTATGGTGCGGGTCATCGCCAACTGCGTGGCTGAGCAGAAGGGGCGGCGCGAGACGGGCCTATACAACATCGCGTCGCGGCACGGTTTTGACCTATTTGACGCCAAGGCGATCGCGCGCCTGTGCGACGAAGCGGTGCGGCGCACGGTTGGCATGTTCGATGCCGTGACGCCCAAAGGCGGCGAAATGCCCGTGGTTTTGGGGGCAGGCCCCAGCGGCATCCTGCTGCACGAAGCGATCGGCCACGGCATGGAGGCTGATTTTAACCGCAAGAATACAAGCATTTACGCAACGAAAATCGGCAAGCCTGTGGCCGAAAAGTTCGTCACCATCGTCGACGACGCGACCCTGCCCGACGCCCGCGGCTCCATCCACGTCGATGACGAGGGAACCCTGGGCCAACGCACGGTTTTGGTCGACGGCGGCAGCATGGCCAGCTACCTGCACGATCGCATCAGTGCCCACCATTACGGCTTAAAATCCACAGGTTCTGGTCGTCGCGAGTCTTTCCGCTTTGTGCCCATGCCGCGCATGCGCTCGACCTACATGCAGCCGGGTCCGCATCACCGCAGCGAGATCATCGCCAGTGTGAAGAAGGGCATCTACTGTGAATCCTTCAGCAATGGCCAAGTCAACATTGGCGGCGGCGACTATACGTTCTTCCTCAAGACGGGGTACCTCATCGAGGACGGCAAGCTCGGCCGGCCCATCAAGGACGTCAACCTCATCGGCAACGGCCCCGACACGCTGACCAAAATCAGCATGGTGGCCAATGACTTGGTCATCGACGAAGGCGGTTGGACCTGCGGCAAGAACGGCCAAAGCGTCCCGGTCTCGCAGGGGATGCCCACGGTCCTAGTCAAGTCCCTCACCGTCGGCGGTGCAGCATGAGCGCAACCACCTACCACTCCAAGGCTTTGGCGTTGGCTGACCAGTTGGGCGACCTGCTCAAGAAGGCTGGTGTGCAGCACACGCTGGTCAGCGCCCGACTCGCGCGCAATGTGGAGACGCAAGTTCGCGCGGGCAAAGTGGAAAAACTCCAAGAAGCCCAATCAGCCGGCGTGACGGTGCATCTCTACGTCGATGGCCGCTATGCCGTTCATAGTACGAGCGATTTGCGGCCCAACGAACTGCAATCCTTCCTGCGCGATGCGGTGGCGCTCACGCGCATGCTCGACGTCGACCCGGATCGCAGCCTGCCCGACGCAGCGCTGGTGGCAAAGTCGACCGACGCGCTTTCCATTTTCGACCCTAATTACGGGGCATTAACGACCGACACCCGCAAGCAACTGGCGCTACAGGTCGAGGCCGCCTGCCACCACGATAAGCGCGTCATTTCAGCGACCACCAACTTTCAAGACCAGGACAGCGATTGGGCCTTGGTCGGCAGCAATGGCACCCGGGCCGCGCAAAGGGCCACGCTCTACACGCTATCGGCCGACGTCACCGCCGCTGATGGCGACAAGCGCCCAGAGGACGGCTGGCAGGTCAACAGCCGCACCCTCGCGGGCCTGGGCAAGGCGGAAGCCATCGGTCTGGAGGCAACCGAGCGAGCGCTCAGTCGCGTGGGGGCCAAGAAAGATGCCAGCGGCTCAGTGACCCTAATCGTCGAAAACCGCGCTGCGGGCCGCCTCTTGTCCTACTGGCTCCAAGCCACCCTGGGCAGCAATCTGCAACAGAAACGCTCGTTTCTCGAAGGCATGACCGGCAAACCTGTGGCCAGCCCCCAACTGACCTTGCGCGACGTTCCTGGCCTCATCGGCAGCCCCGGGGCCCGCAGCTTCGATCGGGAAGGCTTGGCCGCCCGCGACCTGACGCTGATCGACCAAGGCGTGCTCAAGAACTACCTGCTCGATTGGTACTATGCGAAAAAGCTCAAACTTTCGCCGACTACCGGTGCCTTTTCCACCCTAACCACGCTTGGCGGCAACGGCAATTTGGCCAAGCTGGTCAGCGGCATCGACCACGGCATTCTGGTCACAGCCTTCAACGGCGGCAATTCGAACAGCCTGACCGGCGATTTTTCCTTGGGTTTTCAAGGTCGCCGCATCGAAAAGGGCGCGCTAACGGTACCGCTGACGGAAATGAACCTCACTGGCAACCACTTGGCGTTTTGGCATACGCTCAAGGCGGTCGGGGCCGATCCGTACACGCACGGGTCTCTTCAGTTGCCGTCCTTGGTCTTTGAAGGCGTAGCCGTCGCCGGGACCTAAGAAACTCTGGAAAATCAGACCGATTTTGCCGAGCCGCCCTGCTGCAGCTGGTTGGGGTGCAAGCTTCCTACACGACAGAGTCGCCGCTTGGCAAGAAAGCAGATCCGCAAACAAGCAGATGGGCCCAATTTGTTTGGCTGATTGCGATGCGGAGCCCAAACCCCGCCAACGCCCAAAGGCGCTAGCCAACGCTTCGGGCGCGGACCCGAAAACGTCCACGCGCCCTGATCGATGGCTTGGAAAATTCGCCGACGCCGATTGCGCGCCAGACAGCGACTACACGAACTCGATGATCGCCATGTGGGCAGCATCGCCAACGCGCGGCCCGAGCTTGAACGCACGGGTGTAGCCACCGGGACGGCCCTTGTAACGTACGGCCAGATCGGTAAACAGCTTGGTGACCAAGCCGTTATCGCGCAACTTGGCGAACGCCAGACGGCGGTGGTGGATGGAATCATCCTTGGCCGCCGTAATCATCGGCTCAACCCAACCGCGCAGTTCCTTGGCCTTGGCGACCGTGGTCTCGATGCGCTCGTGCTCAATCAGCGACTTGCACAGGTTGAGCAACATGGCGCGACGGTGCGAGGTTTCCCGACCGAAATGGCGACCGCTTTTGAGGTGACGCATGGTATCCTCTTGATTCTCTACGCGAAATTCAATCGCTCTGGGCACTGCCTGCGGTCATTCTCACCGCATTTGCGGCGGTCCTGACACGCAGGCTGCATCGATGGATTTGCTCGACTAGTACCTCTAACCCGAAGTTCCTTCCGGGTTCGAGGTACAGTGTTTGCTTCTAGTTTCAAAGGGGCGCGCCGCCCCCTCGCCCGCGCGTGCAGGCTCACCCTTTCGTTCGGCCGGGTCCCCGGCCCAAAATCCACAACGCCGAGTCCTTTCCGGTAACCCGCAAAGGACTTAGGGTTACGTGTACTAGGCCTGGGCCACGGGAGCAGCAGCTGCGGCCGCGGGGGGCGGCGGCGGAATATTGTCCGGGTCCCAGCCCTCAATGTGCATGCCCAAGGACAAGCCCATTTCCAGCAGTACGTCTTTGATTTCCTTGAGCGACTTCCGACCAAAGTTCTTGGTCTTGAGCATCTCGGCTTCCGTCCGCTGCACCAGCTCGCCGACAAAGCGCAGGTTCGCGTTCTGCAAGCAGTTGGCCGAGCGTACCGACAACTCAAGCGAATCAATGGTCTTCCACAGATTCTCGTTGAGCGGCTCGGTGGTCGCGATGTAGCTGTCGCCTGTGCCGTAATCGTCCATGTCCTCGTCGTCGTCATACGCAACGAAAACCTTGGCTTGATCGCGCAGGATCTTGGCCGCAATGCTCACCGCCGCTTCCGGATCGATGGCCGCATTGGTCCAAACTTCAAGCGTCAGCTTGTCGTAATCGGTGCGCTGCTCGACACGGGCATTGGTCACGCGGAAGTTGACGCGGCGCACGGGCGAGAAAATCGCATCGATGGGCAGCAAGTCAACCGGCGAATCCTCAGCCGTTTCGCGGGTCGCGGGTACATAGCCGACGCCTTCCTTGACGGTGAGTTCCATTTCGACGCGGCCACCCGGTTCAATGGTCATCAGCACGTGGTCAGGATTGAGCACCGTAATGTTGGCGGGCAGTTGCAGCATGCTGGCCGTGACGCGCAGAGGCACATTGCCCGCGGGGGCTTCGGCAACCAAGTGGATGAATTCTGGGCCTTCGCCTTCCATCCGCAGGTTCACTTCTTTGAGGTTGAGGACGATTTCCGCCACATCCTCGACCACATCCGGCAGGGCCTGGAACTCGTGGAGCGCAGACTGCATCTGCTCGACCATCTTGCGCTGCACTTTGCCTTTGCCGCCATCTTCTTCACGCACTACGCGACCCAGGGCCGCCATGCGCATTCCGGTGATGGCTGCGCCGCGAATGCTCGAAAGCAAGATGCGCCGCAAGGAGTTGCCCAAAGTCTGGCCGTAGCCGCGTTCCATCGGTTCGACGGTGAACTTGCCGTAGGTATCGGTCAGTTCATTGACTTCAAGCGCCTTGGGGCGGATCAGGTTCTTCCAGTTCCGCTGCATGTTTCCTCCAGGGGCATCGCTCGCTTGCGGGTATGCGGGCTGCTGCTGCGTTGGCTTGCGGTCCCAAACACCAAGTGGCGTCGGCCGGCTGTGGCACAGGTTGGCTGGGCGGTGCGGATGCGACTGGCGGTTCCAGTCTTCCAGCGCGCGTTCCAGCGGTGGCGGCCGAAGCTGCCCACCGTCCTCCCGCAGGCTTTGGGGCCCGCAGGAATCTCACCGATTCTCAACTACTTGGAGTAGAGCTCGACGATCAGGCGTTCTTCGATCGGCATCGTGATGTCGGCGCGGGCCGGCAACGTGGTGACCACGCCCTTCATGGCCTTCTTGTCCAGCGTCAGCCACGCGGGGACGCCGCGGCGATCGACGCCTTCCAAGGACTCGGTGATGCGCGGCTGTTCACGCGAAGCTGTGCGGATTTCCACCACATCGCCAGCGCGCACGAGCATCGACGGAATGTCCATCGGCTTGCCGTTGTGCGTCACGTGACCATGGCAGACCATCAAGCGCGCTTCGGAGCGACTGGCGGCGAAGCCCAAGCGATACACGACATTGTCCATGCGGCGCTCGAGGAACTGCAGCAGGGTCTCACCCGTCACGCCTTCTTTGCGGGCGGCGAGCTGGTAGTAGCCGCGGAACTGCTTCTCGACCAAGCCATAGATACGCTTGACCTTCTGCTTCTCACGCAGCTGGCGACCGAACTCCGACACCTTGCCGTGCCGAGCCTGGCCATGCTGACCGGGGATGTACTGACGGCGCTCGGCGGAGCACTTCTCCGTGTAGCAGCGCTCACCCTTGAGGAAGAGCTTGATGCCTTCGCGGCGGCACAGTCGGCAAACGGGTCCAATGTAACGAGCCATAGTTGCACACTCTTGAACGTTTGAATGCTCTGGAACGGTTTGAATGCTCTGGAACAGGTCAGTTTTCCGGGTGTTCGGAGCGCTAAACAGGGTAGACCGTAGTCGCCTGCTCCTCGCCCTTGGCCCCCGGTGGGAGCGCCACTAGACGCGGCGACGCTTGGGCGGCCGGCAGCCGTTGTGCGGAATCGGCGTAACATCGCGAATCGTCGTCACGCGCAGGCCGGCGTTGGACAGGGCGCGCAGAGCCGCTTCCCGACCGGTGCCCGGACCTTTGACCAACACGGAAACCGTCTTGACGCCATGCTCTTGGGCGCGCTTGACCGCGTCTTCCGCAGCCATCTGCGCCGCGAACGGCGTCGATTTACGCGAACCCTTAAAGCCGCGGCGACCGCAGCTGGACCAAGCCACCACGTTGCCGCTGACATCGGTCACGGTCACGATCGTGTTGTTGAAGGTCGAGCTGATGTGAACCACACCCGACTGGATGTTCTTCTTGACGCGCTTCTTGACGCGACTGGCCGCTTTGGCCGCTTGGGCGGTAGCCATGGCTTTCCTATGGTCGCGGACTTGGTGCAGTCCGCCGCGCTGGGTTCTCGACCGATTGGGCCCCAGGGCCCCGGACACGAAAACGTTCTTGCTAACCTATTGAATCCTGTCTCGGTTTCTAGGCGGCTGCAGCGTGTAACGCCACCCATGCCGCCAAGTCTGCGATCGGAGGGACTTGGCTGCCGCAAGCGGTGCAAAGCCCTGTTCCTACATGAGTCCGCGCGGGTCTCATCAGGCCGGCCGATCGAGCCTTCATCCTGAAACCAGGACTACTTCTTCTTGATCGCCGTACGACGCGGGCCCTTACGGGTACGCGCGTTGGTGTGCGTGCGCTGGCCACGAACCGGCAGGCCCTTGCGGTGGCGAATGCCCCGGTAGCAGCCCAAGTCCATCAAACGCTTGATGTCCATTTGCACCTGCCGACGCAAATCGCCTTCCACTTTGTACTGGTTTTCCAGCACATCGCGGATCCGGACGATGTCGGTCTCGGTCAGGTCATCGGCCTTCCTGCCCAGGGGCACGCCAGCCTTGTTGCAAACGTCCAGCGCGACCTTGGGGCCAACGCCGTAGATCGAGCGCAGCGCGATTTCAATCCGCTTGTTGCGCGGCAGGTCAACGCCTGCGATACGTGCCATGTCTGACTCCTTTCTAACGGCTTGTCGCTGCGATGCTGCGAGCGACAGAGCGAACTACTTTCTGGGTCGGCCCTTCCGCCCGGTGCGGACCCGCGGGCCCCGCCTGACTACCGCTGCCGAAGCTGCGCCGTTCAGGCCATTGCAACGACGGGATCAACCCTGGCGCTGCTTGTGCTTAGGATTCTCGCAGATCACGCGGACGACGCCGCGGCGCTTGACCACACGGCACTGCTCGCAAATGGGCTTGACCGATGCACGCACTTTCATGACTTCCTCTTGCCTAGCGCTGGCTTACACCTGCGCTTCTGACTGCCCACCCGCTGTGGATCGGCGCTGCTCGTAGCCAGTCCTCGTGGGCCAGCTGATCGCACCAAGCGCTACCTAGTCACTGCCCGCAAACCCCTTTGGGCTCGCCTAGCCGTCAAGCAACCGCTTGGAACTTTTCTTGTTTTCCGTTCCACCATCCACGGGCCAACCGTAGCGGGGGGCGCAGTATACACGCTTTGTTCGTGCAACGCGAGGGCCCAGCGATCCAAGACCGCCGATTCTTCCCCCTGTGTTCAGCGCAAAGCCGCGACCAGGAGAAAAACCCCAGTACCTTCACCTATTTGGCACGGTAGGTAATCCGACCTCGGGTCAGATCGTAGGGGCTCAACGCCACCTTGACCTTATCGCCCGGCAGGATGCGGATGAAGTGCATGCGCATCTTGCCAGATACGTGCGCCAGCACCTTGTGACCATTGTCCAACTGCACGCGAAACATCGCGTTCGGCAATGGTTCCAGTACAGTGCCTTCGACTTCAATGGCGTCGTCTTTCGACATCCACGCTCCCGGTGATCGCTAGGTGCCGTTGCGGGCGACCCTGCCGTTGTACTTGCCCACTGCTGCGATCGACCGCCGTCTGGCGATCCATCCTTTGCCCCGGGCCTGGGTCTTCGTCACGAGATTTTCGTCCCGTTCCAGGGCCTTGCAGCCCTGCCCTTACCTGACCGACCGCTCACGATCCCGTGGCTTCCAAGGCGCGAAGGCCTTCGATCACCGATCGCGCAACACGTTCCTGCGACTGCTCCCCATCGATCGTCACCAGCAGCGGCGCATAGCGCTGCACCAGGGGATCGGTCTGACTGTGAAACAGGTCGATTCGCTTGCGGATAGCCGCTTCCTGATCGTCTACGCGATGCACCAACGCCGTTCCGCAGCGGTCGCACAGCCCCTCGTGCAGCGGCGGCGCGAACTCCACGTGATGCGGATTGCCGCACTTGGGACAGCTACGCCGTCCGGTCAAGCGCCGCACCAAAATCTCATCTTTGACCACAAGATACACCACCACGTCCGGCCCTAGGCCATGGCGGTCCAGGGCGTCGGCCTGGGGCATCGTCCGCGGAAAGCCGTCCAGCAAGAAACGCGGCGTACCATCGGCAAGGCGGCAATCTGCTTGCTGCACCCGCTCTTGGATAAGCCCAACCATGACGTCATCGGGCACCAAGGCGCCGTGCGACATAAACCCGTTGGCTGTCTTGCCCAACTCCGTGCCCGCCGCCACCGCTGCCCGCAGCATGTCGCCCGTGGACAGGTGCTGTAAGGCGAAGCGATCGACCAGCGTCATCGCCACAGTGCCTTTGCCGGCGCCCGGGCCTCCGAGCAGGATGATGCGATTGGCGTTGCGACTCATGATTTTGCTCTCGCCGTCGTCGGTATTGCTCTGGCCGTCATCAGACTTTGGCTACAGCCCGTGGGCCCGCTCGACCGGCGTTTGGCCCGCAAACGCAGGCCTGGGAACCGCGAGTCCCCTTGAGAAGCAATAGTCCAAGCCATGCCTGAACAAGGTCCCCTAGTACTCATTGTCGTTGCGACGTCCGCGCACCCGCGGTCCACCGGCACCGGCAAAGCCTTCATAGGACCTAGTAATCAAATGGCTTTCAATCTGCCGCGCCGTATCCATGGCCACGCCCACCACAATCAGCAGGGAGGTGCCGCCAAAGAAGAAGGGCACGTTGAAATTGGTCTGCATGAACGTCGGCAGCACGCAGATGGCGCTGATGTACATGGCACCGCCAAAGGTGATGCGGGACAGCACGCGATCGATGTACTCAGCCGTCTTCTTGCCAGCGCGAACGCCAGGCACAAAGCCGCCGCCTTTCTTGAGGTTATCTGCCACATCCACCGGATTAAACGTCACGGCGGTGTAGAAATAGCAGAAGAACACGATCAGGCCGACATACATGGCGTTGTACAGGACATGGCCAGGGACCAAGTTCTGAACGACGCTTTGCAAGGCACCGAAAGACGGAAAGAAGTTCGCCATCGTCGCGGGGAACATCAGGATCGAGCTGGCAAAGATCGGCGGAATCACGCCGGCCGAGTTCACCTTGAGGGGCAAGAAGCTCGACTGCGAGGCCACCATCTGACGGCCGACGACGCGCTTGGCATACTGAACGGGAATGCGGCGTTGCGCGCTCTCGAAGTAGACAATGCCGCCGATGACGGCGACAACCATCACTGCGATCAGGCCAAGCACGGGGACAGAAATCTGGCCGTTCTTGATCAGTTCGTAGGTCTGGGACAGCGCGTGGGGCAGACTTGCCACGATACCTGCGTAAATCACGAGGGAAATGCCATTACCCAGCCCACGCTCGCTGATGCGTTCGCCCAGCCACATGATGAACACGGTGCCGGTGGTCAGCGACAGCACACAGAGCAGGCGGAATGCCCAACCGGCGTGAACCAAAGAGGAACCCGCGCCCATTTGCGTGTTCTGGCTCTCCAGATACACGGCCATGGCCATGCCCTGGACAAAGGACAGGATGACGGTGCCGTAGCGCGTCCACTGATTGATCTTGCGCCGACCTTGTTCGCCTTCTTTGTTCAGGCGTTCAACGGCAGGCACCACCACAGTCAACAACTGCAGAATGATGCTCGCCGAGATGTAAGGCATGATGCCGAGGGCGAAAATCGAGATGTTTTGCAGCGCACCGCCGGAAAACAGATTGAACAATCCAAGCAGGCCCGAACCGGACGCGTTGAAATGCTCGGCCATGACCTGGCGATCAACGCCCGGCACGGTCACGAACACGCCCACGCGGTAGATCGCCAGCATAACCAGCGAGTACAGGATACGAGTCTTGAGCTCAGGTACCTTGGCGATGTTCTGCAGCGCGTTGGCCACTCTTGGCCTCCCGGTTCCATGCGGAATGTCAGTGTTCGGCCTCTTTGGCACCATACGGGCCGCAGATTGACCTGGAGCGGGCATCGCCAAGCATGGTGGCAGGCCCGCGCAAAGACTCGAGTTACGGGTTCTGGGCCGTACCGCCGGCAGCCACGATCTTGGCCTGCGCAGACGCCGTGAACTTGGCAGCGACAACCGTCAGGGCAACGCCCAGATCGCCGTCGCCGAGGATCTTGACGCCGTCGATCCGGCCTTTGACCAAGCCAACGACGCGCAACGCGGTCTCATCCACCGTCGAACCGGCGGGGAAGATCGCGAGTTCGCCAACGTTGAGCGTCGCGTACTTCTTGGCGAAGATATTGGTAAAACCGATCTTCGGCAAACGGCGCTGGATCGGCATCTGGCCGCCTTCAAAGGCGGGGCCGACGTCGCGCGACTTGCGCTGCTCTTGGCCCTTGTGGCCGTGACCAGAGGTCTTGCCCAAGCCAGAGCCGACGCCGCGACCGAGACGCTTGCGGGTCTTAACGGCGCCACGTGGGGGCCGGAGATTGCTGAGTTCGTTCATGGCTGGCTCCTGCGATTCAACACCGACTGCGGACGCGCCGCCCGGTGGCAGACTGCGCTTGGAAGGCGCGAAAGTATACGGTTGCAATGGGCGACTGACAAGCCCGCGGCAAAGCCTTGCCGGGCGGACGAGCCGGGTGCACGGCGCCACCGCCCGACAACAAGGTCAAAGCGGGGCAACGCAGCACGCTGGATTAGCCGCGGATCTCCTCGATCGGCTTGCCGCGACGGCTCGAAATCTGGTCGACCGTGCGCAGTTGGCGCAGGGCATCCAAGGTCGCTCGCACCACGTTGTGCGGATTATTGCTGCCGATGCACTTGGTCACAACGTCGCGAACGCCGGCCTGCTCGAGCACGGCACGCACGGGACCACCGGCGATGACGCCCGTACCACGTCCAGCAGGACGCAGCAGAACTTCACCCGCACCGTAGTGCCCGAGGGCGTCATGGGGGATCGAACCTTTGACCAGCGGCACCTGGAACATGGCCTTGCGAGCCTGCTCCGTACCTTTGCGAATGGCCTCAGGCACTTCCGCCGCCTTGCCCATACCGATGCCGACTTTGCCCTTGCCATCGCCCACCACGATCAACGCGGAAAAGCTGAAGCGACGACCACCCTTGACCACCTTAGCGGTGCGGTTGATCGCGATGGTGGCTGTGCCGAACTCACTATCGACTTCCGCCGGGCGCTCCCGCCGCTGATTGCCACCGCGCGGATCGCGCTCGCCACCGCGGCCACTGGGTCCCTGACGCGTATTCTCTGCTGCCATGACTAGACTCCGTCTTGAGCGCCTTTTTGTTGTTACAGGCGCTGTATATGCTCAGGAAAATGCAGCGGTGCCGCTTTATTCAGCAGAATCCGCACCCGTTTCGCCCGTGGCGCTGTAGCCAGTCTTGCTCAGGAGGCCCAGTTCGTGGGCGACCTTGGAGACGGCAGCCACGCGACCCGTGTAGCGGAAACCATTGCGATCGAACACCAACTTGGTGATGCCCTTGGCAACGGCGCGCTCAGCGGCCAAACGGCCCACGGCTTCAGCAGCGGCAGACTTATCGCCATCGAACTTGCGCAGCTCCGGCTCAACGGTCGAAGCAGCGGCCAGCGTCGTGCCGGTCTCGTCATCGATGATCTGCACGTAAATGTGCCGAGCGGAACGGAAAACGCTCATGCGCGGACGCTCGGGCGTACCCTTGAGGCCAAAGCGCAGGCGGGCCTTGCGGTGCTCACGCTCGTTGCGATACTTCTGAATAAACATGTCTTTCTCTTCCTTGAGCCAGGGGCAGCGTAGCCTGCTCGGCTTGTGCGCACCCTACGTGGGGACACGCCTCTCGCTGCGGATACTGCGGACTTGGCGCCAAGGCCTCGCCCGGTTGCAGGTACGCCAACACGACGTATCCCGCGGAAACTAGGGCCACTCGGCCAACTAGGGGCTACTTCTTCTTGCCGCCCTTGCCACCGGACTTGCCGGCCTTCATGCGAACGGTCTCGTCGCTGTAACGAACGCCCTTGCCCTTGTATGGCTCAGGTGCGCGCAGACCGCGGATATTGGCCGCGATTTGACCCAGCAACTCTTTGTCGACGCTGGTCAGTTCCAAGTGCGTCTGCTTTTCAATCTTGCACACCACGGCCGCCGGCAGGGCGAACATCACGGGGTGAGAAAAACCGATGGAGAACTTGAGGTTCGCGCCAATCGCTTCCACGCGGAAACCGACGCCGACGACGTCGAGCTCCTTCTTGTAGCCCACGGACACGCCTTGCACCATGTTGCGAAACAGGTTGCGCCCCAGGCCGTGCAGGGCCTTGCCCGTGCGATTGGTCGCCGTCGCCTTGACGTGCACTTCGGCGCCCTCTTGCTCAAAGGTTACGCCTTTGAACGTGCGCGTCAGCGTGCCGAGCGGACCTTTGACCGTGACCTGTTCACCGGAGACCGCGAATGTCACTTTGGCAGGAATGGCGACGGGCGCCTTGCCAACGCGTGACTCGATGACCTTGTTTTCGCTTTGCGTTACCATGATGTTCCCCGCTGGGATTGTCCTGTGCCCGGCAAGGGCTAGGGACGCAGTGCTGGTAGACCGTTGTCGCTCGTTGCTACGGCGGCACGGTCTGTTGGACAAAAAGATCCAAAGACCAATGGGCTTGGGACTACCAGACCGTGCAGATCAGCTCGCCGCCCACATTGGCGTGACGCGCTTTGGCCCCGGTCATCACGCCGCCTGAAGTCGACAAGATGGCGATACCCATACCGTTCTTGACGCGCGGAATCTCGCCGACACCGCAGTAACGGCGCTGGCCAGGCCGCGAAGCCCGACGAATCCCGGTAATCACGTTGGTTTTATCAGCAGCGTAGCGCAGTTGCAACACCAGGGCGCCCTGGGCGCTCTCGACCTCTTCGGTCACGCCGTTGACGTAGCCTTCTTCATGCAGGATTCGCGCGAGGTTGCGAATCATGTTGGAAGCGGGGCAGCGCACTTCCGTATGCCGGGCCATGATGCCGTTGCGGATGCGGGTCAGGAAGTCTGCGATCGGATCGGTAGTCGCCATGAAATGCCTCTGTCTGTTCTGCAAAAACCGTTTGCCGCTCAGGGTCTTGCTTCGGCTTGGCCCGCCTGGGGGCTCCACCGATGTTTGTCCCTGGATGGGCACCTGGGTTGCCGGCACCTGCCGGTACTACCAGTTACCGCGAACGCCCGGTTGCGTGGGCGAAAAGGGGGCCCGCTCAATGCGGACCATCGATTGTTTCAGTCAACGCGCTAAAAGCTACGCTGACCAAGGGGTTACGGCGTGTCGGACTGCGCGAGTCGACCCGAGCGTTTCCCCGTTTGCCTACCAGGAAGCCTTGGTCACGCCCGGCAGTTCGCCGCGCACAGCCAGGGACCGGAAGCAAATACGGCACAGTGCGAACTTGCGCAGGTAACCGCGTGGACGTCCACAGACTTTGCAGCGGTTGCGGTGACGAATTTCGAACTTCTGCGGGCCGTTCGACTTGTTGATTTGGCTGGTCTTGGCCATGGGTTCCTCTGTAATCTTGCGCTGTTTTCTGACTTATCGGCGAAGGGCCGGTCCTGCCTACTTGCGGAAGGGCACGCCCAAGTGGGCGAGCAGGGCCTTGCTCTCGGCGTCGGTCTTGGCGGAGGTGACCATCGTGATGTTCATACCGCGCACTTTGTCCACGGATTCATAGCTGATTTCCGGGAAGATGATCTGTTCTTTGAGGCCCATCGTGAAGTTACCGCGGCCGTCGAACCCCTTCGGGCTCACGCCACGAAAGTCGCGCACGGACGGCAGGGCGATGGAGACCAAACGGTCGAGGAACTCAAACATTTTGTCGCGGCGAAGGGTCACCTTGACACCGATCGGAATGTTCTCGCGCAGCTTGAAGTTGGCGATTGACTTGCGCGAACGCGTGACGATTGGCTTCTGGCCAGCCATCAAAGTCAACTGCTCGACCGTCTTCTCAATGACTTTGGGGTTCTGCGTGGCTTCACCCAGACCAAAGTTGATGACGATCTTCTGGAGGCGCGGCACCTGCATCGGATTGACGTAGGCAAACTCTTGGGTCAGCGCGGCGATTGCCACCTGGCTGTATTTTTCCTGCAAACGCGGTGCCATAGCTCTTCTCCCTAAAGGTCAGTCCAAGTCTTCGCTTGGCCAACCACGTTCCTGCCGCTGCGGGCAGGGCTTGATCCAGTCCGGCGCATTCCACCCGGAATTGCGGCTCACGGCTGGTCCCGCTCGCTTAGATCTGATCGAGAACTTCACCAGTCTTGTGCACAACGCGCACTTTCTTGGACTGGCCGTCTGCCGTCTCGACAAACTTGAAACCGACGCGCACCGGCTTGCCAGTGGTCGGGCTCACCAGTGCGACATTGCTGATGTCGAACGGTGCTTCCTTCTCAATGATGCCAGCTTTCTCATCGGCGCGTCGAGCCTTCTGGTGACGCTTGATGATGTTGATCTTTTCGACGACGACGCGCTTGCCTTGGGCAACTACGCGCAGGACTTTGCCCGTCTTGCCGCGGTCTTTGCCGGCCAACACCGCCACCAGGTCGTTCTTGCGAATCTTGCTCATGGGAGCACCTTCTCTAATCGCTGGGGCCGGCACTCAATTGGCTGGCCACTAAATCGCTGACATCACAGGGCGTTCGTCGCCGCAATGACTTGACTGACCCGAAGGTCGGTCTACAGAACCTCGGGCGCCAGGGACACGATTTTCATAAATCGCTTGGCGCGCAACTCGCGGGCAACGGGCCCAAAGATGCGCGTGCCCACGGGCTCCTTCTGGTTGTTGATCACCACGGCGGCATTGCCGTCGAACTTGATGTAGCTGCCGTCTTCACGGCCCACTTCCTTGGTGGTGCGAACGATGACGGCCTTGACCACATCGCCCTTCTTGACCTTGGACTTGGGCAGCGCTTCGCGCACCGAACAGACGATAATATCGCCTAGCGACGCGTACTTGCGCTTGGAACCGCCCAGCACCTTGATGCAGCGCAGCTGCTTGGCGCCGGAGTTATCGGCCACAGTCAGGTAGGTCTCGGTCTGGATCATGGCATCCCCTTGCACGCTGAACCGCTTGGAGCGGATGGGCGTTGCCGCGCGCGTGGCGGCACTGGTTGACTTTGCCGCTTTTCGGTGCGGCCTGCGTTTTGGCTTTGGCGCCCGCAAAGGCGGCCAAGTTGACTAAGCTACCGCGACAAAAGGCTTAGCAGTTGATGCTTTGCCCGCCGCAGCATCAGTCCTACTGCGCATGCTTGCGCATGATCTTGAGGAAGCGCCACCGCTTGTGAGCGGACATGGGCCGGCATTCCTCAATCAGCACCTGGTCACCGACCGCGCACTGACCATGCTCATCGTGGGCCATGTACTTCTTGCGCCGACGCACGTACTTGCGGTACTTGGGGTGCAGGAAGACGCGTGTCACGGAAATGACAGCCGTTTTTTCCATCTTGGTCGAGACAACGATGCCCGTCGCCGTGCGGCGATGGCGACCGTGCTCACCGGCCAAATTGTCTTCCGCGGCAGCCTCGCTGCTCGGCGCGTCGATCACGCTGTTGTCGTTCTCGGTCATGGCTGCCATCTCCTCGTCGTACACTGCGGCTGACTCATGTGGTCCAGCTCGCGGAATCATTTCACGTTCTTTCACAGGCGCTCTATCGACACGGGCGCTCGCTGCCTCGGTCTGGTGCCGGAGCACTGTCGACCGGGCGCTTCTGCGAATTCCCTGATTGGGGAACTTCCCGCGAGCGCCAGCTGCGTTCTGGACGCCTTAGCCTTGGGGCAAAGCCGAAGACCGCACGCCAAGTTCAATCTCGCGCATGCGTGTCAACACCTGCGCCAACTCGCGGCGCGCCGTGCGCAACTTGATCGGGCTGGCCAACTGGCCGGTGTGGTGCTGAAAGCGCAGACGGAAGACTTCCTCACGAAGTTCGCCTTCCTTGCGGCGCAGTTCCACCGATGTCAGTTCCTTGAGCAATGCGCGCTTCATCTCGGTCTCCGTACGGCTGGGACGGGCGCACACGCGGTGCGGGTCTCATCCCTGTTTGCTATCTCGCAGTCGTGCTGTGTCAGGTCCCAATGGGGCTTTTCACAACGGGTATCTTCGCGGTAGGTCTTTTCGCAAGCGACGTGGGTCGGGTTGAGTCTTGGCCTGAAGCCCCTGGAACCTCTGAGGTCCCGGTGCCCTTGGTCTCGCGCTTGCCCTGCAATTCCCGAAGGATTCTGTGCAGGTCGACTCTTCGTCGCAGCGCTTTACACTCACCACCGCTTTGTCAGCCCGCTGCGCCTTGTTCCATCCCCCGCTCAGGGAAATGGGTCACAGGGCCAAGCCCTTACGCGATCTCGTCCCGAGCCACAACGCGCGTCTTGAACGGCAGCTTGTGGCTGGCCAGTTGCAACGCTTCCTTGACCAACTCGGGCTCGTCGGACTGAATCTCATAGAGCATCATGCCCGGGAGAATCACTGCAACCCAGTGGTCCGGTGGCCCTTTACCTTTACCCATGCGGGTTTCGGCGGGCTTCTTGGTAATCGGCTTCTGCGGGAAGATGCGAATCCACACCCGCGCCCCGCGCTTGATCTTGCGGGTCATGGCAATACGAGCGGCTTCGATCTGGCGGCTAGTCATATAGCCGCATTCGGTCGCCATCAGGCCAAAATCGCCGTTGCTCACTTCGTTGCCGCGGTAGGCCGTGCCGGTCTTGCGACCTTTCATGACCTTGCGCCATTTCACGCGCTTGGGTGCCAACATGGCTGCGCTCCTTTATCGTTCAACCGGCAGTGCCGGTCCTGTTCCAGAGGTCGCCTGAGCCATTGCCTGGCCCAAGCCCCATTGCCAATCCGTTACGCGCGGGCGATGTTGCGCTCGGGCAGGATGTCGCCGTGGTAAATCCAGGTTTTGACGCCGCAAATTCCGTACGTGGTCTTGGCCAAGGCCTCCCCGTATTGAATGTCGGCGCGCAGCGTGTGCAGGGGCACGCGCCCTTCCCGGTACCACTCGTAACGGCCCATTTCTGCTCCGCCCAAACGACCGGCGCAGGCGACGCGAATGCCCTTGATGCCAAACTTCTGCGCGGCTTGCATGGCCTTGCGCATCGCCCGGCGGAAGGCAACGCGGCGCTCGAGCTGGGTGGCGATCGACTCAGCGACAAGCTGTGCATCGGTCTCAGCGCGGCGAATCTCGTGAATCGACAGGACGATTTCGCCCTGCGCGATCTTGCTGAGCATGGCCTTGAGCTTCTCGGCTTCCTTGCCCTTTGGCCCGATCAGAATGCCCGGACGCGCGGTGTGCACGCCGATGCGGATCTGCCGTGCGCGACGCTCGATGTCGATGCGCGCGATGCCTGCATGGTTCATCTTGGTCTTGATCAGCTTGCGGATCGCCAGGTCCTCGTGCAACCACTTGGCGTAAGCTTTTTCCTCGAACCACTTGGAGTTCCAGGTGCGAATCACGCCGAGGCGCAGACCGTTCGGATGGCTTTTCTGTCCCACGTTATCCTCCGGTACCCTTTTGGTTCCGTACAAACTTGACCACAAGTCTTGTGCGAACTAGCGCACGCCCAGCTCGAGCGTCACATGGCTCGACTTCTTGAGAATCTTGGTCGCCCGACCCTGCGCACGCGGCGTGAACCGCTTGAGCGTCCGCGCCTGATCGACGTAGACGGACTTGACGTACAGCGCATCGACATCCATGCCGTGGGTTTCACGGGCATTGGCCACTGCGCTGTCGAGCAGCTTGCGCACCGGCCCAGCACCAAGCTTGGTGATGAACTGCAGCATGTCGAGGGCTACGGCCACCGGCTTGTCGCGGATTTGATCCACGACCACACGCACTTTACGTGGCGCGATCAGCAGGTTACGCAGGTGAACAGTGTGGGTCAGCTTGTCGCTCATCGCCATTTCCTTCGTCGTCAACGGCACACATTGGGTCGTCAACGCTTGATTGAGCTGCTGGGGCCTGACCGAAGCAGGCTCCATGTGGCTTCCGGCCCTATCCTGGGCACGGGGCACCGCCGCATCTTCGCCTTACTTCTTCTTGACCTTCTTGTCCGCGGAGTGGCCGTGGAAGGTGCGCGTCGGAGAGAACTCGCCCAGCTTGTGGCCGACCATGTTCTCCGTCACGAACACCGGCACGAACTTTTTGCCGTTGTGGACCATGAAGTTCAAACCGACGAAATCAGGGAAAATCGTCGACCGGCGCGACCAAGTCTTGATCGGGCGCTTGTTGTTGGCGCGGTTGGCGTCTTCCACCTTTTCCTTGAGGTGGCCATCGACAAACGGGCCTTTCTTGATCGAACGGGACATGAGGTTGCCTCAGTAACGGAAAAATCCTGTTGAACCAGCGCTTGTTCCGCGCTCACCTGCGCCGCCGCCGTCTGGCGCTGCGCTTCCCTAGCGTCCTAGCGCGGACCCTTGGGCCGACGAGAAACAATCAAGCGATTGGTGCGCTTGTTGGTGCGCGTCTTGGGACCCTTGGTCTTCTTGCCCCAAGGCGTCGTCGGATGACGGCCACCAGAGGTACGACCTTCACCACCGCCGTGGGGGTGATCGACCGGGTTCATCGCGACACCGCGGACATTGGGCCGACGACCCAACCAGCGCGAACGGCCGGCTTTGCCCAGCTTGATCTTGTCGTGGTCGAGGTTGCCCGTCTGACCAATGGTCGCACGGCAATCCCGAGTCACTTTACGCAGTTCACCCGAGGGGAGACGAAGCAACGCGTGCTTGCCTTCCTTGGCCATCAACTGCGCGGAGGTACCGGCCGAGCGGCACATCTGGGCACCACGGCCCGGCTGCAACTCAACCGCGTGCACCATCGTACCGACCGGAATCGATTCCAGCGGCAGGGTGTTACCCGGCTTGATGTCGGCGTTCTTCGAAGAGATCACCGTGTCGCCGACCTTGATGTTAAGGGGCGCTAGGATGTAGCGCTTCTCACCATCGGCGTAGTGCAACAGCGCCAGGCGCGAAGAACGATTGGGATCGTACTCGATCGCAGCGACGGTCGCAGGAACGGCCACTTTGTCGCGCTTGAAGTCGACAATGCGGTAATGACGCTTGTGGGCGCCACCGCGCTGGTAGGCCGTAATCCGACCGTAGCAGTTGCGACCTTTGGGGCCAGAAAGCGGCGCAATCAGCGCTTTTTCCGGCGTGGACTTGGTGACGTCCTTGAAATCGTCCAGGTGCAACTGGCGCGTTCCGGCAGATACGGGGCGGTACTTTTTGATGCCCATGGTTGGCTCCGATTCTACAAAGAGCAAAAGTCTCAAAAGGGTCCAGCGAACTTAGCAACGCAACGGCCGACTCGGTCGTGCGCCCGGAAGCTACACGCCCTGGAAGAAATCGATGTTGGCGCCCTCGGGCAGCTTGACGATCGCCTTCTTGGTGTCGACGCGGTAACCGCTGTACTTGCCGACGCGGCGCAGCTTACCCAGCTTACGAATGGTGCGGACGTCTTCGACTTCCACGCCAAACAGCTGCTCAACGGCGGCCTTAATCTGCGGCTTGTTGGCGTCGCGATGGACTTCGAAAACAATCTCGTTGTTGTGCTCTCGGCCGAGATTGTTCTTTTCCGTGATCAACGGACGAACCAGAACTTGGGTGACGTGCAGGGCCATCGGGAACCTCGTCGGAAGGGCAGCGAACTGGGTCAACCCCAGCAGCGGCCGCGGAATGCGTTAACCAAGCCGAGCGTGCAGGGCCTGCACGGCGTCGACAGTCAGAACCAAGGTGTCGTACTTGAGCACGTCATAGACGTTGACACCCTCGGCGCGAATGTACTTGGCGCTCGGCAAGTTGCGGATCGAGCGGTGCAGGTTCGCATCCTCGCCGCCGGTCACGACCAGCGCCTTGTTGGCACCAAGACGACCCAGCACCAGGGCTGCGGTCTTGGTCTTGGGCGCCGAGAGGCCAAAGGAATCAACCACCAGCAGCGCGCCGCCCTGGAGACGGGTGCTCAGGGCTGAGCACAGCGCCGCACGGCGAACCTGCTTGGGCACCGTGTAGCTGTAGTCACGCGGGTGCGGTCCGTGGGCCACGCCGCCGCCGACGTAGATCGGAGCCTTGCGCGAACCGTGACGAGCGCCGCCGGAACCCTTCTGGCGCAAGGCCTTCTTGGTCGTGCCATGCACCGTGGTACGGGTCTTGGTCGAGTGCGTACCGGCGCGGCGATTGGCCAGCTGGTTGCGCACGATTTCCCAGTGCAGGTGCGGCTTAATCTCGGCGGCGAACACGTCGTCGCTCAATTCGATTTCGCCAACGGCCTGGGCCTGGGCATTGAGGATGGAAATCTTGGGCATGGCTGCCTCCGGAAACGTCGGTCATTGCTGGAGCCGTTGCGCGTCAACGCAAGGGCATCGGTGGTCTCTCTGGTTGCCGCTTGGCCGACGATGCTGCCCGCTCGGACAGGGTCGGTCGTCCCACAACTCAGCGTCCCTCTTGAGGAACACCAGGTTGTGAGTGCGCGTTCAACCTCAGGTCTTGATCTCTACCGCCACACCAGCGGCCAGGTCTAGACGCATCAAAGCATCCAGGGTCGCCTGCGTCGGATCGAGGATGTCGATCAGGCGCTTGTGGGTACGCACTTCAAACTGCTCACGGCTCTTCTTGTCCACGTGGGGCGAGCGCAACACCGTGTAGCTGTTGATGCGCGTCGGCAGCGGAATGGGTCCGGCGATGCGGGCATCCGTGTTCTTGACGGTCTGAATGATCTCGCTGACCGACTGGTCCAGGAGCTTGAAATCGTACGCCTTGAGGCGGATTCGGATGCGTTGACCGGCCATGGTGGCTTTCCTTCCTTGCAAATCGCACAGGGAAAATGAGGATTCGCGCTACAAAATCGCGAACTAGCTCGCCTTCTTGAGAACTTCTTGCAGCGTCGATGCCGGCGCCGGCGCATAGTGCGAGAACTGCATCGAGTAGGTGCCACGACCTTGGGTGCGCGAACGCAGGTCAGTGGCGTACCCGAAGGTTTCGCCCAGCGGAACTTCGCCCGTGATAACGCGGACACCCGCGCGCTCATCGAGATTGTTGATGCGACCACGACGGCTGTTCAAGTCGCCGATGATGTCGCCCATGTAGTCTTCCGGGACCAGGATTTCGATGCCGAAAATCGGCTCGAGCAGCTGGCAGCGTGCCTTGGAGCAAGCCTCTTTGAAAGCCTGCGAGGCGCACACCTGGAAGGCGATGTCGCTTGAGTCGACGTCGTGGTACGAGCCGTAGTACAGCGTCGCCTTGACATCGACCATGGGGAATCCGGCCAGATAGCCGTTGCCCATCGCGCCCTTGATGCCCTTGTCCACCGAAGGAATGAATTCCTTGGGGATGAGGCCACCCTTGATTTCGTCGACAAAGGTGTAGCCCGTGCCGGGCTCTTGAGGCTCGAGACGAATCGCCACGTGGGCGAACTGGCCCTTACCACCGGTCTGCTTGGCGTACTTGTGGTCGACTTCCGCGGTCTGCGTAATCGTCTCACGGTAAGCCACCTGCGGGCGACCGACCTTGGCGTTCACCTTGAACTCGCGCTTGAGGCGGTCCACGATGATTTCCAAGTGCAATTCGCCCATTCCGGCGATGAGCGTCTGCCCCGTCTCTTCGTTGCTGTAAAAGCGGAAGGACGGATCTTCGCGGGCCAGCTTGGACAGACCCAGGGACATTTTCTCTTCTTCGGCCTTGTTGTCCGGCTCGATCGAGACGTTGATCACCGGGTCGGGGAACTTCATCAGTTCCAGGGCAATCGGCGACTTGGCATCGCAGAGCGTGTGACCCGTGATCGTGTCGCGCAAACCAGCCACGGCAACGATGTCGCCGGCGTAGGCTTCTTTGATGTCTTCGCGCTTGTTGGCGTGCATCTTCATGATGCGGCCGATGCGCTCTTTCTTGCCGTTGTTCGAATTCAGCACCTGGTCGCCGACCACGAGCGTACCCGAGTAGATACGGACGTAGGTCAGGTGACCGATGAACGGGTCGGTCCAAAGCTTGTAAGCCAGACCGCAGAACGGCACGTCATCCTTGGAATCACGGCTGATTTCGGCACCAGCATCGCGCTCGCCATCGGGAATCAGGCCCTTGACCGGCGGAATGTCTTCCGGCGACGGCAGGTAGGCGACCACGGCGTCGAGCAACTGCTGCACGCCCTTGTTCTTGAACGCCGAGCCGCAAATCACGGGGATGCACGTGATTTTGATCGTGGCTTCACGGAGCAAACGCTGCGTTTCCTCTATGGAAATCTCTTCGCCGCCCAGGTAACGCTCCATGGCGTCCAGGTCGCTCTCGACGATGTGCTCCATCATCGCTTGACGAGCCGAATCGGCCTCGGCGCGCATGTCGGCCGGGATGTCGATGGTGTCGTAGCGCGAGCCCTGGCTGGATTCGTCAAACAAGATCGCTTTCATGGCGATGAGGTCGACCACGCCCTTGAAGTTCTCTTCGGCGCCGATGGGCAGGAAGATTGGCACTGGATTGGCGCCCAATCGCTCGCGAATCTGGGTCACCACGCGATTGAAGTTCGCGCCCGTGCGATCCATTTTGTTGACGAAGGCGATGCGCGGCACGCGGTAGCGATCAGCCTGACGCCACACGGTTTCGGACTGGGGCTCGACGCCACCGACGGCGCAGAACACGGCGACGGCACCGTCAAGGACGCGCAGCGAACGCTCGACTTCAATGGTGAAGTCCACGTGTCCGGGTGTGTCGATGATGTTGATCGTCTTGCCGGCCCACTGGCACTGCGTCGCGGCCGAAGTGATCGTAATTCCGCGCTCCTGCTCCTGCTCCATGAAGTCCATGGTCGCGGCGCCATCGTGCACTTCGCCAATCTTGTACAGACGACCGGTGTAGAACAGCACGCGCTCAGTCGTGGTGGTCTTGCCCGCATCGATGTGCGCCATGATGCCGATATTGCGGAATTTTTCGAGGGCTACGGAGCGAGGCACTGTATTCTCTCTTTCTGCACGGCAAGGGTTGACTTGCTGGGTCGCAGGCGCCGGAAGGCGGCAAAACTTGGGAGCCGAATGGCCAATTTCTGAGACACCGCGACCAGTTGCCATGGCCCGATGGGGCGGCGCGAGGTCGTGCCCGCTGTTACCAGCGGTAGTGGGCGAAGGCCTTGTTGGCTTCCGCCATGCGGTGAACGTCTTCCCGCTTCTTAACCGCAGTTCCGCGGGCTTGCGAAGCATCGAGGATCTCGCCGGCCAGCTTCTCTTCCATCGACTTCTCGCCACGGGCGCGGGCGGCGGCAATGAGCCAACGAATCGACAGCGCCGTGCGCCGTTCCGGACGGATTTCCACGGGCACCTGATAGTTGGAGCCACCGACGCGGCGGGACTTCACTTCCACGGCCGGGCGGATGTTTTCCAGCGCGGTCTTGAACAGCTTGATCGGGTCGTCCTTGCCGCGGTTCTGGACTTTCTCCAGGGCGCCGTAGAGCACGGCCTCGGCCACAGACTTTTTGCCATCCCACATCAAGCAGTTGGCGAACTTGGCAACAAGCGTGTCGCCATACTTGGGATCCTTGATGATGTGGCGCTTGGGTACTTCGCGACGGCGGGGCATGGGCTGGACTCCAGTAACGGGTTCGGGCAACTAGCTTTTTGTACAGCAGTTTTCGCGGAGCTTCTGGCTTTGCTCACCCCTAAGGAGCGGGCAGCCAGGGCCGCGAATCGCGACTACTTGGGCCGCTTGGCGCCGTATTTGCTGCGGCTGCGACGGCGGTTGGCCACACCAGTGGTGTCCAAGGTGCCGCGCACGATGTGGTAACGCACACCAGGCAGGTCCTTCACACGACCACCGCGGATGAGCACGATGCTGTGCTCTTGCAGGTTGTGGCCGACGCCGGGGATGTACGAGGTCACTTCCATGCCGTTGGAAAGGCGAACACGAGCCACTTTGCGCAGCGCGGAGTTCGGCTTCTTGGGCGTGGTCGTGTAAACGCGCGTGCAGACGCCCCGCTTTTGCGGGCAGGCTTGCAGGGCAGGCGCCTTGGTCTTGACGTGCTTGTCTTCGCGGCGGGCACGGACCAGTTGGTTAATCGTTGGCATTGCGCAGTCTCCGAATCGTTCGTACGCAGAATCACTGACAAATCGGCTAGGATTTCCACGGGGAAATCGTCCGAGCGACCGTTCACCGGTCAAGGCTCTCTGGAGGCGGGGCTGGTCCGACGGACCTAGAGCAACAGCAAGCCAGAGGACTCGACAAGCCACTGATTTCAGCGGTGTTCGAGCCTTTTCGAATGTGGCAGGCCTCTGTCGCGGGGCCAACTGAGGCAGGGTCGCATCCTGCGTCTGTGCCTGGTTGGGTCGAATATGCTTCGGCTTTTGCGCCGGAGCTCGACAACCAGGGAACAGAACAAAGGGACGGCATCGTTCGGGACTCGCCCGAGGATCGGCCGTCACAGCCGGTGCTTATCGCACCTTCGCGATCGCCTGCGCCCAGTGGAAGGGCGCCCATCGTGCCTTCGCGGAGAGAAGAGGTCCTTCCGGACTCTCAACTTCTTGCAGCAGTTTCCAGGTCTTGTCCGGGTTGCCCCGATCCGATTTCTGGTCCCTTCTGCGAAGGCTCCTTTCCCGATGGGAGGAGGCTGCGGTAACCGAGGTCGCCGCAGCGGGCCGTTAGTGTGCGTCAGGCGTGTCGGGCTGTCAAGCGCATTTGCCACTTGGGCCGATTTTTTTTTGCCTGCGCTGGCGTTTTTCCCAGGCCGAACGGCGGTCGGACTGGGCCAGAGAACGGGGTCCACAGAATGGCTAACCCCTATTCGCGCCAGATGAATTTCCAGGGATGCCTCTTGAGGTCTTTGAGCAGGAGCTTCAGATCCATGAACAGCTCGTTGTCCATGAGCAGGCCGCCGATCGTGCCTTTGCCGGCGCGCGCGGCAGCAGTGACTTCCTTGACGTCGGCAATGGCCCCGTCGGCCTTGCTAACGGCGCCGTCCACTTTGTCGACCACGCCGAGCACCTTGCCGCCGACTTTGTCGCCCAGGAGCACCTCGGCCGTCGGACGGTCGCGCAGTTTCTCCGTATAACTTCGGACGTTATGACTCGACGCCTTGAGATCGGCGAGCATCGGCCCCGCCTTTTCCCGCACTTCGGCACTGACGGTCTCGGCATTGGCCAGGGTTCTCTTGATCTGCTTGCCATCGCCCACGGCGACTTGCAATGAATTCACAAGCTTATCTGCCTTGTCGGCCGCCTGGTCCAGCTTCTGGATCGCCTGGCGAATGTCGTCCTTGTTGTCGGTGATGAGCTGATCGGCGTCGTGCAACGCCTTCTTGCCTTCGAGGACCGTCTCATCCGCATGGACCAGCACGTCGTTGACAACCTTCTCATTCTTTTCAAGAATTCGGGTAATCGCCCCCGACACCTTGGTCAATTGCTGGCCGAGAATCTCCATGCGCAGCGGCGGTTGTCCCAGCGACACGGCGTTGACGGGCAGGACCGGCTGTTCATAGGTGCCCGGATCGACTTCGATATACTTTTCGCCAAGGATGCCCTGGGTCGAGATGTAGAACTGCGCGTCCTTGTGCAAGCTTTTGCCCTTATCAGGGTCAAAGTCCACGTGCACGCGAACGATCACGCGGCGACCAATGGCCGGATCGAGCTTGCCGCCCCAGTATTCAATTCGCTTGATTTTTCCGGCATTTACGCCCGCGATCTTCACCGGCGCGCCGGGCTTGAGGTCGCTGGCGGTGTCGTAATCGATGGCCATGGGATAGCCGCTACTGCCACCAAAATCGCCGAGCACGATGACAAAAGTGACCAATAGCGCCACGCAAACCAGCACCAATGCTCCGACTTTGACTTCGATCGACTTTTCCTTCACCCCAAACCTCAGGCGGACGCGATCGCGCTTTGTCAGCCGTCGCGGGCCGCGGCAGTGTCGCAGCAGACGGCAGCAGCCGCAAGTTGACGATAACGGTGGTGGTTAGAGCACCATCGGACCTTCAGCAAGTCCTTGAATAAACTGCTGAATGATTGGATTCTCGTTAGAGCGAAACTCCCGCGGCGTGCCATCGAGTAGCACATGCCCCTGGTAAATCATGGCGATCCGATCGGCGACGGTGAAGATCGAGCGCAGGTCATGGCTGACGACGATCGAGGTAACTCCTTGTTCGTCGGCCAGTTCTCGGATCAGTCGGTCGACATTGGCCGCCGCCATCGGGTCAAGGCCCGTGGTCGGTTCGTCAAAGATCACAAAGTCAGGGTCTAGGGTCAGGGCCCGGGCGATCGCCACGCGTTTGCGCAGACCATCGCCGATATCACTGGGGAATTTCTCGGCCATGTGGTCCATGTGCACGCGTGCAAGAAAACCCATCGCCGTGCGTCGCGCCGGCTCGCCGGTCATGCCTTTGTGCTTGCGCAGCGGGAGAATCACGTTTTCAACCAAGGACATCGAGTCAAACAGCGTCGAGTGCTGAAAGACCATGGCGCAGCGCTTGCGCACCGGGTAGAAGGCCTTTTCGTCCAGGTTGGTAATGTCGACGCCGTCGAGCAGGACCTGGCCAGAATCGGGTTTCATTAAGCCAACCAAGTGCTTGACCAGCACCGACTTACCCGCCCCGGAAATGCCGACGATGAAGAGGATTTGGCCTTTGTCGACCGTCAAGGACACGTCGCGCAGAACGTGCTTGCTGCCGAAAGACTTGGAAATGTTGCGAAACTCAATCATTGTGTAACTTTGGTTGGCGCTGCCTTGACGCCGCTCGGCCTGCGTGCGAGGTAGCCGTCAGCAACTGGAGGGTAGCATGGCCGCACCAACACGCATCAATCACCTGGGCATTGCCGTGCGCACCATGGCGGAAGGCTTGGCCATCTGGCAGCAGGCCCTGGGGCTGACGCTGGAACAAGTCGTTGAAATGCCGGAACGGGGCCTTCGCATTGCGTTTTTGCGCTGTGGCGAGACATCGGTGGAGCTCCTTGAACCCCTGCATGAGAACAGCGAAATCTCCAAATTTATTTCTGATCGTGGCCCTGGTATTCACCATGTCTGCCTGGAAACGACGGATTTGGCCGCTAGCAGTGAACATGCGGCCCAGCACGGCGCGATCTTACTAGGCCAAGGGCCAAAACTGGGCGCTGAGGGCCTGCCGACGCGCTTTGCCCATCCCAAGACGACCGGCGGTGTGTTGGTCGAATTGCTCGAAAAAGCATAGCCTTATCTAGCTAGCGGCTCAGTGAGCCAAGGCCCAGTTGAGGGCGGCCCGCGCGTCCACCTGCAAGGGCACGGCCAAATCGCCCGCGCCCATCATCGCTTGGCGCACAAGCTCAGTAACCTCTGGCAGTTCCGCATCCGGCACTTCGAGCAGCAGTTCATCGTGCACCTGCAAAAGCAAGCGCGCCCTCAGGCCACGCTCACGCAACTGCGCATCCACAGTAAGCATTGCCCGCTTGATCAGGTCTGCGGCAGTTCCTTGCACTGGGGTATTGACGGCCACACGCTCCGCCCCCGCGCGCTCCATGGCGCTTTCGCTGTGCAACCCCGGCACGGGACGACGACGGCCATAAAGCGTACGAACTTCACCAGTTTCGCGGGCTTTGGCGACCGTCTGTTCGACAAAGGCCTGCACCGCAGGAAAACGCTGGAAATACCGCTCGATGAAGGCCTTGGCCTCCTTGGGCGACACGCCGATCTCGCGGGCGAGGCGCTGAGAGCCCATGCCATACAAGATCCCAAAAACAATCGCTTTTGCGCTGGATCGCTCGGCGGTCGTGATCAGTTCCGGCAGCACGCCAAAGATCTGCGCCGCCGTTTCGCGGTGAATGTCGAGGCCCCTTTGGAACGCGGCCAGCAGCCCGGGATCATGGGCCAAATGCGCCATCACCCGCAGTTCGACTTGGCTATAGTCGGCGCTCAGCAGTTGCCAGCCCGGCTCCGTGACAAAAGCTTGGCGAATTCGCCGACCTTCCTGACTGCGCACCGGGATATTCTGCAGGTTAGGCTCGATCGAGCTGAGCCGCCCCGTGGCCGCCACCGCCTGTTGAAAACAAGTGTGAATCCGATGGGTTTGCGGCTGAATCTGCAGGGGCAACGCGTCGGTGTAGGTACTCTTAAGCTTGGTCAACTGCCGCCAGCGCAGCACCTGGGACGCGATGGGATGATCTAAGGTTTCCAGCACGCTCTGATCGGTGGACCAGCCAGTTTGGGTCTTCTTCTTGGCAGGCAACTTAAGCTTTTCAAAAAGGATTTTGCCTAGTTGCTGGGGAGAACCGATGCCAAAGCGTTCTCCGGCCAGCGCGTGAATCTCCGCCTCTTGCTTGGCGATTTGCTCTGCCAACCAAGCACTTTGCCTTGCGAGTTCAGCCACATCCACCGCGATCCCGTGCTGCTCCATGGTGCGCAGGACCATCTGCAGCGGAATCTCCAGATCGCGGTAGAGCGAAAAGAGCTCGTGTTCGCGCAACTCTGCAGTAAGCAAAGGAACTAGTGCGGCGATCGCCGCCACCCGTTGCGACAACACCTGCGCCACCCGCGCCACCGGCAGGGCCTGCCACCCCGCCCACGCCTTGCCGCGACCGCAGATGGCGTCATCCGTCTCCAGCGTCACATTCAGATGTGCGTACGCAATGTTGCGCAGCGAATGCCCGTAGCGCTCGGGCTCGAGCAGGTAGCTCGCCAGCATCACGTCATCATCGATGTGCGGTAGCGAGATGCCATGGCGGCCGAGCACCAGGGCTTCATACTTGCCATGGACGGCCTGGCACTGCACCGATTGGAGTACGGGGCCAAGAATCGCGGTGACTTCAAGGAGATCGGCCACACGCTCGCCCAGAACATCGCGGCGCAAGGGCACGTAGGCCGTGTGATGACCGGGCCACGCCAGGGCCAGACCGACCCAAGCGCCAAACATCGGCCGAAGGCGATCGCCATCGTTTTCGCTGGTTACCGCAAACAGGGCCACCTGCCCTGCCCTGGAAATTTCTCCAGCCAGATCGCTGAGTTGCTGACGCGTCGTCACGGTCACCAGCGTCGCCTCAACAGCCTGCGGCACCTCGGCCGGCGTGTCGCTGACCGATTGCAGCAGGCGCTTAAAGCCCAACTCGGCAAAGGACGCCTGCAGGGCAGCGCGGTCGGGCTCCTTCAATGCCAAATCTGCATACTTCCAAGGAATTGGCGCATCGCGCGTCAGTTCGACCAATACCCGTGACCGCTGCGCATCGGCTTGACCATCGCGCAGCAGTTGCTGCAGACGGGGCGGCGTAACCTCATCGAGGTGTTCGTAAACGCCCGCCAATGACTTGAATTGTTGGATTAACTTGGTTGCGCCCTTCTCACCGATACCGCGTACGCCGGGGATGTTGTCCGCAGAATCGCCCATGATCGCAAGGAGATCGCCTAGGTCTTGGGCCCTGACGCCCCATTTGGCCTGCACTTCGGCTTCATTGTACAAAAGCCCTTTGCCGTCATCGTATTGCACGACACGCGGGCCTGTCCCCAGGGCATCGCGCACCAACTGCATCAGGTCCTTGTCCCCGGACACGATGGCGACGTTGCACCCGTCGGCATGGGCCTGCGTCGCCAAAGTTGCAATAATATCATCAGCTTCTTGTCCAGGCTGCACCAGAACGGCGATGCCCATCTCCGCGGTCAGGCGCTCCGCGACCGGCCACTGTGCCGCCAAATCTTCAGGCATATCAGGTCGTTGCGCCTTGTAGGCCGGGTCCAGCTCATGGCGAAAGGTCGGCCCCGCCGTATCAAAGCAAGCCGCGACGTAGGTCGGCTCAAATTGCCGAAGCAATTTCTGAAGCATCGACACTAGGCCGAATACGGCCCCGGTCGGCGCACCGCTGGGCGAGCGGAGGTTGCGCACGGCAAAGAACGCACGAAACAGCGCGTGCGACCCGTCAATCAGAAGCAAAGTGCGTTTGCCAGCCTGGGCCATGGCGGAACTCCCTGGCCGCCCCGGCGCCTCTCTTGCACCGTCACAAGGATGGGTCGGCGCGGCTTGACGATGAGTAGTTGGGCAGCTAGGCGTCTTTGCCGTTCGCGGGGCGGATGGCCGTCACCGCTGCCAGCGAACCATAGCGCCGTGATTCGCGCCAGGAATGCTCAGCAAACCCGATAGACTTACGGGCAGAACTGCTTCTTATCGGTGCAGCAATCGCCCGTTTGGTCGCACAAGGTATCGCACCAGCAGGTCGCGCCCGTGGCGTCCTTGCTGGACTTGTCGCATTTGCCTTGGCAGCCAACGCCCGAACCCGTGCAATTGCCGCAATCCATGGGGCAATCATCGCAGGTCTCGCCCTTGCCGCAGACGCCGTCACCGCACTTGTCCACGGGGCACTGGCCATTGCACGTCGAGATGCACTCGCTGGCGCACTGTCCATCCCAAGCCGTGTCGCAGCAATAGGCATCGGCGGCACAGACGCAGGCTTCGCAGCCGCAGCCCGGGCAACTCGGGCCACCTTGGGGCAAGCAGCCTTTGTCGCAGGCGCCACAATCGCCGGGGCAGGTGCCACAAGACTCGGTAGCGTCACAGGTTTTGTCGCCACAGACGGCCAGCTTGCTGCACAGGCCACAGTCGGCCGGACAGGTGCTGCAGGATTCGGCTGCGTCGCCCGTCTTTTGGCACTGGCCGTCGCCGCATCCCGCCGTCGCCGGGCAATCGTTGGGGCAATTGGCAAAGGTTTCCGTGGCTGCACTGCATTTGCCGTCGCCACAGGCCGCAGCGCCGCAGGTGTCCGAGCATTCGGTGACGCAGGTGTCGTCCCAGGCTGTGCCGCAGCAGAAGTCGTCGGCAGCACAGACGCATTTTTCACAAGGATTCCCTGGGCATCCCGGATCCTTCTTAGCCGCGCACGGCGCTGGGCAAGCGCCACAGTCAGCCGGGCAACCCGCACAATTTTCAGTGGTTGCATCGCACTTCCCGTCGCCGCACGCCTTGGGTGCGCCGCAATCTTTGGGACAGTTGGCACTGCTTTCGCTGCCTTCGCACTTGGAATCGCCGCAGGTGGTCAGCGTGTTGCAGGTCACCGTCAGCTTGGCCGTGCCGCTACCACCGGTCTTGCTGTCGACGGCGACATACCGAGAAATCCCAACCGGCAAACCGAGTTGCAACTTAGCGCCACTGAGGTCGCACTTACTCGGCGTGCACTGACCGTCGATGACGGCGAGGTCAAACAAGAGCGCCGTGCTGGTCGGCACGCCTGAAAGCTCAACCGTGGCAGCCTGTTCTGCGGCGCCTGCGGCCAGGACGTAGACCTGCTCGCCGCCGGTCCAGTCGGCGATGTTGCAGCTGTACTTGGCGATCTTGCTCGCGGCCAGCTTGGCGATGTCGATGCTCACCGTGTCGCCGCACTTGATCGGCGTGGGCGTGCAGGCGCTGCTCGGGCAAGTAGCTGAAAACGCACAGGCGCCGCTCTTGCAGGAGCCGGAACCGGCGCAGGGTCCATCGGCCTTGCAGGTGGTGCCATCGGCCGCGTTCTTGAGTTCGCAGGCACCGGTGCTGACGTTGCAGGTGGCTGCGAGGCAATCGCTGATGGCGCCTCCACAATCGGCATCTGTGGCGCACTTGGCTGAGACGGCATCGCCGCCACCGCTATCGCCTCCGCTGCTGTCGTTGGCTGAACCTGTGTCCTTAGTGCCGCTGCTGTCGTTGCCCCCCTTGACGTCGGTGACCACGCCTGTGTCACTTGGCGCCACCGTATCGGCTGGCGCTTGGGTATCGGCACCTGTGCTGCCGTCAGCCGAACCCCCTACGTCATTTCCAGAGGTTGTCCCTAAGGTATCCGCCCCGGATGCGACATCGGCTCCGGTCCCGCCTGCAGTCGTGGTCTTGGACGAACTGCTGCACGCAGCGCTAAGAGCGGCAATGGAAACAAAAAGCCACGGAACTAGACGACAACCAACGGGTCCAATATGCATCGCGACGCTCCAGATTCACAAAGGGGGATGGGTAGGAATCACTTCGATTCCTGAATCATCTAACGAAATTACGGTCCACAGAATCCAGGGCTGCACTGCTTGCATTCGCCTGCGCAGATGCTGTCCCAGGAGTTGCTGCAGCACCAGTCGTCGCCAGTAGGATTCCCATTGGGTATTGGGCCCTTACAGACGCACGCTTCGCATTCGCAGCCGCCACAACCCGGGTCGCCGTTCGGGCTCGGTTTGCAGCCTAACGCGCAGTCGCCCGGGCAACTGGTCTTGTCTTCCCAGGTCGAGCAAGTGCCGTCGCCACAGTAGCAGTCCTTGGGGCAACTGGTTGCTGTTTCATCGGCTTCGCACTTGCCATTGCCGCAGCCACAATCCTTGGGGCAGCTGACCTTGGTCTCCTGATCCGTGCAAATGCCGTTGCCGCAACCACAATCTTTGAAACAGTTGGTGGCGTCTTCGGGCAGGGCGCAGGTGCCGTCGCCGCAATCGGCGCAGTCGTCGGGGCAACTGTACGCGTCTTCGTCCGGCGCGCATTCGCCGTCGCCGCACGTCGAAACCGGGCAGGTCAACTTGCCGACCGACGCGCACATCGACACGCAGTTGCTGTCCCAAGCTGTGGTGCAGCATTCGGGGAAGACGTCGCAAACCTGCGATTCGCAAGCGCAACCTGGGCAGCCCTTGCCCGTCTGCACGGTGCAGTCCCCGCTGCAAATGCCGCAATCTTGGGGGCAGGTGTTGCAGTGTTCGCTTGCGTCACAGGTCTTGTCGCCGCACTTGGGCAGGGGCGTCGCGCCGCCGCAACCTCCGCAATCTGTTGGGCAAGTCGTGCAGGACTCGCCGGCGACGCACAGGCCATCGCCGCACAGGGCCTTGGCCGGGCAGTCATTGGGGCAATTGGTGAAGGATTCTGAGAAATCGCACTTGTTGTCGCCGCAAAGGCTACCGCTCGGGCACTTGGTGCCGCACTGGCCGCACTCGCTCACGCACAGGTTGTCCCAGGCGCTCTGGCAGCAGAAGCCGTCGCCACCGGAATTCCCTCCGGGAATTGGGCCCTTGCAGACGCATTGTTCACAGGCACAACCGCTGCAGCCGGTAGGATTGGGCGATTGCATGGTCTTGGGCGTGCATTCGGGCGGGCAGTCGCCGCAGTCCGCAGGGCAACTGCCACAGGATTCCGTGCCGGCCTCGCAGTTACCGTCGCCGCACACGGCTAAGCCGCCGCAATCTTTGGGACAAGTCGCAGCAGACTCGCCCACGGCGCATTGACCGTCACCGCAGATGGTGATGGCCGTGCAATCGACGCTCAAGGTCACGGGCCCGGCATTGGCGGCGGCTGTCTCGACCACCAAGCGATGGACGACGCCCGGGGCCAAGCCAAGGGTCATGGAATTGCCCGTTGCAAAACAAGCATTTGGGTCACACACGCCGGCACTTGCGACGGCCAGGTCGATCAACACGGCCTGTGCGCCGGTGCCTAAGGTCAAGGTCACGGCGGCGGTAGCGGTGGCATCGGCTCCGAGGGCGTAGACAACCTCGCCCCCCGTCCATTTGTCCTTGAGGCATGGGTAGTTCGATAGGGTCGAGGCGCCAAAATCGGCCGGCTTGAGCTCAATCTTGCTGCCACAGGAAAGGCCAATAGCCTGACATTGTTGGGGCACGCAGGCGCTCGCGGCGATGCAGGCACCCAACTTGCAAACGCCCTGATTGCCGCAAGGTCCCAGGGTCTTGCAAGCGGAACCGTCCTTGGCCGGCGTCAGTTCGCAAGCGCCCGTGGTCTTGTTGCAAATCGCGGGCAGGCAGGTGCCCCAGTTGCCCATGGCGCAATCGACATCGGCCTCGCACTTATCGGGTTTGGGCGGGCCTGCATCCACGACGGCGACATCGCTGCCACCGCCGTCGGTCTTGCCGCTATCCGCCTTGGCGTCGCCCGAGCTGTCACCGGTTGCACCATCGGTAACCGCGGTATCCGTGACGGTCGTGTCGCCGACCTGCGTATCGGCCACGGCATCGGCTGCGTCTGAAGGTTGCTGCGTCGTATCCTGTGGTTGCGCGGCATCGGCGTCGACGCCAGCGGTGTCAGCAGTGGTTATGCCGTCAGCCTCAGAAGAATCCGCATTTGCCGATGAATCGCCTGCCTTGGCATCGGTTTGCGCGACCGTATTGGCGCCCGTGGCGTTGGAGCCCGACGAGCAACCGTTGCCCAGCCCCAAAGCTAGACTGAGTGTAACGAGGCAAGTCAAAGACGCGGCGCTCCGGCCAAAACACTTGAAAAGATTCATGATACGCTCCAAAATGCCATGGGCGGCGGGCAGGCCGATCCGCATAGGGTACCGGTCTCACCGCCTCTTGGCAACGTGAAGGCCTAAGCAAAGGCGAAGGGTCCGCCTGTGTGGACGCCCTCAAGGCCGGCGCAAACTTAAGGCTCCAGCGGGCTGATTGCCTTTGGTATCAAGGCTTTCAGCGGGAACCACCCGCTCTCCCCAGGCGCGGGCGAAGTCGGCCAGAGGACGCAAAGGCAGGTCGATGCGCGGATCTGCATAGTGCATGGGCACAGTCCAGCGCGCGCCCACTTGTCTAGCAAAATCAGCCGCTTGCTGACCGTCAAAGGTGTAGGTTCCGCCGCACGGCACCAGCAGCACATCGGTCCCGCGCAACCAAGCGACATCAGCCGAGGAAAAGGCAGCAATATCGCTACAGTGCACCAGTCTTTCCCCTGCCGCCTGCACCGACATCATCCGCACCAATCCGGCGCGCGTGCCTGCCGCGAGGTCATGAACCACAGCGCGCATGCGCAATTGCACGGGTCCAAGGTCAATATCGTGGTCGATCAGCCGGTTGGAGCCCAGGGCCGGCGTCCAGCCTGCGTGGTCTTCGTGGCGATGGCTAATGATCACGGCGTCAAAGGGGCCATGGATGGCGGGCAGCGCGAACCGCCCCCCAACTGCCCCGGGCCGATGCGGGTCCAGGCACAGGGTAATGCCGCCTATTTCCAGGGAAAAGGCTGCGTGACCGAGCCAGCGCAATCGCACGGGGCCCTCCTACCCCACCGGCGGCGGGTCGGCAGAATCCGGCACAAACTGCATCGTCCCGATATAGGGCAGGTTTCGGTAGCGTTCGTCGTAGTCCAGGCCGTAACCGATGACAAAGACGTCGTCAATGGTAAAACCCACGTAATCCAAAGGCGTATCCACCTTCTTGCGCGCGGGCTTGTGCAGCAAGGTGCAGACCCGCAGACGCGACGGGCGGCGCGCGCTAAGAATATCAAGCAGATAGCTCATCGTCAGGCCCGTATCGACGATGTCTTCGACGACCAGAACATCGCGGCCGGCAATATCCAGTGTCAAATCATGGGTCAAGCGCACGGCGCCACTGGACTCGGTCTGACCGGCATAGGATGAAACGCCGAGAAAGACGAGGTTGGTCGCCAGGTCAATCTGCCGAACCAAGTCTGCGTAAAACAACACAGATCCTTTGAGGACGCAGATCACCACCAGCGGCTTGTCGCCAAGGCCTTGGTGGGTAATCTGTTCACCGAGTTCAGCTGTGCGCGCCGCGATTTGCGCTGCAGTCAGATAGGGAATGACGACTTCTCGCGTGGCCATGCATACCTCCGATCAACGTGCGCCGCCAAACCATTGCTGCACTACGTCGACTAGCTCAGCGCATTGTTCATGATTTCGCCCATGCCGCCCGCACCGGGCACGATGTACTGATGGTCGGTCAGGCCACGTTCCAGCGCCCATTGGGCCCCCGGCATGTCGGCCAACACTTCCGGTGGCGACAGACCGCGGTCAATGCGATAAGCGTAAATGCTCACCATTCCTGGGAATTCATCCGTCAAGCGGCGAATAAACTCAGGGGTGACCATCAGATTGAGCGCGAAGATATGCCGTGGCGCGCCATCCAACTCATTGAGATAGAAGCGAATTGCCGCCGTCAACGATCCACCCGTAGCCCCCATTGGATCGGGCACCAGCAGGTAACGACCGGCCACAGGGCCTGCAATTTTGCGACCATACATGCCAGCGCCGGTGACATGGGCCTGTTCGTCGACGACGCGGTTCATCAGAATGTGGTCCTGACGCACGCGGGTGGGATCGAGAATTTCGCAAAGACTTTCAAAGCATACCATCGACGGCAGGATACCGGCGCGGGCAATGTCGACGCTGGTCACCTCGGTCTGCGGGTCGATAACGTCACCGGTGTAGTAGCCGTGCGGGGTGTGCTGACTCATGCGCGTCTCAGAACGCACTGACTTCTTAGGGAATTCTCGGTTAATCACCTCGCGCACCAAGCCGCGATAGAGGTGCGTTATCAGGCGATTGACTTCGGGCTGCTGCGAGCCCGCGTGACTCAGCCGCGCCAGCCAAGTCAGGGCCAGGGGATCGTGGATCAGGTGGACATGGGACCCGTAACGGTGCAGAAGTTCGCCGTTTTCAGCCTTGACACCGTGGTAACAGGTCTCTGCGGGCAGGGTCGACGCAGGGGCATCCTGGGACATGGGCGGCTCCATCGGCGGCGCGGGGATTGCGACGCTGGCGTGCACCCTAGGCAACCGCCGCGCTGGTGGCAAGGGCTGGGCCCGCAAACGCGACCCTCAGGCGACCCGATTTTGCTGGGCCTACGTGGCTTGCTTGGGCAGGCGCGGGCCAAAAATGGCTGTACCCACGCGCACTAGCGTGGCTCCTTGCCCAATCGCCACCTCAAAGTCGCTGCTCATGCCCATGGACAGTTGCCACAGGGCCGGCAGCCGAGAATCGCCTGCATATTCAGCGGCCAAGCGATCGCGCAACGTCCTAAGGCGCGCAAACCACGGCCGGGCGTCCTCAGGGTCGTCACTGGCGGGCGGAATGATCATCAGCCCTTGCAGACACAGACCTGGCGAGCGGAGCAAGATATCAACAAACAGCTCGACGTCGTGTTCCGTACATCCGCGCTTTTGCTGCTCTTGCGCTGGATTGACCTGAATCAGCACCGCCTGCTGTAGGCGTTGGGCGTGGGCCTGTCGCGCCATTTCGTCTAGGCCCTGCATGTCATCGACACCATGCAGCAAATGCACGTGACCAATGACCAATTTGACCTTGTTACGCTGCAAATGCCCGAGGAAATGCCAGCGCAAATCGGGCAGGTCGATCAGCGCCTGGGCCTTTTCCTGCCACTCCTGCACATAGTTCTCGCCAAAATCGCGTTGGCCGGCGGCGTAGGCGGCGCGAATGGTCTGGGTATCTTGGCCTTTGCTGACAGCGACCAAGGTCACTTCTTGCGGTGAGCGGCCCGCCTGCAGCGCGGCAGCCGCGATCTGGCTGCGCACGACGTCTAAATTGTGTGCAATGTCAGTTGCTTGCAGACTCACGAATCCCGCCCCCAGGGCAACACATCGCGCGCGCCCATTTCTTCCATCATTTCAATGACCTGACACAGGGGCAGCCCGACCACGTTGGTATAAGACCCGCGCATGTACTCCACCAAGTAGCTGCCGACGCCCTGCACCGCGTAAGCGCCTGCTTTGTCCATGCTTTCGCCGGTGGACAGGTACTGATCGATCTCATGCCCCGCGATGTCCTTAAACTTGACCACCGTGGTCACAGCTTGCAGGCCTTCGCGATTGCGCTTGAGGTCAAACAGGCAAAATCCTGTAATGACTAGGTGTTCCCGCCCCGAGAGGCGAAGCAGCATTTCACGCGCTTCCTGCAGGTCAGCGGGCTTGCCGAAGATCTGGTCGTCGACGACTACCACGGTATCAGCCCCGACAACCCAACGTACCGGATCCTCGCCATGGGCAGGAACACCGCCTGGGCCCTGAGCAAATTGCCGCCGCGCCTCCTGATCGGTCGTATACAAGGTGGCCTGCAGGCGCCGCACGACCGCCAGAACCTTGGCCCGCGCGACGCGTTTGGCGTAGTCCTCCGGCAGTTCGGCCGGCAGTTGAGACTCGTCAATATTGGCTTGGACAATGCGGAGTTGAAAGCCAAGGCGCTCTAGGAGCTCTTTGCGACGCGGTGAACTGGATGCCAGGGTCAAGGGCGCGGCCATCGCGTACTCCCGCAATTGTCAGAGGGTTTTACACCAGAGATTCAAGAACTGGTGCCGCCGAGTGTCCGCGGCGCTCGGATCAGGGCGCAGACGTGTCGCCGGAGGCTTGGCGAGCAACCGCCTTATTTTCAGTACGCTTTGCCGCGCTGATGCCAGCCTCCTTGCCCGCTTTCTTGGCCGCCTTGCGCGCTTGCCGCTGCCCCAGCGCCTGCTGCCGGCGGTTTTGCCGCGCGACCTGCCAGCGGGCCAAAAGGGGATCCTCGCCGAGCAGCAACCGCCCCAAAAGATTGCCCATATGCGGCAGCAGCGAACCTAGCAGACACACGCCTAGCGCGATGCCGACCACGGCCCACTCGATGGGCGTCACTTTGCTCAGAAACTCAGTGAATTGCATGATTCCATCTGCGCCGCGTTGTCACGATCGGTGGATGCGCACGGTCAGAGCCCCTGCTCCGCTAGTCTGCACGCCAATTCGCCGGTCAGCCAACCGCCAAGCCCGGCCCATCGACGGTCACAATTTATTGAGCTTTTCGCCCAGGCCCTTGACCTTGTCGACAGCGCCCTGCGCCTTCTTAACCGATGTTTCTGTTCGTGAAATAGCCGCCTGGCCTTCATTGTAGGCGTGGTCCGGCGTGTTGAGTACCTTGTTGACCTTGTTGAGCGCGGCGTCCGGTTGGGCCAGCACTTTGTTCTGCTTTTTGCGGGCGTCAGCGATGGCTTCATCACCTGTATCTGGACCCAGCGAAATGGCTTTACCGTCTTCGACCTTGCTACCCCAGCGGATGATGAGGTCGTACTTGCCCTCTTTGATTTCATCGAGCTTGACCGGCGACTTCAAAAGGTCCGACACCAAACCGGCCAACGCCTTTGCATGGGGTTTGAACTGAACCACGCAGAACTCTTGAGGTTTATCGACATCAGCCTCATCAGCCTTGCGATGTTCTAGCTTTGCGAGCAATTTCTGAATATTTTCAACACCCTTATCGCCGGGCGTACCAATGGTATTGACGACCTGAATGCGTGCGTAACCCGTAATTCGCTTGAAGTCTGAATTGTCGCGCATCGGCTCTAGGTCCGGGTCCGTGCGCGCCTTCACGAGACGCTTGGTGGCATCTTCCGTGCCCAAATCCGCAAGGTCTTGCAGGTATTCATCGGCCTTGTCCTGCTTGCCTTCCATATTGGCCAAGGTGCAAGCCAAGTTGTAGAGGATGTACTCGCCGCGCGGATTCTTTTCCAGTGCTTTTTCAAGCTGTTTGGCACCATCAGTCCACTTCTTCTTGCTGACGAACTTGGCCACCGCTTCCTTGGCCATCTTATCGGCCGCCTGGGCGTCGGCGGTCTTGGCCTCGGGCGGGTCGTATTTCTTGCGCTGTGCTTCGGCGGCTACTACATTGGTTCCATTGCTTTTTGCTGTTGTCGCGGACCCTTTCGCCGGCATCTTGATGCCCAGACGCGTCAGTCCATCGCGGGCAACGGCGGGCGCGGGGCTCTCGCCATTGTCGTACATCCAGCGCAAACCCTTTTCGATCGTGGACTTATCGGCACCCGAAAGGTTGTCCGTGCGGGCTTCCGCCGAAAAGGTGTCGGCGCAACTCAGGAGCTTCTTGGCGTCCGATTTGTCTGGCGCGGCAAAGGCTTTGATGCAGACGGGGGCCATGCCGTCCCAACCGCTCGTAGCCTGACTTGGCGCTGCCCAACAGCAAGACAGCATCAGGCCAGCCATTGTAAAATAGGAAAGATTCTGTCCGTTCATCGACTGCATCCTCCAACGGCCACCAGGGGCTGTAGACCCTGAGCAAACGCCCGGGCTCGCCTGCGGATTCACCCGCGTACCGGCGTCCAGCCAGTGGCCTTTTCCCCTGGGATCAGGGATCGCGGCGCCTCAAGCCCACCGTTGCGGCGGGACCAAAGCACGTCGCATACTAAGGCCGCCCCAGGCGCAGGGTCAATTGCGCAATCCGGCAAACCGCTTGAATCCGGCTCCCCCTGCCCAACCGCGGCGTTCCCTTGAGTTGCCGCCCGACCCGCCGGCGACGCCGCCCCACAGCAAACTCGCTCTGGTTGCTGCGGCTTTCGTGGGCGCGGGCCTGGCGCTGGGGTTGGCGCTGTGGCTACGACCGGCAGAGCCGGGGGTGCCCGCGCGATCCACGGCCGCGCAAGATGCTGTTTCGGCAAATGATTCGTCGTCGGCCTTGGCATCTGAAGTCACGGCATCCTCGCCTTTGGCCGCGGCGCCCTTGCCTGCAATGCCGACGCCGGCTGACCTAGCCGTAGTACCCCTGCCCCGACCGGCCAGCGACGCTGCACTGCATATCATTGCCGAGCCTGCGGAATTGCGCGTTTGGGCCAACACGCGGGTGCGCCTGCGGGTCGAACCGAAAGGCGACATCGCCTACAGTCGCTTCGTGTGGCACTTTGAAGACGGCAGCGATCCGATGGCGGGTCTGGAAGTCGAGCATACCTTTGCGGAAAGTGTGCGCGATCGCCACGTGACGGTGCAGGCGCAAAGGCCCGGGCAACCAGATACGGTGGTGTCCCGCCGCTTGCCCATTGAGCGCTTGCCGGTGGTGCCGGTCGACGGCCCGGTGCAAGGGCCCGCTGTGGCGGAGTTGCCCGATTCGCCCGGCACGCGCCTGCTGTTTGCCGGCGGTGTCCTCGACGCCGACCTTGGGCAACTCGTTGTTGATACAGCGGATCGCCATCATGCGGCCGCGCTGCTGGTCAATGACAGCGGCAGTGCTCAGGCGTGCCAGGCCGTCCTAACCCGTCGGGCGCTGAAACTGCCCCTGCTGCTGTGGCCGACCGAAGGCAGCGAGGCAGCGGTGCAAGTGCTGTATGACCCAGATAGTCGCCTGCAATCGCTCAAGAAAGGCAGCAAGGACACGGGCATCTGGGTCCTCGGGGACCTCGCACTGATCGCGGTAGACACGCGGCTCGACACGGTGGGCGAGCCCGAACTCAAGCACCTGCATGACAATTTGCAGCTGGCCACGGCGTATCCGCACGCGCTTTTGCTGACGGCCCGCCCTCTTACCCTGCTCCGCGATGGTGAATTGATTGCCGACCGCGCCTACCGCATCTACGAGCACGTCCTGCGCCAGCAAGTTACTGCTGTTATTTCAAGCAATTCTGGCGTCTACTACGATGGACGCTTCGGCGGTGCCCGGGTAGTCGCCATCGGCCGCGCTGCCGCCGGGGACTGCGTGCGCCTGCTGGGCAACGAAAACTGCCAAAATCCGGGCCTGACGGTGCTAGACATTGGCAATTCAGCGAAATTTCAGATCAATAATCTCGTCGGTGATCGCTTTTCCCGGCTCCTCGGGCGCGCCGATTTGCCGCCAGAAGTGGGCAAGGTGCGACGATGACCCAGGATCCGCTCGCCGGGGCGCTTTCCATTCAGAATCAGGTGGTTGCTGCGCCACCTGCCAAGACTGTCGCCGCAGTCTATGTGCATTTCCCTTTCTGTCGGCATCGTTGCGCCTACTGCGATTTCGCCACGTCGGCTGTGCAGCGAATTCCGCGGGCCCGATATCGCGAATTGATTGTGCGTGAACTGGCGTTGCGCACCGTCGAAGTGCCAAGCGCGCCGATTGAAAGCATTTTCTTTGGTGGCGGTACGCCGTCGCTCTGGGGCCCGGAGGCCGTGGGGCAGGTGCTGGCGGCCATCGACGCGTGGAGTCCGCTGGCGCAAAACTGCGAAATTACACTAGAAGCCAATCCTGGCGTGCTCGAGTCAGGCGACTTGCGCGGCTATGTGGCTGCCGGCATCAACCGAATCTCCATTGGTGTCCAAGCGTTGGATGACACGCGCCTCAAGGCCCTGGACCGACGGCATGATGCGGCAGCGGCGCGCACGACCCTGAGCGAGTTGCAAACCCTGCTGCAGCAAGGCCTATTGCGCAGTGCCAATGCGGACTTGATCTTTGGCGCCCCTGGACAGGATCTGCAAGCCCTGCGCGCCGATGTGCAAGGCGTACTGGACTATGGCCTGCCCCACCTGTCGGCGTATAGCCTAACGGTTGAACCTCAAACGCCTTTGGCGAGGCAAGTGGCCCGTGGCGTGCAGCAACCGCCGGACGATGGCTTGCAAGCGGACATGCTAGCCGCTCTGCCCGAATGGCTGGCCCCGTACGGCGTGCAGCGCTATGAGGTGTCCAACTACGCACGGCCCCGACAGGAGTGCCGACATAACCTTGCTTATTGGCAAGGGAATTACTACTTGGCCTTGGGTGTTGGTGCCCACGGTTTCCTGCCCCAAGCCGGGGCCGTCGGGCGTCGCTATGGCAACGTTGCCGCCCTGAGGCCTTGGCTAGATGGGCTGACGGCGGGCCGACTTGTCGAAGAGTTTCAGGAGTCTATCGATGCCCCTAGCCACCTGACAGAGCGTTTGCTCACCGGTCTGCGCCTGGATCGAGGACTGGATCTCCTTGCTTTGCAAAACGATCTCGGCCTACCGCTGGTCCAGGAGCTGCTGCAACGGGTTCAACAACACCAGGCCCTGGGCGACCACCTGATTTACGATGCCAAGTATCTACGCGTTCTTCCTGAGGATTTGTGGCGCTTGGACAGCGTGATTGCCTCTTTGGCGTGACGCCTAGTCCGTCGACGTGTAGTCTCGGCAGTGACCGACGTCGGCTCCCGGGTCGTGCAAATTCGGGTCGTCGGTCTGCAGGTCTTCCGGCAAATCATTCGCATTCGGAGCGCTATGTTCTCGTTGTTACGGCCGATTAGTCTGCGTCGCGTCGGCGAACATCGGCTGCGTACGGCCATGACCGTGCTCGGCATTGCGCTGGGCGTGGCGGTCCTGGTGGCGGTAATTGCCGTAAACCGCGGAATTATCGACTCTTTTTCCAGCACCCTGGACGACATCAGTGGCCGCGTCCACCTCGAGGTCAAGGGCGGCGACACCGGCATTGATCAGCATCTTCTTGAAAAAATTCGTGAAGTACCTGGAGTCCTGCACGCCACGCCGGTGATTCAACGCACGCTGGACGTGGCCGATGGGCAGGGCGATGGCCTAGTGCTATTAGGTCTTGATTTTACAGAAGATCCCAAGACGATGGCCTTCTTCTACCAGCTCGACAGCAAGACGCTGCGCAAGCCGGCGGCGCAGGCAGAAAAGAGTAAAGATCCCAAGGATGAAGACTTCGATAGCGATCCCTTCGCCATGCTGGACGCGCAGCGGCAACTGGTGGTCACAGAGAAGTTCGCCCAGCGTTGGCACAAGAAACCAGGCGAAACCATTGATCTCCTGACCCGCCAAGGCACGCAGCCGTTTACGCTCTACGCCGTCGTGCAGGCCCAAGGGCCTCTGCGGGCGATGGGCGGGCAGGTGGCGATTCTCGACTACCTGGATGCCCAGGAAATCTTTGACCTTCCCGGGCGGGTAGACCGATTCGATGTCGCAGTTGCCAATGCCAAGGATGCCGATCAACTGGAAAGCACGGCCCTGGCCATTCGCAAGGCCATTGGTTCGGAATTTACGGTCGAGAGGCCGGGCAAACGCCAGGAACGCCAAGAGGAATTGCTGCATTCCTTCAAGCTGGCCCTAGCTGTTGGTGCCGGCGTAGCCCTCATCGTCGGGATGTTCCTGATTTACCACACGCTTTCTATCTCCGTGGCCCAGCGCCGTCGCGAGATCGGCATCCTGCGGGCTACGGGCGCGACCCGCGGACAGCTTGTCCAGCTTTTTACCTTAGAAGGTGCGGTGTTGGGTGCCTTGGGGGCTATGCTCGGCTGTGGCCTTGGCACGGTCTTGGCGCGCAGCATGATGGTGCAAAGTGCGGCTTCGGTGTCTGAGCTGTACATGCGGGTCGACTCGCCCAAGGCCGAGGTTCCGCCCTGGGCTTACGCCGTAGGTTTGCTTGTGGGCATAGGCAGTTCTGCGTTGGCTTCCCTGTTGCCCGCCTGGCAGGCCAGCCGCATGTCCCCCGTGGTCACCATTCGCAGCGCCGGCTGGGATGCCCAAGGGACCCAAGGATTGCGTTGGACCGGCCGCGAATGGACGGCCCTGCTGCTTTACGGCGCCGTGCCATTGGTTGCGCAAGGTCCTGCGATTGCTGGATTTCCCGTCTTCGGCCTGGTGTCGATGTTCCTGGTGGTGCTGGCGTCAACGCTGATGACCCGATGGCTGGTACTCCTCGGCCATCGCCTCTTAGGGCCGATTGCGCCAGCACTTTTTGGTCTAGAAGGTCGCCTAGCGGCGGACAATGTCGGACGCAATGCCGGCAAATCGGCGGTCACGGTGGCGTCCTTGATGGTCGGCCTGTCGATGGTCATAGGCTCGGCGATCCTAACGAATTCATTCCGTTATAGCATCGACACGTGGATACAGCAGACGGTACCCGCAGACCTGTTTATCACCTCCGGGCACAGCACCGGCGGCATCAAGAACAACCCGCTCGACCCGCAACTTGCTGATGAGATAGCGAAAATACCGGGCGTCGCCATGGTCGACACCGTCCGTCTGCGCCAAATTGACTTCGAGCGAGCCCGCGTTCTGCTGCTAGCCCTGCAAATACACGTGCGTTTTGCCCGCAACACCGCGTGGCCGATTGCCCGCAGTAGCTTGCCGCCAGGCGAACTCGTGACTGCGCTCGAACAGGGCAAGGGCGTGGTCATTTCGGAAACACTTTCGCACCGTTTCAACAAACATCCTGGGCAGTTACTCTCCCTGCAAACGGTCCTTGGCCGGCGGGATTTCCCGATTTTGGCGACGATGACCGACTACTCCAGCGACCAAGGCGCCATCTTCATGGACCGCACTTTGTACGAGCAGCATTGGCGGGACAACAAGGTCGATACGTTCGAGCCATACCTCGAGAAGGGCGCGAATTCAGAGCTGATTCGCCAGGAGATTCTCAAGCGCTGGGGTGCCAAGTACCACCTCTTTGCCCTGACCAATGTGCAATTCCGCGAAGTGATTGGCGCGATGATCGAACGGATCTTTGCGATCACAAAAGCGCTTGAAATGGTTACCATTTTTATCTCGCTACTGTCCGTGGTCAATACCCTGTTGACGGCCGTTCTTGACCGCATGCGGGAAATCGGCGTGCTGCGCGCCATTGGTCTGCTACGTGGACAGCTGACGCGGCTGATTGTTCTGGAATCCGCGATGTTGTCTTTTGCGGGAGCCAGCATCGGCATCCTGGTCGGCACCATCAATGGCTTGATTATCCTCAAGGTTGTCAATGAGCAGGACACGGGCTGGCAGGTGCCTCTGCACATCCCGGTTGGCGTCACCGCCGCGTATGCGCTCGTTTTACTTGCGGTTGGCGTGATCGCGGCCATTTATCCTGCGCGCGTGGCGGGTCGCGTGCGCGTCATCGATGCCTTGGGATATGAGTAGCCGCAAACGACCGGCGAGGGAGGCTTTGGCCATGGCCGAGCGTTGTCCACACTGCAACAAGCCGCTGCCCGAACGGGCGTCAAACGCGGCGTATCCATTCTGTTCTCCGCGTTGCCGAACCATTGACCTCGGGGCTTGGTTGACAGGTGATTATCGCATCGCAGTGCCCCAAGACGAGACCGAGCGCGACGGCCCTAGTGAGTCGCAAATTCGCGGATCGTCAGGGGATTCTGAGGTCAATTGACCTTCTCCTTACCGGCCTGACCTAACGCAGGCCCGGTGGCCCCACTTGGAGGTTCAGGGTCACGGCGGCGACATTGCCCTGAGGCGGGCACGGCGCAACGGAAATCCCGCCACAATGGATCACGTGCGCCAGTAGTCGATTGTTTTGCTTACGCAAATCGGCAAGACGCAGGGGCAAGGCGAACTGCCGGCAGGGACCTGCCGAAGAGGCCTCAACACAAATTCCCGATTGGACCCGCTGTGGTTCAGCGCCATTGAGTGCAACCGTCGTTTCTGCCAGCGGATCGCTTAGGGCCACGCGCAGCCAAGGACGATTGGGCAAGGCCTGATGCGGGTCAATCGCCAAGAAATGCACGGCTTTATCCATCTCGGCTTGGGTCTGTCCCAGCGCCGGCGGCAAGGGCCACAGCACGCCCGTTCGCGGCGACCACGCCCCCTGCGCGAGCGCAACGGTACTCAGGGAAACCGGCACGATCTCGCCGCTATCTGTAGTAAATTGCAGATGATTTTCGCCCGACCGCAGACCCAGCGCACTTAGGCGCACCCACGAGCGCAGGGGCACCGGGTCCTGGCGAACGCCGTTGAGCGCGACAAAGAGTTGCCCGCCATGGGGCAGTACCGGCTGTGTTGTCATCTCAATTCGCAGAGTTGCTGCCCGATCGGCCACATCGGGCGCTACGCCTGCGAGGGTCCAAGTCGCGGCGAGCGTCGGACCGGGAACCGGGGGGCTCAGCGGTACCAGCTGGGACATAGGCTGCAAAACCGCCAAAACGGGTGCATAATCAAGGACTACAGTTGCCGACAAAAGTTGCGGTCCAGCCCCCTGAACCTCTATCGCAAGGTCCGGCGACTGCAAAGCAAGGGATGGAATCTCAAAGGTTTGGGGCCAATTCAGTGCCGAATTCACGGCCCCGGGGACACACGGCTTGCCATCGGCGCAGCGCAGCGGTTGACCGTTGACGACAAAGGCCCGCGCCGGGTCCGGGCCGGCATGCGCGTACTGGTAGTGCAAGGTGATTTGCGCGGACTGCAATCGCCAATTATCCTTTGGATCCACGGCATTTTTCAGGAGAATTCGTCCTTGCTTAGCCTGACCCTGGCGGACAAGTAGGTCGGGGCGGGGCTGTGGCTCCGAGGCCGGCGGCAGGGCGTAACTGCCCATGCCAAAGGTGGAAACGACCATCGCTCCCCACTGCGTCTCCGATGGTTGCACGCCACTTATCGACAACCGCGTCTGCCCAAGCCCGGTCCTTTGGGCAGACGACGCTGAAGCCCCTGCAACGACTGCACAATTGACCATTGCGTCCGGCCGGCACTGCGCCAAAGCAATCTGCTTGAGACGGGCAGGTGTCACGGCAAGGCCCTCAACACCTTGAACACTCAGCGTTCCTTCGGAGCCGTCCCCCGGCAGCAGCCAAAGGCCTTTGGCAGGCTCGGCAGCGCTGAGACGGTACAAGCCCGGCATGTGGTCACTGGCCTCCAGGGGCGATTGGCCAATACTTTGATGATATTGGACTTCTAGAGTCGAGAGAGGGCGGCTGCCATGGACCACGCCGGACGCATCCTTCCAGCCGCCGCCGACCAAGTTCATGTCGCGGGAGACGGCGACCAAGAGTTGCGAAGGGCCTTTGCTAGAACTCAGCGGATCTACAGCGATTGCACTGACAGCGTCCTGGTGCAGCCACAGTTCCCAGCGCACAGATCCCTGATGTTCTGGCAGAAGATCCGTGAGTTGGGCCGCATAGACGCCGCCTCGCCCCGGCGGACCGCGCTCGCCAGCCGGCTGCTTTTCGGCCGCGGACCAATCGGCCACCAAGACCGTGTCGGCCAAGGGACCTGTTGCATCGCGACGAATCGGTGCAATAGTCAGTACATATGGGTCAACAAAGGCGGGCGCACCCCGCACTTTTTCCCAAGGCTCGTGCTGCCAATGCGCCGAGGTTTCCTGCGTCGTGTGCCGATAGAGCCCGGGCAACTGGCCGGAACAGGCAACATGGCTCAGCGCCTCGACTTCCGTCGCGCCCGGCCACGCGAAACAGCGTCCGACCACGCCCCAGAGATAGCCGTGGGCGTAGGCGAGGTCCTGCACGGGGACCGGTCCATGGGCGCCCGGAAAGTCATTGAGTGCAAGAGCAATTCCTGCCTGATCGAGGGACGCCACCGGTGAACTGGCCCAGGCGGCCTTCGCGTCGATGGCCAGCACGCCAAGCCCGCCGCCGGTCGAGGCAAATAGCCAGTTGTCTGACAAATCGGGTGATAAAACGGACTGTTGTCCATCGCCAACCAGACGAACATGGCTGTACAAGGGGCGCTGCGCCCAAAGCGGCAGACCCTGCGGTCCACGCAAGATGGCGGTCACATCGCCTGGATAGCCCGGAGAATGCCCAGGCTTTCCCAGTTCACCGACCGGCTGATTGAGCCCCCAACCGCCGATACGCCGGCCGCGAACCTGGGGCGAATCGGTCGGACTACCGATCGTCATCCGCACAAGCTCAAGGCGCGCGTATTCCGTCGCGGGCCGGGTCAATGCCCAAAACCCTGTTTCCTGGTGCGGCTTTGGCTGCTTGGGGTCCAGCCAACTGCGACTCGGCAGCGCAAACTCATAGGCCGCGCCTGCTGCGGCCGGCCCCCGAGTCAATGGCGACGACCAAGCGTTGCGCTGCTGCTCAGCCGCAACCAGGGCCGTGTCCGCGTTGGCGAGCAGGAGCCAGTCACCCAAACTCGGTACATTCCAATCGGTTGTGGCCGACGGGTCCTCCGGCAAGGTCGGCGGACGCCACGCCTTGGCGGCATAAGCCACTTCGCCCGAAGCGCCCCGGCCAAGCGTCAAATCACAAGCGGGACCAGCGAGTTGCCCCATCGGAGTCAGGCCCAAACAACAACGCACGGGCGTAGTTGTGGGGGGCGATTGCTGACAACTAGCCAGGGCGGAACAATCGACGCAAGGCGCCTTGAGGGGCACGGTCTTGGTCGATCCTGGCGGGTGATAGGCGCAATAGGGCGGAATAACAGTCGAACCAGTGGTGTAGCTGCAACTATCTGCCGTGGCACAGCGCGGTTGGGTGGCGCCTGCCTGAGCCCAGCGAGCGCATTCGTCAGTCAGGGCCCGCGTCTTGTCGCAACCGGCGACGGCACGATAGCCGCTGTTGACCGCGTTATTTCCCCAATAAAAGAGCTGATTCCCTTGATCATCGAGCTGCCCGACACCGCCCGGCCCGAGCTTGGGGTAGGCCGCAATGCGACACGTCAACTCAGATGCACCGCATTGCGCCGAGGGTCGTGGTTGCTCTCGCCAAAAGGGCCCTGGATCTTCAGGATGATAGGCGCTTTTCCCAGGTGGATAGACGCCAATCGGTTGGAGCCGCCAGGCCATGGTCTGTTCGCCATGAATCCAGGCAACATACGGATTCTTGGGTGAAACGACGATTCCATGAGCCTGCAGCAAGGGGTCTCCGTCACTGGTCCACGGCATCTGCGGGTCCATGCGCCCGAGTACCTGACTCCAGGTCAGCCCCTCATCCAAAGTCTGGTAAACCCCTGCCACATAGCGACAATCTGCCTGACGTTGCAACGATTTCCCGCCCACTTGGTCCGTGCACGATAGGTCGCTATTGCGCGGAGAAAGCAAGGCATAGGCAATGTGCGGCGCACTGGGCGCAGCGGCGACGGCGACCACCTGCATCGGGCAATGGGCGTTGGCCGTTTGCGCTTGATAGCATTGGCTAAACCCGTATTGCTGGCTGATCGGCAATTTCGGCTGCGGCAGTTGGGGGTCCTGCAGCGAATGCAGGCGCGGCGGACAGCCTGGCTCGGCACGCAAGCTACGGGTATCACGGAAAATCCAGCGCCATTGCCCGGGCTCAAGGGAGGCGACCAGGACCGAAGACTGCAGCACGCCCTGTTGCCGCCACGTGACGGGCGCATACACGGTCAAGGTGCCATCGCTCCGCCCCTGGGCCGAGGTACCAGAGGGGCTCCATTGCATCGACAGTGCGCCAACGCGCTCAATCAACTGCGGGTATTTGTTGAGGTCGTAGGCCTGTTCGCCGCAGTTCGCCGCCCGTGGCTCTGACTGGGTCTCCGGCTCTGGCTGGGCCTGTGCCTGCGGCGGCTCACTGACCAGCAGTTGCGGCGCCGTGGCTTGGAGAAGGGTCTGTAAACCCTTTGAATCATTTGGCCATTGGACAAAGCCCGCCGGCAAGGTCAGGGCGGTGGGCCGCGGCGGTGCCGTCCCTGGATTGGGCGCCAGCGTCGGCTGAGGCTCAAGGCCGGTGCGCGTCCAAGTACGCCCGCCATCTGGCGAAACGAGCAGTCCAACATCGCTTGCAGCGTAGGCCCACCCAGTGCGAGGGTCGATCTGCAGGTCGATGACCCCGGGGTAATGGCAGCCGGCGTCGTCCTGACAACCACAGGCCGAATCGGTCGGCGCCGGGCAGCCATCCTCCACCGCTGTCTTGCCAACTTGGGGGGCAGCGCCGTGACAAAATGCTTTGGGATCTATGACACATGCGGCGGAGGGCCCCTTGGGGTTGCACGAGCCCGAACCGTGGGCAACGGCCAAATGGGCCAGGGAGCTGTAGTGCCAATGCGAAGCCAAATCAAGGAGATGCGCCATGGCCGAATGACGCTGGGCACCGGACTGAAGCGACGCGACCAGTTGCGCTCCAAGGTCTTGAGTCCAGGCGATGCTGCGAAGGGCGCAAAAATCGCTTTTATTTCCAGCTGATGCTACGGGTTGCGCACAGCCGGAGGCCTCCATCGGTCTAGGTGACTCGAGCATCGGCCGCAACAAGGCCGCCCCGGCTGCGACAACGGCGTGCCCTAGGCGACCTTGAGCGGGCTCGCCGCGGTCAAGGGCCACAGCAGCCCATGGGCCATGATCGATGCTCAGCGCCTTGCAACTTGCCGATAAGGGGTAGTTTTGCCGACCCCCATCCACAGACGCATAGCGCGCGCGAGTGCGCAGCATGACCTGCTGAGCGCCTGCGTAGCCCGGCAACTGCTTGACTTGATTAGGCACTGCTGCCCAAACGACCGCCCCCGGGTCGCCGCCCGCACCAGCCCAAGAGGCCGGTGCGCCGCCATAGGTTATGCCGCTGTGGCAGACTGGAACATCTGGACAACTAGCTGTTTTACAATCGCAATTCACCCAGGAACCCTGCTCATCCGCGTAGCCACCCAAGACGCCGGTGCTGCCTGCAGGCCCGCCTTGAACGGGCTGCCAAGTTTCCCCGCAGTCCTCGCTGCGAAATAGTCCGCTGATATCATCGCCTTGCAGGTAGACCGAACCAGCGCCGCCATCGCTTGCAGGCACAACGCTGAGGCCATGCACGGACGCACCAAAACCGGCAGACAAGGGAACCCAAGGAAAATAGGTCGGAACATCAGCCCAGAGCGACGCAGATGCCCAGACCAACGCGGCAAGCGCCGGGGCGATGATCGCGTGCGGGAGGCTGTGACCTCGGCCCATCGCAACCTCGACAACGGCGTGAACCCAGGATTGGTGGGCGATCCAGGGACGATTACCCACGCAGATCCAGGGACGATCATCCCGGGGATCCCCGCAGAAAACTAAGTGATCTTGCGAGATTCCAAGTAGTACCTCTTCTCCCAGGCCTCGCCCATGGAAAAGGTCTTTCGCGGCAAGGCACCGTCGTGGACCACGGTGGCAAACAGGGCGCCCTTGTCGAGCGCGGGCAGCAAAAACCCTGCATGTCCAGGCTTTTGCCCGAGGTCGACCGTCACGTCCGCGCCGTGAACGTAGTCAATCCCCTGGGCTCCACCTTGGGCCAACCAGCCATCGAGAAAGCGCTGCAACGTGCCAACGGCCAAATTCGCCTGTGGATGAAGGAACTCGACCAGCCAAGCTCCCGCCGGCGTCACCAAACCAACCGCCTGACTCCCGGTATGGTTAGCGACTTGCGCGGCCAGTCGCGTCGAATCTGCGGGCGTCATAAGCACATTGGCACCAAAGGCGGCGTGCAGCGCCGCCTCGATGTCCTGCGCGACGGCAAACAGCACGCGATGGATTGGCTCAAAATCCAGCCCAGGATCATGGATGTTGATCAGTTCGACCAAGGCCCAGCGCGCCGGATGCGTCGCCTGCGCTTCGGGCGCCAAGGTCGCTTTGACCTGTTGCCACCAAGTCTTGGCCGTCGCCAGGGAGTGATTGCCATCGCCCACAGCAAAGAGCAGGGGCGGTGAGTCGGCTGGCAGCCCATAATGCGCTGCAAAAGCCTTGGGATCCGCGAGCGCCTGCAAAGCAGCGAACAGGTGGTCGCTCTGGGCCTGCGTCAGCGCTCGGCCGGTGATGTGCCCGCCGTCCTGCATCAACTCGCAATCATAGAGGACTTTCGCACCCTCCTTGGCAGCCAAGATCGGCCCAAGGACGGCATTGGCGGGATCATCAAAAAGCAGAAGAACATGCGGCAATTCCAAAGGAGCCCCCGAGCGAACGCGGATACGCGGTGGAATCCGGTCGACGATCGTCCCTTCGGTAGCGCGCACCATGCTCTGAGAACCTTTAGAGAAATCATACTGTTCCAGATCCACTTCGACCATGATACCGTGCCGCGTATGCATACCGTGACCGCCCCGGCTGCTCCGCTCCACGCAAATCGGCCCCTGGTACGGCACCAAGAGGTTCTTGGCGACAATGTCACGCATCGCCTCATGAATCTTGACGATTCTCTCCTCATCGCCCGCCCCCAGGTACACTTCGGGCAGGATCAGCTGGAGCGTACTGGGCTGCGTGCCGACGTTGGCCTCGGTCTGCTGCCAATAGGCCGGCTGACTGGTGTACTGGTCACAGGCAACGACCGGCCAGGTGGCCAGATCGACTTGGGGCCCCGGCAATAGAACCTTCGGAGATCGTACAGTAAACTCGGTCATGAAACCTCAAATCGCCCGCCGGGTCCCAGCCCGAACGTGGCGGCAATGGCCGGCACCCCCGCCAAGATGGAGCCGTGCGGGCCAGTTCAGTAGGACGGGTTAGGTAAGCGGTTCAAACCAAGCCGAAAATGCACGTAGCACCTTGTTCTGCTTGACCACCCGCAGACCACGGAGCGAATCCGCGTCGCGCTGCACGGCGGCAAGTACTTCCACCAAGTAATCCACGTGGCTTTGCGTGTATGTGCGCCGCGGGAAGGTCAGACGCACCAGCTCGATCGGTGCACAAATGTCGGGCCCGCCATTGGGGTCGGGCTGGCCAAACATCACCGTACCGACTTCGACACCGCGCACGCCGCCGGCCAGGAACAGCGCATTGGTCAAGGCCAATCCCGGGTACTCATGGGGCGGGATGTGCGGCAGAAGGCTCCCTGCGTCCACGTAGACCGCGTGACCGCCCGGGGGCCGCATCATGGGAATGCCCATCTGGTCCAACCGGTCAAAAAGATAGCGGATTGAAGCGTGGCGATAGGCTTGATAGTCCTCATCCAGGGCCTCGACCAGCCCGACAGCCAAAGCCTCCAGATCGCGCCCGGCCAAGCCGCCATAGGTGGGAAATCCTTCGGTAAGGATGAGGCGCGTGCGGCATTCTTCGGCCAGCGCGTCGTCGTCCACGCACAGCAAACCGCCGATGTTGACTAGGCCGTCCTTCTTGGCCGACATGGTAAAGCCGTCGCAAAGACTGAACATTTCCTTGGCAATTTCGCGAACTGTCCGCTGCGCCTGCCCCTGTTCGCGCACCTTGATGAACCAAGCGTTTTCCGCATAGCGGGCCGCGTCGAGCAGCAACGGCACGCCGTGTTCGGTACAAAGCGCGCGAACTGCGTGCAAATTCGCAAGGCTAACGGGCTGTCCGCCGCCGCGGTTGTTGGTCACGGTCATCATCACGCAAGGCACTTGGCCCGGACGATCGCGCAGCACGGCCGCCAAGCGGACCAGATCGATATCGCCCTTAAACGGCAAATCCGTACGCGGATCCTGATGTTCGGGCGGCAACAGGTCGAGGGCCTCTCCGCCAAAGTGCTCCACATTGGCGCGCGTGGTGTCAAAGTGGCTATTGGCCGGCACCACCAGCCCAGGCCGGTTGATCAGCACGGAGAAGAGAATGTGCTCCGAGGCGCGGCCTTGGTGGGCCGGAATCACGTGCTTTTTGCCCGTAATTTCCCGAACCGTTCGCTCGAGGGCGAAAAACGACCGGCTACCGGCGTAGGTCTCGTCGCCGATCATCAAGGCCGCCCATTGCGCGGCGCTCATGGCACCAGTGCCCGAATCGGTCAGCAAATCAATGAGTATTGTCTCAGCGTGCAGCAGAAACGGGTTCCAGTGCGCCGCTTCCAGCGCGACCCGGCGCTCCGCTTGCGTAGTAATGCCCAGAGGCTCGACGACCTTAATACGAAAAGGTTCAATAATGGTGCGAAATTGGTGTTCCAAAGCATGGGCCTCAGCGCGGCGGCGTGCGCGCAACACCGGGTATTGTCACGCCGGGGGCCGCTCCGGCACAAGAGGGGCAAAGTGCGTGGTCCGTGACCTTTGGGCCCAGCAGGACCGGCCCGGGGAGAGCCAGGGCAGGAGCACGTTCAAGAACCTGCTGAATTCCAGGCCTTTGTCCCGCCGCGAGTCCAGAGGTGGGTGGCCGCCAAGGCCTTGACAGCGATCAATCCGTCTGTACACTTGCGCGCCCCGCGTGTTCGGCCCCCAAGGCTGGGTGACCGTTTCGCGGCAAGTTTGCGTTCCCGGCTCAGCCCGGGCACGGCGTTCGCGCAGACACAAAGACTGGAGTAACCCATGGATACGCTAGCTATTTCCGTCAAAGCTCGTTACCTCTCTGGCAAAGACGTCGCCGTCAAAGTGCGCCGCGCTGGGCTCTTGCCCGCGGTCATGTACGGCAACGGCGTCGCCAATCAGGCCATTGCCGTCGATCCCAAGTGGGTCAAGAAGGGCCTGCAGAGCGCGTTCGGACGCAACCAACTGTTTTCATTGACGATGCCCGAAGGTGCCCAGCATCTGGCGATCGCCCGCGAAGTGCAGATCCACCCGCTGACCCGCACCCTGGTGCACGTTGATTTCTTTTGCATTACGCCCAAGAGCGAAATCGAAGTCATCCTGCCCGTGGTGCTCAGCGGTCGTTCGGCCGGTCAGAAGGCCGGCGGTCAGTTGGAGCATGTCTCGCGCTACGCCCGTGTGCGCTGCACGCCGGAAACCCTGCCAAAATCCATCGAAATCGACATTACGCCGTTTGAGAATGGCTATGCGATGATGGTCGAGCAGCTGCCCCTGCCCGAGGGCGTCAAGCCGGTCTTCAAGAAGGCTTACAAGATCTTCGAGATCCTGGCCCCCAAGGTGGAAGAGAAGCCGGTCGAAGAGAAGAAGGCCAAGAAGTAGTCAGTCCGTAGCTCCTCGGTTTTCCTGGCTTTTCCGTGAACCTGACCCCGCCCTCGAGGCGACCAGCAGCCGCCAAACGCCATGGAATCACCGTCCGGCAAGACTCAGCCCTCGCCCCATCCGGCAACGGCGATCCGCGCGATCGTCGCTTTGGGCAATCCAGGGCGTAACTATGCCCACACGCGGCACAATGCCGGTTGGCTCCTGGCCGATCGGATTGCCGACGGGCAGAACGCCCAATGGCAGCAGAAGTTCAAAGGCGAATTGACCCGCGTGACCTTGGGTGGCGCTGGTCAAAACGAGCCCTTGTGGCTGCTCAAGCCGATGACGTTCATGAACCTGTCGGGCCATCCGGCCCAGGCAATGGCGCAGTTCTATGGGCTAAAACCCCAGGAAATTGTGGTGTTGCACGACGATTTGGACTTGCCCTTTGGCCGGGTCCAGATCAAAGCCGGCGGCGGTCATGGCGGGCACAATGGCCTGCGCTCCTTGGTTGCGCAGCTCGGCTCGGCGGAATTTGCCCGCGTCCGGATCGGCATCGGCCGGTCGCCCAATGCGGCGATGGATGTAGCAGATTGGGTACTGTCCTCGTTTTCCGCTTTGGAGCACGCGGAGTTACCTGACGTGATCGACCGTGCGTCGGTCGCGTTGAACGCCATCGCATCGTTGGGCGTCCATGCGGCGATGAACCGCTGCAACGGGACGGCTGGCAGCAAGAAAAGCAATTCTTAGTTTGGCAACGGGATTCTTCCCGCGGCCAGGGCTGTCCGGAAAGGCCGGCAGCCAACCTTGCTCCTGCTCATCAAGCGGGGGCTAACGCAGACGGGCGATGGGGCAACTTGCCTCGGTCAAACGCTGCGAATCCACAAGGAGAGAGCCATGCTGGTACGCATGTACGAGACGCTCTTCATCACCCGGCCCGAAACGGATGCCGACGTGGTGGAAAAGCTGCATCAGCGCCTACTTAAGGCGATGGAGCAGTTGGGCGGAGTCGAGTTGAAACTGGCCGACTGGGGCAAGCGCAAGCTCGCCTACGAGATCGCCCGGACCAAGAAGGGAAACTACTGGTATTTCGGCTACATCGCTGCACCAACCTACGTGCACGAAGTCGAACGCCAGTTGCAGATCTCGACCGACGTGATCCGTTATCAAACCGTGCGGTTGTCTGAGCTTGCTCAGCTGACCGATTTCGACGTCGAAGCCGAGAAGAAGCGCGTCGAGGGCCTGACGCCCGAGCGTGAAGAGGACGAAGAAGAGCAGTATCTGCGCCGTCCGATGGATGATTACCGCGGTCGCCGCGATGACGACATGGACGACATGAGCGTGGAGGACATGGTATGAAGCCGGAAGCCGAAAAACCACAGCAACAAGCCCAGCAGCCGCGTCAGCGCCGCTTTGGCCGCCGCAAGGTGTGCCCGTTCTGCGCCGACAAGACGCTGTATATCGATTACAAAACCCCGAGCATGCTCAAGCGCTTCATCACTGAGCGCGGCAAGATCGTGCCCCGTCGCATCAGCGGCGTTTGCGCCCCGCATCAGCGCGAGTTGCAGACGGCCATTAAGCGCGCGCGGATCATGGCGTTCATGCCCTTCTCCAGCGCCACGGCGGACTAGGAGGTTTCCATGAAAGTCATTCTCAGCGAAAATGTGCCCAACGTGGGCAAAATTGGCGATGTCCTGACCGTGGCCGATGGCTTTGGTCGCAACTACCTGCTGCCTCGCAAGTTGGCTGTTCTGGCCAATGAGCGCAATGTGGGTGAGTTTGAACATCAAAAGCGGGTTGCCTCCTCGCGCATGGCCAAGGCCCGGGCTCAGGCTCAGGGTGCGGCCAAGGAGATCGACGGTCTGCGCCTGTCTGTCACTCGCCATGCGGGTGAGGACGGTAAGCTGTTCGGCTCGGTAACCGTGCGTGAAGTTGCTGACTTGATGGCCGAAAAGGGCTTCAATGTCGACCGCCGCGACCTCGTCATGCCCGACGTCATCAAGACGGTGGGCGAGTACGCGATCACGGTCAAGCTGCACAGCGACGTGACCGCCAAGGTTGTCGTGGAAGTCAAGGCTCTGGAAGCGGAATAAGCCCCGCTGCCAAGGCGGTGACCACCGCAGTTCACACCACAGCCAAGTCCGCCGCCTAGGCCCTTCTGGGGGACAGGCAAGCGGGCTTGGCTGTTGGTGTTTTTGCGGATGGTGGACAGCGCTGCGGATGCAAGGCGCGGTGGCTATGGCAAGCCGCGGGGATGCTGGGCACCTCTTGCCCAGTTTTGCCCAAGACTGCCCAGCTTCGGCCCGCTTGTGACCCACCCCAGCGCCGTGGCATGCTGCGCCGCGATGACTGCTGCTGAACCACCATGGCCTAGCCCTCCAGCCCCACATGCCCCTGCCGCCGACGATGCCGCAGAGTCAGAATCACATGGAACGACCGCGGATTCTGAAATTGCGGGCGCTGCCGAAGCTCTGGACACGGCCGAAACGCTGGACACTGCCGAAACGCTGGACACTGCCGAGGCTCTGGACACGGCTGAAACGCGGGACACTGCCGCGCCCCAGGCCCCTGAGCCATGCGTAGACCTAGCGGAACGTGAGTTCGCCGCTGTAGAGACACCACCGCAACCTGTTGAATATCAAGCAATCTCTCTCGAAACTGTTGCGCAGGACACGCCTGCACCACCTCAAGCCTCGTGGCGATGGCTACCTACCGTCGCCGCCGCTGTGGCGATGGCCAGTCTGCTGGTCACTGCGCAACGCTTGCAACCCCCGAATCGGCAAGCGCCTATTTCCGATCCTGCCGGCCCCTTACTCGGCTGGTTGCCAGCCCCCGCGGCCGTAGCCGACGCGCGCGCCCAAGCTTGGCCCAACGATGTCGTGCGAACACAGAAAAATGCGCAGTACTACATAAGCTTATCTCGCGGTGCTACCGACCTCGATGCCAAGATCGAGTTCGCGGCAGAAGCCGTACGCTTGCAGCCCGAAAATGCTGATTTCAATGCGTATTTAGACAACCTTCGCACCCGTCGCCAACCGGGCCAGCAGCCGCCCAATCCCCAGGCGACCACGGACGCGTTGCGCAACGCCCGGCCGCGGCCCATCAATCCGCTGCTGATTCCGCGCGTGCCATTGGTGGCAGCGCCGCAAACCCGCTAGGCTCTGGCACATCCGCTAATTTACTTTGATTTCTGGCTGCCGCTGGGCCTCAACGCACCCACAGCGAGCCCTGGACGCAACTGGTCGGGCAAGCGCCGCTGTTCCATGTCGCCAAACCAGCTCCACAAGAAAGCGCTGTATTGCTACAACCATACACACCAAAACCCCAGCCTGAGTCGGTGGAGGCACAGTCGCCTTCGTTGTTGCCGACCAAGCCAAAGCGCGCCGCCGAATAGGTGCCGGGGCCGCCGTAGCTACTGAAGTTGTTGATACCAGTCTGATTGCAGTTGGGCTGACTGCCATCGTCGCCAAAGACCGCGACCAGCGATGCGCGGTTGGGGCCGCCGGCCTTCCAGTTCTCGTTGAATAGCGCCTGTAACGCCTTGGAACCACCGGTGCTTTGTTGGAAGCATTGGGCGCCAGCGGGCACGCCCTTGCAGCCGCGCAAGGTGGAGCCCGGCACATTGAGGAAGGCCGCAAACTTGGCGTCTACATTGAGAGAAGGGTCCTGCGAACCGGCCCCATCGTCATTGAACACATTGCCGTCGGTCCAGTAGGCGCTGGCCCAGCCGAGCTTGGCGTCGTTCTTGAACCGCATCGCCAGCGTCCAGCCGCCGCCGTCGGTAGTCATGTCGCAGTAGGCTTGATAAGCGCCCTTGCCGTCAGGGTTAATCCAGTAGACGCCGTCTTTGGAGGCCGGCATCTTGGTCAGGACATCCTTGCAGGTCACGCCAGGGTTGCCTTGGGCACCAACGACGCTGAGGCTAAGCGGGAAAAAGTCTGTACCATTGCAGATGTACAACGCCTTATCGGTGGTGTTGTAGTAGGAAAAGCCCGACTGCGTCGCGTCGCAAACCACGGGGTTGCTCGGCGCATTGAAGAACTGAAAACCGCCGAATGCTTTGACTTTTGTCTTGGACAAAATCGTCACCTGTAGGCTCCAGGCGTTGAGTTGCCCGTCAAAGCCACCCGCCGTGAAGTTGTTGTCGATGACGGTCAACGTCCAGGTTCCTTTGGGATTTTTGCCCACCCAGCTGCTCAGACTGCCCTTGGCCAGGACGGTCTTGTCGGTAAACGTCGTCTTGAGGACGCCGCCGGGCTGAGTGCTATCATACAGGGTCACCGTGCTGTTGTCCGGCGCTTTGAGGACCAGCGAAAAAGCCTTACCAACATCGGAGTTAGCCAGGTCGACACTAATAGCCAAGGCCTCCGCCGTACCAGTATCGGGCCAAACAACGCTATCGGAAACGCCTTTGGGGTTGTAGTCCGGAATCTTCAATGGAACCGCGGTACTGACCACGGAATCGGCAATCTCGTCCGTGAGCAGTTTGTTGGAAACCGCTGTCAGGCCATTGGCTGGTAAGTTATTGACATCCAAAGAGGATACACAGGTGTAGCTGCCATCTGCGGCAAATCCGGTCAGCACAAGGCCAGATCCGCAGGCTTCACCGACCTTTGGCACGATAGGCTTCTGCTGTAAATCCGAATAGTTGCCGCTAATCGCCACGTTGGCCAAGTCGCCGCTCTTGGCGTACAGGGCAAGATTCGGCTGTCCTTGCAGGTCACCGTATTGCCCGGTCGTCGCCACCTTAGCCAGGGCTGCAGCCTGGGCGAACACAGTCAGGTCAGGTATCCCTATCAAATCTGCATAGTTGCCGCTCTGTGCTACGGTCGCCAGCGTCGGCTTGCCCGCTAGATCGCCATAGTTGCCAGTGGTCGCTACCTTGGACAAATCCGCTGTCTTTGCAAATCCTTGCAGCGCCTTCGGATCGATTTGCTGCAACGTGACGCAACCGGTGCAATCGACACCTTCTGCGAGACTGGCGCGCAGGGCGAAAGGCGTTGAAGTCAATGGCAATCTTGGCAATTCTGGATCGTCACCCACACTGACGCCCACAAAGATCGTCGGCTGATTGGCCAGTAGGCTCGGCGCCAGCGCATTGACGCTACCCAACTGCCAGGAAAAAGTGCCGTTTTTGACCGCGACAGGACTTGCCAGTTCATTCCACAGGGCAGCGCCGCCACTGAAATCTTTGTACAAAGCGAACTGAATCTTGTAGTTGCCGTCCGGCGCAACGCCACCGCCACTGCGCAGCGCGCCATCGATCGACACGACCTGGGGCACCGAGGCCAGGGCCGGCAGACTGCAAAGGCCTGACAGGACAACGAACAAGCCGACCAATCGGGACAAAAGGCTGGAGTGCATGGCAAACCCTATGAACATTGCGTTCTGCGGCCCAGGCTACGGGAATCGCCCAAGGGGCGCAAGTTGCTATCTTATCGGCGGACTACGCCAACAAGGACGGCTCGCTTGGGGCAGGTCAAGCCGATCGAGGCCAGGGAGCACGCTTGACGTAGGCCTGCGAGGAGCCTACCTTTTGCCGTTTTTCGCCCATTTGGCTCGCGCCATGCACGCGTCACTGGGCCGAGTTGGGACTGCCGTCCGGCCACGAGGACCGAGGGACGACACTAGGTAAGTCGCTGTCCATAAACGCGTCCACCCATGACTGCCCCCGGGCACGATGCGGCTAGACGGGCCAAGGCGCAAACTGCTGACCCAGCGCGCAACATCCGGGATGAACCGCGAAATCATCGTGATTTCAAAGAGCTCCCACTGCAAGGACCTACGCCCATGAAGAAGGAAAACGCCCTGTTGATGGTGGTGCTCGCGATGCTAATCGCCTTTGCTGCCGGCCGATTCTCCAATCATCTCCAGTCTCAACAGGCAGCCCAGGTGGCACCCCACGCCGTTGAACCTGCCGCTGCTGTGGCGGGTGGCGATTGGGCACCGAGCACCGTGCCGCACAAGGGCAATCCGGCGGCTTTGGTCACCGTGATTGTATCCAGCGATTTCCAGTGCCCTTTCTGCTCCAAAGTCGAGCCGACGGTCAACCAATTGCTCAAGGATTACGGCAACGACATTCGCATTGCCTGGACCAATCAGCCTCTGCCCTTCCACGACCGCGCCAAGCCGGCCGCGCTGGCAGCCATGGCAGCCCACAAGCAGGGCAAGTTCTGGGAAATGCATGACAAACTGTTCGCGAATAACCGCGAGCTGACCGATGTCAACTTCGAGAAGTGGGCCCAAGAAGTCGGCTGCGATCTCAATAAATTCAAGGCCGATCTCAAGGATGAGAAGTTGGCCAAGCAGATCGACACCGAAGCCGCGGCGGCCAATGCCGTCGGTGCCTCGGGAACGCCGTCTTTCTTCATCAATGGCAAGCTCTTGCAGGGCGCGCAGCCGATTGAGCAGTTCAAGACCGAAGTCGATGCCGCCCTGGCCGCTGCCAAGAAGCTGCAGGCTGCCGGCAAGTCCGGTGAAGCGCTGACCGAAGCCGCTGCGGCCGAGCGTGACCCGCAAAACGGTGCCAAAGTCGTAGCTTACTTCCTCAAGGGCCAGGCCCCAGCGCCGGCCGCCGCCGCAGCGGCCGCACCGGGACGTCCCGCGCCCGGCGATCAGCCCAAGGCCGACGATGGCCCCGCGCAAATCCCGCCAGACGCTGCAGATTTGTGGAAAGTGCCCATCGACCTCAAGCGCGACGCCATCAAGGGCGACAACAGCAAGGCGATCGTCACCATCGTCGAGTTCAGCGACTTCCAGTGCCCCTTCTGCAGCCGCGCCGCTGCGACCGTCACGCAACTCGAGAAGGACTACGGCGACAAGATCCGCGTTGTTTTCAAGCACACGCCCCTGCCCTTCCACCCCAATGCCAAGCCGGCCTCGCTGGCGACCATCGCGGCGCAGAAGCAGGGTAAGTTCTGGGAATTCTATGACAAGTGCTTTGCCAACCAGGGCACGCTGACGGAGGAGAATTTCCAGACCTGGGCCAAGGAATTGGGCTTGAATATCGATAAGTTCAACGCCGATCGCAAGGATCCGGCGGCCGCCAAGCAGATCGAGGATGACCAAGCCCTCGGCGCCTCCGTCAGCGTTCGCGGCACGCCCGGCTTTATGATCAATGGCCACAAGATCGCCGGCGCCATGCCGATTGGCGTCTTCAAAGCCGTGATCGACGACGAGATCAAGAAGGCCGGCAACAACAAGGGCCAGGGCTACTACGACGAAGTGATTGCTAAAGGCAAGGTCTTCTCGGAGCTCGGCGACAAAGTGGTCGACATCCAGGTGGACGGCCTACCCTTCAAGGGCCCCAAGGATGCCAAGGTAACCATTGTGGAATTCAGCGATTTCCAGTGCCCCTTCTGCTCGCGGATTACTGATCCGATCAAGCTGGCCCAAGAGGCGCGGGCGGACAAGGTCAAGATCGTCTTTGCCCACTACCCGTTGCCTTTCCACCAGTTCGCCAAGCCCGCCTCGATTGCCGCCCAAGAAGCTTGGGACGAGGATCCGGCCAAGTTCTGGAAGGTTTACGAGGCCTTGTTCGCCAATCAGAAGGACCTGAGCGAAGACAAGATCGCCGCCGTGGCCAAGGAAGCCGGCGTGGACATGGCCAAGCTCAAGGCTGCGACCGACAGCAAGAAGTGGGATAAATTTCTTGAATCTACGATTGAAATGGGCTCCAAGGTGGGCGTCGAAGGCACGCCGACCGTCTTCATCAATGGCCACAAGTATGAGCCCGCCAACGGCTATTCAGCTGAAGGGCTCGGCGCGACGATTGATAAGATCCTGAAAAAATAACCGATTCCGCGTTTGAGACGGGGCTGGCCGGTGATACCGTGCTGGCCCCGTCGTCTTTTTGCCACCGCTTGGCCCACAGCCATGCCCAAAGCGGGGCCCATGGCCAGCGAAATAGCTAGCGGACTGCGAAGAGACTTTCGACCCTAAACGCCGGAAACACCGCTAAAACATTGGTTAAAATCAGAGAACTGATCAGAGCGAGACAGAAGACGGCAGCAAAACCAACAACATACTCGTCCCAACGCCGGCCCTTGAAATGCAGGGCGAGGACGAGGATGGCAACGGCACTGCTAAAAATCAGCAGTATCGAGAGCATGCGTAGGTCTAGGCTAACCCAGCCGGCCAATCGGTCGTGATCTTCGCTCACTGGCTACGCCCTGCGGCAACCTAAGCCGCGTAGCGCTGTAGTCTACGCAGGTTGACCGCGTTGACAACGACATGGGCGACAACGGCGGGAGCCAGCGATCCGTAGACACGCACCAGACCGGCAAGGACGACGCCCGCGAGCAAGGCAAAGGCCGCCCACGGCAGCGTTCGCCTGCGCCCCCCCCCGTGAAGTAAGGCAAAAACCAGGGCGGTCAGCCAGGGGCCGAGCGTTGCCTGCGCAGCACCGCGAAACAGCGCCTCTTCCGCCAGACCAGAAGTCAAGGCGAACCAGATCGCACGTGGCCAAGTGAAAGGTGCCATTGTTTCGCACATTTCGCTTGCAACCACCCGCATCGCTGGACTTTGCGCCTGCGCCAGTTCACTCGAACCGATGAGGAGCACGGCCGCTCCCAGCCCCGCCGACCACCAGGGCACCGTCAGCGTCTGCGGCAGGGCCAGCAAGCCCTTCATTCCTTGGGGCAAAAGGCTGGACCACAGCGCAGCCACTGCTGCCATCACCGCGTAGAAGAGCCCGGTTGTCAGGGCCGAAATGTTCGGTGAACTGGGCTTCATCGCCGTCCTGTGGACAGCCTGGGGCCAAAAACTTGCGTGCGGTCGGGACCCAGCGAAACTACAGAGGGCCCGCGGAATGGGCACCGGCTACCGGCCGACTCGCCGGTGCAGTCGTGACGGTTGCGGATCGAGGTGCGCATGCGCTCTATCTCCTTAAAATTCATTAACTTGTTCAGCAACCGCACCCCGAGCTGGCAGGGGCCCCTGCGCTGCATAGCATCGGTCCTGGCGCTGTGCGCGACAAGTGGGCTTGCTGGCTGCGATCAGAGGGCGCCCATGCAGGGCGCTGAGCAGGTGGGGCAGGCCGTCAACCACCTGATTGAGGCGGGCCGGGGCACTGCGACCCAAGCGCGCACGGTCAATGTGATCCCGAGCCGGCCGGCGGTCGAGACGCGGACGATCACGGTGATGGATGAGCGCTATTTAGGCGAAATTGCACGACCTTTGGGCGTCACGGTCGATGTGCTCTTGGCCGAAAACCAGCTTGCCGAAGGGGCAGTCAAGCCCGGGCAAGTCATCAAAGTCCGCACGACCGGCGATTTGATCGATCAGTTTGAGCAGCGCCGCGAAGCCAGACGGATCGCCAAAGATCAAGCGATGTTTGCCAAGCAGCAAGCCAAGTCCAAGGCCGAAGCGGCAGGCCGAGCGGTCAAGAAGCTGCGGCAGCGCATTGCGCGTATGAACAAGACAGGAAAGACCAAGGACCTCGCAACTTTGCAGGCCCAGGTCGATGCGCTTGAAGGGGACATTGACGCCTATAAGCATCCCAAGAAGGCGGCCAAGGTCGCGCAAGAACTGGCAAAAGCGACGCAGGATGCAGCACGTTCTGCGCAAAAGGGTGCCAAGTCCACCGCAGCAGCAGCCAAGGGCCCAGCGAGTGCTGTTTCGGCCAAGTCGACGGCCCCCCAAGCCATTGGTGGTAAAGAGATTTCAGCGCGAGGCCGGTCTTCCGCCAACGTCGGCAAGGGCGCAGTTCCCGCCGCTCCGGACCCCGTCGCCGCCCAAGCGCCGCGCAAAGTCGAACTGCGCGCTGGCTTTGCTCCGGCTGAAGTCGTGACCGTGGGCACCAAGACGCCGTAAGGCGCTTCCCCGTGCCGAGCTAGTACACGTAACCCTAAGTCCTTTCTGGGTTACCGGTAAGGACTCGGCGTTGTGGACTTTGCAGCCGGGGACCCGGCTGAACGCAGGGGTGAGCCCGCGCGCGCGGGCGAGGGGAGCCGCGGGCCCCCCTGAAACTAGAAGCAAACACTGTACCTCTAACCCGCAAGGAACTTCGGGTTTGCGGTACTAGTTCCTCGCGGACCAGCGAGTCGGCCTTTGACAACTCAGGCTTAGCACGGAGTCATCCGCAAACAGCCGGCACGCCAAGAGCGTGGTGTTCTTGGAGAGCTTCTAACTGCGCAAATTTGCTTGATTGGCGCGGTGCGCTGTTCTAGTGAACGAAGTGCGCTGGTCTAGAAGGCCCCGGACTTGGCGCAGGTGCCTTGACCGGTCGACGTCGCGGCGCTGCCACCGAAGAGTGCGGCCAAGCATCCGGAATCATTGCAGGCTCCGCCAAAGCACGAGGCGGACGGCGTGCCACTGCTGCCCGAGCCACCGCCCATCATGCTGGCCATACAGCCCAACATACTCAAGGGGTTGCCTGAGCCACCTCCGGAGGAACCGCCCGCCTCACAGCAGGCGACGTTTTTGCCCTGGGTCAGGTCAAAGTACTGGCAGTTGGCGCTGTTCGGGTCGGCGCTGCAATCGCAGCTCTTGAGGGCTGGCACCAAGTTGAGTTGGAGCACCAACTGGCAAGAACTGGACGGCTGCATGCCGCTGCCGCCACCGCCGCTGCCCGGAAGGGGGCAAGAGCAGGTCATGGACGTGGGGGCCGGACCGCTGCCGCCAGGTAAGCCGGGGATGCCACCGCTGGGCAACAGGCTGGATGCTTGCACGCAATTGGAGCCGGCGGCGGCGTTGCAGAAGGCCACGACGTTGTCGCAGCCGCCGTCAGCGTCGTAGCACAGGCCGCTGGGCACATCGCACTTGAGGTTGAACGTCGTGGTGGGTCCGTTGACGCAATCGCTGTCCTGGGTGCAGGAGCCCTTGGTCGGGCCGACGCCAGTGCCAACGGTACCGGTGCAGCTGTAGCTGGTGCCGTTGCAGGTGCCGGCGTTCTTGGCCTTGCAATCGTCGTCCGTACTGCATTCGACGCAGGTCCAGTTGCCGTTAATCTGGATGCATCCTGGGTACTTGCCTGTGCACACTGAGCATTCAGAGCCCTGCGAGCCCTTGCCACACGTGTGGGCGACAGCGTCACACTTGTTGCCCGCGGCACTGGCCGAACAGTGCGAATCATTGGTGCATTCGACGCATTCGCCGGTCGCCGCCAGCTTGATCGGCTTCTCCGGCGGGCAGGAGGCCGTGCTGACGCAGGCGTGAACGGTGGTGTTGCACTTGCCGGCCTTGCAGTCGGCGTCCACATTGCATTCGACGCAAACGCCGCCAATGCATTTGTCGGGCGTGCAGGCGCTGCAAGCGGTTGAAACGGTGCAGGAACTGCCAAAGCAGCAGCTCTTGGCCTCAAAGGCGCAGGCCTGGGTGCCAAAGAAGTTCTGGCAGACGCTGTTTTCCGGGCAAGCCTTGGAATTGCTGCAGGTTGGCGAGCAGACCTTGCCGCCCGCGTCGTTTTGCTTGACGCAGGCAAAGCCGCTGGCGCAGTCACTGGTTTGCGTACAGGAATCGCACTGTTGCTTGACGTCGACGCACGAAGGCGGGTTGGTATTGACGTTGCACTGCTGGGTACCCGTGCACACGGTGGGATCGCCAGCGCAGCCGCCGCAGTCAAACGACGGTAAAACACAGTACATTTGCTTGTTGCTGGCATCGCTCGAGGCGGCGTTGCACTTGTAGCCCGTGGGGCAATCCCCATCGGCCGCGCACTTACGCGAACAGAATGCGGCACTAATCAGCTGAATGCATTGGTAGTTCGTGTCGCCGCAGTCGCCATCGACCTTGCAAGATTTGCACGAGGGGTCGCTCGACGGCTGGATTCCGGTGTCGACAGGCCCGGCGTCGGTGCTGCCGATGTCCGTGGCCGGATTGCCGCTGTCACTGCCGCTGTCACTGCCGGTGTCCTGGGCTGTGTCGCTGCCTTTGGCGTCGCTGCCGGTGGCGTCTGTACCCGTTGATAAGCTTGCGCATTTGCCAGCCAAGCAAGTCTGCCCATTGGGGCAATCCTGGGGCAAGACGCACTTGGTGCCAGCCCCGGCGGTAGTTGCGGTCTTGCTGCTGGAATCGGATCCAGAGCAACCCAGCATCGCTACACAACAAAGACAACAAAGCGACAGCAAACGATGGGTCAACGCGGCCATAAGGGAACCTCCGGCAATGCCGCATAGATGGTAGTGGCACCGGCAGGTCAAATCAACCCAATTCGCCCTCCCCCATGCGCTTGCCGGGGCATTGTGGCACCATCTGTGCCATGCTGCGCCGTTTTGCCGTCTTCCATCGCGTTTCCGGGCCGGACCTGCAGGCTTGGCTGGGTGATCGTCCCGGTTTTTCGCTTTGGCAAAGCGGTGTTGTCGCAGTCGCTGTCTGGGGAGGCTGGCACCACAGCGCCGACGGCAAGGGGCAAGGGACCCTTTGTGGGGCCCTATGTGCGGACCACTCCCTCAGCGAGCGCCTACAAATCCGCGGAACTCCTCGGGATCTTTGCGACCACCGCGCTCTGATGATTGAATGGCTGTCCGCCTTTGGTCCCACGGGCCTGCAGTCGCTGACCTGGCAGGGGACGCTGTGCGTGATCCATTTGGCGCAAAACCGCGTGCTTGTGGCGCGCGATCCGCTCGGCGTGGGCGATGTACAGGTCCAGGCTCTCGGCGGCGGCTGGGTGATCACTTCCGATCCGATGCTCAGCCAACCTATTGATACAAAGACAGATTCTCCGCTGCTTCTATCTCTGCCGGCGGGGACGATCCTTGGATTGACACCCGCGGGCGTTGCCGTGCAGGCGCTCCGGCTCTCCCCAGAGGCATCGGCCTACTTTCGCGAAATTCCAGATGATATTCGGGCAATGACTCGGCGGCAGGCGGCCCAAGCCTTGACCCTGGTTGTGCAAAAGGCGTCTCAGTCCCTGAGTCGGGGAACCAGCGGTCTGCAAATGCCCCAGCCGATCAATGCCTTGCAGCAGTGGCTCCACGGGCAGTTTCCTCGCCATGACCGAGGCGGTGGTTGGGTGAGTCCGATTGGCCTGCCGACCCTGGTCGGTGAACTTTCTGATATAACTACGCAATCAGACATGCCCAACACAGTCTCCACCCTGCCTTGGCCGGTGCCTGCCCTAGAGCCGCCGGAGCCGCTGCACAACCTCGACCCCGATGAACTCGCTCAGCGCCAGCGCCGCGCGACGACGCTCATCTACCAGTTGCTGCCGGCTGCCAGGGTTGAGGCTGCAAAGCTCGGATTGACCCTGGTTTTGCCGTACCTGGCCCCTCAGGTGCTGGCCTTGCGGGGCGCTTGGACGCCGGATCAGCGGCCAACGAGCACGGATCTGGTAGCGCAGGCTTGACGTAGGCTGCGGTGAGGTGTCGGATTGATGCCCGGCCGCATGGCTACCGCAATGGGTCCAGAAACGTTACAGGAAGCCATAATGCCTAAGAATCCGAGTGATTGGCCACAATCGGGCCCCATTGATTTGGCGGTCCATGATTTGCCCCACGCCTCGTCGAGCACCGAGTGGTGGTACATCAACGGCCACCTGACGACGGTCACCGGCAAACAACTATCGATATTTGCTTCCTTTTTTCGCATCGTCTCGGGCCAAGATCCGCAAACCAAGAACCCCGTGCACGCGCACTCGGTGACTTGGGCCATCTCGGACCCCAGCAATCAGCGATACGTTTCGCAGTCACTGGTCGATAAGGATGCACCGCGGCTCGGGAAAATCCGGCTAGAACGTGGCGAGGGCAGCCGCGATCCCCGCCTGCAACGGGCCCTGCGCGAAGTGCTCGACAAAGGGCAGGTGCCGCGGCCCGATCGGCTGTTCGTCCACGATCCGCACGTGTCGCTGCAGCAGTTGGACCTCAATTTCGACGATCAATCGCTGCGCAAGCGGGACGATGGCTCGTACGAACTGAGCGTTCGCCACGAACACCTGTCATACGGTTTTGACGTTGTTTTGCAGCCTTTGGTGGCTCCCGCCCGCCATGGCGAGGACGGCGTGGTGCGCGGCGTGTCCGGCGAGGACATGTTCTATTACTTCATCCCCCGCTGCACCTTGACGGGGTCGGTGACCTTGCCCGGCGGCGTGGAGACCATTGCCCAGGGCAGTGGCTGGTATGACCATGAATTTGGTACGCATTTAAGCGAGCAGACCGTTCAAGAGAAGGCTGGCAACATCGGTTGGAACTGGTGCGGTGTGCAGTTGGCGGACGGCAGCGCCATCTCGGCCTATGCCCTGATTGATGAAGATACCCTGGAATCTCGCGGCAATTGGGCCATCGTCGTCGATGCCGCTGGACAGCAGCATCGCTATGACGACATGACCCTCGAGGCGACGGCGAGTTGGTCCAGTACCCGAACTTTCCAGGAATATCCCACGCAATGGCGCTTGCACGTACCGGCGGCTGGCATCGACCTGACCCTCAAGGCCGCCTTTGACGATCAAGAGTTCGTGACGCTGATTTCCAAGCCGGCGTTCTGGGAGGGCCGGGTCGACGTGCTAGGCCGCTTTGGCAATTCTGACGTCACAGGGCTGGGTTATGTCGAGCGCTCGGGCATGGTAGCGATGAACGACATGGACGGATTCTTCGCGGCCGTGGGTCGGGAAGTCCGCAAGTCTGTGAATGAAATCCTGCCCCGCAACCCGACTTGGGAACAAACGCGGGACATGATCGCTTCCAAGGACCGGCCTCAATACATGGACGGCGTAGAGGTCAACCAACTCGCCCGCACCATGGTCGATCCGGTTCGCGATATTACCGATCGCGGCGGCAAATCTTGGCGTAGTTACGCAGCCTTGGCCTGCTGCGATGTGGTAGGCGGCGATTCGCGGACGTACGTGCAGTGGCTCGCGATGCCTGAACTGATGCACGTCGGTTCGCTGATCGTCGACGACGTGCAGGACAAGTCCACCGTGCGCCGCGGCGGTCCGACCACGCACCTGGTTCATGGCGAGGCGCTGGCCATCAATGCTGGAACAGCCTGTTATTTCATGGGTCAACGCCTGCTGTTTAGCCAGGACGTGTCGCCGCACAACCGGCTGCGCCTCTACGACCTGTACTTTGAAAGTCTGCGCGCCGGGCACGCCGGACAGGCCCTGGACATTGGCGGTCACGATCATGTGATGGCCGATGTGGTCGCCAGCGGGGACGGGGCCCTGCTCGAACGACGGGTGCTGGCCGTGCATCGGCTGAAAACGGCTGTGCCGGCGGCCTCTTTGGCGCGCATGGGAGCCCTAGTCGGTGGTGGTTCCGAGGCGCAGATCGAAGGCGTCGGCCTTTTCTTTGAGGCGCTGGGCCTAGCCTTTCAGATCATCGACGATGTCTTGAATTTGCGCGGTTTCCGCGGCGATCTCAAGGACCGCGGTGAGGACATTGCCCACGGCAAGGTGACCCTGCCCATCGCCAAGGCCATGAGCCGCATGTCTCTGGAAGAACGGCAGAAACTCTGGGCAACGGTCGAGAGCAAGACCAGCGATCGCTCGCTCATTGAAGCCACCATCGCCGACCTAGAGCGACACGGTGCCATCCAAGCCTGCGAAGACGAGGCCCGCGCGATGGTAGAACAGGCCTGGGCCCAGCTGGAACCTTTGGTCTTGGATTCATTGCCAAAACTGCTCCTCCGCGCCTTTGGCTGGTACGTCCTGGAACGCCACTATTGAGGCACGCGCAGCCTGACGGGAGCGCCCTGCGGGAAGCACAAGGGCCTAGCCATGCAACCCAACACCAGCAACCTATCCAAATGATAGAAGAAGTCTGGCATCCGCACGCACATTGGCTGCAGATGCCGCGGGCGCCTGTGAGCCAACTGCTGGCGCTGCGCGGTCAGGTCCGCGGCGCGCTATTGGCGCGTTGGGCAGAAAACGTTCGAAATCACTGGGGAACTGACGCCCTTGGCCAAGTTCGCTCAGCGCTGCCGCCGCAGATGCAGACCCTGCCCGATCAGCCCGAGCCGCTGGCCTGGTACCCATTGGGCTGGCAGCTCGTGCTCACCGAAACGATCACGCAAGTGTGCACTGAGGGTGAACTCGGGGCGCTGGAGCCCTTCATCCTTGGCGATGCCCTGGCCGATTTGGGCACCCTGCAGCGTTTGGCCCTGCGTGCCGTTGGCTTGCAGAAGCTGCTACCCAAGATGCCCCAAGCGTTTTTTGCCGCGTACGCACTGGTGCAACAGCCGCAGGTGACCGTGCTGCAGACCCGGGACGGCGCGACGCTGCGTTGCGTGGGCTCACCGCTGTTTGCCGATACAACTTGGCGGATTCTCTCGTTTTGGGCGCTGCGGAGTTTGGCCCAGGCCGTGCACAAGCCGGATATCGACGTCCGCGGCGCGGTGGTCGACGGCGGGTTTGCCTTTCGCGTCGGGGTGCAATGAGGCTCGTACCTCAAACCCGAAGTTCCTTGCGGGTTCGATGTACAGCGTTTCCTTCTAGTTTCAAGGGGGCCCGCGATCTCCACTTTCGCTGTCCCAGACTTGGCACGGCTCATGCGCTACGCCCGCCGCGGAGTCCTCTCCACTTTCGCCGTGCCAGACTTGGCACGGCTCATGCGCTGCGCGCACCGCGGAGTCCTCTCCACTTTCGCCGTGCCAGACTTGGCACGGCTCATGCGCTGCGCGCACCG
>CAIMEY010000047.1 GCA_903840165.1 uncultured Myxococcales bacterium | reverse complement strand
CGGCGCGACCGGCGCAACCGGTAACAACGGCCAAGACGGCGCAGCGGGCAAGGATGGAACCGCTTGCAGTGTCAAGGCAAATGGCGACGGCACCAAGACCGTTTCCTGCACCGACGGCACCGCTGTCAACCTCGCCGACGGCGCCACGGGCGCTGCGGGCAAGGACGGCGCGGCCGCCAAACCCTGCACAGTCAAGGACAACGGCAACGGCACCAAGACCATCAGCTGCCCGGACGGCACCACCGTCTCGGTCGCCAATGGCCTCAACGGCGCCAACGGTCTGGGCGTGCAAATCCCCAACTTCCATGGTATCGGCTACTTGCAGAGCACTGGTCAGTACGCCAACAGCGTCAAGACCAAGGCCCTGGCCACGATCACCGCCGCCTCGGCCGACGTCGCTGGTAAGGTCACGGTCGACTTCAAGGTCACCGACGTGACTGGCAAGATCCCAGTCACCTGGGTGACCGCCATTAACGCCAACTTCGTCAAGCTGCAACCGCCGAGCGGTGGCGAAAGCTTCACCAAGTGGGTGCCTTACATGTACAACAAGGTGACGACGGCCAACCAAGCCAAGTACGGCTGGCCCGCGCCCGACGGCACTGTGACGTTCCAACCCGCGCGTGAGAAGAGCAATGCCGATCCGACCAAGGGCGGCACGCTGACCAACAACGGCGACGGATCGTACCACTACGTGTTCTGGCACAATTTCGCCAACTTGACCAAGACCGCAGATGGCTTGGCCGATCTGGCTGACGGCGCCACCAAGTATGACCGCACCTTGACCCACCGCGTGCTGGTCACGTTTGGCGGCTCGAGTGGCCCAACGGCTGATGCGTACTTGGATTTCGTGCCCGATGGCGTGACGCCGCTGACCACGACCCGCAACATCGTCGAGACCGCGACTTGCCAGCAGTGCCACGGCCCGGAATTCCACGGCCACGGCGGCGACCGCCTCAACGTCACCACCTGCCAAACCTGCCACAACCCGAGCAACACCGACCCGTACAGCGGCAACGTGCTTGACCTCAAGGTGTGGATCCACAAGCTGCACATGGGTTCGGACCTGCCCAGCAACAAGGGCAAGGACGGCATCTTCTGGGATGACACCACCACGGCCAACGTCAACGAAGCGGCCGACAACGGTGCATACCGCAAGTGGAACAGCGACGGCACCTTCAGCGATTGGAGCGACGTTGACTTCCCGGCGCTGGCGCAGAACTGCACCAAGTGCCACCAGGGCAAGGGCGCCCAGGTCGACAACTGGAAGAACGTCCCGTCGCGCGCCGCTTGCGGTTCTTGCCACGATGACGTCGACTTCGTTGCCGGTACCAACCACGTCGGCGGCGTTCAGGCCGATGACTCTGCTTGCAAAACCTGCCACCCGGCCACGGGCAACAAGACCGCGCTGATCTTCCCGATCGATACGGTTCACACCCACTTTGAGACTGACGACATCCGTATCCCCATGGATTACAATCCGATCTTGACGGTTTCGACCCCCAAGAACGGCAAGTACTTCGATGTGGGTGAAAGCCCGGTCGTCACCTTGGTCCTGCAGGATCCGGAAAACAACAACGCGCCCATCGACCACACCACGCTGGCCCAGGACGCGACGCCCGAAGGTTGTGACCCGACCAAGGTCGCTTGCCCCGCCAAGGATGGCCTGTTCACCACCGCCAACTTCTTTGCGCACGGTCCGCGTGCCAAGCAAGTGCCGGTGCTGACGACGTCTGCACGTGCCTGGATTGCCTCGGCAACCGCGGGTACTTTCGACCTGACGCTGGTCAAGGCCGCGGTCACCATCAATGTCGACCAAGGTCAAGTGGTTTGGACCAAGGATGCCTGGGGCGGCGATGTGCAAGTCCCCGGTATCGTGACAGTTCCCTTCCCCGCGGCTGCTGGCAGCTTTGCTGACGTCACCAAGGTCACCGTCGACGAACTGGTGACCTACTTCAACAAGCAGGCTGCCTTCGCCAAGCGCGCGATTGCGTTCAAGGATCCGGCGACCGGTAAGTTTGGCGTGCGCAGCCGTAACCTCGGCACGGTATTTGCCATCCAGTTCCCCGCGCTTGCCACGGGTCTGCCGGATGTGTTCAATACCACTGTGTTTGCGACCTTCTCCGTCTCCGCAGGCGTCATCAAGTCCGTGGCCGGCGACACCAGCATCCACACGCTCAATGTGCTAAACACCAATGGCACTTACAGCACCATGAGCACCGTGAGCAACTCGATGATCAACGCGTACTTGCCGGTCGCCAGCAATGGCAACCTGCGCTACGTGGACCCCAAGGTCACCTACGCCAAAGACAAGATCACCTACACCCTTGATCCGGTGGACGATTTGGTGCCCGGCACCTACTTCGTCAACATCGAGTTCAAGGATCGTGGCTCGATCTCGGGTCAGGCGCAGAACTACAAGGGTCCGACCGTTGCCAAGACGGGCTTCCAGGTCAAGCAGGCCACGGAAGAAGCGCCGGTAGCGGGTAACTGCAACAGCTGCCACGAAAGTCCGACCGGAATCGGTCAGATCTTCGACGTGTCGGGTCACCACAAGATCCTGGACCACACGGCCCCGGATCAGTGCGGTGCTTGCCACGATCAGCAAGTGCAGGGCGCGACTGGCGATTGGTCGGGTGCGAAGGCCATTTCTCGCCGCATCCACGGCGTGCACAATGGCGCCAACCTGACCTACCCGCTGACCACCGTCGGTGCCAAGGATGAGTTCCCGGCCCGCCATTGGGACATCCGCTACCCGCAGGACATCCGCAACTGCGAACAGTGCCACGTTGCTGGAGAAAGCAGTGGTTCCTGGATGACCAAGCCGTCGCGTAACCCGTGCTACGGGTGCCATGATGACTTGGCCGCACAGGCCCACTTCAAGCAGATGACCTTCGATCCGACGCCAGCTGATCCGTACAGCGGCGACGAAATCGAGTCCTGCAACACCTGCCACGCAGCGAAGTAATCGCCTAGGCTGGGGGCGCGTCTGACTCTGGCTTCGGCCGGTTTCGGGCGCGCCCTCAGTCCGTTTTGCCCCTTGATTGCGCGCCATTGCCTGATCGCCCCTTTCCCATCTTGCCAGGACGACGTACAACGCCCGTCCCAGGCACCCTGCCCGCCTGCGGAGCTCGCACATGCAACGCAAACTGACCCTGTCCCTGCTGATCGCCACGGCTGTGACCGCCCAGGCGTGCCAGAAGAATTCTCAACCGATTCAACTCGCTGCGCCACCTGCCCAGTCCGCGGCTTCTGCGGCAACCGCGCCGACGGCCAATGCAGCGACCAAGCCGGCGATGGGTGACCTCGACGTTGCAGCTATGGTCAATGGTGTTCCGATCTTGCGCGATGAAGTGCGCATTTTCCTGCGCAGTCGCACCCGAGGTGACACTTCGCCACCGCCGGAGATGGAAGATCAGGTCCTAGAACTGCTTATCAATCAAGAGATTATGGCCCAGTACGCCCAGCAAAAGGGCCTGGAGCTCGAAGGCAAGGACAAGGCGGAGTGGCAGAAAATGATGGCGGCCGCCTCGGGTTTTCGCCGGCAATCGCTGGCTGAAGTGGCCAAGCGCGACTCGCTCAAGACGGCGCCCGAAGTCAGTCCGGACGACGTGCAGGCCTACTTTAAGGAACACGAAACGGAGCTCAAGACCGAATGGCACATGGAGCAGATCATGGGGCGCGAAGAAGCGCCGCTTCAGGGCTATCTAGCTGATTTAAAAGCTGGTAAGTCTTTCGAAGAGGTGGCCAAGGCGAGCCTGGGCGGGGAAATGCCGGCGGCAGGCCTCAAGCCGTGGGACCTCGGCTGGCTGCACTGGAAGCAGTTGCCCGATCCGTGGCGTCCCGAGGTCACCAAGCTTAAACCGGGGCAATTCTCTGAGGTTGTCCACGGTGCCAAGCATCGCTATTGGATCGTGCGCGTGGTCGAAACGCGGGCGGCCCAACTACCGCCCAAGGCCGATTTTGAGGCGATGTTGGCCGATGACCTCAAGAATGAACGCGCATTAGCCGGCAATCAGAAGCTGGAAATGGCGCTGCGGCAGAAAGCCCAGGTCGTGCGCATGCCTCGCCCGCCGGCTGCCCCTGGGATACCCCATGGCGCAACGCCTGCGGACAAAGAGCATGAAGCGCCCTAGGAGCGTGTAGTTCCTGATTGTTCAAGGGAAATGCACCTGTTTGGTCAGAGCCCTCAAGAGGGACGGGACAGGCGCAGGAGATTGGCCATGACTTCGCTGGTCCTGTTCGACAACGGCACGCACCGCAATATCTTTCTTGAAGATTTCGGCCGGGGACAAGCCGTCCAGGCCAATCAGCACCTGATCGTCGACGGCGACCAGGGCATGCTGCTCGATCCGGGCGGGCACAAGGTCTACGCCAAGTTACTGTCTGAAGTGCTTGCGCAATTGGGCCCAGCGACCTTGCAGCACCTGTTCTTCTCGCACCAGGACCCGGACGTCGTCGCTGCGGCCAACGGCTGGCTCATGTCGACCACGGCCATGGCGTGGACGCCGGTGTTGTGGACGAGATTTATTCCGCATTTTGGTCTCGATAGCCTCGTGGCCGACCGCCTGCAACCCATCGCCGATGAAGGGATGGTGCTGCCCCTAGGCACCAGCAAAATGCTGATTCTTCCTGCGCACTTTCTGCACTCGCCGGGCAACTGCCAAGTCTACGATCCGGTCTCGCGCATTCTCTACAGCGGCGACCTCGGCGGGTCGTTTGGCACGCAATACCAGGAAGTTTCTGATTTTGAAGGGCATATTCAGTTCATGCTGTCCTTTCACCAGCGCTACATGACCGGCAATAAGGCGCTGCGGGTTTGGGCCAAGATGGTGCGGCAGTTGGATATTGAGATGATCGTACCCCAACACGGGGCCTTCTTTCGTGGTTCTGCGATGGTGGCTCAGTTTGTCGATTGGTGCGAGCGACTACAGTGCGGCATCGACCTGATGCCAGAAACCTACCTGATTCCAAAGTAGTTTCGCCGTTCCGGCCAGGCTTTGACAGGCAGGCGCGCGGCGAATTCGCTTCAGGCACGCGCCGTGGCAAATCGCTCGACGGAGGCCCAGCAAGGCGCACCCGCCCCACGCTGTCCAAGGGTTTCGCACTTCTTTACACTGGCGGCACCATGGGGCAACCCAACCGACCTAGCTTGGTGGATGACTGCCGCGCTTAGGTGGTCAAGGCAGGGTGATGGCGAACGCAGGCTCAAAATTTCGCAAGTGGGCCATTGGCCTGGTGATCCTCGGTGCGGCGGCAGCAGGTTATGGCTATTGGCGCAAGCAGAACAACGACAAACCGCCGGCCATTCGCTACGAAACAGCGACGGTTGATCGCGGGCGCATCGTTGCCAAAGTGACGGCGACGGGCACCTTATCGGCCCTTGTGACTGTGCAGGTAGGCGCGCAAGTCTCAGGACGGATTGCTGAATTGGGGGCAGACTTCAACTCGGAGGTGCAAAAGGGCGACATGCTCGTGCGCATCGATCCGCAGCTGTTTCAGGCAGCGGTTGAACAGGCCCGAGCGAACTACATGGCTTCCAAGGGCGATCTGGCCAAGGCTAAGGCCCAAGCCGGCGATGCGGACGTGCAGCTTCGTCGCGCTAAGCAGCTGGCCGAAAACCACTTTATTGCCCAGGCTGACCATGACACTGCCCGTGCCAATGCGGCCGCCGCCCATGCCTCAGTGGCAGCCGCCGACGGCCACCTAGCCCAAGCCAAGGCGTCTCTGCATCAAGCCGAAGTGAACCTCACGTATACAACCATTTATTCGCCGATCCATGGCACCGTAATTCAGCGCAATGTCGACGTGGGCCAGACCGTCGCGGCCTCGCTGCAAGCGCCGACTTTGTTCCTGATAGCCGAGGATCTCCGGCGCATGCAGGTGGATACCAGCGTCGCCGAAGCCGATATTGGCAAGCTTTCCGATAAGATGGAGGCACAGTTTACGGTTGACGCTTGGCCTAATGAGACTTTTCGCGGCTCGGTCCGACAGATTCGCAATGCGCCACAAACGGTACAAAATGTGGTGACTTATGACGCCGTGATCGACGTTGAGAACCCCAAACTGCAACTCAAGCCGGGCATGACCGCGACGATCACGTTTATTTACGCCAAGAAGGACGATGCGCTGCGGGTGACCAATGCCGCGCTGCGATTTAAGCCGCCTGAAAGTCTTGGACTCTCTTTGCCCGACACCGCCAGCGCGACGGCCAAGAGCGACCGAGGCGAGGGCAAGGGCAAGGGCGATGCCGCCAGCTTAGCCGGAACGCCGACCGGCACGGGCGAAGCAGGACGCGGCCATGGCAGCGGCGGCTGGAAGGGCGGCAAGGGCAAGGGCGACCCAACCAAGCGAACTGTTTGGGTATTGCGCGCTGGCAAGCCAGTGGCGGTGCCGGTCAAAACGGGAATTTCCGACGGCTCCCTAACGGAGATCGTCCAGGGCGAACTCAAACCCGGCGACGTGATCATCACCGACGCGATCGAAACCGACGCGCCCAAGCCAACGGCGGCCATGCCAGGGATGGGCGGCGGCATGGGCGGCGGCGGAATGGGCGGTGGCGGCGGCGGCGGTCGCCGAGGCCTGTAGGAACGACGCCCGGCGCGCTGCGTCGGTGGTGGCGAGCGGACTGCGGACTAAGGACCAAGCCCATGGCGGCGCTGATCGAACTGCGCAAAATTGAAAAGATGTACCGGATGGGCGACGTGGACGTGCGGGCCCTGCGCGGCGTCGATTTGGACGTAGAAGAGGGCGGCTTTGTCGCGATCATGGGCTCATCCGGGTCTGGCAAGTCGACGATGATGAACATTATCGGCTGCTTAGATCGCCCCACCGCCGGTACCTATCGCTTGGCCGGCCGCGACGTGTCCAACCTCGACAAGTCCGAACTGGCCATCGTACGTAACCGCACGATTGGCTTTGTGTTTCAGAGCTTCAACCTGCTGAGCCGGACAAGTGCCCAGGAAAACGTGGAGTTGCCTCTGCTGTATGCCGGCGTCAGTGGCCGTGACCGGACTCAGCGCGCCCGGCACGCCCTGGAACGCGTGGGGCTTGGGTCGCGCATGGACCACCACCCGTCGCAATTGTCAGGCGGGCAGCAGCAGCGGGTGGCCATCGCCCGCGCCATGGTCTCCCAGCCTCGCCTCATCTTGGCGGACGAGCCAACGGGGAACCTGGACTCAAGGATGACCGTTGAAATTATGGCTATTTTCCAGGAATTGGGCGCGGAAGGTATCACCGTGGCGCTGGTAACCCACGAACCCGACGTCGCGGCCTTTGCCGCCCGCGTGGTGGTGATGCGCGACGGCCTGTTGGTCAGTGACGAGAGGCAAGTGCCTAAACCTGCTAAGCAAGTCTTGCCCATCGAGCCGCCCCTAGCCGTGGACGGGGCATCGGGGACAGCATGAGTTTGCTACAGACCTTCCGCATCGCGCTGCGGGCACTTTTGCGCAACAAAACGCGTTCTTTGCTGACCACATTGGGCGTGGTCATTGGCGTCGGCGCGGTGATCGCCATGGTCGCCATCGGTGAAGGCGCCAAGGCGCGGGTGGAAGCAGCCTTCGCATCGATGGGCGCTAACCTCTTGATTGTCCTACCAGGCAGCACGTCCAAGGGCGGCGCCATGGGTGGTTTTGGCTCGATGCCGACGCTGACCTGGGAGGACTTGAACGCAATTCGCAATGAATGCAGCGCTGTTCGCCGCGCCTCAGCCGCCCTGCGCAGCAACACGCAGGTGATGAGCGACGAGCAGAACTGGACCACCTCGGTCACCGGAACCTCGCCGGATTACTTCGATATTCGCTCCTGGAAGGTCGTCCATGGCCGCAGCCTCGAAGGATCCGATGTCGAGACGGGCACCAAGGTCGCCGTGCTCGGCCAAACCGTCGTCGAGAAACTCTTTGGCAATTCAGCGGATCCTGTCGGCCAATCGATTCGCATCAAGAACGTGCCCTTTCAGGTCATTGGGGTCCTTGAACGCAAAGGACAATCCGCGATGGGGCAGGATTACGACGATGCCCTATTCGTGCCCCAGACTACGTTCATGTCCAAGGTTCAGGGCGGCATGGCGCAGTACCTCAACGGCACGATCTTCATCAGTGCCGTCTCAGCGACGACAACTGCAGCAGCACAAAGGCAAATCATGGGCCTGCTGCGCGATCGCCACCGCATCGGTCCCAATCAGGACGACGATTTCAACGTTCGCAACCTGGCTGAAATGGCCAGCGCCCAGCAGGAAGGCACCAAGAACCTGACCACCCTGCTGGCAAGTATCGCGGCGATTTCCCTGTTGGTGGGCGGCATTGGCATCATGAACATCATGCTGGTCAGCGTCACCGAGCGCACCCGTGAGATCGGCCTGCGCATGGCCGTGGGCGCAAGACCTCGCGATATTCTTGCTCAATTCCTAGTCGAAGCCTTGTCGCTATCCATTCTTGGCGGCGTCGTCGGCATCGCACTCGGTTTGCTAGCGGCGGCCAAGCTTGCGGAATCCTTCGGCTGGCCGACCTTGGTTCAGCCCGATGTCATTGCAATTGCGGTTGGTTTCTCAGCAGCCGTCGGCGTGATCTTTGGTGCCTACCCAGCGCGCAAGGCTTCGCAACTCGATCCCATCGACGCGCTGCGCTACGAATAGGGCGCAAACGCCCAGTCATCCGCAAAATCCGACAATCTAACAGGATCGGTGTCTAGGCTCCCCGCTGCCTCAAGCGCAGGGCCAGCCAGACGATCAGCAATGCGGCGACGAAGTCGTGGTAATTGCCGAAGGACTGCCGGGCGGTCAGAAACAGACCGGCAAAGGCCATGGCCGCGGCACCAAGGGCGCGCACCGGATCGCGTCGCCAGGCCCAATAGCTGGATAGTGCTGTAAAACCAAGCGGCAAGACGGCTGTGGGCCAGCCAGATAGTTCGACATGCCCAACGTTAAGGGCCACGGTCCACAGCGAAAAACCATCGTGGCGCGGCGGCATGGGCCGGGCGAAGGCCGTCACGGTGGACCGCCACAGCGCCTCAAAGTCCCACAGCACCATGGGCAGGCTGAGGGCGGCGAAGCCTAGAATCATCCAAGGCAATTTGTGGCGAACGCGACCACTGGCGAAGGCAACGGGTAGCAGCAGCACGTTGGACTGTTTGGCTGCGAGCATCCATGCCGCGCTCCATCCGGCCGAACGCGCAGTGGAACCAGGCGTCAGAATCGCCACCACGGCGGCAAGGACCAGCAGTGGTTCGCTCCAACACTGCTCAACCACAAAGGAACCCATCGGGCGCGCTAGCATCAAGACGGCCAGCGCTAGGCCCAAGGATTTGTGGCGGCGAGCAAGGTAAGCGTAGACAAGGTAAGCGGAAAGCAGGTCGAGTAGCGCGTAGGAAAAGCGGATGTCTCGGGTCAGCAGGCGCGCCACGGTGTCAAACCACAGGACGGCTGGTAAGTAGCCGTAATGCGAGACGTAGCCAAACAAATCCGGTGGATAGATCTGGCGATACTCAGCAGCGTAGGGATTGACGCCGCGCAGGAGAAAATCAGCGGCCTCCTGCTGCAGCGTCCAAGAGTCGATGTGCGGCACCGGCGCGATGAAAGGCACCAATAACCGCGCAACCCCAAGAAATACTAGCGTTATCCAAGCAGCGCGCTGACGACCCCGCGGTCCCAGCCTCCAGACGGCCAGCAGCAGCAGGAGCGCTGAGGCAGCGTGGAGCGCCAAAAACGCTTGATGGGTGCGAAAACGCGTCAGGTAAATGAGGCGGGGTTGCACCGCCACCAGGCCACAGAGCAGTGCAGCCGCAAAGAGCAGCAGACGTTCGACGCGCGGCACTGGCCAGGGCTTGACCTGTTGAGGCGATGGCCAAAATACAAAGCCGAGGAAACCCAGAAAGCTGATGGCAATAGCCAGACCGTCGTAGCGCCCCATCACCAAGTAGAGGCTAGCGGCCGTGACGGTCCAAATCGCCAGAGCGACGGCCAAGGGAGGATCGCAAAGGCGCGAAAGAACGCCTGAAACTCGCGATCTTACTGGGGTCCATGCGTCAGTGGCCATCGGTTCGCTCAGTGGTTGCGCCGTGCAGGCTAGCGAGTTGAGGGGCGGACGTCGAGCAGGACCGACGGTGGGCCTTGGGCTGTACTTGGCAATGGCGGTCAGCAGAAGAATTCCCCGTCTTATCAATATTTTGATGAAGCATCAGCCGGCCTTGGACAAGCGTGCGCGCCCAAGTAGAATCTACCGGGCCTCGGGACAGACTGGTCTTTGGGTTTGCGCAGATTGGCCTTCTGTACCCCAGCGAGTAAACCTGCTGATCATGAACACTTTTACCCTCCACAGCGTCATCATCCAGGCACCGGGCAGTCAGCCGACCGTCGAGGCGCTGCTGATCCATGGCATCCTGGGATCTGGGCGTAATCTAAGGACTCTAGCGACTCTGCTGTGCAAAGCTCTGCCCTGGCTGCGGGTCCACCTGATCGACCTGCGCAACCACGGGCAGTCCCACGGCGCAGCGCCACCGCATACGCTGCAAGCCTGCGCGGGTGATCTGCTCGATTACTGTACGAAAAATGCGATTGCGCCCGCCTTTGTCCTGGGCCACTCGTACGGGGGCAAGGTCGCTCTGCAAGCCGCCGCGACGCCCTGGCCGGGCCTGAGGCAGGTCTGGCTACTGGATGCGACGCCGGAGCCGCGGCAGCCTGAACAGCCTGAACTTGTTGGCATTGCTGATGTGATCGAGGCGCTGCGCCACATTCCTTTGCCCCTGCCCAGCCGTCAAGCGGTGGTGCCGGCGCTGCAGGGGCGCGGCATTGACCTGCCGATCGCCCAGTGGATGACGACCAATATGCGCGCCGTAGATGATGGATTTGTTTGGAACTTTGAGCTGAACGCCGTGCTGGAGATGCTGGAGTCCTACTTTGAAACCGACTTGTGGCCGGTGCTCGAAAATCCGCCACCGGGCCTGCAGTTTCACTTGGTGCGAGCCTTGCGCGAAGCCCGCTGGACGCCTGAAATCCTCATTCATTTGGCTAGGTTACCCCAAAGCGTTCAAGTCCATCCTCTGGACAGTGGTCACTGGCTGCACGTCGATGCCTTGGAACCGCTGCTAGAGCTGCTGAGGCGGAACTTGACGCCTTGATCTTGCGGGGTTTTGTCTCGTATTGTCACAGACATAGGGATGCCCTTGCCTTTCCTGCGGCCCGGCGCAATCCTGCAGCCTCTGGTTCGGTGGCAAGGCTGCATGAAGTTCACATAACCGCCGAATATAACATACGTTTTACGAATACGCCGCGTTCAGCTGACGCGGCCCGAGCTTCAAGGAGCGCCTACGATGTCCGATATCGAAATTGCCCAAGCTGCCAAGCCCAAACCCGTGATGGAACTCGCCCGCGACCGTTTGGGCATCCCCGCGGAGCACATGGACCCGTACGGCCACTATAAAGCTAAGGTTTCTTTTGAGTTTTTGCAGACGCTCAAGGACAAGCCCCGCGGCAAGCTGATCCTGGTCACGGCCATCAGCCCGACCCCGGCTGGCGAAGGCAAGACCACGACCAGCGTCGGCCTGGGCGATGCCTTGGCGCGAATTGGCAAGAAGTCCCTGATTTGTCTACGGGAACCGGCTCTCGGTCCGTGTTTTGGCGTCAAGGGCGGTGCGGCAGGCGGTGGCTACGCGCAAGTGGTGCCGATGGAGGACATCAACCTGCATTTTACAGGTGATTTCCATGCGATCGCGGCTGCGCACAACTTACTGGCGGCGATGGTCGATAACCACGTCCACCATGAGAACAAACTCGGCCTGGACACGCGGCAGATCGGCTGGAAGCGCGTGATGGATATGAACGATCGGGCGTTGCGCGAGATCGTTGTTGGGCTTGGTGGCACGGCCAACGGCTTTGTCCGTCAAGATGGCTTTGACATCATCGCCGCCTCCGAAGTCATGGCTATCTTTTGCCTTTCCCGAAGTCTAGCTGAGCTTAAGCAACGCCTGGGCAACATCCAAGTCGGCGTGCAACGTGGGACCGGCACGCCGGTGCTGGCCCGTGACCTCAAGGCGGACGGCGCGATGGCGGCACTGCTCAAGGACGCACTGCGCCCCAATCTTGTGCAAACACTGGAAAATAATCCGGCGTTCATCCACGGCGGGCCCTTTGCCAACATTGCCCATGGCTGCAACACCGTGATCGCCACCGAAGCGAGCCTGGGGCTTGCGGATTACGTGGTGACCGAGGCGGGCTTTGGCGCCGATCTGGGTGCGGAAAAGTTCCTCGACATCAAGTGCCGCAAGGCCGGCCTGGAACCGGACGCGGTGGTGCTGGTGGCCACGGTGCGCGCCCTGAAGTATCACGGTGGCGTCGCGCAAAAGGACTTAAATCAAGAGAACTTGGATGCGTTAGGCAAGGGCTTTTGCAACTTGGAGCGCCACCTGACCAACCTGCAGCAGGTCTTTGGCCTGCCTGTGGTGGTAGCGGTCAACCATTTCACGGCCGACACCGACGCCGAGCACGCGCTTTTACGCAGCAAAGTCGAAGCTTTGGGCGCCAAGGCCGTGCTCTGTACCCACTGGGCCCACGGCGGCAAGGGTGCGGAGGAACTCGCTCGTGAAGTGGTCGAGGCGATCGACGCCAACGCAGGTAAGTCTACGTTCCAGTTCGCTTATCCCGACGATATTGCGCTGTGGGACAAGATCAAGACGGTGGCAACTCGTTTGTACGGCGCGGCGGACATCAGTGCCGACGCCAAGGTCAAGGATACCCTGGCCAAATGGACGGCGCTGTATCCGAAATTCCCTGTTTGCATTGCTAAAACGCAGTACTCCTTTAGTGCTGATGCGGCGCTACGTGGAGCACCAAGCGGTCACATTTTGCCGATTCGCGAGGTTCGCCTATCACGCGGCGCCGAGTTCATCGTCGCCATTGCCGGCAGCATGATGACCATGCCGGGTCTGCCGAAAGTGCCCGCCGCCGAGGCGATCGATGTCGATGATCACGGTAAAATCTCTGGGCTTTTCTAGCCGATGAAGGCCCAATGGCTGACGCCGTGGCTGCTGCTGGCGGATCTGGTGGTGGCTACGGCGTGTCGGCGGCCGGTAGCGCCCGAACCAATGCGGGCTCCGGTGGCACAGCCCAGTGCGGGCCTAGAATTGACGCCAACGCGCGTGCCGGACATCGGGCAACCCGCTGAAACAAACGATGTTTCAACAGACGCTTTGCCCGAGGCCCCAACCTGGACGACCCTGCCCGACGACCTCACGCGCACCGCCCACACACCGCTGCACCGCGGCGATCGCCTGTTTGCTGGACGCGACGACGGCATTTGGGAACTGAACTGGTGGGGCAAGCCCAAGAAACGACTGAATAATCGACCGGTGTTGCAACTTCGGCAGTGGGATGCGCGCCACCTCATTGGCCTGGATGCGCAGCGCACTGTGGCGATGTTCGACCTAGCCACGGGTGAATCCCACAGAATTGCAGGTATTTTCCCGCGCTCTCCGACTCAAGACTGCGGGCTGCCCTGCCGCCTGGGCCTGGACAACGCAGCGCTGCAGACGTGGACGCTGCTGCTGGACCGGCAAGCCGACCGAATTTGCTTGGCTGGCTGGGCACAAACCGATCACAATGGGCAATGGCAGCAAGAACATGTGCGTGCGGTGCTGGGCGTGACGACGGGTACTTGGTCCGACCAAGACGTCACCGCGGATTGCGAAACGATTCTAGATGCTTCTGAGGACGGCGGCGAAGGCGACACAGCCGCTGCGCAGGGTCTGTCCGACCGGGCCCCGCTGCCCTATTACGAAATCAACGACGCATCTGGGCAAATCATGCACAGATCGAAGGACTTCTCCACGCGAGCCATTGCGGTAACAGCGCTGGCCAAGGAGGCCGGTTGCAGCCACGTGCAGGGCGGACCCGTATCGTCCAGTGGGCGCTGGCAACTAGTCTACTGCCGCAATTCGCCTTCTATTCCAAGTAGTTGGCCTGTTCGCTTTGTCCTGGATCGCAGCCATGGCAGTTGGCACGACGTAGGGGACGGCCCATGGCGCAACTGGGCGTTCAGGCAAGAGAATATGGGCGGCGCAGGCATGGACCGCTGGCTGCCGCATAGCGACGTGCTGCTTATCGATAATCTCGTGTTGATTCCAGGATTTGGCGGTTACCGCCCTGGCACGATCGCGCGCTAGTTGCGGCTGGTTTGCCAGCCCTTGGCCACTGCGGGCAAACTCCGCGGCCGATGTTGCCCAACCGCCAGCACGCAATGCCAAAACGATCAGCGCCGAAGTGATCAGGACCCCCGTGAGCCATGCAGCCAACCTTGCGAAAAGTCATTGTTTTGTCATTGCTGCTGCCGTCGCTCGCCCTGCTTCATCGCAGCACGACGGCCCAACCACGCCTGTGCAATAGCCAATCGCGGGGAACGGCGATTGCGGGCACACTTGGCTGTGGACGGGCGATGACCACTGTGGGGACTCACCACCAACTACAGAACTTTACAGCCAATCACGACTATCGCTGGGGCACGGAGGAACTGGTCGCTGGCCTTCTGTGGACCGCCGATCAGTTGGGGCCCCTGCTGGGCAAAGACCGCCTGGCAATTGGCAATTTGAGCAAAGAGGGCGGCGGCGACCTGCCCGAAACGACCTCCCACACTTCGGGCCGCGACGTCGACATCCCACTGCTGATGGCGAACGGCGAAGGTCAGCATATCCCCAGCTATTACCATCACTTTGACAAGGATGGCATCTCCATCAGCCACGGCGGTCGCTATCGCTTCGATGTCGCCCGCAACTGGAAACTGGTGGAATCTCTGCTGCAGAATCCGCATTTTGAAATCGATTTCCTCATGATCTACGGGCCGTTGCGCCAGATGCTGCTGGAACACGCCAAGCAACTCGGCGTCGCCCAACCGCTGCAGGACCGGGCTGAACGGTTGCTCCGCCGCCCTTGGGCTGGCGTCAGGCCGCATGACAACCATTTTCACCTGCGAATTCGTTGCCCTGCTGAAGATTTGCTCAGCGGTTGTCGCGACGGCTAGTTCCTCTAACCCAAAGTTCCTTCCGGGTTAGAGGTACAGTGTTTGCTTCTAGCTTCAGGCCCCCCTCGCCCGCGCGCGCGGGCTCACCCCTGCGTTCGGCCGGGTCCCCTGCCGCAAAGTCCACAACCCCGCGAGCTTTCCGGTAACCCGCAAAACACTTAGGGTTACGTGTAATATGCACTCTGACACATGTGCAACGTCAGCGATTTGGGGCGACCCAGGGTTGAAACCCTGGGCTGGCAATCAAGAAACCTGCCTTGGCGGGTTGGCTGCAATGATCTTGCAGATCGGTCAAACTGTATGGCTCGGCTTCCAACGTTCGGTCGCCGCTGGAAAACCCCGCCGTGACTGTTGGCCAATCGGTTGTTTTTACATCCTAAATAGGCCAAGCCACATGGCGGGACCCAATACCGCGCCGCCGGCAGCCCAAGACTGGCCTAGCTTGGCAAACCGTGTACGATAACGGCTCCCAACCCTTGAACGGACATGAGCACCGAACACGATCCAGCCGCCCGATTGAAGACCGTACTCGACGTGGCCAAGGCCATGATTTCCGAGCGCGATCTCGACTCGCTGCTGCAACTGATTCTGCGCGAGGCGACCCAAGTCGTTGATGCCGATCGCGGATCCCTGTTTCTGGTCGATCCGCGAACTGGTGAATTATGGGCGAAAATTGCCCAAGGACTGGCCGTTGGTCATGAGATCCGCGTTCCGCCCGGCGTAGGACTAGCCGGCCACGTTGCGGCAACGTGTCAGCCCCTGAACCTGCCAGATGCCTATGCAGATTCACGGTTTAACCGAGACGTGGACCGCGATACGGGCTACCACACGCGTTCGCTCTTGTGCGTGCCGATGACGAACATGCGCGGCGAAAGCGTTGGTGTGATTCAGGTTTTGAACAAGCGCAGTGGCGTCTTTGACGCGGCGGACGCGGACTTGTTGATGGCGCTGGCGGGGCAAGCCGGTGTGGCCATTGAGAATGCTCTGCTACACGTTGAAATCCAACAACTTTTTGAAGGATTCGTCAAGGGCGCGGTGATGGCCATCGAGTCCCGAGACCCGACGACGGCCGGCCATTCCGAACGCGTCGCCCGCCTGACGCTAGGCCTTTGCGATGCTGTGGAACGCCACGGGCTAGGGCGCTGGAAAGGGCTGAAGTTCTCAGCGGAACAGCGGATGGAGATTCGCTACGCGGCGTTGCTGCATGATTTCGGCAAGGTTGGCGTCCGCGAGCGGGTGCTGGTCAAGGCCAATAAGCTGTATCCAGAGCAGATGCAACTGATTGAGCAGCGATTCGCCTACGCCAAAAAGGCGAATCAAGTGGAGTCCTTGCACCGCCAACTGACCCTGATGCGCATGGGCGCGCCGGTGGCGGACCTGCAGGCCGAAGAAGCGAGCCTAGTCGAACACGAACGACGACTGGACCGCTGGCTTGAAATTATTCATGAATCGAACAAACCCACGGTCTTGCCTGGCGGGTATTTTCACGGGCTGACGCAGGTGCACCAAGAGCAGATACTCGATGTGAGTGGTCGGCTGCAACCCCTGTTGACGGCTGAGGAAGTAGCCCTGCTTTCGATTCCCAAGGGAACGCTTTCGGCCGATGAGCGCGCCGAGATCGAGAGCCATGTCAGCCATACCTGGCGTTTTTTAAATGAAATTCCATGGACGCGCAATCTGCAGCGCGTGCCAGAGATCGCCTATGGCCACCACGAGAAGCTCAACGGCAATGGCTATCCCCGCGGCCTGCATGATTCTGAAATTAAAGTCGAACCACGGATGATGGCCATCGCGGACATCTATGACGCGCTGACCGCTTCTGACCGTCCGTACAAGAAAGCGGTCCCCCATGACCTGGCGCTGCAGATCCTGGACGATGAGGCCCAACGTCAGCATTTGGATAGCGAATTGCTTGAGGTGTTCATCAGCGAACGCGTGGCGCAAGCCGTGGCTGAGGCTGATAGCCCCGTGCCTCGGGCCAAGATGACCTGAATCCTCAAACCCGAATTCCCTTCCGCGTCGGCTGTGCTGGGTCCGCTTCTCATGTCAAGACGGCAGGCCCCGCTCGCTAGTACCTCACACCTGAAGTTCCTTGCGGGTTCGAGGTACAGTATTTGCTTCTAGTTTCAGGGGGGCCCGCGATCTCCACTTTCGCCGTGCCAGACTTGGCACGGCTCATGCGCTGCGCGCACCGCGGAGTCCTCTCCCCGCCCGCGCGCGCGGTCTCGCCCCTGCGTTCGGCCGGGTCCTCGGCTGCAAAGTCCACAACGCCGAGTCCCTACCGGTAACCCGCAAAGGACTTAGGGTTACGTGTTCTAGCCACCCACACCGCGCGCCGGTCGCCGCGCACGCGAAAAATCCCGCATCAGGAAAGTACTTTTGACAGGTACGCCACCGATGGTCGCAGCCCTGATTTCAGCAATGAATGCTACAAAAACATGATATTGTTAAATAATACTCGACGAGCCATGGTTGGCACTCAAGGCTACTGGCTCGCTTTGTGTGCGCAGGGTGTGAGAAGAGCAGCCTGCGATGGACGGGTATCGCTCGGCCGTTGCTCCTGGCCGCCGGTCGTATGGAAGCGCGCGCAAACACTGAATAGTCGCCCATCTCCTTTGGGCTCGTTGCGTTGACACAGAGGATCGAAACATGCAGGCTCGATCCAAATCGGTGTTTGGCTCCCCGGCGGGGACCAATCGGCAGGCAGCGCGTTTCGGCTGTACACGCAGGCAGCGGACGAAGTTGTTTCTCGACGTGCAGTCGAGGAGGGCAGGGATGAGCGATAGCCGCGCAACGATCGTGCCACATCGGCTTGAGTTGAATCGGGTCCGCCAACGCTTGGTCGCGCTGGTCCTGCCCGTAGTGCTACTGCTGCCGGGGACGATGCTGCCTTGTGCCGCGTGGGCCGACTCCGGCTTTGAGATGATGCGGGCCTACTCGACCTACATCGGCACATTTGGCGAGTTTGGTCGGACGGAATACGGCGGCGGCAAGCTCAACCCAGGTACGCAGTCAGCCTATGGTTTCCGCTACTACGAACGCCAGGGCATCATCACAGGCACAGTCACCGCCATTTTGTTGGCGATGGGCGCAGCCCAAGAAGCCAACAGCGCCAAGAGCGTAGAGTCGCACAAGAGCGGAAATTACGTCGTTACAACAACAACTTATCACAGTGCTTCGGAACGCGCGGCAATCATGGCCTCCGGTACCGCTGCCGCGGGTGCCGCTGCTTCGGCCAAGGACCAGAGCTTTGACCTCGAGATCTTCTCGCGCAACCTTGGGGGCACAGCAAGCGGTTGGCGGATGAACTCGTACTATGGATTCCCATTCTGGCGCATGATGTTCGAGTTTGGGCTGGGCTTGGGCTCCATTGACACCGCGCTGCTTGTCAAAGGCCAGTCCGTCTATTCCTCCTACGCGTACTGGGGGATGCCGATGCGCCTGGACTACGGCGGCGAGTTTGCATGGTTTTTCCTCGAAGCGGATTGGAATTTCGCAGGTTACGGCTATCGGGCCAACCTGGCGCCAACGGTCAAGGGGGACGCACTGCTACTGCGCTCCATCGACAAGCTGCCGTGGAAGCTCGGCGTGGCCAGTTCCATTTTGGGTGGCCGTATTTTCGGCGAAGCTGTCGCGACCACGCCCGGCATCTCCTCGGCAGAGTTCGCAATCAAAACCACTGTCGGCGTGCGGTTCTAGCACCCAACTGACCTTCGAGGTCCTGTCATGCTGAACAACTGGCTTAGGGGCCTATTCGCTGCGACGATCGGCCTGACCAGCCTAGCTGTCGCCACCAGTGCGTGGGCACGCGACGACGCCGACCGCGCGACCGTTGGCCTCGACCACAACGTGGCGCTTACTGGCGCGTTTGGCTTTGGCGACCGTTTCGGCACCCCGGGCAAGCAAGTCATCGGCCGGGTCGAAGGCGGCGGCTACTGGATGACATCCCGCTTCGGCAACCGCGGCGGTGTCGAAGGTGGCGCAGAGTTGGGCTATGACGGCCTGAGCCAAACGCCTCCGGGGCACATGGGCCAGCCCAGCGTCCTTTCCAACATGCTCTTCGACCTCTGGCTCGGCTTTCCGATGACCCTTCTCGAGTTCGGCGAAGGCAGCGGGCGCTGGTTCACCACGGGGCTAACGCCGGGCATGGGCTTTTCTGACAAGCATCTGTATTGGTATATCAAAGGAAAAATGGCGGTGCGCGTCGGGTCCTCGTTGACCGTGGAAGGCTCGTGGCAGTGGACGCCATTCGATGCCAGCACCACCCTGGGCTCTTTTGATGACAAGCCGGGAAGTGGTCTGAATCTCGCAATCTTGCGGACTTCCGTCTACTACAAACTGCAGAGCGGCAGGTCCCTCATTTTCACCCTCGACTGGCGGCAGAGCAACCTTGAGTCGCCTAATCCCGCAGCCTCCGGGGCCGCGCTCGCTGCGTTCGCGGATCAGACTCGCTTTGACTCGAACGTCTTTCTGCACATGGACAAGGTCAGGGCCGACAATAACGTCCGCGCGGGCATTGGCTACGCATGGTAAGGGCTTGGGAGACTGCAAGCGGTCGACGGGCGTCGCACCGCACTGAGGCGCACGCCGTGACCGGCGCGTTTGGCGACCCGACAAACACGGGGCGCCTGTACCGGTACCAGCGTATCCCCCGAGGATTGATTGCATTTCTGGGGTTCGGCGGCGCCTATGATCGCTTGGTTGGGGCCCCGTGCAAAGTCAGTTCTGATTGCCAATCAGCCTATTTGCTGCTTGGTGGGTCTGACGCTCGCGTCTTCAATGGCCGGCTCGAAGCTCCGCGAAATGAATCAGTTTGGCATGATTCCATTGCCTTATTCCTTTACGTAGCATCCTTCTGGCACAGGCCCTGAGCGTCCCGTCCCCCCATCGTCTGGAGCCCGCTATGCGCATCGCCCGTGGACCAGTTCTGCTTGCCATCATTGGTTGTGTGCTTGAGGTTGGCTGCTTCTTGCCCGACCTAAAGACTACGGCGGCCAATGGCCAGGATCCGGCCATTGCAGCAGCAGCGATCGCGGCGGCTGCGGCGCAAGCAGATGCGATCGCCCATGCACCTTGTGTCGAGATCACGTTCAATGGCGACGTCACCTTCGACGGCACGGCCAGCAGCTACAACGGGGCATGTACCATTGCCGGAAGCGTCACCGTCACCGAAGGCGTCACTGACGTGGAGCTCAACCAGCTACAGAAGATCAAGGAAATTAATGGGAACCTGACGTTGACGATGGGCAAACGCGCCGCTGAGCTGCCATTTCCGGAACTGACTGCGGTGACCGGTATTATCCGCGTCGACCAATGCGTTGGCCTGACCAAACTCAGTTTTCCCGCCATCAAGGCGGACTGCGGTGGCTTGGTGGTGAACGGCAACACGGTGCTGGGTCAGGTGGACTTTGCCGGCAAGGGTCAACTTGGCTTTGTGCGCATCACGGCCAATGGCCAGATGACTTGGTTTGATGCCCCAGAACTGTCTGTTATTACACAAGATCTTCATGTATTCGACGATCCCGCGCTGCACACATTGATCTTCAACAGCCTCAAGTCTGTGACCTCGCTGGACATTGAGTTGACCGCACTGACCGGACTGACTGGGATAGCTGCTGGCGTCAGCATCGGCACGTGGCGGATTTGCAACAACCCAAAGATACCCGCGAGCGTCGTCACGGACTTTGGCCAGTCGCATCCCACCGGCAAGATCGCCTGCCCTTGACGCCGAACACGCCACGTGTCCGCCATTTCGCCACTGGACGCGACGCGTGGCCTGCGCCTACACTGCGGCATGCGGGCGCGCACGGTGCACCTTCCCCTTAGGTTCGCGCTGGCTGCGGCAAGCGAACCGGTGCGTTGCACCGTCCAAGTTCCCGCCGATTCGCTGGCAGTGAGGTTATTTTGATGATTGGGCGCCCAGGGTTGGCGTGCTGTCGAGCCGACGTGCTGCTGTCGAGCCTGTGGCTCCTGCTGGCACCTTGGCTACTGCCCGGCTGTTTGCCAGAACAGCGGGACAATAGTCCTCTGCCCGATTTACCCGACACCGCCGTAGCCGACTCCAGCAAGGACAGCGGTGCTCCACCAGCGGATGTGACTGCAACTGCAACGGATTCCCATGTTGACGTTGCACCGGACCTTGGCTCAGACAGCGACGCCGACACCGCCGTGGCACTGGCCAAAGGCTGCACAGCCGATAACGATTGCGCGCAGTTGCCCGCTCCACTCTGCCAGCAAGGCCGTTGCGACCTGCAACTGGGGCTCTGCAAGCTCAGCCCGATGGTCGACGGCACGCCCTGTAACAGTGGAGTCTGTGTAACTGCGCCTACTTGTGTCACAGGCTCGTGCGCCGGCCCGGCCAAGAACTGCGATGATGGCAATGACTGCACCCAGGATTTCTGTGACGAAGTCAAGGGTTGTCGCAACATCGCCAACACGACCAACTGCAGCGATGCCAACCCGTGCACCATCGACGATCACTGCTCAGCCGGCAGCTGCGGCGGAACGATCAACGCCTGTGCCGACGGAAATCCTTGCACAGTCGATAGTTGCAACCCAAACACCGGCGAGTGCACCTATGTCAATGGTCAGCCCGTGGGCAGCGCGGTCCCCTGCAATGACGGCAGCCAACCTGCCTGCGCCGGTCCGGGCGTGTGCAACGGCAAGATTTGCCAGTATTTTCCGGCCAATCCCGCCAATTCGCCCTGCGACGATGCCAACCCGTGCACCTTCGACTACTGCAAGGGCCCGGGATACGGGCCAGAAGGTTGCGTCCACATCGCGATGATCGGCGGCAAATGCAGCGATGACGCTTGCGTATCCAGCACTTGCGTCGTCGATGCCGCCGGAACTGCTTCCTGCCAAACAACGCCGACGTGCAGCAACGCCAACCCTTGCAAACCATTGACAGGTTGCGCCGGCGGTATCTGCCAGTATAAGACGGTGGACGACAGCCTCAAGCAAGCCTGCGACGATGGAAACCCCTGTACACTCGGGACTTTTTGCTACAAGGCCCAATGTGGAGGCGGCAGTTCCCTGAGTTGTGATGACGGCAATCCCTGCACGGCCGACCCTGCGTGCACCCTAGTTGACGTCAATAACCCGGGCCTTGGCTGCAAGCATTCCCCTTATGATTTAGGCACTTGCAATGACGGAAATGCTTGCACCAGTGGCGATCATTGCTCGGGCGGCACCTGCGTTGCCAAGGCCATCGGCTGTGACGATAGCAACGAATGCACCGACGATAGCTGTGACATCAACAGTGGTTGCCTGCACAAGGCCAGCGCCGACGGCAAGCCCTGTGGCGCCGGGCAAAGCTGCCAAGCCGGCGTCTGTACGGGGGCGCCATGATCTGCTTTGGATCTCGCATCCTTGTGTGGTCCGCGCTGCTGCTGATCGCCAGTTCACTGCCCTGCTGCATACCGGCCCGCGTCGATGCCGATGCCAGTGGTGGCAGCGCGACGGTCGATGATGCAGCCGACGATGACGCACAACTGCCTGATGCAACAAGCATAACCGATGCCGGAGATGCCAAGATCGATACCGGTAAGGCCGACACGGTTGCCCTCATCACAGGTTGCACCAAGAACGACGATTGTGCTTCCTTTACCAACAGTTGCCAGGACTCCACCTGCGACACGGCGACGGGCAAATGCGCGGTGCACGATCTCGACGAAGGCACGCCCTGCGTCGGTGCCCAAGGCGACAACTGCCTAGCCTCGGCCACCTGTCAAGGCGGAGAATGCCGAGTCAAAGGGCTTAGTTGCGACGACGGCAATACGTGTACGGTTGACAGTTGCGACCCCGCCGTCGGGTGCGTCCACACCAGCGCCGTCAGTACTTGGTGCGACGATGGCAATGCCTGCACTTTGCACGACGGATGCATGGACGGCGAGTGCAAAAAGACTGTGGGAACGCTCGATTGCGACGACAAGAACCTGTGCACGGACGACGTGTGCGACCCGGTCCTGGGCTGCACCCACACGGCCAAGTCGGCCAGCGCGAGTTGTGACGACGGCAAAAAGTGCACGCTCAACGACAATTGCGGCAGCGGCGTATGCAAGGGCACGCCCAAGGTTTGCCCCGACGCCGACAACAACCCGTGCACCTTAGAAGCCTGCAGCGAACTGGTGCTCAGCAATGACGGTTGTTCAAGCAATTTGCCTGACAGTCCCTTGGCTTGCAGCGACGGCGATCCTTGCACGATCGGCGATCAATGTTCAGCCAGCGGCTGCCTGCCGGGCAAGGCGAACTCCTGTGACGACAAGAATCCGTGCACCGATGACGCCTGCGTCAAAAACGCGGGCTGCAAGAATACGCCCAACGACACAAGCACTTGCACCAAGGACGCCTGCACCCCTGGCGTTTGCAGCGCCGGCCTTTGCCAAAGCGGCAGCGCCAATTGTGACGATGGCAACGTCTGCACGGCCGACAGTTGTGACGCAACCAAGGGCGGTTGTATGCATTTGCCCGCTGCACTGTCGTGCTCCGACGGCGATCCGTGCACAGCCCCCGATCCCTGCGTAGGCACCGTATGTACGCCTGGGCCCTTGGTTTCTTGCGATGACGGCGATCCGTGCACCAGCGATCAGTGCACCCCGAGCGGCTGTACATACGCCCTGGAGGTCACGGGGACACCTTGCGGCCTGACGGCCGACCAGAAGGTCAAATCCTGCGTCGCAGGGGCTTGCGTGGTCGAAGACGCCTGTAATGACTACATGTGCTCGGCGACCGAAGCCGTTGGCAGCTGCCCCAAGGACTGCAGCAAGAGCGACAGTAGCGGCTGTGCGGCCAACGACGCGACCTGCCTGGGCAATTGCCAAGCGGCGAGTTGCGGCGATCTCAACAGCGCCTGCGGAAACCAAGCAGGGTGCGGGGCAATCCAGAAGTGCCTGGATTCATGCAGCAATTCGGCATGCAAAGCCAAGTGCATGACCAACCCAATGACCCCAGCCGCCCAAGCTTGGCTCAAGCTCAACGCCTGCACGACCGCCCAATGTGCGCAAAATGATTGGCTTGGCAAGCCGTGTACCACCATGGGCGGCCCGGCCTACGTCAACTGCCTGGACGCGTGCACCTGGGGCTTCTGCGCCGCCGAAGACCTAGCGTGCCAGACCGATGCAAGCTGTGTAAAAACAATCGATTGCGTAGCGCAATGTGCCCTTAGCGATTCGGCTTGCGTGGGTGCTTGCGGTGCCAAGGCGCCGCTCTATGACCATCGCAACGTCTGCATCCAGAAGCATTGCTTGTAGATTCATGGCTTTGCCTCAGGCATCGGCCGAATGCGCCACCGCCCTTCCCAGAGGCCGACCGCACAGCGAACTGCGAACACAGGACTTGCTGCCGAAGGTGGTATTACCGTACACTCACGGCCCTTTGCGCGTTGGCGGCTGACAAGGTTGTCATGTCCGGCAACGCAACCACGCGATTCTCAAGAGAATTCGCACATGCGACCGCCTGCCGCTGGTCCTCCCTGGCCCAGCGTTGCTCCGTGTCTGACCTCTGCAGGTGATGCAAGGCCAGATGCAGCCAAGGCCGCGCAATACAACGGAGTTTTCGACAATGGCCAACGTCAATATTCGCGACATGCTTGAAGCCGGCGCCCACTACGGTCACCAGACCCGCCGCTGGAACCCCAAGATGAAGCCGTACATCTACGGCGCCCGCAACGGCATTTACATCATCAACCTGGGCCGTACCGCCAAGTTGCTCAAGGATGCCACGAACTTCCTTTCGCGCGTGACGCAGCGCGGCGAGCAGGTGCTCTTCGTTGCGACCAAGCGTCAAGCCCGTGACATCGTTCGTGAAGAGGCCGGTCGCGCCAAGCAGCCGGTGGTAGCGCATCGCTGGCTCGGTGGCACCCTGACCAACTTCCGCACGCTCAAGACCTCCATTGAGAAGCTCAATGAAATCGAGCGGATGCTCTCCCCCGAAATGGCGCACCGTTTCCCCAAGAAGGAACTGGCGCGTATGACCAAGGATCAGGAGAAGTTGCTGCGTAATATCGGCGGCTTGCGGACCATGCCGGCCATGCCCGGTGCGATCTTCGTGGTCGATCCGAGCGAGGAGCACATCGCCGTGGCCGAAGCACGCCGCCTGGGCATTCCCGTGGTTGCGCTGTGCGACACCAATGCCAATCCGGACTTGGTGGACTACATCGTGCCCGCCAATGACGATGCGATGCGTTCGATTCGCTTGTTCGTTCAAGCGGCTGCGGATGCGTGCCTGACGGGCGCCCAACTGAGCCGCGACAACCTTGGCCGCGACTTTGACGGCGCGCAGTCTGCTCCGGCAAACACAGACAACGTTGAAGTCATTCGCAAACCACGTCATCAGGATGCGGTTGAAGTCGAAGGCGACGTCGCTGAAGAAGCCTAGTCCGCAGCTCCCCCAACAAAGAACGCTCTTGATCGCGCGATTCCGTTCGGACGCGCAATGAGGTAGAACCATGTCGATCACCATTACGCCGCAGATGATCAAAGAACTGCGTGAGTTGACTGGCGCCCCGATGGGCGATTGCAAGAAGGCCCTGACCGAGAACAACGGCGATCAGCAGAAAGCCGTTGAGTTTCTCCAGAAGAAGTCCTTGGCGTCAGCGGCCAAGAAGTCGAGCCGTGTGGCTGCGGAAGGCCGCCTCGGCACCTACGTTCACCATGACGGCAAGCTGGCGGTTCTTGTTGAAGTCAATAGCGAATCTGACTTCGTCGCCAATACCGAAGACTTCGCCGAACTGGTCCGTGGCCTATGCTTCCAAATCGCCGCGATGTCGCCGCGTTGGGTGCGCAAGGAAGACGTGCCGAGCGACGTGCTGGCCAAACAGCGCGAAATCTTTGAAGCTCAGGTGCGTGAACTCGGCAAGCCCGAAGCCCTTGTGCCCAAGATCGCCGACGGCAAGCTCAACGCTTGGTACGCCGATGTCTGCCTGATGGACCAGGCCTATGTACGCGACGAGAAAGGCACACCCATCGGCAAGTGGCTGGCGGAGAAGATCGGCAAGATCGGCGAGAACATCGTAGTCCGTCGCTTTGTTCGCTGGGAACTGGGCGAAGGGATTGAGAAAAAGCAAGACGACTTCGTCGCTGAAGTCGAGCGCATGGCCGCCAACGGCTAATCGCTTGGTTTTGGCAGCGATCGGTGCCCTAACTGCCCGTAGCCTTCCCTGTTTTTGACCGAGGGACACGCTGCAGACGGCCCAGGCCGCGCACCGCGAAACAGAAGTTGTAAATTGTTCAACACTTGCGCGCTGATCGCGACCTTTCACTGGGCCGCGATCAGCTGCGCGTTGCTGTTCCAGCACCCAAAACGAGCGCCCCGAACTTGTCAGGACACCGGCAGCGGTGTACATGCCGGCGCGCGATCCCATTGGTCGCAGCAAAGGCCATCGCTACCATGACTGTCGCCAATTCCGCCGCGGGTGCACCTGTTTATCGCCGTATTCTCCTAAAGTTATCTGGGGAAGCCCTGGCTGGGGACAAGGGATTTGGCATCGACGCCCAGACCCTGGACACCATTGCCCAGGAGTGCAAGCAAGTCGCTGATTTGGGTGTCGAATTGGCCATCGTCATTGGCGGCGGCAACATCTTTCGCGGCGTGGCGGGGGCTTCAGCCGGGATGGACCGCGCCAGCGCCGACTACATGGGAATGCTTGCTACAGTCATGAATTGTTTGGCTGTTCAAGACGCCATGGAAAAGATGGGCGTGGAGACCCGGGTGCAGTCGGCCATTGCCATGCAGCAGATCGCTGAGCCGTATATCCGCCGTAAGGCCATGCGACACCTCGAGAAACACAGGATCGTCATCTTCGCGGCGGGCACCGGTAACCCGTACTTCACCACCGACACCACCGCGGCCCTGCGCGCAGCGGAAATTGGTGCCGAAGTAATCCTCAAGGCGACCAAGGTCGATGGTGTGTACGACGCCGACCCGCGCAAGGTGCCAACTGCCAAGAAGTTCCAACGGTTGACCCACCTCGAAGCCCTGAGCCGCCAGTTGGGCGTGATGGATGCCACGGCCCTCTCGCTGTGCATGGATAACCGCATTCCGATTGTGGTTTTTGACCTGCACCAGACCGGCAATATCCTGCGCGTGTTGCGAGGTGAGGCGGTCGGCACCTTGGTCGCCCATGATGTCGTTCCTTAGGGCCTGGGCAAGCGGCGTCGGGCGGGGCACAATCCTGAGCTTGTCCGCGCCAGACAGCCTTGGTGGGCACCCATGGCGCCGTCCGCGGGCGCGGGCGAGGGGGCGCGCGACCCCTTGAAACTAGAAGTAAACGCCCTACATCCGAACCCGCGAGGCAATTCGGCTAGGCATGTATGGCAACTGGCGTAAGAGGCAGCCGATGGAAGAGGAAATCCTACAAGAGCTTCAGGAACGTCTGAGCGCAACCATAGACTCATTTCGCCGCGAAGGCGCGAAGTTGCGAACCGGCCGGGCCAATCCTTCGATGGTCGAGCACGTCCGCGTTGACTACTACGGTTCGGAAATGCCGATTGGCCAGTGCGCGACGATCAGTGTGGTGGATGCCCGGCTTCTGCAAATCAAGCCGTGGGAACGCACCATGTGCGCGCCGATTGAAAAGGCAATTTTGCAAGCGAATATTGGCTTTACGCCGTCTAATCGCGGCGACGTGATCTTGCTGCCCGTGCCCTCTCTGACGGGCGATCGCCGTCGCGATATGGTCAAGCAACTCAAGAGCTTGGCTGAGGAAGCCAAGGTCTCGACGCGCAATGCTCGCCGCGATGCCAATGACATGCTTGATCTGGTTGAAGATTTGCCTGAAGACGACCTGCATCGCGCCCGTAAGCGGGTTCAGGACGCTGTGGACCAAGCAGGCAGTCGGATCGACGCCGTGGAAGCGGAAAAAGAAAAAGAAATCATCGAAGTATAGACCGTGCACGCCACTTCATCTGGCGGACACAATCAGCGATCACGGCACGATGATCATCGCGTCGCCGTACGAGTAGAAGCGATACCCGCTACGCACCGCGTGCTCGTAGGCCGCTAGCACCTTGCGCCGACCAGCCAACGCACAGACCAGCACCAGAAGACTCGATTGCGGCAGGTGAAAATTGGTCATCAGGCCATCGACCAGCGCAAACTGGTGGCCGGGCAAGATGGTCAGGTCCGCATCGCCAGCCAGTGGTGAAAAATCTTCTACTTCCAGCGCCTTTCCCAGATTTTGCCACTGCTGCGCCGCCGATTCCAGGGTCCGCACCGTCGTCGTCCCCACCGCGACGATGGGACGGCCTTGACGCCGAGCCGCGGCCAGAGACTGGGCCGTTTCTTCTGACAGATCAAAGCGTTCGGGCAGAACGCGATGGGTAGCTAGGTCCGCCGTGCGCACGGGCAGAAAAGTGCCCGGGCCGACGTGCAGGGTGACGTAAGCCCGCTCAAAGCCTTGACTATCCAAGGTCGACAGCAAATCGGTGGACAGGTGCAGCCCTGCTGTCGGCGCTGCCACGGCCCCCGGGTGCGCGGCAAAAGTGCATTGATATCGCGGTAGATCTAACTCGGGCTGATCGACACCACCGCGAATGTACGGTGGCAGAGGAACATGGCCGCAGGTATCGAGCAGGGTCGACAGCGTCGGCAATCCATTGAAATCAAAACTGAACTCGCCGCCGCCTAGGCTATCTTTGACCACCGCTGTGCAAGCAGTCGGTACGCCATCGCGGTCGTCTAGGGTCAGCACCTGCCCGACCTGCAGCGGCTTGGCGGCCCGGCAAAGCGCTTTGAGGCCCAAAAGGGTGCCGCCGTCGCGCAACTCCGGACGGGTCAAAAGCAGTTCGACGCGCCCCCCTGTAGCCTTACGCCCCAGCAAACGGGCCGGCACGACCTTGGTATTGTTGGCGACGAGCAGCGCACCCTTTGGTAACCATTGGGGAAGATCCGCTACGGTCGCATCGATGAAGGTATCGCTGCTCAGACGTACCACCAAGAGACGACTGGCGTGACGCGGTTCCACGGGAAACTGCGCGATCTGCGCCTCTGGCAACAGGAAATCGTAGTCTTGGAGGCGCAAGGAAAGGTCGGGCGGCGTCAGGGCGGTCACAAGGACTCCAACTCTTTGGAATGTAGGTGTTCTAGCCTCAGGAGCACTGAGGATCCGTAGCGGCGCTCGGCAAGGACGTGCCAGCCTTTCTCAGACAAACCCGCGATTCCTTTACGAGTTTCTACCAGCACCAGGGCTCCGGGCGACAAAAGTGCACCGTCGAGCAGGGCTTGGAGAATCGGCTCGGCCAGGCCGGCGTCATACGGCGGATCAACGTAAACAAAGTCAAACACTTGGCCTTCTGTGGCTAGCAAACGCAGGGCTTTCAACGCATCCAGGGCCATTACACGTAACTTACTGTTTTGACGGACATGTTCGGCATTGCGACCGAGCACGGCCAAAGCTGCAGGGTCCGCCTCGATCGCCACGGCCGACCCACAACCGCGGGAGAGAAACTCCAACGCAATCGCGCCTGTACCCGCACAAACGTCGAGCACGCGTTCGCCGTCAAAGTGACCGCCCAAGGAACTCATGATCGCGCCGCGCATCAAGTCCGAAGTTGGACGGACTTCGCGACCTTCCGGCGCAACTAGGCGCATTCCTTTGCTTTGTCCGGCAATAATTCTCATCGTCCACCTCAGCCAACGGCCGCGAGGTTGCCATAGGCGGCCTTGACTCGCCAGCCAAGCAAGGCTGCAGTACCATGAAGGCATGTGGATAGCCCGACTTTGCGCGCTGGGACTGCTGGCCATGGGCACCTGCCACCGCGCGCCAACGCCCAGCCATGCCCTGCGTCAACCGCGCACGGCGGCAAAGGAATCAGCGCTTCGCACCCGCGCTGCTGGCGTGACGATCCGTTTTGCCTCGGGCGCCGTAGAGCCGGGGTCACCGCAAATGGGCAATGATCGACTGCAGATCGACGCTGCCTTTGCCGACATCGACCGCCGCGACTTTGCTATCCTAGGGGACTTGGTGGGACAGCGCGGCCTGCCGCCGGTCACAAAGACCAATACCTGCCTAAGGATTGCGGAAACGTGGCCGCGGGCCAATCTGACGCCCACGGACGGGCCCCATGCCTGGGTTCAACTGCTCGATGTTGGCAACGTGTCCCTGCAGGCCGGTAACGCCAAGCTGCCCCTGCGCGTGCAGTTGGTTCCGGATCTTTCCGATGCAATTCGCGGTGTTCGTTACTCTGCGTTCTTTGACCAAGGCCGTTCCTGGCTGGCGATGGGGCCCCTGCACGTGCAAGCGACGGGCGGCGACGGTGTGGCTGCTTTCGATGCCAGCATTGAGCCGCCGCGCCCCGTGCGATTGACCTTTGTGGGCAGCGAACCGGTGCGGGATAGCCGTGTTCGCGGCCCGGAGCCGGGCCAAGATCTGGCCCTGCGCTGGGGCTCCACCGATGGGCAGGGCGACGTCGAAGTGCAGTTGGGCAGCGCCGATCCAGCGAGTCTTGGCTGGCTGCTCTGCCGCCTACAGGATGATGGCGAATTCACTTTGCCGACTGCGGACTTTGCGCTCCTGCCCCAGCGAACCGCAGAGCATCCATGGCTGATCGTGCTACAGCGCGTTCGTACGGCCCCAGTGGCAGGTTTCGCCGCGACGCCGCTGCGGCTAGAGATTACAGATTCTGCGTACTTGCTGTGATCGTGCGCAAGGGCCGCAGCGGACTTTTCGGCGCGTGCAACGGGCCCTGGCGGACGCAGGAATGCACCTCACGCGGCAGCGATTGCGCGCAAGATCACTTTGATTTTACGAGAGATCTTAGGTTTTGCCAAACAGCCGTTCCAAGAACGACGGCTTCTTCTCCAAAGGCACCTTCTTGGTCGCAAGCGCAGCCGCTCCAACCGCGGGCATCTTGGTACTGCTAGCTCGGCGGGCGTCCTGCTTGCCCGATACTTCCTTGGCCACGGGGTTGGACGCCGTCGAAGGCCCGCGACGCATCTCAAGAAGTCGCTTTTCCCGCGCAGCATCAATGTGTTTGGGATCGGCACCGAGACACTGGTCGAGCAGGCGCATCACGGTCTTCATGTCGCCGTGGAGCTTGTTCCAAACCGCCAGTTGGTACGCGGCCGCAGCCTGAAAGCCCTCTGCTGGCTTGGACTTATCGTCGAGCACGGACTGCCACAGGTCGCGCGGTTGTTCCAGACGCACCTTCTCAGCATTGGCATTGTTGTTGAAGATCGCCTGTCCAAGCAAGACCTTACACTCCGCCAGCTCGCGCCCTTCAAGACGTTTACTCGCCAAATCAAGGGCTTCCTGCGCGCCGACCCAATCGCGCCGCTGCACCATCTGCCGGCCGCGGTGCAGGTAGATCTTGGCCACATCGGCGTTGACCGGGGGCTGGGCCTGGTCGGGCTTGCTGAGCGCCTCAATCGCCTTATTTTCCGCTGTAATTTCAGAAGCCTGCTGCACACTCGCTGCGAGTTGTTGCAGATAGGTCGTGCGCTTGCCGACATCTGACAGCGTCGCGTGGGCCGCGGTAATTGCCTGAAAGGCTTTGGAAGCCTCGGCCCGTAACTTGGGATCGTGGATGAACTGCGGCAGATCCGGGTGCACCTGCTTGGCCAGCCGGAAGTAGGCATCGCGGATTTCATTTGGAGCAGCCGTGCGTTGCAGGCCCAGAACTCCAAAATGATCCGCACCCGCCTGGACGGCTGCCAGAATATCTTTCATCACGTCGACCGGCTTAGACGCCTGCGGATCGGCCATGTTGGACTCACTTTTAGCGAGCAGAATTCGCGCACGCTTTCGCGGATTCTGCCCAAGGGGGATGGGCACCTCGGCGGGTCGCAAACGCCTAGCCGCGGCACTGTGCAAGATAGCTGCGTCGGCCAGTTGATGCAATGGCGTATTTGCACCGAAAGTGCCGTAACGGGCGGCGATACCCTTTGCCCACTGACTGCGCTGGACCAAAGTCAGCGGATGAGCGAGGGACATGATTGAATTCACTCTGCTTATTTGCGCCACGCCTGCCGACGCGGCCTAGGGCAACAGCAAACGTTTGACCCGCGGCGGACCGGCCGGTACCCTTGGGGAGCGATGCGCCTGCTTTCCGAATCACCCACCCAGAATTTGTGGAAACAAATCAATACCCTAAGGTCCTACAACGGGCCAAGGGCAGCGTGCGTCTTGGGGCTGTTTGGGCTCTTGACCGCGACTGGTGCCTGTGGCCACCACGGGGCGGGACCTGACGAAAGCGGGGGGATTGCGCTGGCCAAGCACATCGATCAAGTGCTCGATGATCCTGGCCTTTTGCGCAATTTGAACCCGGATGCCACAGCCGACTCAGGCCCCCAAAGCGCCACGGCGACCGATGCAGCAGACGGCACCAAAGCCCCGGACGTCATGGTGGGGGGCGATGCGACGATCGACGCCGCGGGCACCGATCCGGACGGCCAAGACAGCGCCACGGCCGACGCACTGGCTGCTGCGGCTGACGCCGACGATGCCGTTGCCCGCGAAATAGACCAGCAATTTCAATCACAAGCAGTGACAGACAAGGCGGCGGCGGACAAGCTCGCAGCCGACAAACTGGCAACCGACAAACTGGCGGCAGACAAACTGGCAGCCGACAAACTGGCGGCAGACAAACTGGCAGCCGACAAACTGGCGGCCGACAAACTCGCTGCCGAGAAAGTCGCTGTGCAGGAGAAGACCGTTCCCCGCGAAACGCATGAAAAAGCTGAGAAAATATCCGCACCTGATCGACCTGCCAAAGGGGCCAAAGCCGACAAGGTCGAAAAGCCAGACAAGCCTGACAAGGCAGCCAAGGCAGACAAGCCTGACAAGGCAGCCAAGGCAGACAAGCCTGACAAGGCCCCCAAGGCTGAAAAACCTGAAAAATCAGAGAAAGTGGAGCCAGATAAGCCCGTCAAGACGGCCTTTGAGCCTGTGGCCGTGCCCGACGGGGCCGATGCGACCGACCTGTATTACAGCGGCAAGCGCAAACTCGACGGCGGCAACTTGGCCGGAGCAGTTGCAGATTTGAAGGCTTCTCAGCAGTTACGCCCGAGCACGCGGACCCTCACCCTGCTTGGACGTGCTTTGTTTGACGCGGGGGAAATGTCTGCCGCGACCAAGGTGTTGCAGGCTGCAGGAAACTACGAAGACGCCCAACTTCTGCTGGGAACCCTGTACCAGCACCAGAGCAAGACGGCGCAAGCCCGCAAAGTCTATGAGGCATTCCTCAAGGCCCATCCAGACCATGCCAAGGCTGAATGGGTGCGTAACATCATCAAGTCCCTGTAACTGGGCCCGTATTCGGTCCAAGACGTCTCAAACCGTAGCCGGGGCGATGGGCCCTGCGTCTGACAAGCAAGGCGGTCACCGCAATGATGCAGTCTAAGTCTGCGACTCTAGGCCTACTTTTGATGATCGTAGCGCTCGGGTGCGGCAAACCACGAACCGCTTCGCCGACCGCAAAGGCCCCTGCCGCCGTGGCTGCCACAGGCAAGCCAACCCCACTGCCGCCAACGCAGGTTACTGAACAAGTTGCGGAAAATAAACCCGATCCAGACTGCCCCGATTGTCAAAAAGGCGATGCCAGCAATGGGCCGCACTACTTCGGCAAGCCGGACATGCCGCTCGATGACCAGACCCTTGGCGAAGTCACGACGTCGATCGATGGGACCTGTGAAGTCCTTGAGAATGGCTTGAAAATATTAGAGAAGAACGCCAAGACCCCGGACAAAGCAGCTGCTGCGCTGGTCGGCTACCGCAAGGATCACGACGGCGAAATCAAGAAGGTATTCGAGAAAGCCTTTGAAATCAAAGCACGAATCAAAGCCGCCGGCTACGGTCAGGACATGCCGGTGGAGGTCCGACCGCACTTTGACGAACGCATGGGCAAGATTCACGCGCGCCTGGAACTGATGCGCGACACCTACCGCGATCATCCAGATGTGCTTGAAGCCTTTGGCGCTTTCTTTCCGCGGGCCCCATAGGTGGCCTAGCTCATGACCGAATCAGCCCCCAAGGCCACCGAGCCGACGCAACAGGAACGCCTGGAGCGCTTGGTGGCGCAATTGTTGAGACCGAACCTCGTGGGCTCGGCGAAGCTGCGTCCGCGCTTGGTGCAAGGCGTTTTGCTGGCGCTGATACTGGTTGGAATAGCTCAGTTTTCAGCAGACGCTTGGCTCGGGCCGCAGGGACCTGACCGAATACTTCTGACATTTGGCCTCATTCCACTGCAAGTCCTCCAAGGCCAATGGTGGCGCCTGTTCACGGCCCCGTGGCTGCACGCAGACCCCTTGCATCTATTGATGAATCTACTGGCGTTGGCCATCTTGGGACCGCCGGTGGAAATCGCCTGGGGACCTGCCCGCACCTGGTTGATTTTCCTAGGTTCTAGCATGGCGGGTACCATTGCTGGCGTGGCCTGGAGCTTGCCGTCCGCGCCCGGAGGCCCTGCGGCGCACCACTTGGCTCAACTGGCGGCCGCCCCGCTGTCAGTGGGCATATCCGGCGCGATCTTTGGTCTTTTGGCGGCGATGATCGGCCTTGCGGTGGTGTTGTGGCCGCGACTTGGTCCCCGCCTGCGCGTACTGCTCTTGCAGCGACCGGCTGTCCTGCTGCTGGTCTTGCTTGCGGTTTCTTCGCTCGGGCCACGCATCGATCTGGCAGCCCACCTCGGCGGGGCTCTGGGCGGCCTTAGCTGGGCCCTGATGCTTCGACCGCCGCTGCGGGACCCGGCGGCAAGCCATTGGCGTGGTGCTGCGTTTGCGCGGCTTCTGGCGGCCTTTGGCGCGATTCTGCTGCTCACGGCGGCGGGCCTGGGTGCGCTTCGCTATGGCCAGTTGCTGGAACTGCCGGCGAGCCGCAGTCGAACGGTGGTGCGCGACGGCTTCACGCTCCACGCACCGACCGACCTGCGCACCGGGCTGATGCGCCGAACCTGTGAAAAGCAATACGTAGACCTCAGTTGGGCGCTGCAGACCGGACGAACGCCCTGCTGGCTCCTGCCGATCGATGGGATGTTGGTCCTTGAGCGGCGAGACCGCTTTCTCACCTTGGACACGATGGACCTGCGCGTGTTACAAGACGCTGGCATTCATCGGCAATTTCGTTGGCGACAACCCGGCGTCATGCTAGCCCCCGTGGGTGATCGGTGGCTATTGGCCATCCTCGCCCCCGACGCCCTACTAGCCAGCCAAGCAGCTGCTTTGCAATCGTTTTTGCCACTCCCAAGTCAGGTAGTTGTCCAACAGGCCGATGGCGTGCCCTGGCCCGAGGTCGGCGCACGGGCAGCCCGCGGCTTGCTCTGGTTGCCCCAGCCATCCACCGCCGACGTCGCTGGCCCGTGACCGATGCGCCCAGCGGTGCTACCCTCCCGTTGCGACCTAGGCGTCGCCCGTGCGAAAACCAATGTCAAAATCGACTGTTCCTACACCAACTACTGCCGCGCTGGCTGCTCAAGCCTCTGCCAGCCGCAACCGTTGGCTGATCATCGGCGGCGCAGCGCTATTTATCCTTGTGTTTTTCTTACGCTTTTCTGCATCCTTGGAGCCCAAGGCCCAGGCCACGCAGTTGGCGCAAGAACTCGGCGCTGAAGTCGATCTGGGCGAGGTCCCCGCCGGAGCACTTGGCATCGCGCTTGAGGACCCGAGTCGGCCGGGCGCAACGCGCAAGCTAGGCGAATTCACCACCAGCAAGGACTTGATCGTGCTGCACTTTTGGGCTGGCTGGTGCCCGCCCTGCATGGAGGAGTTGCCGCAGTTCGGGTCGATCGCGGTCTCGACCATGGACCGCCAAGTCCAGTTTCTCGGCGTCAGCTACGACCAAAGTTGGGACGATGCGCAAAAGGCGTTGCAAAAGGCCACGAACAACCCACGTCCGCCGGGTGTCGTGTGGCTGCGCGATCCCGCCGGCCAGGATGGCGATCCCAAAGCCATGCTGCGGCTCAAGTTCGGCACCGAGCAACTGCCTGAAACGTATCTGATTTACCAAGGGCGCATCCTGGCGCGCTTTGTTGGCAGCGCGGCTTGGACTGGCCCGAAAATGTTGCAGATCTTCCAGTTGCTAGCGCCGCCGCGCACCCCAGGTCCGACGTGAGCAGCGGGGCTGAAGGCCTTGACCCAGCGCCCACCGCGCCGGCGCTAGCCGTAGCCGACGAATCGGCGGGGGAACAGGCAGCGCAACCGCCCGATCCAACTGCTGAAGTTGCCCCCGCAGCCGATGACCTGATCGAAGCTGTCCTGGTGCCGCCCAAGGGCCTTGTCGCTGTCATTTTGACCGCTTTGCTGCTAACGGCCGCGTTGGCCGTCTGGATAACGCCGGGACACGACATCGCCCGGCCGCCCAATCTGCGGCTGGACCTATGGCGCAGCAATCCCGCAGACTTGCAAGCGATTGATCAGCACAATCAAGCTCTTTTGCGCCTGCCGCGGGATCCCCAGATTGAAAGGGACCTGCGCGACCGCTGGCAAAAGCGCATGGCCGCCGAAGCCGAACAGGGCGTCGATGCCCTGGCCCTGCAGCCTCAAGCCCGCATCGATCTTGGTGAAATGGAAGAGTTGACGCGGCAACTGGTCAGCCGTCAAGGCAGCGACGCCCTACGCACCATCGCCGTTGCCTATGGGCGTGACGTGCGCGCAGCCCTGACGGTGTGCATCAAGCAGGCCGCGCGGGAACACCAACCCTTGGCCAGCTTCTTGCAGGCCGAGCCGCCCAGCGACGCAGCGCGAAAACTCCGCGAAATGACTGGAGGACTAGGCCGCGCTCTGGCCCATGCCGGCCTCGAATTCTTGGCACCACGCGGGCGATTAGACCCCGCCGCGGCGCTGGTGGTGGAGGCATTGGCCCAACAGCGCCTGCTTACCCTGGGCCAACGCGTGCCCGGCGGTGCTCCACAATTACCGAGTGATGTCGAGCTCTTGCTGCTGCGCTTTCGCATCGAAGCCCATGAAGGCTTGTCGCCCGAGCGCAAGTTGGACCTGCTGCGTACCTTGGCCGTGGAAGACCCGAGCGCGCCGGTGGAATTCCTGCGCGGCGTCTTGATGGCCCGCAATGGCCAGTGCCGCCAAGCGGTCCCATGGCTGCTCAAAGCCGCGCAACTAGGACAGAATTCCCAAGTTGCCCGCGCCGATGCGCAGTGGTGTGCTGCGCAGCTCTCGGCCCATCCTCGACAATAGCAGCCACCCCCTGGACATGACGCAAAAAATGCAACGGCCCACTCCCTGAGTGCCGCGAGGGCAGCAGGGAGTGGGCCGTTACGTCGTAGCCAAATTCGTAAGCTTTTAAGCCTACTTCGCAGCGTCCGTGGCTTGACGGTAATGGTCCATCAACCGCCAGGGGTTAAACTTCTCAAGCTTGGCCCTTTCGCCATCGGGCGCACGCTTGGGAAAACGCGCGGCAAGGATCGCGTCAATCGCGCCCGACTTGCTGCCGAATTGCTTCACCAAACGCTGGGTATTGTGGTGGTGCGACAGCAACTTCGAGTTGGGGGTCTGCATCAGTTTGCTGCGCGAACCCTCCGGCGCGTCGCCGATCAGGCTCAGAATCGCATCGACCAACTGCGCCTTGCTGCCGAACTGCTTGTTGACCAGCGCCTTGGGTGCCGGGGGATTGACCTGCTTGGTTCCTTTTGGACTATTTGCCATGACTTCCTCACGTATCGCCGGTTTGAAATTTGGGTGACCCGGCGTTCGGCATCGGTTTGTCCCAGGCCCTTGCCTGCAACGCGCCGATGAAGTTGGACAGCGACGTTTCTAGCCCTCGTCGGAACTAGAATCGCCAAGCTGTTCCGGTTTCACGGTCGATGTCGGCGGCAATTCCACCGGCATTTCAGCGTCTTTCTTGCCCGCAGCCTTGGCCGCGTCCATGTCCTTTTGCAACTGCACCACGCGCCCTGGTGCGACAATCGCCTGGGGCGTGCCTGGCCAGCGCTGGCCAATGGCTTGCCAGACATCAACGGCGCGACGACGCCAACCGATCTCCTGGTAACCCTTGGCAAGTAAAGCGAAATTCTCGACATTTTGACTGCGCGAAGGGAACTGCTGCATCGCCACGTGCAGACGGTAAACCACGCCCATCCACTTGTTGCGTTTTGTATAAAAATCAATCACATACCGGTGATGCGCCCACAGCAAGTCCAAACACCGCTCGCGCAGCTCAAGGGCCTGGGTGACAAAGCGGGACCGAGGGTATTGCTTGATAAATCGCTCAAGGTGGGTGCGCGCTTGCTGCACGGCGGTAAGGTCCAGTTCCTCAATGGGCGGAAAGAACCACAGATCGCTGGGCGCCAGCTCGTAGTACGCGCGGGCGACCATAAACAGGGCGTACGGCACATTGTCATTAGAATCATGGCGTTGCACAAAGGACAGGTACGTTTCAATGGCTTCGTCGTACTTGTGCTCGTGAAACTGCGCATCGGCTAGGCGCAGGCGGGCCAAGGCGGTCAGCTGCAAATACGAAGGCATCTTCAGGAGTTTCTGAAACTCCTGCTCCGCTTCCAGGGTGCTGCCGCCCGCTAGGTGCTCCAGGCCGTCGGTGTAGACCGCCTCAGCTTCTGAGGCCACATTTCCCTTGACCGTTTCAGCGCCGCTGCACGCGGAACTCGCGGCGACAAGCGCGGCCATAACGCCATAAGCCAGCATCCGCAAAGGGCTTGCTGGGTCTTGATTTGGCTGAGAAACAGCGTCGTTCATTGAGCCCAAAGTGCCGCAGCCACGGACAATCCTGCCGCCAGCGGGCCAAACAGGGTGCCGCAACTGTCGCGGCGCGTCAAGGGCATCGCCGGGCCAGAATTCATCACAGCTCGGGTCGGCAACTGGAGATTTCTCGAATTAAGTCCCTAGAATCGCACACTAACGCCGCCGCCAGCCCACAGGACGTCGCGCAGACCGCCTTCCAAGGTCAACCAGACGGGGCCGCCAATTGCGAATGCAAATCCAGTGGTTGCGCGAAGTGATGGCAGAACCGGCGGAACTGGAGCCGTGCCCTGCCCGACCGAAGGCCAGTGGGCGCACGTCGGCCTTTCGCTCACTTTGCAACTAGGCAATGTTTCAATGGTTGTTGCGTTGCCTGGCAGAATCAGCAAGCCAACACCGGCGCGGTAGGTCCAGGCGACGCGCTCGTGCAGAGGAACAAAGCCAATATAATCAACAGCTAAGTCGATGCCATGAATCCCAATATCCGTGTACAAGGGGCGCCACGCGTTGTTGTTCGGATCAGCTGTTGGCAACTTCGCAGATTCATACCAATTTGTCGCAGCAACGCTCGGCATGACCAAACCGGCCCGCAGACCGAGCCAACGATCGCTAGCCAAGGGCCACCAATAGGTCAAGTCGATCGCAGTTCCGCGAAGTTGCGGGTGCTTGTCATAGCGCGACCACCACGCCATGGCCGTGTTCGGAAGCAGGGCAGCCCCAACCTCCAGCTGTAGGGCGCTCTGGGGACGCCAAGGTAGTTGGCGTTTCGGCTCAGGCGATTGTGCTTTCTTCGCGCCCAGTTCGCCTGGATCAGCGCTGGCTGGAGCCGCCGGTCGCGTAGCCGGCACGACCGGCGCAGGGTTGTTCCCCACCTGGAGACCCGGCGCAACCAGTTGGCGATCGGCAGCGGGCGAAGTCTCCCCTGGTATCTGCGGCCGCCCCCCTTGGTCCGGTACGACCAGGACTGACGGCGTAACCTGGGCCAAACACGGCGCAGCAAGCAGCAAAACCGCTGTTGCGACAAGCGATTGCCAATGACGCTGCCATCCCTGCACTGCCACGGCACCTCCCCGCTCTTGACCAGCCGAACTAGCCCCGAAGTACCCGCACGCTAACCCGGGCTAGGACGCTTGGCAACCCGGCGTAGCCAAGGCACACTGCGATCGGTCCAATCGCCTAGGTTGCCATGCGCTATCGACACCTCATCTTCGATCTCAATGGAACCATTGCGGATACCTTTGCCGATTTGACGGCGGCCCTCAACCAGGTCCTGGCCCACCACGGCCGCTCGGCTTTGGATGCGTCCCAAGTCCGCCCCTGGAATGGCGAACGACTGCGCAGCCTGCTTCGTCTGGCCTTTCAAGCCACCGGACCGACGCTAACAGACCTGGAAATTGCTGAATTGCTTCCTGAATTCAGAGGAGCCTACAGCCAGCATACGGGGCAGCACGCCCAACTATACCCGGGCGTGATCGCGACGCTGAGCGGGCTGCAGGGCCTGGGTGTGGCAATGAGCGTGCTCACCAACAAGCCGTTGCCGCCTTCCCAGTACCTGCTGGAACAACTTGGAATTCGCTCCTACTTTCAGAATATTGTCGCTGGGGATGGCGAGACGCCGCGCAAACCCGATCCGGCCGGTTTGCTCCAGCTGATCGCAGTAGCCGCTGTGCCCGCCGAGGCGACGTTGATGGTTGGAAGTTCGCGCATTGACACCGAAACTGCGCGCAATGGTGGGGTGCGGATTGCCCTGCTCGACCACGACCCCCAGCACAGGGGCTTGGTGCGGGGCATGGGTGCTGACTACGTCCTGCCACAAATGGCTAATCTTGTTGCGCTTTTATCCAGGCCTGGCACATCTGAAGCCCCGCCCGTACTCGACCAAAGCAATTCTTGACGGCGGACGCCACCAAGGCGCACACCTATTTGGGCAAGTACCGATCGCCCTGCCAGGTGTAATCCAGGGTAGACTTGAGCTTTTTCGGCAGGTTACCCAACATCGTTTCCGAGTCGCAGACAATGGTCAAGCCTTCTGGGTCGGCACCGACGCGGAGGATGGGTTGCTGGCACACCTCAGATTGATTGAGCTTTTTGTCCTCCTGACTCTTGAACGTGGTCGAGGTCCTCTCAAAGACCAACTTGAGCTGACCGTCGCCCAAATCGGCAGCCATCCCCCAAAGCACTGATGTTTCCACGCCTTTGGCCATCGAATCCATCCGCTGGCTGAACAGGTGGACCCGCCAGGCCCCCCACTTGCTGCTGAGGTTGACGCGCTCAAGCCCGCCCTGCTTTTGGTCCTTGTCATAGCGAGGACAAACCGAAAACTGCAGTTCTGACAAGATCTTTCCCGGCGCTCCAGCCCGCCCTTCGAGCTGAAGCAAGTGGCAAGTCGGGTTGCCGCCATCGGAACCATCGGCGACGCGCACCAAGGCCGCGGCCCCTTGCACGTTGTCGGTCGTGTAGGGCACGGCAGTGGCAATCACCGCGAGGTCGCGCTGAGGATGGTGCAGGTAGTCCGCAGCCATTTGCAGAAGAACATTGCCTTTCTTGGCACCACCCTTGTCGGCAGCGAAGGCGGGAGCAGCCGTGCCAAGCGAAAGGGACACGACAGCCAGCAAGAGCTTGCGCATGAAAATTCCTAGATTTATGCAGGGTTAGAGGATATTGGCGGCGAGTTCAGCCAAGGGCGAACGCTCTCCCTTGGTCAAGGTCACATGGGCGGCCAAGCCTTGGCCACGGAACTTATTGACAAGATACGTTAATCCATTGTTCACGCTGTCCAGATACGCGTGGTCGATCTGGTAGGGATCGCCCGTGAGAATGATCTTGGTGCCATGGCCGACCCGGGTGAGCACAGTCTTGACCTCATGGGGAGTCAGGTTCTGCGCTTCATCCACGATCATAAACACTTGCGGCAGGGAGCGACCGCGAATGTAGGTCAGCGCCTCGACTTCGATGATGCCTTGCGCAAGAAAGTCTTGATAACTATGTGCTTTTTGCCCCTTGCCGGCATTGAGGTTGGTCAAAAAGTCAATGTTGTCGTGGATGGGCTGCATCCAAGGGTTGAGCTTGTCGTGCATGGTGCCGGGGAGAAAGCCGAGATCCCGGCCCATCGGAAAAATTGGGCGAGAAACTAGTAGCTTACGATAGCGCTCCGTATCAGTGACCATTTGCAGCCCGGCGGCAATCGCCAACATGGTCTTGCCCGTGCCCGCCTTGCCGACCAGGGTGCAGAGCTGAATGTCATCGCGCAGCAGCATATCCAGCGCAAAAGTCTGTTCACGATTGCGGGGTTGCACACCCCATACCGTGCCCTTGACGCGGGAAATCGGTTCGATCCGGTCACCACTGACCCGCGCTAGGGCCGTGCGATTAGGCAGCACCTTATTGCGCAAGGTCAGGTATTGATTAGGGAAAACTTCAACATTATCACCGAGCAAGCTGCGCTCAAAGCCGCCATTCTGAAAGATCGCGTCCACCAGCGAACCGTCGACATCTAGCTCCGCGGTGCCGGAGTAGAGCTCAGAAACATCCATATTCTCGCGGTCATAATCCTCGGCGTGCAGCCCCAGTGCGTCCGCCCGAATGCGCAGGTTGACGTCCTTGGACACAAACACCACCGGCACGTCCGGTTCGGTCACGTGCAGATGCAACGCCACGGCCAGGATGGAGTTGTCCATCTGGTGCCCTACCGAGAAATCTTTAGGCATTTCAGCCTTTTCCAAGACCACACGTACGCTACCGGCGTTGGGCAGGGGCACGCCTTCGCGCAAGTTGCCGCTTTCCCGGTAGGTATCGATCTCGCGGGCCACTCGGCGGGCGTTGCGGCCTAACTCTGACTGATCCTTCTTGAATTGGTCGAGCTCCTCAATCACAAAGATGGGAATATTGACCGCGTTGTCGGCAAAAGCGCGGATGCTGTTGCAATCATGCAGCAACACGTTGGTATCGAGAACAAAGTTCTTGCGCATGTCGGTTGTTCACCTTCGCTGAAACAGCGAATGGGGACGTCGCAGCGGCCCAGGGTTCGGGGTCACCGGCGGTCCGATCGTCGTAGGCTGTCACACCGCTTTGGCCGCGGTCAATCTAGGCCGTAACGGGGCAGCAGCGTTCACTAAAACTCGCGAAAACTCACTGACAAGACTGGTAATTATTCGGATCGGGGATGCAAACAAAGCCGCCATTGAGCGGGTCGCCCTCGGCGCACCAACCCCAGGCACCAACTTGGTTCTGGTCAAAGTAGCCCCCCGCATTGTTGACGCAAGCACCTGAAGCGCATGGATCTGCTGAGAAATGGTAGCACCACACCGCTCCGCCCTGCCCTTGGGGCAACTTGAACTGGGCCGCTAAAGTCCAGAAGTTGGAGGCGTTCGAAGTATTCCACGCTTGGTTCTTTTGGTGCCACCAGCACGCGTAATTCTGCCCACCGCTTTGGAAAACGCCCTTCCAGTGGTAGCCGGTTTCGCTGGGCTGGCAGCCGTTGCCGTAGTTGACGCCGTTGCAAGGCGTGCCAACTAGCCAATCCTTCAAGCAATTGGCGCTGGCGCAGACCCCACCGTTGCAGGCCTGATTGGCCGGGCAGGCCTTGCCACAAGCGCTGCAGTTGTTGATGTCCGTTTTGGTATTAATTTCGCAGCCATCTGGGAAGGTGCTGTCGCAATCGGCGTAACCCGCGTTGCAGGAAGCGATTTTGCAGATGCCCGTTTCGCACTTGGCGACGCCGTTGACCGGTGAACCGCAGCCGCTGCCGCAGGCGTTACAGTTGTTGACGTCGGTTTGTGTATTAATTTCGCAGCCATCCTTGGCGTCCTTGTTGCAATCGGCAAAGCCGGCGTTGCACACGCACTGAAAGCTGCCGGGCGTGTTGACGCAAGCGCTGTTGGCGCCGCAGTTGGCCGAGCCGTTCTGGCACTCGTCGATGTCGACGCACTGAAAGCCGTTGCCCGTAAACCCGGCATTGCAAATGCACATTGTCGCCTGAGCGCCGGGCTTGCACTGGGCATTGGCGCTACAACCGCTCTGGGCGGCGCATTTGCCGGTGTCGCAGACGTCGGGGCCGGTGCAGCCATTGCCGTCGTCGCAGTTGGCCGTGTTGTTCTTGAATTGACAGCCTAATGACGCGTCGCAGCTATCGTCCGTGCACGGATTGCCGTCGTTGCAGGCCATCTTGTTGCCGGCGATGCAGGCGCCGTTCTGGCAGGCGTCGTTCAGGGTGCAAGCGCTGCCGTCGCTACACGCCGAGGCATTGAGTTTGTGCGAGCAACCTAGCACAAGGTCACAGGAATCGTCCGTGCACGAGTTGGCGTCGTCGCAAGCGAGGATGAGTCCCGGCAAGCAAGCGCCGCCCACACAGGAGTCGCCGGCGGTGCAAGCGTTGCCGTCGCTGCAAGCCGCGACGTTGGCCGAGTGCTGACAGGCCTTGTTTGCGTCACAACTATCGTTGGTGCAAGGGTTTCCGTCTTCACAATTCAGGCTCATGCCGCCCGCGCACAGCCCGCCGATGCAGGCATCGCCCAAGGTGCAGACGTCGCCATCGCTGCAGGGTGCGGTGTTGGCCACGGTCAGGCAACCCTGCACGGGATCACAGGAATCGGTGGTGCAGACATTGCCGTCATCGCAGGTCTTGGCCATTAGGCCCGAGCATTGGCCGCCCTTGCAGGCGTCGCCCACCGTGCAGAGGTTGCCGTCATCGCATGCCAAGAGATTCGGTGCAAATTTGCAGCCTTGGCCGAGATCGCAGCCGTCATCAGTGCAAGGGTTGCCGTCGACGCACTTTTGCTTGGCAATGCCTTGGCACAGGCCGTCCTTGCATTGGTCGCCGACGGTGCATTCGTCCCCGTCCGAGCAGAGCGCGACGTTGTTGGCAAAGAGGCAACCCTGCTTGGGGTCACATGAATCGGTGGTGCAGACGTTTTGGTCATCGCAGACGGTGCCGCTGCCGGGCAAGCACGCGCCGTCCTTGCAGGTGTCCCCCAAAGTGCAGGCATTGCCATCGGTGCAGGATGCGTCTGAACTAGGCGTATTCAAACAGCCTTTGCTCGGATCACAACTGTCGGCCTTACAAGGGTTCTTGTCGTCACAAACCACCGCAGTTCCTACACATTTGCCGTTGTTGCACTCGTCGCCACTGCTGCATGCGCTGCCGTCGTCACAGGCGCCGGTCTTGGGCGGGTGTTGGCATTCACCGGCGATGCAATTGTCGTACGTACACGCGAGGTTATCGTCGCACAGCCCAGGGCTCGGCTCGTCGGTCAGGCCGTCGCAGTCGTCGTCGATCAGGTTGCAGGCTTCGGGCTGCGCGCTCAGGGCGTCACAAGTACTGAGACCGCTTGCGGAACAGACGCGCTTGCCATTGCAGGCGCCTACCGCATTGGCATTGGTACAACTTGTGACAAGTCCAAGATTTTCAGCGCGTTTGTCGCAGGGACAGACGAGGTCTTGCTTGACGCACTGGTTGGACTTGATGCCGCCCAGGCTGGTCGTCGCCTGACACCCGTAGCCAGCGGCGCAATCGGCCGAACTGACGCAGGGCGTGGAGCAGAAATTGCCCAACAAAGAGCCACTGTTGTCCTTGTACGACACGCAGCGGCTGTCAGCACCGCCTAGGACATTGTTGCAATCGCTATCGGCCTGGCAGGGCTCGCAAAGCCTCGGAAAAGAAGGGGTACAGACGTTGACAATGTCGCCGCCACTGCTCGCCAACTGGCTGCAATGAAATCCCGGCACGCAGCCGCTGCCGCACAGGGCCGCGCACTGCTTGGCTCCGTCCACTTCCAAGCAAAATCCTGAATCGCATTGACTATTATCGGTGCACGAGCAACCGGAGTCGGTACAGCCAGCATCGACCTTGGCGATATCCGTTCCCGCATCGGCGGCGTCCGCGGCTGGCGAAGCATCCGCCAGATCATCGCTGGAAATGCTCGTATCTACGCCGATTTCCTGGTCTGTAGCGACGTCATTGACCTCGGCCGAGTCCAAAGACCCACCGAGATCGGCGGCGGCTGTGCCCAAATCGTCGCCGTTGCCTGCAGAGTTGGCGCTGTTGCTGCACGCTGCGGTGATCGCAATCAGCAGAACCATTTGACAGCGCAGTGTTTTGCTAAGTGCCAGCATTGAGACTCCAGGCTTAGGCGTGACGCTCAGCTGAGGATGCCAGATTCCGTGGCCTTTGGCACGGTCGTCCGGCATAGGCGGGCCCTGAAGTGAGCGCCGCGCGCTGATGACCGGTGGACCCCAGGGGCGGCCCTTGCAAAGAAAGGGCGAGTTTGCCGCAGCCGCTGATTCTGCTTGCAAATCAATGGTAACGGGCCCTAGTGTCCCTGGCTCCGCCACCGCGGCCCAAGCAGGCACGCCCAAAGGCCGGAGACCGGATTGCCAGGCAATGCCCCCCCGAGGGCCGATGGCGCGACAAACCGTCACCACCGACCCTCGGGGTCCGTGCTACTGGCAGGTCGCGGGGGCGCAGACGGGCTTGTCAGCGCTGTAATTGCATGTGAAATTCGGGGCGCAGGAGCCGCTGCAGGGCTCGCCGTTGCCCGGCAGGCCCTTGCAAGTGTTCGTCGTGGAATCGCATTGCAAACCGCTAGCGCATTGGCCGGGTTGGGGCGGGCAAGGCTGGCCGACGCCCGGGGGATCGACGCAGGTACCGTTGGCACACACGAACGGCATCAGGCAGCCGAACATGGCGCCTTTGGTCATGTCTGGGGCTTGGCAACTCTGGCCCTTGTTCGGCAAGACCTTGCAGGTGCCGCCCAAGCAGCCGACGTCATAGCCGTAGCACTGCAGGGGCGAGGTGCAGGCGCCACCAACCGCGACGACCGCCCCGCACTTGCCGGGCGTCCCCACGGTGCCGCCAACGCAGGCTAGACCTTTACCGCACTCGTTGCTGCCTAGGCTGATGGTGCAGGTGTCCCCGACCTTGGCAGCCGCGGCGCAATTGCCAGTGCCGGTCGGGTCCGTTTTGCATGTCAAACCACTCTTGCATTCGCTGGCTTGCTGGCATGTCGCACCGACATCGCCAACGGCTGCGCACACGTTGGAAGCGTTGTAGTTGCAGTAGGCACCGGCGACGCAGGACACGGAGCCACACGCCTCGCCGATCTTAGCAGGCGTATTGGCCACGCAGGTGCCGCCGTTGCAGATGTAGCCGGTGACGCACGTGTCGCCGCCGGCGCAGGCCGCGGCCGCGGCAAGCTTGGTCTGGCAGGTTCCTTGGCTGCAATTGCTGTCCTTTTTCGAGCACCAGGCGGAGGCGCACTCCTCATTGACGCCGCACACAGCGCCCACGGCAGCGGTGCCGGTGAACGTGGCGGCGCAGGCAGCCACTTCGCCCATGTTGCTCAGGTCGTTGCAGTTGACCTTCATGCCCGCAAGGCAGTTTCCAGCCTGCGTGGCGTCGTATTTCACTTTTCCAGACTTGACCAAGGCGATGAGCGAGTCCATGCCGTTGGCTCCGGTCATCGAAGCCCCCATGATCGCCTTGCACCCTTCGACGGTGGCCATTGGAAGTCCGAGTGCATCTGGGCATTTGGTGAAAGCCGCGCAGACGGCATCCACCATCGCGGCCTGTAAACTGTCAATCGCCACAGGGGACCCGGTGGCAGAAATGGTGTCGCTACCCGTACCAGCGGTGTCGGTGCCGGCCCCGGAACCGTCGCCGTTCCCAGCGTCATAGGTAGAGGTGCCGTTGCCGGTTCCAGAATTGGTCGTTGTGCCGCAAGCAGTTGCGACTAGACAGAGAATTGCCGCGAGACAAAGACAAGGTCGAGTGGTCATAAGAATTCCTCCCAAAGATTGCGCGCAAGCTACGCCAACCTTGGCCAGAACGCAAACAATGGTTAGTGCCTGACTGGCCGAAAACTAGGCATGTTATGGCCAGTTCTTCGCCGCTACGATGCCAAGGGCCTGCCCAAGGCAGCCGGCGGTTTGGCGCGAGTCACGGCGCCGGCAACTGCAACAATAGTCAGCACATAGGGAATCATCACCACGAACTGGGCCGCAATCCACTGCGTGGCTTGCAGTTGAATCTGCAACGTTTCTGCCGCCGCAAACAGCAAACACGCCACAGCGGCCCGCAGCGGTTGCCATCGACCGAAAATTACGGCAGCCAGGGCGATGAAGCCGCGCCCAGCCGTCATCGAATCGGTGAATTGGTGTTGATCCAAGGTGAGATAGGCACCACCCAAGGCGGCAAGACCACCGCTAATGACCACGGCAACAGCCTGCACGCGGGCTACCGGTACGCCAAGGGTCGCCGCAGCCTGAGGGTGTTCGCCAACTGCGCGAATACGCAAGCCAAGACGGGTGCGATTCAGCAGCACAGCCAGCAGCGGCGTCAGCAGCAAGGCGGCCCAAATCAGGGGATTGGCAAAGCCATCAAAACCGGCAATTCGCGGGGAATTCGAGCTTGAATCAAAGGCCAGTTGCAGGGCAAAGCGCGTCGCGCCGACCACCAGCAGGTTGATGGCGACACCGCTGACGATCTGATCGGCACCAAAGCGTATCGATCCAAGGGCATGCAGGCCACCGAGCAGCAGGCCAACGGCCAAACCGCCGAGGATGCCAAACCACGCTCCGCCGCCGAGCCAGGCACCGATGGCCGCGCCAAAGGCACCGCCGAGCATGAAGCCCTCGAGGGTCAGGCTGACGACGCCGGCCCTTTCGGCCAGGGCACCTCCGGCGGCAGCGAACAGGTAAGGCGTTGCAATCCGTAGCGTTTGCCCGAAAAAATGCAGCAAGCTCATGGCGCCCTCCGCCGCGGCGTCAGGGCCGTCCTCAAGAGACGACGAACTTCCGGCACGGCCATCGCCATCGCCAAAATCACAACCGCTTGAAGGACTTCCACCATCTGCTTGGGCACCAGGGCGTGGATGGCTAGGCCCCCCTGCGACAACGTGGCAAAGAGCAAGGCCGCGGCGACCACGCCCAGCGGGTGATTGCGCCCGACCAAGGCCACGGCAATGCCGAGAAAGCCCGCACCACCGGCTAGACCATCTTCGTAATAGCCCTTGTAACCTAAGACAAAGTTGATGCCGCCTAGGCCAGCAAGCGCGCCACCCCAGGTCAGGGCCTGACGCCAAACGCGACCGACCAAGATCCCGGCATTCTCCGCGGCCAAAGGCTGAAAACCTACGGCACGCAAGGCAAAACCGGCCTGCGAGCGTTGCAGCGCCCACTGAACTAGGCCCGCCGTCAGGGCCACGGGCAGCCACGACCAATTGGCGGCCGAGCCGTGAAACTGCGGAAACAGCTGAGAAAGACGGGGCATTTGCCCAGAGGTAATGGTCGGCGTATGCAGCGTTTCCGGCACATGCCAGTAGGTCGAAACCAGCCAGTTGAGCAGGGCGAGGACGACAAAGTTCAACATAATCGTGACGATGACTTCGTGGGCACCATAGCGAGCGCGCAGGACACCCGGCACCGCGCCGACCAAGCCGCCCCCGACCATTGCCCCGGCGATGCACAAAGGAGCCGCGAGTAGCAAGGGCGTCGCAGTCGGCAGCAGCGAAGCGACCAACGCCGTGGCAAAAGCGCCGGCGGCAAGCTGGCTTTCCGCGCCGATGTTGAACAGGCCAGCGCGCATCGGCAGGGCCACCGCTAGGCCGGTGCAAGTCAGCGTCGTCGCTTTGTACAGGACCTGGCCAATGCCGTAGCTATTGCCCCAGGTGCCTTCCAGCAGCAAACGCCACACAGATCCAGGGGCTTGGCCATAGCTCAGAATCAAGAGATCGCCGGCGACCAAGGCCACCGCCAAGGCGACCAAAGGCGGCAGGACCAAGTCCGCCCAGTGCAGCCAACGTACGGAGATCATGCAGCCTCCGTGGTGGAACCTAGGCCGGTCATGTAGCCGCCGAGGATCGCCTCACTGCAGGCGTCACGAGGCAACACAGCCACCAACTGACCACCGTAAAGCACTGCGATGCGATCCGAAAGGGTTAGAATCTCACGCAATTCCGCCGACACCAGCAGGACGGCCTTGCCGGCATCGCGGGCCTGACGCAGGCGGTCGTGAATGAACTCGATGGCACCGACGTCGACACCGCGGGTCGGCTGGGCAGCGATCAACACGCTGAAGTCACGGGCCATTTCTCGGGCAATCACCACCTTTTGCTGATTGCCGCCTGACAAGGTTCGCACCGGCGCCTGAGGATCCGGGGGCCGAATGTCCCAGGCCGCGATGGCCGCTTGGGCGTGGGCGTCGATGGCGCGTCGGTCCAGCAAGCCCTTAGAACCAAAGTGGTGTTGTTGGCCGAGCACCAAGTTGTCGGCCACGGAAAACTCGAGGATTAGGCCCCGTTCGTGGCGGTCTTCGGGAATGTGCGACAGCCCAGCATCGCCACGCGCACGCGGCGTCAACGCATTGATATTTTTGCCATTAAGCGAAATCTCTCCGGACAAGACCGGACGCAGCCCCGTCAGGGCTTCGAGCAGTTCGGCCTGACCATTGCCTTCGACGCCGGCAATGCCGAGGATCTCACCGGCGCGCACGTCAAGCGAAATACCGCGAATCGCCTCAGCAATTCGCCTTCCTGCCACCCGCAGGTCGCGCAATTGCAGAACCACATCGCCCCGGCTCCCCGCCCGTTTCGCGTGCTGCACGCGCAGGTCCACTTCACGGCCAACCATGGCTTCTGCCAAGATTTCCGGCGTAGTTTCAGGCGTTTGTAGGACAGCCACCGTCCTGCCTTGGCGCATGACAGTGATGCGGTCGGTCAGTTCCATGACCTCATCGAGCTTGTGTGTCACCAGCAGGATCGTGGTCCCAGACCCGCGAAGCGTGCGCAAAACCTTCCAAAGCTCAACAACTTCGGGCGGAGATAGCACAGCCGTGGGCTCATCGAGGAGCAGTACGCGGGCGCCCCGATGGAGCACCTTTAGGATTTCAACGCGTTGCGCCTGGCCCACCGACAGTTCGGCAACGAGCGCGCGCGCCGGCACGGAAAGTCCAGTTTGTTTGCATAGTTGCTCGACATCGGCGACGGCTTTCTCGAGGTCAAGCAATCCATGGCGCAGCGGTTCACGGCCAAGCACGACGTTCTCCGCCACCGTCAAGGTCGGAACCAGCATGAAATGCTGATGAACCATGCCGACGCCCGCGGCAATGGCTCGGGCCGTCGACCAGCCTGTGACGTCCTGGCCATGCACTTCGATGCGACCATCGTCGCAACCATTCATGCCGCATAGGATTTTCATCAGCGTTGACTTGCCGGCGCCGTTTTCGCCGCACAGGGCGTGGATTTCTCCTGGCTGCACGGATAGATCGGCCTGTGCCACAGCCTGTACCGCTGCGAAACGTTTGGCGATTCCGGTCATTCGGACCGCTGGTGTAGCGCTTGAATCAGTCATCGGGTACTGGGCACCTGCAAACGGCCGGCGACGATGTCAGCCTTGAGTTGTTCAAGACGATCATGGACTTGACTGGGTATCAACGCGCGGTTGTGTGCGTCGTAGACATAGCCGACCCCATCTTCGGCCAGACCGAATTGGATGATACCGCCATGAAATTTCTTTGCTTTTACGCGATCAATCGCGTCGTAGACCGCGTTGTCGACGCGCTTGACCATCGAGGTCAGGATAAAGCCCGGCGCCTCGTCGTACTGATCGGCGTCAACACCAATGCCTAAGCCATGTTGTACGCGCGCGGCTTCAAAGACGCCCAGGCCCGTGGAGCCCGACGCATGGTAGATCACGCGCACGCCTTGCTGATATTGCGACAGGGCTAATTCCTTGCCACGCCCTGGGTTACGGAATGCCTCAGGCGTCACGCCGGCATATTGGGCTAGCACGGTGCAATCGGGGCAGACGTGCAGGACGCCGGCGCGGTAGCCAGCCTCAAACTTGTGAATCAGCGGCGTGTCCATGCCCCCGACAAAGCCGACCTTTTTGCTGCCACCGACTAGGGCAGCCAGGGCGCCGACAAGGAAAGAACCCTGTTCTTCTCGGAACTTCAAGGCCGCCAAGTTGGGCGGTGGCTGAATCGGCTGTCCCTGGCCATCAAGGGCCACGGCGTAATCAACACCGGCAAAGGCGATATTGGGATATTCCTTCGCCAAGCCCGTCAGATCGTCGCTAAAGATGAAGCCAACGCCGATGACCAGGTCCATGCCCTCGGCCGCCAGCAGACGCAGCCCGGCCTCCCGATCAGAACCCTCGCCTGGCTCGACAAAGCGCACCTGAGCGCCCAGGGCCTTGACCGCACGCATGGCACCCACATAGGCACCATCATTGAAGCTTTTGTCGCCACGGCCTCCAAGGTCGAACACCACGCCCACGCGCGGACCTTGACCATGGGCCGCCAGACCTGCGCTCGCGGGTTCAACCCACTGCAACCCTGCGTGCAGCAAGAACAATGCGACCGTCAAAATGAGGAGCCGTGACATGGACGCTCTCGGTCGGCGCATCCCCAGCGCAGGCCTATGGATTTGCGGCGCGAAGCTGGGAAAAGTCAAGTTCACGCTGAGGCGCAGAACAAGGGGTCAAATTCCATCGAACGCGATGAGACTCTGCAGCAATCGCGCGGAATTGAGGGTAGCCATCACGGCATGGCTCAGGAGTTGACCGGTGCGTTCTTCGATCAGACGGAGCCGATGCCCGGCAATTGACGTAAAGTCAGCCTGTTGCAGAGCCGTCAGTAACTCGGGTTCCAGCCGACTGCCGCTCGGTCGCTCACATCGCCCGCAAACGGGCCCCGCGTGCCAATCAGGCCAAGACGCGTCAACCGGCGCCAAACCACACCGGGCACACTTGGTGAAGTCCGGCAAGCCGCCATGGACACGCAAAAGCCCAACGTCCATAGTGAGTTTCAGGCTGCGCAATTGCCCTGGTTGCAGGTGCTCGCACAGATCCCAGCTCCGCTCCAGCCACGCCATCAGCCCGGGATCGGCATGCCCGGGCTGTGTACTCACCAGGGCCAACTCCGCGGCATAACTGGCTAAACTTAGGCGCGGATAGTCAACGTCTTGGCCCAGCCAGGCCTTGATGACGGCGGCCTCGGCCAGTACCGGCAGACTGCCACGGCTGCGCCCCAACTGCATGGAAATCTTACAAAATGGCTGTAGCGTACCGCCGAAGCGCTTGCGACTCGAGCGGGCCCCACGGGCCACAGCGTCGACGCGGCCACGTTGGGCATTGAGCAAACTGACGATCAGGTCGGCCTCGCGCACCGGCTGGACCCGCAGTACCAGGCAAGGCCCCAGATCGGCGTCAAATTGCTGAGCTGAAGGCGGCACTGGCGGCGGGTTGTCGGCCACGTGGCGCCCCCAAACTCATGCACAACAAAGGATGATTGGCCGCGGGAACCAGGAAGGGCCGAGGCGATGGCGGCAGGGGCGTCGAGCGGTCAACGGACGGCGGGCAACGACTTGATCGCGGCGGGACCGTGTTTGCCGGGAGCCGTCGGCTTGGGCTCGGTGTCGGCCGGACCGGTCGCTGTGGCCGCGGGCGCTTGAATCGACGGACGATTTGCCAGCAATACCGGGCGCTTGCGGTTCATGTTCCAAAGGAACATCACCACCACCGCAGCAGCGGCCGCCAGCGCAAACAGCTGGGCCCCAGACATGGAGCGGCTCGGACGTGCCCCGGCGCGCAAATAATCAGGTAATTGGCCGGGTTGGACCGCATCGGCAGCCGGCTGCGCAGCCTGGGATTGCTGCTCATAGGCTTCGAGCAGGGGGTCCGCGTCCATCTCGAGGTGTTGGGCGTAAATACGAAGGAATCCTCGCACATACACGGGTGCGGCGATGTCGCCAAAGCGGTCTTCTTCGAGCGCGAGCAGCACAGCACGAGTCAAGCGCGTAGCGCGGGACACGGCCTCGTGGGACAGCCCACGGGCATCGCGCCGTTGTCGCAACTTTTCACCCACAGACTGCAACACCCAAAACCTACCTTTTTCAGACACCTATGACGCATTTGCTGGGAACAATCGAGGCTGACGCCCGAAGAACGCCACGCTGACGCGGCGAGGGGATAACAGGGATGGGTGTCACGCGTCAACCACTTTCGAATTGCTTAATCAAGACGCCGAAGTGCATCAACGGGTGCCCGGCTTGCAGCCCGCTGAGCGGCGTACCAGGCGGCGGCAAAGGCCAGAACGATCGCCGCGCCACCGGCGAGGACAAAGGACATCGGCTCAACCACCACAGGCAAACGGGAAATGAGATAGACCTGTGGATCCAAGGGGTAACCGACAGCATCGAGCAACAGGCAGCACAGGCCGCCGACGCCAAGCCCGAGCAAAGTGCCCAAGATTCCAACGGTCAGTCCCTGCAACAAGAAGATGGCTGCCACCGAGCGGCGCGTGGCCCCCATGGCGCGCAGAATCGCGATATCGCGGGCACGTTCATGGACGACGACGGCCTGCGTACCGACAACATTGAGGGCCGCGACCAGGACAATAATGAACGGAAACAGTGACATTGCGACCTTCTGCATCCGCGCCGCATCGAAGATGTTGCGGTTCATCTCCTCCCAATCGATGACCCGCCAAACGTTGCCAGTCCGCACGCGCACCGACCGCGCCGCCCGCACGCCACTGATCCAGTTGTCCACCACGGCCACGGCATGGTTGGGCGGCTGTAACTCGAGCCCTGTGACGGTACCATGCTGGATTTCCAGAAGTTTCTTGTGCAGTTCGCCGGCGCCGAGCATCAAGTCACCGAGGTCGGTTGGCTCAAGGGCGGCGCGAAACGCATCGGTCTGGCTGCTAGCAAGGATGGGATCTTTCACGCGAATCTCAACCCAGCGGGCGATATCGCCCCGACCCAGAAAACGTTGGGCCGCGTGAAAATCGACCAAAGCGAGACGCTGATCATGGTCGTGAAAGCCCGTGCGCAGGATGGCCGACACGCGAAACCGCCCAGAACTGCTGGTGGAAGCTTCCGTACCACGGTCCATGCCGCGGGTGGGACTGACGGCCCGGACCTCCTCGCCCACATGCACCTGCAGGCGTTTGGCCAAGCCTTCGCCCAAAGCAATGGCCGGTAATTGCGCCGAAAAAGCCTGCCATTGCGACACTTCTGCGACCGTCTGATCGACCTGCTCGGGCGTTTGCAGCCGCACAGGCACCTGCGTCAGATTGACGACGGCAACGGCTGCAACTGCAGATTCTAACTCTGGATCTGGCCCCGGCAGCACGACAACGCGTGCCCGATCGAGGACGGCCAAAGCCGTGCCGCCATTGCCGAGATCGATGTAGGTATCCTGCTGCACGCCGGCGCCATCCTGCCAACGCATCTGCCAGCGCCCCGGGCCAATTTCCCAATGCGCATCGATGCGACAGTGGCCCCGAAGCGCACGGCGAACGACGTCACCGGTGTCCGGATTGATGAGGTAGAACTCGCCAGTTTGATCACGCTCGTCGTTCTTCGCCGATGAACACCCTTGCGTATCAAAGACTTCAATGGTGCCTACTCCCGCCCCGATCGTCAGCATCGGCACAACCTGCACGGTCGGGCCCGTGACCACAAAGGCGTGGCGGGCAGCTGCGACACCCGACTTCACCGACAAGACCGCGTCATTCCAGGAGAATTTTGGCATTTCGCCCGTTTGCACCAGCTTGCCTTGAACCAAGGCGCCGGGCGGCAAATTGCCTAGTACTTCAGGTGTTACACCGCGTACGATCGCGCCAGCTCGCCCTGCGGCGGCCGACAGCATCATGTCATCGTAGGTGGCCGGAGCTGCGACAACGACGCCGGACACTTTCTGAACACGTTCAACGACTTCACGCCAGTCATTGAGGTCCACGCCTCGGCGCATCACCACAACGTGCGGGTACGTCGCTAGGATCCGGTCCTGAAAGGCCGCTTGGAAACCGGTATTGACAGCGAGCACGACAATCAATGCCGCGACACCTAAGGCGATTCCGGCAATGGACATGCTGGTAACCAGCGACAAATGCACGCTGCGCCGCGAACGCAGCAGGCGCCCTGCGAGCATCAGTTCAAACCAACGCGGTCCTTTGCGCGGTGTTTGCCGATCCACCAAAATGGAACCCTTTGATTCAGTATAAGAATCTTCGATGCTGGCGTGGCCAATTGCCAAGCCTTGACGGGGTCGATGGCTGGCCGCCATGCTCAAGCCGCGCGGACGTTGACAGAAGCGGCGTTGGCCTGCAACCGTTTGGCCGGTGCAGCCGGGCCAGGCCGTGCCGCAGGGACCTAGATTCTGCAGGGAGATTGCCATGCTCCGAACTTCCGTGGACAGCCCGACCCGGACCCGTGCGCGGCTGCGTTCCATGCGCGTGGGCCTTCTGGCGTGCGCCTGGCTTGTGCAGTGCGGCGATCCGCCCTTGGGCGCAGCCCAACTGGACGCAAAGATCGATTCCACCACAGTTTTTGATGGTTCCACCTTGGAAATGCCCGCGTCTGCAGATGGACAGACCGTCGCGACCGACGCCGACTCAACAACAGCCGCCGATCAGGAAGCAACCGGCCAAGGCCCCTCAGACCTCGGCTGGACAAGCAGCGACGTGAGCGATGCCGTAATTGTGCCTACTGATAGCGGTGTTAGCGATGTAGCTGGGCCTGGAAAGGACACGACGGCGACCGTAGACGCCAATGGTTTCGTACCCTTTGCGCTGGTCAGTGCAGATCCACCGGACGGCGCTTCTGGGCTAGCTGTCCCTCTGCAGCTCAGCTGGAAATTCAACCAGCAAGTCAAGGCAGTAGCGGCCAGTGCCTACACAATTGCTGTCACTGGGTCGGACGGGCAGCCCATCGATGGCACCTTTGGCGCAAGCGGTGACACGATCACCTTTGCATCGAGTAGCCCCATACCGCCGGCCAGCCGGGTGCAAGTGGTCCTGGGCGTACTGGTGCAAGCGCAGAAGGGCGGGTCGCTAGATAGCCCGGTAACATTCAAATATTACACGACGGGCCTGGGCGACATGGGCAAGTATGCGCAACTCGCCCGCCGTTACGCACCCATTTGGCGCCAAGGCGTGCTGAGCGGTGCCGACTTGCCCATGGCCCCTGATTTTGATGGGGATTGGCACGCCAGCAACAATGCGACGGGCACCGCTGCCTATCAGGCCCTGGCCGACGTGGCATGGACCGTCATTGAGACCCAAAGCCACTATTTCCTTACCTATACCGTGTATTGGCCCAGTCGACCCGGTCTGCCTCCCGGCGTCGCGGCCGACAACGACACCGCCGGCGCCCAGATTGCCGTGCGTAAGTGGCCAAGCGAGGCACCCATTGCGCTAACCACCTGGTTTAAGGCGAAAAATGACGAACAAATGTGGCTGTGGCTGACCCCCGACAACGGCCTGAGCAGCCAACTCGGCAGCTTTGTGCGCGCTATCTTGCCCACCGACACGTTGTTTCCCACGGTGAGCGATGCCACCGATACCTATGGCTGTGAGGGCATGGTCGGCTGTAAACCAAGGCGGGCCTTGCTCTATTTGACCGCAGGCACCCACCAGAGTTGCCTCTGGGCCGACGCCGGCAATGGCAGTGGGCTTCTCGCCATTCCCCAGTGCGTGGTCAATCAAGACCTCAAAACAAAGGGGCTTTTTGTCGACTACTTGCCAGGTGCGATCGCCCAAGCGCCCGGGAACGCGGCCAATCCAGCCGTGACCACCCATTACAGCCTGCGAGCACTACACGATGTGTGGTGGCCACATCGCGACGAGGCAGGAACTGACGGCCTTTGGCAGGACGCCCTCTACGTGTACACGCCGCCCACCGGTAGACCCAGTGGCAGCACCAGCGGCATCGGCAGCAAGTTCCTCAGCGCCCAAGCTGACTTCGGCCGTCCGCCTTGGGCCTGGGCCTGGAAGCCAAGCGGCAACACGACGTACTACGATCTTCCGCGCGGGACGCCCGTGCTCGACCCGGCTTACGCTTTGGCGGCGCGGACTTTGCCTCAGGCCAGCAAGGCCAGCTATGACCCCAGCACCAAGACAGGCTTCTCCCTAGACTACTGCCTGCACCCCCTATGGTTCATCGATCTGCGCAGCAGCGCGCCATGCCAAAATAATCTGTAATCTCGGATACTTGCCAGGCACATTGACAGCATCGATACCAGCGACCACCCTTTGCAGGCCCGTGTCGCGAACAGGGGGTGCCGAACGCACCAATCGCGCGCCCACCGCTGTCTTGCTGGCTGGGCAAATGTTCCCCATATGTTGCCCAGGAGGGTTCATGTCCAAGTTCCGCGTGCTCGTGAGCGACCCTATTGCCCCTCAAGGTGTTGAATTACTTAAACAATCTGGCATTATTGAGGTCGACGTCAAGACGGGCCTCAGCCCCGATCAGTTCAACGCCATCATCGGCGACTACGACGCGCTGCTGGTACGGTCAATGACCAAGGTCAAGGCTGAATCCTTTGGTTTTGCCAAGAAACTCAAAGTAATAGGCCGGGCTGGCGCTGGCGTCGACAACGTGGACGTCCCGGCCGCAACGGCCAACGGCACCCTGGTGATGAACACGCCCGGGGGAAACAACAATGCAGTTGCGGAGTTGGCCCTTGGCTACCTGTTTGCCCTGGCGCGCAAGTTGACCGAGGCCAACCAGTCGACCAAGAGCGGCAAGTGGGAAAAGTCGAAGTTTCTTGGCGTGGAACTGCAAGGTCGGACCCTGGGCGTGGTCGGCCTAGGGGCCATTGGCAAGATTGTCGCGCGCAAGGCGCAGGCCCTGGGCATGAAGGTCGTGGCCTATGACCCCCAGCTGACGGCGGCACAGGCTGGAGAATTGGGCGTGCAACTGCTTGAACTGCCAGCTTTGTTGGCCTTGGCCGATGCCGTCACGCTGCACGTGCCCCTCTTGGCGACAACGCGCGGCTGGTTTGACGCGAAGATCCTTGGGCAAATGAAGAAGGGCGCTTGGCTGATCGATGCGGCGCGGGGCGGGATCGTCGTCGAGGCGGACCTGCTGCAAGCCCTTGAATCTGGACAGGTTGGCGCGGCCGCCTTGGATGTGTTCGCCCAAGAGCCGACGCCGGCCGACAACCCCCTGCTGGCCCACCCGCGGGTGCTGTGTACGCCGCACATTGGCGCTTCCACAGTGGAGGCCCAAGACAACGTCGGCATCCAGATCGCCGAACAAGTGGTGCGCTATCTCCGCGACGGCATTGTAGAAAATGCGGTGAATCAGCCGGTTCGCTAGACTGCCCCTAAGCAAACTAGGCCGAGCACGGCTCTTCGTCGCATCAGCAAGCAACTAGCTGAAAGTGCTTGGCAAGCTGCTACAGACGCGGCGCCGCGACGGCCACGGCGTGCCCACGCTCTCCAGGCACGTCTCGCGCTGCTGGCACATCCCAACCTAAGCCTCGCAAAAATTTGGCAAATACCGGAGCTGCACCAGAGCCGTGCACGCCGACAACGCCGCCTGTCGCCAGAAGCAATCGAGCCTTGGCCAACCATTCCGCAGGAGGCCAAACCGCCCGCGCCGTGGCTAGGTCGAAGTTGGCCGGCAATTCAGCGGCGTGTAGGGATTTGCCCAAGACTTCCATGTTGTTCAGGCCGGTCTCAGCAACCAGGGTCGACACGAAGGCGTGCCGCAAACCCCGCGGTTCTACGGCAATCACCTGCGCTTCGGGCCAAATCGCGGCGAGGGTCCAAGCCTCTAGGCCAGCGCCGGCACCAACGTCCACGATACGCAAGGGCACTTTTTGCAAAGCTAATCGCGCACATTGGGCCAGGCACATCGCCTCCAGCACGTGGTCCGCGACGCCATGCGGCGTTGGATCGCCGATGAGGTTGGTGCGGGCAGCGTGGTCGACAAGGACCCGCACAAGGTGCGCGAACTTCTCAGAATCAGGCAAGAATTCGGAGAGATTCACCAGGGCAGCATGGGCCTCCAGGTCGGCAAAAGCCTCCGCCGCCGTGCCAACAGGCCTCTTGGCAACAGGGGGAGTCGTCGGCAGCACTGCGCGCTGGCTCATGGCATCTCCGGCGGTGGACCGCCTTCTTTGGCCCCTTCTTTCATGGCCTTGAGTTCGGCTTCTGCGCCGGTGATGGCCTTGTCCAGGGCGTCTTGCAAAGGCTTGGCCTTGTCGCCCGCCTTGCCAAGTTCTGCCTTGAGTTCCAAGGCCTTCTCTTTGCGTCCAGAAGCCGTGTAAATCATGCCGAGCAACGTCACCGTTTCAGCCGAAGGCGCCACCTTGACGTCGGCCACAAGCAGCGCCTCGGCCGTCTCATGGTCGCCAGATCGCAGCAGGATATCAACGACTTCCGCCATTTTCAGCACCTTTTGCGCGATGAGCTTGGACGCCAAGGTGTTGGCCTTGTCCTTTTGCCCGACGAGCAAGTACGTCATCAGCAAAAGCGTATTCGGATCACGCTCATCGGGATGCTTGGTCGCAATCGGTTCGACGATCGCCAGGGCCTTATCGGCCTTCTGATCCTGCAAAAACAGCTGGGCCATCAGCAAGTTCATTCGCTCGGTGTCGGCGCCCCAATGGGTCAGGGGTTCGATGGCGGCAATGGCATCGGCAATGCGCCCGCTTTGGCGCAGCAAATCCGCACGAATTAAGGCGATCTGTCGATTGCCGGGATTGTCCGTGTGCGCCTTTTCCGCCACGACCAGCGCCTTGTCCGCCTGCTGATTGGCCAGCAGCGCCTGGATGAACGCAGAAACATAGCGTTCGTCGTCCACCGGCGAACCCAGGGTCTCAAGGACTTGCACGGCTTCGGCGTTTTGCTTACGGCTACGCAGCAAATCCGAGAGGATCATTGCACATTCCAGGTCCTTGTACTGGGTAACCGCCTCGCGAAGAATCTTTTCGGCCGTGGCTTCGTCATGGTCGACGAGCAGGAGCTGCGCCAGACCAGCGCGGGCCCCGGTGGCCGCTGGATCCTTGGTTAAAGCCTTTTCAAATAGGGCTTTGGCCTGCGTCTTCTGCTCGACCTTTTGCGCATCGGGCACTGTTGAGATACGTTGAGCGGTCAACATCCCTTTGGTAACAAGTGCTTCCGGCAGATCCGGCGCCGCCTTGAGGGCCTCTTCCACGCGCTGAAAGGCCTTGACCGGCTGATCCATGGAACCGGCGATTTCCGCCATGAAAAGGCGGGCCAGCGGGTCTTCTTGGTGGGCCAGCGCCGATTCGCATTTGGGCAGGCCGACATCGGGCATCCCCTGGTCCAGGTCGGCGACACACCGGGCAAACTGAATCGCAGCTTCCCCAGGTGTCAAGGCCTCGGCAGCCAGCAAGTCCGCACTGACCAACTGGAAATCGCCGCGAACGCGCTCGCTGTGGGCCCGTTGTAGCAGCCACCACGCAGCCGCGCGATCCAGAGGCAGAACAATGGGTTTGGTCATGGGCGTACTGGCAAAGGGCTCGATGATGGTTCCGCCCACCCGCACGCCAACGCGCGTACGCGAGAACAGCAGGAGAGTCTGCAAACCACCTGAATCTACGACGATTTCAGGATGTTCACCCCGAGCGGTCGCCAAGGCATAGGCGAGCCAAGCGGCCTCAACCGAATGCACCGGCTCAGCCTTGCCGGCCTGAATGTGCGCCCACAGGGCCGCCGTATTGTCGACGACCGTACGCCGCCGCGCCAAAGGCGACAGAGCCTGAAGTTTCCCCTGCCCCATCACGGACTTCAGCAGGCTCGCCACGTCCTTGGCCTGCTTGGCATCGCGGGTCAGCGCTTCATCGGCTGTCCCCGGCGCAACGGCACGATCACCTTGAAGTCCCGCACGTTGCAAGCGCGCCGCGACACTGTCTCCCGCTACACCGGCTGCAGCACTTGGCCCGGCAGCTGGGGTCGTCGTGCCCGGGGCCGAACGATGCAGCCACCACGCACCGCCCGCCGCGCCACCGAGAACCAGCAGAGCTGCCAAAACGATCAGGGGCTTGCGTGGTTGTGTAGCTGCCGTCCCGACCTGACCCTGCGCTTGCAGGGCCCGGTGACACTGCGGACAGCGCAGGTCCGTATCTGGCACTTCGACAACAATTTCGCAGGAAGGACAAAACAGCTTCATGACAATGACCTGAGCGAAAAGACGATTCGCGGGCGCGAGATGGTGCCCAGACCGGCTCCGTTTGGCAAGTCGAGCAGTCGCGGCGCGCGGGCAGGCAACGCCATCGATTGCGAACGCCTTGCTGGTCCTTGATTTGTTGGACCTTTCACAAGCACGTCTTGAAGTACACTAGCCAAATCCCGCCCCAAGCGGCACACTGTACATCTACGGTCCGGGAGACGCGATGAAGTCTTATTATTTACTTGTAGTTTCAGGGATCTTGCTGGTCAGCTGTAGCACCGCTACGCCCAATCCCGTGGGTCAAGGGGCCGGCAATGACCTCAATCCATTCTCCCTGGATTCCCTGGTCGAGGTCAACGCAGAGGACAGTAAAACTATTGAAGATATAGATATTTCTAGCGTTGATGCCGATGTCCCTCTGGACTCGCTCAGTCCCGGCGATGTCAGCGTCGACAACAGCGGCTCCTGTCCCGGCGGCAGCGGCTGCCCGTGTCTAGCAAATGGCGATTGCCAAACGGAATTGTGCATTGACGTTCCCGGGGGCAAGGCCTGCGCTCAGCCCTGCGCCGATGCGTGCCCGGACGGATTTAGCTGCTCACCGGTGACTTTTGGCTCGGACATCGCCAACTTCTGCGTGCCGCGCCTACTGCACCTATGCGATCCGTGCGCCAATAGCAAAGACTGCGCATCTCTTGGCATTACCGGGGCAGCCTGCGTCGACTTGAGCGGCGATGGCCACTTCTGCGGCATTCCTTGCCAGGGCGGCTGCCCGGACGGCTATGCCTGCAAAAACGTCAAGAACACCGAAGGTTCGTCTAGCGATCAATGCGTACGCAGTGGCAGCGGTGCGGCCGCCCAGTGCCCCTGCTCGGACGCTGCCAAGGCCGCCAAACTCAGCACGACCTGCGCCACAGCCTATCCAGGCCCTGAAAACACCACGGTATTTTGTCCAGGCAACCGCAGTTGTAACGTAGGCGGCTTGACGGCATGCGATGCGCCAGCCCCGGTCACCGAAACCTGCAACGGCCAAGACGATGATTGCAACGGCCTGACCGATGAGGGCGACTGCGACGACAATAATGCTTGCACGACAGATAGTTGCGCGGGAAAGGAAGGCTGCAAGCATACAGCGCTTGGCGGCGCTTGTGACGACGGCAACGCCTGCACCAGCGGCGATGTCTGCACCGCAGGGGTCTGTAAATCGGGCACCGCCCTGCAGTGCAACGACGCCAACCCCTGCACCCAAGATGCCTGCCTGCCAGCAAGTGGTTGTACGAATACCGTTTTAGACGGGCAGTCCTGCGACGCGGATGGGGATGCCTGCACGGCCGGCGATGCCTGCGTCGGCAAAGTCTGCACGGCCGGCCCAGTGACCGGCTGCGACGACAAAAATGCTTGTACAATCGATAGTTGTGACACCAAGTCTGGTCAGTGCGTGCACGACCCCGTCACCGACGGCGTCGCCTGCGACGACGGCACCCTGTGTACCGTGGCTGACAGCTGTCAATCCGGCAAATGCAAAGGAAAAGCAGCTAATTGCGATGACACCAACGAGTGCACGGCCGACACCTGCCTACCGGCGACGGGCTGCCAGCACACGCCGATGAACGGCCCCTGCGACGACCTCAACCCTTGCACCTTGGCCGACACGTGCGACCAGGGCAACTGCGCGCCGGGCAAACCCGTGGCGTGCAATGCCGGCGACGCGTGCATGATTGGCAAATGCGACTTGAATTCAGGCAATTGCAGCTATCTGCCCGTCGGCCCAGGCACGCCCTGCGATGACGCCAACATTTGCACGGACTTAGACACGTGCAGCGCAGGCAATTGCAGCGGCAAGGCCAAGAACTGTGACGACAACAACGCCTGCACGATGGACAGCTGCGATCTCAGCCAAGGCTGCGTCTATGCTGCACAATCCGGGCCGTGCTCGGACGGCAACGCCTGTACCGTCGGCGACGTCTGCGGGGCCGGCAAATGCACCGGCAACGCCATCGATTGCGATGACGGCAATGCATGCACGCAGGATAGCTGTGTCCCCGCAAGTGGTTGCTCGCATACGACAGTGCCCGTTGGTACGCCATGCTCAGACAACTCCCAGTGCACAGCCGTGGACGTCTGCAATGGCGACCAGTGCGCGGGCGTGCTCATCAGCTGCGATGACGGCAACCCCTGCACCGACGATTCATGTGACGCCAAGGCCGGTTGCAGTCACCTGGCCAACACAGCGCCGTGCACCGACAGCAACGCCTGCACCAGCGGCGACGTGTGCAAGGCCAGCCTCTGCGTGGGCGCGCCGGTCAACTGCGCCGATGGCAACGTTTGCACCTTGGACGCCTGCGACCCGGGATTGGGCTGTATTTTCCCAGCAGTAGCGGGCAATTGCGATGACAAGAACGCGTGCACCAGCGGCGACTCCTGCGCGGCGGGCAAGTGCACGGGCAGCGCCATCGTTTGCAATGACAACAATGTCTGCACCCTGGACAGCTGCAACATCGCCCAAGGCTGCGTCTATACACCGCAATCGGTCGACTGCAGCGACAGCAACGCCTGCACCAGTGGCGACACTTGCTCGGGCGGCGTCTGCACCGGCAGCGCGATGAGCTGCGACGACAACAATCCGTGCACCACCGATTCGTGCAACGTCAATACCGGGTGCGCACACGCTAATTTGGCCGACGGGGCCAGTTGCGGTGCCAACCTCACGTGCCAGGCCGGGGTCTGTGCGGCCAACAAGTGCACGGGAACGCTTACCTTCCAATACACTGGAAAAATCGAGTCTTGGCCCATTCCCGCCTGTGCTGGCCCGGTCACCATTGAGGTCTGGGGCGCCCAGGGTGGCATCAGCTCCGGCGGCGGCGGCGGCCTCGGGGCCAAGGTCCAGGGCACGTACAATTCTCCTGGCAGTACCCTGAGTTTGATCGTGGGCCAACAGGGCGGAACGGCGCCGTATCCAGCAGGCGGTGGCGGCGGGTCCTTCGTCGCCAACGGCAATACGCCGGTCCTAGTCGCTGGCGGCGGCGGCGGCGCTTACCAAAACTGGGCAAATCCAGGCGCTTCCACGATCTTGGCCAATGCCGGCAACGGCACCGGTGGCGCGCAAAGCAATCTCGGCGGCGGTGGCGGCGGCTTCACGGTCGATGGCCAACCGCCGATCTATGGAGGCAGAAGCTTCCTCAATGGCGGCGCTGGCGGCTCCCGCTACCCGGCCAATGAAGCCAACTGCGCCAATGGCGGCTTTGGCGGCGGTGGCGGCAGCAGCATGAACGGCAACTTCAACGCCGGCGGCGGGGGCGGCTATGACGGCGGCAAGTCGGGCAACGGCAATGCCGCAACGGGTGGAAGCAGTTACATCAACCCGGCCGTCACAGGCAGCAAGCACACGCCCGGAACCAACAGCGGCGACGGCAAAATCGTCCTCACTTGGTAACGTTGGGCGCAGGCGCCTGACCGCCCAAGAACTCAACCGATACAATGGCTTCAGCCAAGCGTTCGCGCACCCAGACCTGTGGAGGGCGGTGCGAGCCTTGACGCGCCCAATCGCCGGCATCGGTATCGGCAACAAGCAATAATCCCGCGTGGTTAAGAAGCTCTGCAACCTGCGCCGTCGACATCAGGCCGACAAAAGGTTCGCCTAGGCGCGCCACCAGGGCTGTGAGCGCGGCAAATACCAGGCGATTATGCCCAGTTGCGGGAATGTAGCTCAGGGCAATACGGCTACCTGGCGCCGAGCGAGCCTGAACGACCGAAAGGGTGCTCTGCACGGCAACCATCGGTAAATACGGCGCAACTCCTTCCCAAATCCACAAGGTTGGCTCACTGGCGTCATGGGCAGCCTGCGCCAGCGCGACTCCTAAGTCATCGTGCGCAAAGTCCACGGGAACAAAGTGTAAAGTGGCCTCGCTGCGCCGGTGCGCAACACGCCCATATTTGCTCGCTTGCGTCGCCGGATGGTCGACTTCCCAGACACCCACGTCCTGCAGGTGAGGCAGGCGCCATGCTCGCCCATCGAGCCCCGCGCCTAAGATGACAATTTGCCGGACACCTTGCTGCTGAGCCCGCAGCCACACGGCGTCAATGGCGGCAGCACGCAGCGGCACAAGATCCAATCCGCCAAGGGTCGCCCGCGACAGGACGCGACGCAGCGGCAGGGGCAACAGAGAAATAGCCCGCAGAATCGAGCGGTACTGTGGCGATAGCAATTCGGCCGCAACGGGGTCATCAAACTGCGCCATGCCCGTCACGCCGGCGTGGGCCAAGGCCCGGCTCATGGCGACAAGACGGGAAGTGGCACTGGAAGTTGCGCGTTTTTGCATAGTTGGCACCTTTCCGGCCCGCAGGCGGTGGTGGCGATGGGCTAAGGACAGGGCCCGAGCAAGTCCAGCAGGGTCTTCTGGCGACTGACCACGTAAGCCTGCATTTGTGCGTAGGAAACGTCGATTTGCTGCGGCGTGTGGATGCCCTTGGGGTCGTTGTAGACGCCGTCATGGATGATTTGCGCTAACTCTTTGATTCGCGAAAGGATTGTCTCCTGAACAAAGGGGCCGCACTGCAAGTCCCGCAGTTTGGCTTGTAGCAAAGGAGCCGTTTGCGCTCCGGTCCACACCCGGCTAAAGAGCAGATCTTGATGCTGCAACCCGCACCAGCCATTGGGGATTCCCCAGGGACTCGCCAGAGGATAGAAGGCGTCTTTGAAGTTGCCAAAGGTCAGATCCTGCCCCGTGGCAATTACCTCAAGCAAATGGCTGCCTTGCTGGGCATACAGGGTGAAGTTCTGGCCCGAGGAGACCAGCCCGTCCAAGTTGCTCAGGACCGCATCGCAGGCATAATCGGCAAGTAAAGCAGGCACATCGATATGGGCTTGCAGAATAGTGAGGAGGTCGGCAGGAGCGGCGGCGCTTACGGCTTCGGCCAAGGCCACGATTTCACTGCCATCGCCCGGATCGCCGACATAGAAGGTACCGAGGTTCGCGCACCCTGAAACCGGGCAGTTCAGGCCATTGCAGCCGCCGTGGGACTCGTATTTGTTGCCGTCATTGTTAGCAAAACGGTTCTTGAACAGGCGCTTGTCGACCGTTTCCTGCAGTTGGTAGAGCCCGTAGTCGGCGCCGTTGACCACGACGTGGGCCCAACTCCACCGCGGCGCGTAACCACCAATGGATTGAATGAGTTCGCCGGCCAAGGGTTCGCGTAGAAACGTCGGGTCTTGGCCGGAGGCCTTGAGGCGAAAGCTCTTCTGCCCCTCGGGTCCAATGCCTGTGTCGAGGAACTGGTCGTATTTGATGTGGATATTGGGCTTGGCTGGATTGGCCGTCTGACTGCCGTTGCCAAAGCCTTTGACGCCGACCGTCAGCTTGGTTACCCCGTCAAAATCAATAGTTGCAGGGTAGTAGGCGTAGAGCTTTTCACCATCGGGAAGCGCCGCGCCTGCCAGGTAGTCCTGCCAGTCGCTTGGTGCAAGGGTGACGACGACTTCATGAATCCCTTTCTTATCAAAGAGTTCTTTGGCAAGCGCCATGCCATAGCTCGGGCTAACTTCTGCGGCTGAGTCGACAGATTCGCTGAGATCTCCGGGGATTGCATCGGTCGTGTCAGCCATCGCGAGATCTGTAGCTGGGCTGAGATCGGGTTCAAGGTCGGCGCCTGCGGAATCGGCTACGTCAGCAACTCCATCAAAGGCATCAACAGAATCGCCCACCGCATTGATATCAAAGACATCCTGAGATCCGTTTGTCTCAGCTGGGCCTTTGGCAGACGTCGCGCTTGTCCCACACGCGACCATGGCGAGCAGGCTCGCCAAGCACGACAAAACAAAGCCGAAGCTTGGCCGATGCGCCACGTAAACGTCCATGAACCCTCCCCGGCCACGGCCCGCCCTCAAGGCCGTCCTTGCACGGTAGCGGTCCGATGCCCCGCGCGCAAGGTGGCCCGGCGGCCTAGGCCCGCCTGAGGAGCGAATTGTAAAGTAGCGCAAAGTTCAAGACCTCTACGCGGCAGGACAGGCCCCATGATCGTGCCAATGCGTGCGGGGAACCAAGCGCAACCGTTGCCGCGTGCAGGGTGGTCAATGGCCATGCTTGCGCTAGAAGATTAAGCGGTTATTGTCAAGAGGAGAGGAACTATCAGGCATGAGGCGCCGCAACGCCGGTGCCCAAAATGAGGCCGCGCCGATGCCAGCATCGGTGCCGGAAGCTACAGGTAGCAAAAGGGGGGGGACGATATGGGCGACTTCAATCACAGCCAAGAGCTTATGACCACACAACAATGCGCCAAGGCCTGCTCGAGTTCGGCGATGACCCGCCGTTGGACCCAAAGGGCCCTCGGTTTGGCCGTGGTGCTCAGCGCCGGCTGCAGCAATAGCACCGCGCCACAGTCCAGCCAAACCAGCGGATTGTTTAACCTACCGCCGTCTGGCGACCTTGGCACAGGGGTCAAGGTCCCTGACACCAGCGATGCTCAGACCGCCGGCAGCGACGATGCGATTTCCGTTGCCGATGGGCAGGTTTCACAGTCCGATGCAAGCAAGGGGAACAGCAGCGACGGCAGCGGCACCATCAACACCGACTCGGTGACCGGCAGTGGCGAAACAAATGGCAGCGGCAGCGGCGACACAAACGGCAGCGGCAGCGGCGATGGCACCGGCACCAAGCCCGACGGCAACAGCACGGGCGGCTCATGCACGGACGAAGACGGCGACGGCTTTGGCGACGGCTGCGACGCCGGCCCCGATTGCGACGATTACAACCCGAATTTCAACACTTCTTGCCCCGATTGCTCCCAGGGCAACGTCCCCGGCTGCGGCTGCAAGGGCAAGTCGGTCCCCTGCTATTCCGCCGACTCAGCACTGGTCGGCAAGGGCATTTGCAAAGCCGGCGTGCAGGCTTGCAAGAACGGCTTCTGGGGTGAATGCATCGGCGAAGTCGATCCAGGCCCGGAAATCTGCGACGGCCTCGACAACAACTGCGACGGCAGCACCGACGAGGGCGTCAAGTCCAGCTGTGGCGGCTGTGACCTCAGCTGCGTGCAAAAGGGCGTCGGCGCCGGTACCGACAATTCGTTCACGCTCAATTCCGAGAATTCCAGCGGCGTTGGCCTCGATGACCAGGGAAACATCAAGATCGACTCGTCGCAGATCAGCCTCAGCCTCAAGTTCCTCTGGGCCGCCAACTCGGGGGAAGACACGGTTTCGAAAGTGGACTGCAAAACCGTCAAGGAAGTCGGGCGTTACAAGGTGTGCAACAATCCTTCGCGCACTTCGGTCGACCTCGACGGCAATGTCTGGGTTGCATGCCGGGGCGATGGCCATGTTGCTAAGATCATTTCGGATAAGAAGAACTGCATCGACAAGAACGGCAACGGCGTCATCGAAACATCGCAGGACGCCAACGGCGATGGCGGCATCGACGCCAATGAAATGGTCGGCGCCGGTCAGCCAGGTGCCGATGAATGCGTGAAATTCATCGTCGCGCCTAAGGGGAACCTGAGCTACCCGGGCTCACGCGGGGCCGCCGTCGACAAGTTCAACAACGTCTGGATCGCCTACTTCGACATGGCGCACATTGTCCACCTCGCCGCCGCCGACGGCGCTGTCCTGGACGACGTCGATCTCCAAGGCTGCAATCCGTATGGCCTTGTCGTCGATCAGAAGGGCGTCGTCTGGGCCCAGGGCACCGGCTGCGGCAAGCTGGTCAGCTGGGACCCGGTCAACAAAGTGCTCAACAAATACGGCCCGGGTGCCTTTAGCTACGGCGCTTACGGCATCAACGTCGATGGCAAAGGCCGCATTTGGATGGGCGGTTGTTCAGGCAGTTCAGGCGCTTCCAGCTACGACCCCAAGACGGGCGCGTGGATCGCTTGCCCGGGCGTACCCTGCTCGGCCGGCATCGCGACCGCCAATGACGGCTACGTCTACCCCGCGCACGATGGCGGCGGCGGCGGCGCTGTGAGCCGCTTGGACGGCGAAGCCTGCTGGCAAGGCCAAGGCGGCGCATGGAAGGGCTACATGAAGACCGGCGGCAGCCCGCACGGCGTCGCGGTGGACTTTGACGGCTTTGTCTGGGGAGTCAACCTGACCGGCAACAGCGTCGGCAAGGTCGATCCCAACAACATGAACAACGCGCCGGTGGTCAGGCAGATTGGCAATAGCCCGTACACGTACTCCGATATGACTGGGTATACATTGAACTATTTCACAGCTCCCAAGGGATTGTACACCACGACCTTCTTTGCCGGCGGTGGCGGCAATCCGGTGTCGCAAACGACGTCCAAGGCCGAATGGACCACCTTGGACATGAAGGTCATCTTGCCGCCGCAGACTAAGGTTCACGTGCGGGTCAAGGCAGCGAACACCCTCAATGAACTGGACAATGCCGCGTGGCTGGATATTCCCGATTTCACCGATGCCGCGCAGTTGCCGTTTGATTTGACGACCTTGCCCCAGGCCCCCATAACTGGCGCGATGCTCAAGGTGGAAATCAATCTGATTACCGACGACAAGAAGGTAACGCCGGCCGTGAGTTCGCTCAGCGCCAAGGCCAAACTGCAATAATCTCAGAGGCTCGCCTGGCAGGTGTTGCCAATTAGCCGCGCTGTGACGATGCTTGGTAGGTGCTATCAAGCGAGGTTGCGATGCGCCGGGGTGCCCCATTTCCGCTCAGCATGAGTATCTCCCTAGTTCTCGCGGCTTGCGCGGGCCCTCAGGTCGCTACGAATGAATCGGCCACGCCTCGACCGCAGTTTCGGGTCGAGGCGCCTGTGGAGCGGGTGACGCATGACGCGTTTCTCGAAGAATCTTTTGCCGTTCAAGCCGATGGCGCACATCTGCTGGTGACTCGGGCTGATTCTCGGCAGGAAGTGCCGGCGCCTTGGAATCGCAAGCCCGGATTTCGCTACCTGGGCCAAGATATGCACCTGTTTCAACGGCAGATTGTGCACATGGACGTCTTTGGGCGCGATCCGCGGGTCTTGGCCGCCCAGCCGAGCATGGATCCGGAAGTCAGCAGCAATAATGATGATTTTTGGTATACCCAGATCAATACCAGCGGGCTGCACGTGCTGCGTGGCCGACTGTCCGTGCCCAACGCGCAGGCGACCGTCCTCAAGACCGCGGATGGCAAGGTTTTTGCCCAGCCTGCCCTGGCACCGGACGGGCAGAAACTGGCGGTGACGGTCCTCGACCTGGGGACTCGGGTGTCCTGGGTGGCGACCTGCACGCCCAAAGGCGAGGATCTCAAGCTGTTAGCGCAGGGTTCAACGCCGCGGTGGTCCCCTGATGGCCAATGGCTGGTCTTTGACCGCCGTCTGGTGGCCCAAAGCAGTGACGACGACGACAAGAATATCTACCAAATTCAGCGAATTGCGGTCAAGGGTGGCGAGGCTGAGACCCTGGTACGCGGGCCGGGGTCCAACAATGCGCCAGAGTTCTCACCTGACGGTAAGAGCTTGGTTTTTCGCAGCAATCGTGACGGCCACTTCCACCTATACCAGCTCGACCTAGCCTCACAGGTTGTGCAGGCGGTGACGCAGGGCCCCTCGGACGAGCATCACCCGGCCTTTGGTCGCGACGGCTGGCTGTATTTCGTCAGCAATGCGGGTGGTTCAGTAGATATTTGGCGCGCCAAGGTGCAGTGAGGGGCAGGGTGAAATCGGCACTGCGAAATCCGTACTGCGAAATCCGTACTGCGAAATCGGTACTGCGAAATCGGCCCTGTGGCATCAGCACGGTAGCTCTTACCCGCAAGGAACTTCGGGTCTGAGGTACTAGGGCTTGCTGGACGTGCAACTATTCAATCCGCTTTGACAATTGCTGGACATGCAACTGGTGCACGTGTCCTGAGCAGTGGGCTTGCACTGGGTGGCGCAGTTGCTGGCCACGCAGCTGCCGTACACGCCGTAGCAGGATGAACAGTCACTAGAGAAGCCCAGCTCACCGGCAATGCACGCGGACATACAGGCTTTTTGCTGGCCGGGCGAGGGCTTGCCTTGGCAACCTTTGGTAAAGACGCAGTCACTGACCGCTAGGGCGAAGGTCTGGGCAACCCCGGGATCATTGACGATTGCCTGGACAACGGCCTGATCGTCGGCACTTGCGCAGGCACCGGCCGGCGGGCCGCAATCCACCGCGCAAACTTCCGCCGGACTGCAAATGCCATCGCCGCACGTGACTTTGCAGTCGGCAGGGCAGGTTTCCACGGTCTCCGTTGGCGCGCTGCACTGGCCATCGCCGCAGAATATCGGCTTGTTACCGTGGCAAGGGCCACTAAAGCAGGCGTCCAACGCGGTTGCTGCAGCCGTGGTGGCTGAAGATGCCTTTTGATTACAGGTCGTTACGCAACTTGCCAAGGCTCCGCACAGCAAACGGCAGTTGTAAAGCTTGGTGCAGGTGGGGTCGCCGACGCAGGTGACCCACGCAGACGAACAATTGGCCAGTGCGCACGCCTTCTTGCCCAAAAAGCCGTCGCCGCAGTCCACCGGACAGAGAGCCAGGCTTTCATCTGACCCGCAGTCCAAATCGCCGCAGCCATCGCCGACGGGGCAATCGTCGGGGCAGGTGGCTGTCTCGCCCGGGTCGCAGGTCTTGTTGCCACACAAGCTATTGGTATCACTGCTAGATGTAGCATCGGCGCTGACAACAACAGGCGCGTCGGCGCACTCGGTCGCCCAACCGCTAACGGGCGCGGCATTGGTCGACCAGCACGTCTGGCCTAGAGGGCATGTGGAAATCAGTTGCCATGTCGCGGACATACCGGTCATTAAGGCTTTGCAGACCAGACGATCGCTGCCGGCGCAGGCTTCGCGATCGGTGAGCGTGCTGCACGCGTTGCCCGCTTTGGCCGTAACGGTAGTGCCGCTGGGAGTAGCTTGGGTGGAGGGCTGGGAACTGCACGCAGAACCAAGCGCAATCAAAGACAAAATAACGCCAATGGCGCGGGGCGCAAGGGGTCGAATCATCAGCTCGTCGCCACGGCTGCGGTCAGCCGATATGCAAAGCTCTTTTGAGCGATTCCAGAGAAAAGTCCGGCGGTTGATATTCCGGCGTCATCGTACCGCGGAAGCCGTCAGGGCCCGCATGTACATTGCCTTTAGCACCAATCGACATCTCTGCCAAGCGAATTGGATCGGGCGATTTGTCGTACTCCCACACGGTCTTCATGATGCTGAAGATACCGACGTCTAAGCCCACACGAACCTTGGCAAAAAACGTCAGAATCAAGTTTAGCGCTGCCGTCAGGCGGGCATCCACGGGCATGTCAAAGGACAGACCGTTGCGGTTGACCGTGATGGTCGGATCGGCCGAGAGCGCCGCCTCCAGGTGCAAGTTGAGCGAGGCGCGCAAGCCGGCTTCAACGGCGACGACGGCAGCCGAAACCTGAACAGAGCCTTGGACATAGGCGTTGAGGTCGCAATAGGCGCTGGAGGACATGTGCCCCGAAACGCTCATGTTGGCAAAGCTGGGCTCCATCAAGTCGACTTCGCCGCCGATGGTAATGTTGGAAATCGTTAGCGGTTTGATGCCGCATTCGATGCCCAGGCCTGCGCCGACCTTGACCTTGACCGTCGGCGGCGTGTAGACGACAAAGCCCGTATCCAGAAGGGTCAAATCCTTCTTGTAACTTGGTGGTTTGAACAGCTCAAACGGGCCGGGCACGGTGACCGACCCCTTGAGCTTGACGTGACCCTGTTCATCCAACGCAACGCTGGCTCGACCGGTGATTTTGTCACTGATCTTCACGGTTACATTGCCTTCACCGGTCAGCTTCTTCTCACGCGTGTAGTTGACCGTGATGCTGCCGTCGACGCGGTCATGGGGCTTGAAGGCCACCGTGCCCGAGCCATAGAACAGGGGCCCTTCCGCTGCGTCTTCGTAGTTGACCTGGAAGGTGCCTTTGCCGATGCGGCCCGCGTCGATCTCTGCAGAACCACTAGCAGAAACCACCTTGTTGTCGTTTACATTGGCCTGCAATCGACCATTGCTGACGGTGACGGGGCCTGCCTTCCACGGCGCTAGTTGCTGCACCGTGCCACTGCCGGAAAAGCTTTGTTTTTCAACGTCGAGCGTGCCCTGAATCCGACCCTTAGCGACTTGGGCCAGTTGGACTTCAATCATGCCGCCGACTTCGGTCAGGCGCTGCCCATCCACCTTGGCCGTGGCATTGCCACCTGTGATGAACAGCTTGCCGCCGGCGAGTTCCTTGCGCTCGGTCAGCTCGATCGTCGCGGAACCCTTGATGTATTCCAGCGTCGAGCCTTGCTCCACCTGTACCGTACCCTTGCCCCAGCCCATGACCTTGATATCGACCTGGCCGCCAAAGTCCTTGAGCGCATTGTCTTGGAAATTCGCGATCATCAGGCCGCCCGACAGTTCGGCGAAGGAGCCGATGCGCTGTGGCGTCGTCAGTTTGAGGCCCGCTTGGCCTGTGAAGTTGGTCAGGGTCGAGGCCTTGTCGATCTGCACCCAGCCCGTGCCGAAGCTCTTGATATCGCCGTCCAATCGGCCCCAAATGGCCTTGACGGCGTTGTGCTCGACCGAGGCTCCAAGCTCGCCATGCGTCAGCGTCACCCATTGGCCCATCGGTTTTGGCGCGGTGAGGGTCAAATTCCCCTGTCCAGACACATCCTTGGGCGTAGATCCGTCATTGACCGTCACGCCGCCCTTGCCCCAGCCTTCCACGCCGAGCTGCGCGTTGCCGCCAAAGTCTTTAAGGGCCGACTTCTCAAAATTCACAGTCAAGGAGCTGCCTTTGAGCAGACTCACCGGTGACACGAGCGTGTGGTCCGTAAAGACCGACATCGAGCCTTGGCCACTGATGCTCGCCAAATCCGTCGCACTGAACTTGATGGCACCCTTGAGCCAGTCTTCGTACTTGACGTCGACATTACCCTTGTAATTCGTGGCCTTATTGTTGGTAATATCGACTTCCAACGAGGAACCTTGCTGGATTTCGATGATGCCAAACTTCTTGGGCGCGACCACCTGCAACGTCGCTTTGCCGCTGACTTGGTCCAGGGTGGAGCCGGTCGTCGCGGTAATCGTGCCCTTGAGCCATTCTTGGTAGCCTAGCGAAATCGTACCGGAAACGCGGGTGACCTTTTGGCCATCGAAATCGGCCTCGACGCTGCCGCCCTTTTGCAGGACCACGCCGCCGGCCAGCGGAATCTCTTTCATCAGGCCGACATGGGCATGCCCACTGACTTTTTGCAGGTTGGAGCCGGCCGCAAGCTCAAGCTTGCCTTCTACCGTGTCCGCCCACGAGAAATTCAGTGTCCCGGAAACCTTCTTGATTTCACTGGCGGTAAAGTCCGCCTCGGCCTGCGAGCCCGTCTTCAGCGTGACTTGGCCAGGCAAGTCTTTATTCGCAAAAACGCTAACTTGCGCATGCCCAGTGACCGTGCTGAGGTCCGACTCGCCGCTCAGGCTGATGCCGCCCTTGACCCAATCCTGGTACTGGATGTTCAGGTCTCCACTGAACTTTTTGACCGCGCTCGCTGCGACCGTCACCTTGGCATTGCCGCCGGTGAGCAGCTTGACTTCGTGGCCCAATTCCTTGGGTTGCACAATGGTCGCGGAGCCCGAACCCGTGATGGAATCAAAGGTACTGTCCGCCTTGGCCGTCAGATTGCCCTTGACCCATTCTTGGTACATCCAGTCGACGTCGCCGCCAAAGCTGACCGGCAGCGAATTGGCAATCTTTACGTTGATGTTGCCGCCGAGCAGCAGCTTGATGTCGCCGAAACTCTTGGGCTGAACGACCGTCAGGCCGGCCTTGCCCTGAATGGCTTGCAGGGTCGAACCGTCGTCAACGACAATGGAACCCTTGAGCCAGCTGTCGTAAATGGCGTCGACATGACCGGAAATTCCAGTGATTTCCGTGCCCACAAAGGTCACATCCGCCTGACCGCCGGGCTCAATCTTGATGAGCCCGAACTCCTTGGGCGCCGTTACCTGGACCACAGCCTTGCCAGACGGTTGGGCAAAGGTCGAGCCTTCATTGACCGTCAGGGTGCCCTTGAGCCAGTGGTCGTAGTCGACCGCCACTTCGCCACTAATCTTCTGCTGTTCCACGGGCGAGCCGGTATCGAAGTCCAACTCGACATGGCCCCCTTCGAGCAGGGAGAACTTGCCGCCAAAGTTCTTATTGGTCTTGATGCTTGCGCTCGCGTGCCCCTTGTACGGACCCGCTACCGGCGTACCTTCAGGCAGTTCCACGCTGCCACCCAGCCAGGTGTTGTGCAGCCAATCGACGTGCCCGCCGAAGCTTTCCGGCCGCGATCCAACCACTTTGAGCGAAAGGCTTCCCCCTTCCAGCAGTTTGGTATCCGCGACCGAAGCCGTCGGCGCGGTCAAGTGGGCCTGGGCGCTACCAGTCAGCGAATTGATGGGCGATTTCTCGATTTGGGCGTTGCCTGCCAGCTTTAGGCGCGCATCGGCGTAGCCAAACTCGACATGCCCTTCGATATCCGTGAAGGTCGAAGCAGCAAAATCCGTATCAATTTGGCCACCTTCCTGCAGGTAGAAGGGACCATTGCCGGGCGCATACTTGTCAATGATCGACGCCGTGGCGTGACCGTTGAAGGACTGCAGGGTGGAATCCTTGAGGGTGATGTTGCCCTTGAGCCAGTTCTTGTACTGGAAGTCCACAGAACCAGACAGGGATTCAAAGGCGTTGTGGGCCAGCTTCACTTCGGCCGCAGAACCGCTGAGGATCTTGGCGCCGCTATCGCCCAGGGGGAAATCCTTGAGCAAGCGGAAATGGCCAGAACCACTGATATCTGAAAGCGTTTGCGTCGTTTCCAGGGTCAGATCGCCGTCGAGCCAATCCTTGTAGCCCCAGTTGACGGTGCCGCCAAAGCTCTTGAGCTGATTGGCTGCAACTTCCGCCTCCAAGTGGCCGCCCGGAAGCAGCTTCAATCCGGCAGTAAGATCTTTATTTTCGACAACATGCGCATCGGCATGCCCCGAGATCTGCGTCAGCTTGGCCGCTGAGACATCGACCGATCCCTCAGCCCACTTCTGATAACGCCAGGGAATGTGACCAGAAATCGTGTCGATGGCGTTGCTTTTGACGACGGCGTCGGCAGAAGCGCCTTGCAGAATCGTTAGTTCCGTCCCGGGTACGTCGAAATCGCGAATCAAGTCGGCGTGGCCCGTGCCAGAAATGGACTGCGTGGTGGAACCGGTGTCGACGGTGAGGTTGCCCGTCACCAAGTCCTTGTAACCCCAGTTGATAGAGCCGCCGAACGTGGTCAGGGCGCTGTTCTTGATGTCGACCTGGGCGCTGCCGCCGGGCAGGAACTTGAAGCCGCCGATGAGGTCTTTGTTGTCGACGATGTGCGCTTCGGCATGGCCTGAAATGTCTTCCAGTTTAGAGGCTTGCACGTCAATGCTGCCTTCCACCCACTTCTGATAACGCCAGCCCAAATGGCCTGAGACCGAATCCAGATTATTATTGCTGACTTTGACAGTGCCGGTGGATCCCTGCAGCAGGGACAGTTCGGTTCCCTTGACCGCGTAATCCTGGGTCAGGGACAATGTCCCAGAACCACTGACATTTTTGGTGGTCGAGCCTTCGTCGATGGTCAGACTGCCGTCCAGGAACGTGTCGTACTTGAACAGCGCCGTGCCACCAAACGTCGTCAATTGGCTAGCTTGCACGTTGGCAGTGATCGAGCCGCCCTGGACCAGCGTGATCTTGCCGCCCAGAGGATGATCCGCCAAGACGCTGACCGTGGCTTTACCCGTAATTTCGTCGAGTTTGCTGCCTTCTTGAATCTCGACGTGGCCACCGAGCCATTTCTGGTAATCCGCATCCAAGACGCCGCCAAAGCTGTCTGGTGCCGTGTTCTTGATGGCCGCCGTCAGCGAGCTGCCCTGGTGGATCGTCACATCACCAAAGCTTTTGTTTGCAATGACTTGGGCAGATGCCGTGCCCATGAGCTTGGCTAGCCCCGGACCGCTGACAGCCATGTCGCCAGCCAGCCAAGTCTGGTACTTCCAACCGAAATTGGCCTCCAGAGGCTGATCGGTAATGGCGCGCTGCGAGTCAAAGGTCAGGCTCGCCGAGCCCGACTCCAGCGAAATCTGCGGGGCAACTTCATGGGGTTGCAGGACATTGGCCGTAGCTTGGCCCTGCAAATGCTCGACATTGGAGTCCAGTAGGGCGATGTTGCCACCCAGCCACTGCTGGTATTTCCACAGCAAATTCCCAGAGAACGAGGTCAGCTGCCCAGCCTGCACCTTGGCCGTCAAGCTCGAGCCCGGCAAAGCGGCCAGACCACTACTGCCGATGGGCCATTGCTCGAGCAGGTCGGCGTGACCTTCGCCTGTAATTTGGCTGAAGTCCGTGCTGGGCACGTTGACGCTGAGGTCGCCGCCGATCTTGTCCCATTGCCACGCGACGCTGCCGGTGAAGGACTTGAAGGCGCTGCGTTCGACCTTGAGGTCCAGACTACGGCCAGCATCGGGCAGCAATTTCAGCTTGCCAGCCAAGGGCTTTTCGGCGCTGATGTGGGCCGTCGCCTCGCCTGACACCAGGGGCAGTTCTTGCAAGCCCGTAAATCCAAGCTTGCCTTCGACAAAGCCACCGTACTTGAAGGACGCATCACCACTGGCGTTTTTGATGCCGCCGTTGTCGAAGTCGAGGTCGAGGTTGCCGCCGGTGATGTCGAGCTGCCCCCAGGTCTGTCCCTGAATCAGCTCGGCATGGGCGTGCCCGGAGAACTTGCGTAAGTCCGCACTCGCACTCAGGTTAAGCGTGCCCTTGGCGATGTCCTTGTACTGCATCGAAACAGTACCCGACACCAATTCCACTTGCGTACCGCGGACTTTGACGGTCATCGACCCATCGGTCAGCGTCACGTCGCCGAACTGCTGCGGCGCAATCAGGTGGGCCGAAGCGGTGGCGTTGATTTGCGTCAGGCTCGAGCCCTCGTCCAAGGTCGCCGTGCCTTCGAGGAAAGACGCGTACTTAAAGGCCGCGCTGCCGGTCAGCGAAGTCAGCGCATTGCTGTCCACTTTGGCCTGAATCTGCCCACTTTCAATGCTGGCATCACCTTGAACGATGGGCCGGCTGAGCTTGCCATCGAGTTGGAACGATGCCGCGCTGTTCTGCAGGTCGACGCTGCCGAGCCACTTGCCTTCAACGACGTCAGAATAACTCAGGTTTCCCGAGCCATCGACCTTGGTCAGAGCGCCGCCCGTGACAGTGCCCGTGACTTTGCTGTCCTTGAACACCACTGGTCCCAGGCTGGCCGGGCCGGCGGTGTAGGTAGCAGAGCCGTTGATTTGATTGGTGGTTGAGTCCCATTTGCCCTGAACTTGCCCTTTGCCCGTGCCCAAGACGCCGATGGCGAGGTCGAGCTGGCCGGCGACCGAAACCTTGTCGTTTTCGGCCAGGGTGCCGCTGAGGGATCCGTCGGTCAGGGTCACATTGTTACCCAGCTGAATTGCCTGAGTATTATGGATTTCCACCTGACCGCTGAGTTGGCGATTGGCGAATTGCGCGGCCACGGTGCCGGCCGAGAAAGGCGGAATCGTCACACCCAACTGCCCAGAACCACTCACATTACCGGCCGAGTCGACGTCTACTGTCAGACTGCCCGAGCTGAGCCATTGCGCCAGACGACCCGCCCGCACTTGGCTGTACTGAATCTCGCCGTGCCCAGACATGCCGTCCGGTCCAGCCGTTGCCGTCACGACGCCAGAAACCGGCCCCGCCTGCAACGCTACACCGGCGAAAGCACTTGTCATTTGGCCTTGAGCACCGATATTGACTTGCACGCCGCCGGCCGCCATGACGCCGCCAGCCACCGCGACCGAGCCCGTGACCGTACCGCCTTCGAAGCGCCCATCGGTGCTGAAGTTCAGGCTTGCGCTGCCCGCTATGGCAAAGCCGCGCACGCCAGGATTGCGAACTGGCACGGTTTTTTGCGTCGTGCCCTTGTCCATTTGCGGCAGTTGCACAACTACGAGTTGGCCGCCAAAGGACAGATTGACATGCCCCTGGTCGATAGAACCGCCGCCACCACCAGAAGGCCGAGAAGGCGTGCGTTGTTGCGGTGTTTGCTGCGCTGGCGCCTGCTGGGCCGGCGTCTGTTGCGCAGGCGTCTGGCGACCTGGCGCTGGCTGAGGCGTGGTGCGCTGAGGTGCCGGCGTACCACCGCCGCCACCGCCGCCACCGTTATGCGCGGGTGTCGTCTGTCCGGGCGATTGCTGAGGCGCTGCAGGGGTTTGCTGTGTCCCACCACCGCCGCCACCACCGTGGGTCGGCGCAGTGGACCCGCCACCGCCACCGCCACCGCCACCGCCACCATGTGCAGGCGCGTGTGTACCGCCGCCGCCACCGCCGCCCGCATGGGCCGCAGGGGAACCGCCTTTGCCCTTGCCTTTGTCCTTGGCCGGCGCCTCCGGTTCGTCCTCTAGCGCAATTTTCTCAAGCGAATCAGGATCATCAACAAAGTCAGAGGCATTGAGGTGTACCCGATCGCCGTCATCGGTCTCGATCTCGATGTCCAGGTCGACTTCAACATCAACCTCTAGATCGGCTGCATCTTCACCAGCTTGCGCGACGCCTTGCTTGGCGGTCTCCAGCAAGCCGTCGATATCGACGCCCGCCTTGGCCTGGGCCCTGAGGTCGGCCAGCTTGCCCGTGCCGAAGTCACCGACCTCAATATCGATTTCCGCCGCCGCCTCAAGATCGATCTCGCCACCGGCGCGCAAGGCGTCAAGGTCGATGTCCACATCGAGTTCCGCAGCCGCCTCTAGGTCTAAGCCGGAGCCCGAACGCTTACCGCGATCTTTCCTTGATGATCCAGCACCTTCAGGCGCGTCATCGGCGTCGACTTCCAGTTCAGCGTCGACCTCTGCGTCCAGCGAAACGTCGGTATCGCCGTCCGAGCTGTCGCCGTCCGCATCGGGCCCGCGGTCGGAATCGGCAGAGCTTTTGTCCTCGGCGGCCGCACCCTGACCGTCCTGGTCTAGGTCTACTTCCGCAGAAAGATCAATGTCAACATCTACTTCCAGGGCATCATCACTGTCCGCGGCCTTCTTGGCCGCTGCGCCCGTTGGGTCTGGGACCGACGATCGCGCCTTGCTGTCTTTGGCCTGCGCCGTCGCAGCCTTCGCCGCCGTTTTGCCGTCCTGAACCTTCGCCGCCCCTTGGGCCTTGGCTGCGCCTTGTTTGGCCGCGGCCTGCGAAACTGCCTGTTTTGCTGCGGCTTTAGCTCCTGAAGCGTCGGTCGCGCCTTTGCTATCGGCCCCCTTGGAGGCAGCGGCATCGGCCGATTTGCCCTTGGCCCCTGCAGCCTTAGCATCTGCAGGCACCTTCTGCACAGCCACAGGCGCGGCTTTAGCGGGGGTGACAGCCAGTTTTTCAGGTGTAAAGACAGGCGCTTTGCCGCTCTTTCCTTCAGACTTCGCCCCAGCGCCCGGGTCTCCACCCTTGGCTGAGGTCGACTGACCTACGGGGGACTTGCCCACACTGCCTTCGCCCTTGGCAGCCGGTGCGGACTTTGATTCCCCTTTGGTATTGAGCTCTTTGCCTGCAGGTGCCGACTTCTTGTCCGCCGCGACCTTGGCCGGCTCCTTGGCCGCCACCTTCTCGGCGTGAACCGCTGCTTTTTCTGCAACAGCAGCACCCTTGGCTGGCGTTTTCCCTGCAATCTGAAGTGCTTTGGCCGATGGCCCACTGGCCTGTGCCTGCTTGAGCGGCTCCTTCTTGGCCTCTAACCCCTTGCCAGCAGGCTCCTTGCTCACCTTTTGCGCTGGTTCACCAAGCTTGGCCGCGGGCTGGGACTTATTCTCTGGTGCGGCCGATTTTGCTTGTGATTTTGCGCTAGTTGCCCCCGCTCCTTCGGGCAGCTTGGCCGCCTTGGCTTCGGGCTTCTTGTACTGCTCAAGTTCAGGAGATCCCGCGGGCAAAGACTTGATTCTTGCAAGCTCTTTTTGCTGTTCAGCGACAGCTCCAGGGCTCTGATCCGCCTTGGCTGCCGCACCCGCACCACCGCCACCACCAAGGGCCGGCGTCGCCGCCTTGCCCAGTTCCGGCAGATCGGGCGCTTTGGCCGATTTGGCTGCGGGCTCAGCCTGGGCATGGGCAGATTTCGCTGCCTTTTTACCGCTTTGCTCGTCGCGATGTAGCTTGGTCTTTTCCATCATCGGCGCACTCATTGCCAGCAGGGCGCTAAATCCCCACTGTCTTTGTAGAGGCCACCGCCCATTCCCACAAGCCCCCGCGTCCACGGGCGAACAGGCCCTGGGGTGCGCAGGCCACAGCCATGGCCAAGGACTGGGCTAAGCCACTGAATCCGCAACAGGTCTTACGGGCCTTGCGTTGGCCGGCAGATGTGGCACCTTGGGCCAGCAAGCTTATGCAGGGAGTCCGGATGCGAGCACCTCACCAACTACGCTATTTATCTTTGGTTTTTGCCGTCATGCTGCAGCCCATGCTTGGCTGTGGCGCGGCGCAAACGCAGCAAGATCGACAGGCGGCTACGGCCTTGGCCGCCGTGCAGCAGAGAGCCGTGGCCAAGCAACAGCCCGTGGTGGTCCTGGCCCACGCTGACTGGTGCGCGCCCTGCAATGAACTAGCGCTGCGCGTCCTGGACACCCACGATGGTCAGGCCCTACTAGCCAACACCGTATTTTTGCCGGTGAATTTTGACGATCCCTTGGGCGCTGCAGTCGCCGCTCGCCTGCGCGTGCTAGGTCTGCCCACCACCCTGGTCCTGCGCGACCACGAGGGGACGCTGGTGGAGTTTGGCCGCATCGATGGCTACGAAAATCCTGCGGATTTCAAGCAGATGTTGCTCGCTGCCTTGGAGCGCAAGACGCCGCCTCAGCAGGGCTGTCACAATGCCGACGACCGGCCCCTGCTCGCCAGCGGCGCTGAGGCCGTGGTGGTCGCCGATGCCGAATGCACCGCCGCGCAACTGACCACGGTGGATGCCGGAGATGCAGCGGACAAGCTGCGTGCTTTCCTCGATAATCCGGGCTTTGGCACCCTCGGTCAGACCTGGACGGCGGATAGCAAAAAGAGGCTGGTGGAGGCCCTGACCCTGCTCGGTCGCTATGACGCCCGCGTTGGCCGCGACCAGGCTCGCTGTGCCGCCGATTTCGCGCGGCTGCAAGGTTGGGCACAAACCTCGCAAGCGCAAAGAGGTAATCTGGTATTCTGGGAGGCTCGATGCTTGGCCCGCGCTGGCAACGCGCCGGCTGCCCTGCAGGCCTTGGACCGCTGGCTGTCCCCGCATCAGGACGACGCGGCTGCGCAAGTGCTCGTGGCGGACCTGCTGGTGCACGAGCGCTTGGAACCGGCCAAGGCGCAGGCGCTGTTGCAGCAAGCCACCAAGGCAAACCCTGAAGATCACTGGGCCTTCTACCTGACAGGCGAACTGGCCGTGCAGCGAGGCGATGGCGTGTCAGCGCAGAAGGCGTATCAGCGCGCCCTGGCGATCAAGCCGGGAACTGCGATTTATATCAAACACTTGCAGCGCCTAAACGGACCTGAGACGCAATTGGAACGGGTCAATACCAAACCGTGATTCGGGCTTGGACTCCGATTCCAATGGTAGATTCAATGCTTAGATGCCCGTGGTTTGGAGCAAGGAGAACAGATGCGCACATCGATCGCAGGATATGTAAATAAATACACGGTCTTCACTTGGCTCCTGCTCTTTGCCACGCCGGCCCTGGCCAAGGAAGTACCGGTGGACTTGCCGCCCGATGCCACGATCGGCACTGCGGGCTTGCACATCGGGGGAGCGAACCTTCCCAAGGGGACGATCCTTTCCTCGCGATTTCGCCCAGATCACAACCTGCGCATCGATAGCATCGACTTTGTGTTTTGGGGAACACCTAATCAAGACATCGAGTTGCATCTATGGACCGACAACGGCGGCTATCAACCGGGCGCGCCGGGCGGACTGCTAACGGACAACCCCGACTCCGACTATGTCGCTCCTACCATTGTGAAAACAGGGGCTAATGGCGAAGTTGTTACCTGGACCTTGCCGGCAAACGCGCCGACGCTCCAGGCCAAGCAGGTATTCTGGATTGGTGCCAAAATCCTCAATGAAGGCACATGCGTAGCCATTGACGGCATCGATGCGACCATCGGCGAGTTGACCATGACCGCGATGCTGCAAACGCCCGACGGGACCGTCAACAACGTTTGCGTCGATTCCTGTATGGTTCCCGGGCATTTGGTCATTCAACTGCACGGACACTACATCGACCCCTTGGACAAGTTTTGGTTCACCGACATCACGGCCCTGGCAGGCATCCAAGCTGGGGGCCGCATGGCGATTGGCGACTACGACAACGACGGCGACGACGACGTCCTATACGGCGGGGCAGTCTTGTACCGCAATGATGGCAAAGGCCATTTTGACGACGTCAGCGCTACGGCCGGCACTTCAGCCTTTGGCGGTTCTGGCGCCCTATGGGGCGATTTTGACAACGATGGCTGGCTCGACATCTGGGTCTTTGGCGGCACCGAGCACCTTTTGCACAACACGGGTAAGGGCACCTTTGTCGAAGTCGGCGTCGGCAAGTTCTTTGATTCCGATAAGTATCCAACGGAAGGCTCGATCTTGGTCGACTTTGACAATGACGGCCTGCTCGATATCTACGACGCAAATTATGAGTGGTATCATAAAGATGCCGCGGGAAACGACGTTCTTAGCGATTGCGGCTATGACTTCCTGTGGCACAACAAGGGCAACCTGGAATTCGAGGAAATTGGCCAGCAAGTCGGCATTCGCAAAGGCCCTTACTGCGGACGCGGGCTTGCGGCGATGGACTGGGACCAAGATGGCGATAGCGACCTATTTGTCAATAATTACAGGCTAAATCCCGACTTCTTCTTTCGCAATGACACCCCACCCTTGAAGATGACCGACATCGCCAAGAAGCTGGGCGTCAAAGGCTCTGGAGCCCAAGGTGCCTTTGGCCACGGCACGGGGACCCAATGGGTCGACGCCGATAATGACGGCGATTTCGACTTATTTGCCGCGAACTTAGCCCACCCCCGATTCATTGCCTTTTCCGACAAGTCGCACTTCTGGCGCAATGAGGGCAGCGACGGGGCCTTCGCCCTGACCGACCTGCGCACGGCCACGGGCGTTGCCTACGCCGAAACCCAAAGCACGCCGGCCTTTGCCGACTTCGACAACGACGGCGACATGGACATGGTGGCAGGCGCGTACTACGGCGAACGCATGGGCCAATTCTGGCGCAACGACGGCAACACAGGCGATCCCGCGACCTGGCTGGCATTCTCCGATCGCACCTATGAAAGCAACTGGTTGGCCTTTGGCTGCGCTAGCATCGCTTGGGCCGACTTTGATGGCGATGGCGACCTCGACAACTTCGCCAACAACCAGCTATTCCGCAATGATTACAATACTGTCTCCGGCACCAGCGGCCATTACCTCAAGGTGCGTCTGCACGGCAGCAAAGCCGTCAACCGCGCGGCCATTGGGGCGTGGGTCACTGTCGACACGGGCGATGGCCAGATTCGTTCGCGATTGGTCAGCGGCGGCCAGGGGTTATCGACGCAGGACTCCCTGACGCTATTCTTTGGCCTGGGTAGCGCCAGCCAAGTCCAAAGCTTGGTCGTGCATTGGCCGGGCATCGCTGCCGAGACCTTTGGCCCCTTTGCCGTTGATTCACTTGTAGAAATCACCGAAGGCAGTCAACCCACCCGAACGCGCCTGGGCGCGCCTGACGCCGGCAGTTCCGACGCTGCGGGCAGCAAAGACGCCAGCAGTAGTGAAGGGTTAAGCGGCGAAGTCAGCGCCAGCACCCAGCCCGCCAGCAGTGCCAGCAGCGCCAAATCGAGCGGTTGCAGCGCCCAGCGAAGCGCGACGCCCCTGAGTCTGCTGAGCGTGCTGGTCTTGGCCGCCTTGGGCTTGATGCTTGGCAAACGCAGGCTTATCCGTAAGCGATAGGCGCGCTTGCACGACCCGTGGCTTTTGCCTTCCCGGCACACACAGGTCGAGCATAGTCAGGCAACATCGTAGTATTGCAGCGAAACTCAGAGCTAGCTCTTGACGCCGACCTGCGCGCCTAGGGTGCCGCCGAGCGTTTCGACAAAGAAGTCATTGCCCTTATCGTCGACGACGATAAATGCAGGAAAATCGACCACTTCAATCTTCCAAATCGCTTCCATGCCCAGTTCGGGATAGGCCAAGACTTCCACCTTGCGGATGCAGTCCTGGGCCAACACCGCCGCCGGCCCGCCAATGGAGCCGAGGTAGAAACCCCCATGCTTTTTGCAGGCTTGGGTTACTACCGCACCGCGATTGCCCTTGGCCAGCATCACCAGCGAGCCACCGGCGGCCTGCAGCAAATCGACGTAGGCATCCATTCGCCCCGCTGTGGTGGGCCCAAAGGAACCGGAGGCCATCCCTACCGGCGTCTTTGCCGGACCTGCGTAATACACCGCGTGATCTTTGAAGTATTGCGGTAGGGGCTCACCACGATCCAGCCCTTCCTTGAGCTTTGCGTGGGCGATATCGCGGGCCACCACCAAGGTGCCCGTCAGGGAAAGTCGTGTCTTAATCGGGTATTTGCTGAGCTCGGCCTGAATCTCCGCCATCGGCCGGGACAGATCGATCTGCACGACGTCCTGACTCAGGATTTCCCCAGTAGGTTCAGGTAGATATTGCGCAGGCTCGCTTTCTAGGGCCTCGATGAAGACACCGTCGCGGGTGATCTTGCCTAAGCACTGCCGATCGGCCGAGCAAGAAACCGCAATCGCCACTGGACAGGAGGCCCCATGGCGAGGCAGGCGGATTACCCTGACATCATGGCAGAAATACTTACCACCGAACTGAGCGCCAATGCCTGTCCGCTGGGTCATCGCCAGCACCTGGGCCTCCAGCGCAACGTCGCGAAAGCCTTGGCCCAGGCGATTGCCCTGGGTCGGCAAATCATCGAGGTAGCGCGCCGAGGCGTACTTCGCTGTTTTTAGAGCAAATTCCGCCGAAGTGCCGCCAACCACAATGGCCAAGTGGTAGGGAGGACAGGCCGCCGTCCCCAGGGACTTGACCTTTTCCTGTAGGAATTTCATGAGGCTAGCTGGGTTCAGAACGGCCTTGGTCTCCTGGAACAAGTAGCTCTTGTTGGCTGAACCACCTCCCTTGGCCATGAACAGAAAATGGTATTCATCTCCAGGCGTTGCATAGATCTCGATCTGCGCCGGCAGGTTCGAACCGGTATTGACCTCCTGGTACATGTCCAGAGGGGCCATCTGGCTGTAGCGCAGGTTAGATGTCTGGTAAGTCTGGAAAATACCGCGGGAAAGGTGTTCCTCATCGCGGCCGTCCGTCAGCACATGCTGCCCGCGCTTACCCATGACAATGGCCGTGCCGGTATCTTGGCACATCGGCAGGACGCCACCGGCTGAAATATTCGCATTCTTAAGCAGTTCCAGGGCAACGAAGCGGTCATTCTGGGACGCTTCCGGGTCCTTGAGAATCGACGCCAGTTGCTGCAGGTGGCCCGGACGCAGCAAGTGGGCAATATCGCGCATCGCCGTCTGTGCGAGCAGGGTCAAAGCCTGCGGATCGACTAGCAAAAACTCGCGAACAGCGACGGACAACGTCTGCAGGCCCTGATCGCTCAGCTTGCGAAAAGGCGTGTGGTGGTGATCGCCGGCGGGCAGGAGCTCTTGGTACTGGAAAGTAGACATCAAAATCATCCTCAGGCGACCAACGGCGGTCGACGGCGGCGCGTACGATAGGCCACGCCGGGGCGTTGGTCACGCCGGCACAAAGTGACGTTACCAAGGTCCTTGTCTTTGCTGCGGATTCACCCGTGGCGGTTGGTCCAGGGACGCCCAAATCTTGCGCGGCGCGAAATGTTCTTGCGCCACGGGAGGTTCAAACGCGGTACTACCGCTCGGCGCCGGTGAACAGGACCACGCAGCGTTCGTGATCGGCCACAGCCCCGGCTTGGCGCAGGGCGATCAGGCCCGCAAGTCCAGAAGTTCCGGTTGGATCCGCGGCAATGCCGGTCCCTTCCTGCCCAAGGATGCGCGCCGTTTCCAAGTGATCTTCACTGGCAAGGACGACAAATCCCGCCGAAGCAAGCGTCGCGCGCAAAATCGCAACCCAATCATAGGTTTCGTCGTCAAGGATCCCGTGCGCAATGCTGTGCGGCGGCGTTTCCCAGGGCCACATGTACTGACTTCGCTGGGCAATGGCCTGGCGAAATACTTCTTGCATTTCAGGGTCATGCCAGTGCGCTGCCAACAGGTCCGCCCGGCTTTGGCGAACGGCGATGGTCGCTTCACTGGCATCGCGCTCGTCAAGCCAATGCTGTGAAAAACCAAGGCGTTGCGCCATCGTGTCGGCCAGATGCTCGTAGGCCCGCGCCAGGGGAAAAGCGCCGTACGTTTGCACCGGATGCAGGCGAGGCAGCTGGGCAATTGCCCCAAGTTCATAGGCTTGGCTCACGCCGCGACCGACGGCACTGGCCAAAGCGCCACCGCCCACCTGCACGAACAGGCGATCCGCTGAAGCATCAGCCAGTTGCAAGGTATCGGCGATTTCCCACCCCAGGGCTTCGCCGCCCTCGATGGCAAAGCCATTTTCCGAGCCTTGGCAGGCAAAGGGCACCGCTCCAGCAGCAACATCCTGTAAAAAGGCAGCAAAGCACGGATCGCCGGTCTGATCCTCCTGCCGCTCGCAAATGGTCACTTCGGCGCCGAGCTTGCGCAACCGCTCAACAACACGGGGATTTGCATCGGTGGGAATGAAGACGTGCAGGATCCGCTGCGCCGCCGCCGCCAGCACCGCCGCCCCCAAAGCCGCGTTGCCACAACTGGCGATCGCCAGGGGCCGGCCATCAAACTGGGCACCAGCGACCCGCAACATCAGAAGAATGTTAAATAAATGCCGCGCCTTATGCGACCCCGACACGTGCTCTGTCTCATTCTTGACCCACAGGGCTCCGTGCATCCCGAGCATTGCCGCCAAGGCCGGCACTTGCGACATCGCCGTCACATGAAACTTGCGCCCCTGATCTACCTTTGCGATCGCGGTGTTGAGCGAGTTCACTAGGTCACAATACTGTGCATCGCTCCAGCCCAGCGCCAGGGCCTGGTGGTAGGCGTGAAAACGTTGGCGAAAGCGCACATAGGGGTTGGGCTCGCTGCGATCGCCAAACCACGGCTCGGGCAACGCCGATTCGTCCAGTTGCCGCAGCAATACATGGTCGCCGCCATCGCCCGCCCGGGGACATTGGGCCACGAGGCCGGCTTCAAACGCAATTTGCTCGCCACATCCGCCACATACCAAGCGGGACGCCCTACCATGTGCCATCCAAGACCCTCCCCGCAGCGCTGCGGAAGCTGCAGCGTACGGTCCCGTCGCATCGTGGGCAAGCGGTGGCGCCTGGAGCTGGAGCCCGGCCGCGAGTCACCGTGCACTTGTAGCCTCACCGCAGGCCACGGTGTAGACTGCGCCGCAACCGGCCGGATTGGATAGTCCCGGCGACGGAGTTCTCCATGGACCTTGCCCTTACTGAAGTGCAGCAAATGATTCTGGAAACCGCACGCTCCTTTGCTGAAAAGGAACTGCTGCCCATCGCCCACCAGACCGACAAATTGGGGCAGTTTCCCCAGGCGCAGGTTCGGTTGCTGGCCGATTTGGGCTTTCTCGGCATTGCCGTGCCAGAAGCCTGGGGCGGCGCGGGGTTAGACAACCTGAGCTACGCCATTGCCATGGAGGAAATCAGCGCCGGCTGCGCCTCCACGGGCGTGATCATGAGCGTAAACAATTCCTTAGTTTGTGACCCGATTGGCCGCTATGGCAATGATGAACAAAAGCGCTCGTTCCTAAAGCCCTTGGCCCAAGGGAAAGTCCTTGGATGTTTTGCCCTTTCTGAACCGGGCTCAGGCTCGGACGCCGCGGGCATGCGCACCACCGCGATCCGCGACGGCGACCACTACATCATCAATGGCACCAAGAACTGGATTACAAACGGCAAAGAGGCGGACATCTGCGTACTGATCGCCCACAGCGATCCCAAGGAAAGGCACAAGGGAATCAGTGCCTTTATCGTCGACCGCCGCGTTTCGGCCTATGGCATCGGCAAAGTGGAAGATAAGCTTGGCATCAAGGGCAGTTCCACGACCTCGCTGGTGTTTGAGGACTGCCGTGTTCCCGTCGCCAATCGCCTGGGCCAGGAAGGCGACGGCTTTCGCATAGCCATGTCCACCCTAGACGGCGGGCGAATTGGCATTGCGTCCCAAGCCTTAGGCATCGCTCGGGCGGCCTATCGCGAGGCGCTTGTCTACTCCCGCGAACGTCAAGCTTTTGGCAAATACATCGGTGATTTCGGGGCTATCCAAGAGATGCTGGCCGACATGGCCACCGAAATCGACGCAGCCCGCCTGCTGATCTGGAAAGCTGCGGTGGCCAAGGACGCCAAGGAGAAGTACGGAAAACTGAGTGCAATGGCCAAGTTGTATGCCAGTGAAATGGCAGCACGGGTGTGTACCAAGGCGCTGCAGATTCACGGCGGCTACGGCTATGTCAAAGAATACAATGCGGAACGACACCTTCGCGATGCACGCATCACCGAAATCTATGAAGGGACAAGCGAAATCCAACGGTTGGTCATCGCCCGAGAAACATTGATGCAATACCCAATCGGGTAGGCGCAGGCAGCCAAGGTCCCATGGCCCGGTGACCAAGCTGAATCAGTTCAATGGATTGGGATACCTTAGCCTGCCTTCGTTCGCTCGACATCACGCCGTGGCTAGCGTCCGCAGGGCACGGGCCAAACGCGGCCCGGCTGACAGGGACTGGTGGGAAATGACTTCCTACCACGAGGAAACGCAATGGATTTCACACTGAGCGCCGACGAAATTGCGGTCGTTGAAGCCGCCGAGCAAGTCAGCCGCGACGTCCTCGCCGTCCATGCCTCAGCCGCCGACGCCGGGGCCTTTCCCGCCGCTTCGATCGCCGCCCTGGGCGAAGCTGGACTTTGTGGCATCAAAATCGCCAAGCAATACGGTGGACTGGGCAGCACGCAACTGGCCTTTTGCTCCGCCATTCGCGCCATGGCCGGGGCCTGTGCATCCACCGCCGTGACGGTCGCCGTGACCAATATGGTCGCTGACATGATTGAGAAATTTGGCAGTGACGCGCAGAAACAAGCCCACCTGCGCAACTTGGCTCGCGGCGTCTACAGTGCAGGTTCCTTCGCACTTTCCGAGCCTTCTGCTGGCTCCGATGCGGCCGCGCTACGCACACGCGCCGAGAAGATCGAAGGCGGCTACCGCCTCAACGGCTCCAAGCTGTGGATCACCAGCGGCGATCGCGCGCAAGTCGTCTTAGTTCTTGCCAAAACCGACCCTACTCTGGGCGCCAAAGGCATCACAGCCTTTCTGGTCCAGGCCGATAACCCGGGCCTATCCATTGGTCGGCACGAAGAGAAGCTGGGCCTACGCGGAAGTTCAACCGTTTCGCTCAATTTCACCGATTGCATCGTCGCCGAGAGCGACCTCCTCGGACGTCTGGGCGGCGGCTTTGAAGTCGCGATGACGGCCCTGGACGGCGGCCGCTGTGGCATTGGCGCCCAGGCTTTAGGCATGGGTTTCGCGACCTTAGCCGCCACCTCGCAACACTTGCAGAAGCATCAAGCGGCCAATCGCGAGCAGGGGACCGAGCAAATGGCGCAATTCCGGTTGGCGGACATGACGTTACGCCTGGAAGCGGCATGGCTCCTGGTGCAAAGGGCTGCGTGGCTGCGCGACCAAGGCAAGAAGATGACGCGCGAAGCGGCCATGGCCAAGGTCAATGCCACAGAAGCCGCGAACTTTGCTTGCCAAACTGCCATGCAGATCCTAGGGCCCACGGGTCTAGACGCACGACATCCGGTTTCTCGGGCCCTGCGCGACGTACGCGTCAGTCGAATCTACGAAGGTACCAGTGAAATCCAGCGGTTGGTCATCGCGCGCAGTCTGACGGCCAGCCTCTAGGACACCAAAGGGACGTTGCGCCGGTGCTGCGCAATTGGGCAATTCTGGGGCCCGTGCAACGCCGGGCAGCGCGCAAAAAGTTTAACCTTGTTATTCCGGAGGAGCGCATGTCGCAAGAGAATTCCAGCGGTCGCCGCGGTCGGGTGCTGATTGGCAAAGTCGGCCTTGATGGCCATGATCGCGGTGCCAAAGTCGTGGCACGGGCGTTGCGCGATGCCGGATTTGAGGTGATCTACACGGGCCTGCACCAGACGCCGGACATGCTCGTCAATGCGGCGATCCAGGAAGATGTTGATTTGATTGGTATTTCTATCCTGTCTGGTGCACACAACCACCTGATTCCCCGGGTGTTGCAACTGCTCAAGGAACGCGACGCGAGTGACATTGCCGTGTTTGTCGGCGGAATTATTCCTGAAAGCGACCTCCCTGGCCTCAAAGCGGCAGGGGTCGTCGACGTGTTTACGCCTGGTGCCGCGTCCTTAGAAGCGATCGCACAGCGCGTACGCGACGTGTTGGCGGCCCGCGGCGTTGGTTTGGTTGGACCACCGGCCTAAGGTCGGCACGGACAGAACGAGCCTATTGGAGGCAACATCATGAATTTCCACGCTGATGAAGAGCAGCGGATGGTCATGGACGCAGTCCGGGCCCTGGCCGAAGGCAAGATCCGCGCGCAGGTGGGCCAGTGGGAGAACGCGGGCGGCGCGCCGGGGCCAATCCTTCACGCAATCGCGGACTTGGGGCTTGGTGGCTTGCAAGCGCCTGAGGAACTCGACGGCTTGGGGCAGTCAGTCACAACGCTGTGCCTGGTGCTCGAGGAATTAGCTAGTGCCGATGCGGGGTTAGCAACCTTCATTCTGCACCATGAGGCCCTTGCCCTTGCCGCCCTTGTGCGACTCGGTACCCCGGCCCAACAGTCGCAGTGGGCCCGTCCCTTGGCGACCGGCAGCCGCTGGGCGGCTTGGGCCGACAATACCCCTGACTTAACAGGCATATATACCGATGGACACTGGCAGTTGTCGGGCGTGGCGCGCGATGTGCTGGGCGCTCGCCTGGCCAATCTGGTCGTGGTGCGGGCGCAGACAGAGCAAGGTCCAAGCCTTTTTGCCCTGGCGCTGCCTGCAGCGGGGGTCATGCTGACGCAACGTGAAGAATCCTTAGGTCTTTGCACCGTTGGCTTTGCTGACCTCAATTTCACGGCAGCCACCGCTGAGCGCTTGGAACAAGGTAACGCCTCAGAAGTACTAGCACAGTTGGCAGACGTCGCGCGACTAGGAACGGCGGCCATTGCCCTCGGGGTGGCTCGCGCAGCCCTGAGTCAGGCGTGCCGTTACGCCCAAGAGCGCGAACAGTTCGGCAAACCGATCGCGACACTGCAGCCGATCCAATGGCAGATCGCCAACAGCGCTACCGAGTTGGAGACCTCCCGCGTCCTGGTCCAGCGCGCCGCCTTCCTGCTAAGCCAAGGCCGTACAGCAACACGTGAAATTGCCATGGCGAAGGCAGCCGCGGGTCAAGCAGCTGTCCTCGGAGCCGATCGCGCCATTCAGATCCACGGTGGCTACGGCTATACCCGCGATTTCCCTGTGGAACGCAACTACCGTGACGCGCATGTGCTCCAAGCCCTGCACGGTGGCCCCATGCAATGCAAAGTGGCAGTAGCGCGCGCTGCCTAGAAATACGCGTACATTCATGTAGTCCGCTGAATTTTGCCATCCGGTGCGCCGTCTGCCCCCCTTGCGGCTGCGACCGCGCCACCGGACAATGCGCACGCGGCCCTGTGGGCTGCCCAGGCCCCGCGTGACCGACAATTTCCTGAACCGCGAACTGTCCTTACTCGCCTTCAACCAGCGCGTCTTGGCGCAGGCGAGCCAGCCCGAGGTGCCTCTGCTGGAGCGCCTGCGCTTTCTCACGATCAGCAGCGCCAATCTTGATGAATTCTTTGAAATTCGCATGTCGCGCCTGCAACAGCAGCTGGCCTACGGCGTGCCCGCACGGCGCCATGACGGCCTGGGCCCAGACGCGATCATTGCCCGCGTCGGCGCGGCGGCCCATGAACTGGTCGCAGAACAACACCGGGTCTGGCTGGAAGTATTGCAGCCGGAGTTGGACCGGGCTGGCATTGGCTTGAAACAGAAGGCGGATTGGACGCCCGAGCAATTGGCCTGGACCCGCACGCATTTCCGCAGCGACATCCTGCCTGTGCTGACGCCAATCGGTCTGGACCCGGCGCATCCGTTTCCGCACTTACAGAACAAAAATCTGGCGTTGATTGTGTCCCTGGACGGCACCGACGCTTTTGGCCGCCGCAGTGGTGTGGCTGTCGTGCAAGTGCCGCGCGCCTTGCCGCGGGTGTTGGCTCTTCCGGCTTCTGGTCCGCAAGGCAAAGAATTCACGCTGCTTTCTACGGTGATTCAAGCCCACGTCGGCGAGTTGTTCCCGGGGATGGCCGTGCTGGGGTGCGTGCCGTTTCGCCTCACCCGCGATTCGGATCTGTGGGTGGCGGAAGAGGAAACGGACGATTTGCTGGAGGCTCTGCGTGGCGAGCTAACCCGGCGCAATGACGGCGATGCCGTACGGCTAGAAGTGGGCGAAGGCTGCGCGCCGGATCTGGAGCGTTTCCTGCTCGCCCAATTCGAGTTGACACCTGCGGACTTATACCGCGTGCCTGGGCCGGTGAGCCTGCACCGTCTGGTGGCCTTGTGCGAACTGGCCCAGCGTCCTGATCTGCGCTGGCCACCGCACTTGCCGCGGACTTTGCAAGGCTTAGCGGGCTCGTGGTTCGATCGCCTCAAGCGCACCGACGTCCTGCTGCACCATCCCTACGATTCCGCAGCGCCGGTGCTCGATTTGCTTCGCCAGGCTGCGGCCGATCCGGACGTCCTGGCGATCAAACACACGCTCTACCGCACCGGACCGCAATCGCCTTACGTCGCCGCCTTGATCGATGCGGCTCGGGCCGGCAAGGACGTCACGGCTGTCGTGGAACTCCGCGCCCGCTTTGATGAAGCTGCGAATATCGACTTGGCGACGCAGTTGCAAGATGCCGGTGCCAACGTCGTCTACGGCGTGGTCGGGCACAAGACCCACGCCAAGATGCTGCTCATCGTCCGCCGCGAGCAGGGGCGAATTCGCCGCTATATTCACCTAGGTACGGGCAATTACCACCCCATCAACGCCCGGCATTACACGGACATCAGCTACCTTTCGGCCGACGAGGAACTCGCCGAAGACGTCCATCGCGTCTTCCTTTCCCTAACAAGTCTCGGTGCTTTGCGGCCTCTGGCGCGTTTGCTGCAGGCCCCGTTCACCTTGCACCCCGCCCTCTTGAGCCGGATCGAGGCCGAAGCCGAAGCAGCCCGGCAGGGGCGAACCAGCCGAATCGTTATCAAAGTCAATGCTTTGACTGACCCGCAAACCATCGCGGCACTCTACCGGGCGTCGCAGGCCGGCGTCCCCATCGACCTGATTGTTCGCGGCGTCTGCTGTTTGAGGCCCGGCGTGCCTGGACTCTCTGAAAATATTCGGGTTCGCAGCATTATCGGTCGCTTTCTCGAGCACGCCCGCGTCTACTGGTTTCAGGCCGGCGGCCGCGAGGAAGTCTTTGCCGCCAGCGCCGACTGGATGGAACGCAGCTTCGCCCGGCGCGTGGAGTTGGCCTTTCCGATCGAAAATACCTTTCTAAAACAGCGCATTATCGACGAATGCCTCGATGGTGCCCTACGCGACAACCAACAGGCGTGGCTCTTACAGGCGGACGGCCATTGGCAGCGCGCCGAGGTCGAGGGCGACCAAGAACCGTTCTCCGTGCAGCAATGGTTGACGCGCACTGCCGCGCCAAGCCTTGACATCCATGGGTCGCGCAGCTAAGTAGCCGCCGGCTCGGTGGGCCATTTGGCCTGTCCCGCCACGGGTGCGACCCGGACCGGCTCGATTCGGACTCTCAGAACCTGGCGTTATTCCTCAGGATTCTTGCGGTCCCGCACAGCCAACCTGGCCGCTTGCCCGCTTTGCACCGATCAGCCCGGTCGGAGGTGATTCCGGCGCGGCTGACACCCTTGCGCCTGCGCGCGAGGCGAGGCAGAACATGAGCGATTCCCTGGCGTTCTCTGACGCCACCCGCGGCAAAATCCACACACTGCTCGGTCGGTACCCGCGCAAGCAGGGCGCATTGATTCCGGTGCTGTACTTGGCCCAAGACGAGTTCGGCTGGCTCCGGCCAGAAGTCATGGAACTCGTTGCCAAGGAACTGGAATTGCCTGTGGCGACGGTACTGGCGACGGCCACCTTCTACACCATGTTGTACAAGAAGCCGGTCGGCCGTTTCCACGTGCAGATCTGCGTCAACGTCTCCTGCTACCTCCTCGGCAGCGACGAACTGATGAGCATTGCTCAGGAAACTCTGGGCATTGCCCCAGGGCAAACGTCGAGCGACGGCCTGTTCTCCCTGGAAGCCGTGCAATGCCTGTGCGCTTGCGATCGCGCGCCGACGCTGCAGATCAACCAGACCGATTACTTCAAGGTCAAAGGCGCGGACTTCCGCAACGTTTTGACGCAAATGCAAACGGAAGGCACTCGCCTGGGACCCCGGCCAGGATGGCTGGAATTCCAAGGGGATCACGACCACCACGCGCATGCTGATCAGGAGGCACCCCATGCCTGAACAACGGATTTTGCTGCGCAGCCACCTAGGCGTCGATTTCACGCGTCTAGACGACTACATCAAACATGGCGGTTTTGCCATGTGGGCCAAGGCTCAAACCTTGGGTCCCGCTGGCGTCACCGCGGAAGTCAAAGCCTCCGGGCTACGCGGCCGGGGCGGCGCGGGCTTTCCCACCGGCGTCAAATGGGGATTCCTGCCCAATGACGGCCGAACCCGCTACTTAGTGGTCAACGCCGACGAAGGCGAGCCGGGCACTTTCAAGGACCGCTACTTCCTGGAATTAGACCCCTTTCGCCAGCTCGAAGGTATCCTCTTGGCCTGCTACGCCATCGGCGCGCACGTCAGCTACATCTACATTCGCGGCGAGTACTGGAATTCCAAGAAGGTGACCCAGGACGCCATCGATCAGTTGTACGCGGCCGGCTGGCTGGGCAAGAACATCCAAGGGTCTGGATTTGATTGCGATGTGTACGTGCATTCCGGCGCCGGCGCCTACATTTGCGGCGAGGAAACGGCGCTCATCGAGTCCATCGAAGGCAAGCCCGGCATGCCCCGCCTCAAGCCGCCTTTCCCTGCTAATTACGGCGCGTTCGGCATGCCGACCATCGTCAACAATACCGAGACCTTGGCCTCGGTGCCGGTCATCCTTGAGATGGGCGGGCAGGCTTGGTCCGATCTCGGCAGCCCACGCAACGGTGGCACCAAGTTGGTGGGCGTCGCTGGACACGTGAAGAATCCTGGCCTTTTTGAAGTCCCCATGGGTACGCCCATGCGCGAGATTATCTACGACCTAGGCGGCGGCATCCTCGATGATCGCGCGATTCTCGCAATCATTCCAGGCGGTTCCTCCTGCCCCTTCCTGACGGCCGAAGACCTCGACGTGCCGATGGACTTTGACAGCCTCAAGAGCAAGGGCTCGATGCTCGGCACCGCCTGCATCACCGTCATGGCTGAGGGCCTCACCGACCTGTTGGAAGTCATGCGTAGAATCACAGGGTTCTACGAGCATGAGTCTTGCGGCCAGTGCACGCCTTGCCGCCAAGGCACCGGTTGGCTCTACGCCATTGCTGACAAGATGTGCAAGGGTCAAGCCGATGAATCCCATATTGATTTGCTGATTTCGGCCTGCAACAACATCGATGGCAACACCATTTGTGCCCACGGTGAAGCAGCGGCCTGGCCGATTCGCTCCATTGCCAAGAAGTTCCGCCCGCAACTTGCGGCAGAGATTGCCAAACGTGCCGCGGCTCGCGCGTGACCAGTCGAGGCTGTCCATGACTACTGAGCAAATTTTGTTCTACATCCTCGGCGGTGGTGCCGTAGCGGCTTCGGCTGCGATGCTTTTGCCGCCCTTGGGTAAAAGTCCCATCCATTCAGCCATTTCGCTGATTGTGTCCTTCTTTTTTCTCGCCGGCTTATACGCCCTGCTCTCGGCGCACCTGTTGGGTGCCCTGCAGATCATCGTCTATGCCGGCGCCGTCATGGTGCTTTTCACCTTTGTGATCATGCTGCTCAACCTGCGCCCGGATGAGACGCAGGAGCCGCGGATCACCGCAGGCAAAGTGCTCGCCGGCGTCTTGGCGGCCTTCGTAGTCGGCAAGGTCGTGACCGTGGTGGGGCTGGCTAGCGCCGGTGCCAAGGCCGTGGATCTAGCGCAGCCGGGCTACGAAAACTTCGGTTCTACTAAGGAAGTCGGGTACATGCTGTACACCAGCTTTCTGGTTCCCTTTGAACTCATTTCGGTCCTGTTGCTGGTCGCTGCCGTTGGCGCGGTGATCTTGGCCAAAAAGAGCCTGCACTACGTCGATCGGCCGGAGCCACCGCCGTCAGTGTTCGACCAAGAGCACGCCCACGAGCACATGCACACGCAATCGGGGACCGACCATGCTGGCGATACCCATGCGCCGCATGACGCCAATGCCCACGCTGCTTCGCACCATTAATCCTAGGGAATCGGAGAGTTGGCCATGACGAGCATCCCTCTACACCACCTGCTGACCCTAGGCGCCCTGCTCTTCTGCATCGGCTTCATTGGGGTTCTCACCCGTCGCAACATCTTGATTTTGCTGATGTCCATTGAGGTGATGCTCAATGCCGTCAACCTGACTCTGCTTGCCTTCGCCCGCTACAATGGCGCTACGGAAGGACAGGTCTTGGCCTTTTTCATCATCGCAGTGGCTGCGGCCGAAGCGGCGGTGGGATTGGCGATGGTTTTGGCGATGTTCCGCCTCAAGCAAGACGTGCATATCGACACGATGAACCTGCTTAAGCGTTAGCCCCGGGCCCCTTGGCACCAGCCGCGCTCCCCGATTTCTGGTCGTCCCGCGTTGAGGAACCCGCACTGAGGAACCTGCACTGAGGAAATAGCCGTGGATACTCAAGTTTCCGTGCTCCTGCCGATCATCGTGCTGCTGCCCTTGCTGGGTGGCCTGTGGAATGGCCTGTTCGGCAGCCGGACGTCGCGCCAAACGGTGTACGTGGTCGGTTCGCTGACGGTGCTGACGTCGTTCGTGTTGTCAGCCATGGTGTTTTGGCACCTGCGCCTAGCCGTGAACGTCAATCCAGACGCCGCCTTCCGCTATGAGCTGTACCATTGGATTGCTGCCGGCAGTTATTCCTTTGATATGGCGTTCTTAGCCGATCCTCTGTCAGCCATTATGCTGCTCGTGGTCACCGGCGTCGGCTTTCTGGTCCACTTATATTCCACAGCCTACATGAACGACGACCCTGGTTATGCACGCTATTTTGCGTACTTAAACCTGTTCGTCTTCTCGATGCTCACCCTGGTCCTCGGCAAGAACCTGGCCATGCTGTTCATCGGCTGGGAAGGGGTCGGCGCCTGTTCCTACCTGCTCATCGGCTTCTGGTTCAAGGACATGGACAAAGCCGAGGCGGGGCAGAAGGCCTTCGTCGTCAACCGCATCGGCGACATCGGCTTTGTGGTCGCGATCTTCCTGCTCCTGGCTTTTGCTAATGGTTCTGTGGACTACGACAGCCTGCGCGCGCATTTTTCTGACTCGCGCCACGTCCTCGACGACCCCAACACGATTACCGCCATTTGCCTGCTGCTCTTTGTCGGCGCTTGTGGCAAATCGGCGCAAATTCCTCTGTATGTTTGGCTACCTGACGCCATGGCCGGCCCGACTCCCGTATCGGCGCTGATCCACGCCGCCACGATGGTCACCGCCGGCGTCTACATGATTGCCCGCCTCAACTTCTTGTTTGTCCTGAGTCCTCATGCCATGACGGTCGTCATGATTGTCGGCGCCATCACCGCAGTCATGGCCGCGTCCATTGGTCTAGTGCAGAACGACATCAAGAAAGTCCTGGCGTATTCAACGGTTTCCCAGCTGGGCTACATGTTCATCGCTGTGGGGGCGGGCGCCTTCGCCGCCGGCGTCTTTCACCTCTTTACCCATGCATTTTTCAAGGCTTGCCTGTTCCTTGGCGCCGGTGCCGTGATCCACGGTCTGCACCACGAACAGGACATTCGCAAGATGGGCGGCCTGCACGCCAAGATGCCGGTGGTGCGCTGGACCTTCTTGCTGTCCTGTATCGCCATTGCCGGTCTGCCGCCCTTAGCCGGATTCTTTAGTAAGGACGCGATTTTAGCAGAGACCGTCGCGCTCAAGCCGGACGTCGAACGCCTGGAAAAGTACTACGAGCATGGCTTTGAACGCCGCGCCCAGTACTTGGCCTTTGCCGAGAAGAAGGATGGCGAGGCGCCGGACGAAAAGGCCATCGCAGCAAAGACCAAAGAAATCAAAGAAAAGTACGTCGCGTCGGTCGAGAAGTTGGCACCTCTGCGCAAGGTCGCCTTTGGCCTAGGTCTGCTGGCAGCGCTGATGACGGCATTCTACATGTTCCGCTTGTATTTCATGACCTTCCATGGCCAATACCGCGGCGATCACCACACCTGGGACCATGCCCATGACGCGCCCTGGCAGATGGGCCTGCCCCTGATGATCCTCGCCGGGCTGGCCGTGGTCAGCGGTTGGCTAGGAATGCCCTTCGGCGGTGGCAAATTCAATCTGTGGGACAAGTGGTTAGAGCCCGTCCTGGCGCGAAGCCACGACCTGGTGGAAGGCCATCTGACGCCCGCCGTGGAATACGGCTTGATGGGCCTTTCGGTGCTGGTGGCGGCCACGGGCGTGGGTCTGGCCTGGAGTTGGTACGGCAAGGGTCCGTCGACGCAGGCGGCCGGTCTGGCCACGTCCCTGAAGCCCGTGCACAACGCGCTGCTGGGCAAGTACTACATCGATGAACTCTATGACACGATTGTGATTCGTCCGTTGCGCGCCGTTTCCCAGTTCCTGTTCCACCTAGTGGACCGGGCGCTGATCGATTTGCTGGCCGTGCGCGGGCCGGGTTATGCGCTGCTGGGCGTGTCTCAGCTGGGCAGCCTGCTGCAAGATGGCAATGTGCAAGTGTATTTGCTGGGCATGGTCGCCGGATTGGCGATGCTGGCTTGGTACTTGATTTGACCGCGGCACTGTGACCCCCACCCAGCTTGGGCGGAATAGGGTCTGCAGCATCGCACGTTGAGCGTCATAAACGCTTTGAATTCTCAGCGGTTCATAGGGACCGCACGCCAGAGGCAACGGCATGGACTCCTCGATGGCCCAAAACTGGCTACAGGTGACGAGCACCTCAGCGTTTCCGCTGCTCACGCTCCTGTGTCTGGTGCCCAGCTTGTTTGCGGTGGCTGCACTCTTCCTTCCGGGCGATCAACCTTGGGCGCATAAAGCGAATTCCTTGGTTGGCTCCTTGGTAACGGCGGCGCTAAGCCTAGTGATTTTCAGCCGCGTCGATACCAGCCATGCCGGCCTGCAAGTCGTCGATAAGTTCAACTGGATCCCAAGCTTGCACGCCAACTGGTTCCTCGCCATTGATGGCCTCAGCCTGCCCCTGGTGCTTCTGACGACGTTTCTGACGCCGCTGGTCTTCATCGGAGCCTGGAGCGCGATCGATAAGCGCTGGAAAGAGTTCTCGATTGCCTTGCTGGTCCTGGAGACCGGTATGCTTGGGTCTCTGCTCGCCATCGACCTGCTGACCTTCTACTTGTTCTGGGAAATCATGTTGGTTCCCATGTACTTGATGATCGGCATCTGGGGCGGCAAGGATCGCGTCTACGCCACGGTAAAGTTCTTTCTTTACACGATGTTCGGCTCGGTGCTGATGCTCGTCGGCATTCTGTACCTGTACCAGAAGAGCGGTGGCAGCTTTGCCCTACCCGACCTGGTCAAGCTGACCCTGACTGACAAAGAGCAAGTCTGGCTGTTTGGCGCCTTCGCCCTGGCTTTCCTCATCAAAGTTCCGCTGTTCCCCCTGCATACTTGGCTGCCCGATGCCCATACCGAGGCGCCGACGCCCGGGTCGGTCATCCTCGCCGGCGTCATGCTGAAACTGGGTACCTACGGTCTTTTGCGCTTTGCAATCCCGCTGTTTCCCGGCGCGATGGGCAAATTCTCGCCCCTGCTGCTGACCTTGGCCGTCACCGGCATCGTCTTTGGCGCGCTGATGGCGTACGTGCAGACCGACGTCAAGCGCCTGGTCGCTTACAGCTCGGTGTCGCACTTGGGCTTCGTTGTGCTGGGTATCGTGATTTTCAATCAGGAATCGCTGCAAGGCGCCATGCTGCAGATGATCAACCACGGCCTATCGACGGGCGCCCTGTTCTTGCTGGTCGGCTTTCTCTATGAACGCCGCCATACCCGTGAAATCAGTGACTTCGGTGGCATTGCCAAGCGCATGCCGGTCTACGCTTCCTTCTTTGTTTTTGTGACGATGAGCTCGATCGCCCTGCCCCTGACCAACGGCTTTGTCGGCGAATTCCTCATCTTTGCTGGCACTTTCAAGGAAGGTATGCACAGCGCCATTGAGCCAGGCAAGTTCAACTGGCGCATGTGGGTGCAGGTCCTCGGCGGCATTTCCACGGCCGGCATCGTGCTGGGCGCGGTCTACATGCTGTCCATGGTACGCCGCGTTTTCTTTGGCGAAATCAAGAACGCCGCCAATGAAAGCCTGAGCGACCTGACCCTGCGCGAAAAGCTCATCGTCGGTACCTTGTCGGTGGCCATCCTGTGGATCGGCATCTACCCGGCGCCTTTCCTGCAGTTGTCGGACGCAACCATCAAAGCGATGTCAGCGCCCAATCGTCTGCAGATTCAACAAGTTCGTTCACCCATCGATTACCGGCGAGAGATGCAGCAAGGCCTGGCCCAATAGCTCCGCTTTGTCCACCCGCCGCGGCCCCGTTGCCTTGTCCCTGAACCCAAAGGTCCCGCCATGTTGCACGACATAGCCCTTTTGTCGCCGATGATCATCCTGCTGTTTGGCGCGCTGTTCACGCTGGTCGTCGACCCGTTTCTGCCGACCGCGACCCCGCGGCGCTTCTGGGGCCCTTTTGGCGCCCTGATCAGCGGTGCGGCGGTCCTGGCGACGGCGGCGCTGTGGGTGAGCGGCAACCATGAGATGCAAACCCCGGCTTTTGCTGCACATTTGTCGGCCAGCCGTCTGTCCCTGTTCTTCACGGCCTTGACGGCCGTTTGCGCGCTGCTGACCCACCTCTCAAGCCCCGCGTTCATGGACGAACAAGACCATGGTTTCGGGGAGTTCTACGCCCTGCTGCACTTTGCCGCCTTCGGCATGGCCGTGATGGTCGCGGCGGAGAGCCTGATCACGCTGTTTATTGGCTTGGAAATCATGTCCTTGTCGGTCTACGTCCTGGCGGCCTTCAAGCGGACGTCGCTGGCCTCGGTGGAAGCAGGCCTGAAGTACTTCATCATGGGCTCGGTAGCATCGGCGATGTTGCTGTATGGCATGGCTTTTCTCTACGGCATTGCCGGCGGCACGACCTACGTGGAAATTCAGCGCGCCCTGGTGGTGCCCAAGCCGGGCCTAGACCTGTGGCTCGGGCTGGCCGTGGTGCTGACGATGGGCGCTTTTCTGTTTAAAGTCGCAGCCGTACCTTTCCACATGTGGGCCCCCGATGCCTATGAAGGCGCTCCGACCCCGGTGGCGGGCTTCATGTCTGCGGGCGTCAAGGCAGCGGCTTTTGGGGCTCTTCTCAAGGTGTTGTACGCAGCCTTGGCCGGCGGCGCCATCGATAGCCTGCACCTGTCCATGCCCAAGATGCTGGCCACCTTTGCCGTGGTGACGATGACCGTGGGCAACATTGCTGCCCTGCGTCAGACTAATGCTAAGAGAATTCTAGGCTTTTCGGCCATTGCTCATGCCGGCTACTTGCTACTTGGCTGCGTGGCTTGGGTTCCGGACGGAGGCCTGGGCGATCACTACCACGTGGCGGGCGCGGCTGTGCCCTTCTACTTGGTGGGCTACGCGCTGGCATCTCTGGCGGTATTTGCGGCGCTGTCGGTCGTTGGCAAAGGGGGCCAAGAGCTCACGGGCCAAGCACAATTGGCAGGTCTGGGCCGCCGCTATCCCCTCGCCGGTGCCGTGCTGACCTTGGGCCTGCTGTCCCTAGCGGGCGTGCCGCCGACGCTGGGCTTCTTCGGCAAGCTGGAATTGCTGCATGAAGTGCTGCGCGCCGGCGATCAGTACGTGCCGCACGCGGTGCTGCTGGTGCTCAATTCCGTTGTCGCTGCGTACTATTACCTACGCATCACGGTTTGGGTCTACATGAAGCCGGAGGGCAAGGTCGAGCGCGAGTACATCCGCGACCGCAGCCTGACGTGGTCGATGTCCTTGGCCGCGCTGGCGATTCTCTGCGTCGGCATCCTGCCGAGTCGCTTGATGCGCATGGCCGCCTTTGCCGGCGGGGCTGTTCGGCCCCAGGTTGCGCGCGCGCATTTGGACCACCAACTGGAAGTGGCCGGCCTAAAGCCACCGGTGGTCAAGGCTGCGGCGACCGAAGCGGTTTTGCCCCGTTAATTCAAGCTGTTGTCTGGGCTTTCCTGGCGGAGCTCAGGCAATCGTGCACATTAACCGTCTCTGGCGCGCGACAGTGGCCTGTCCATCGCCGCCGGGCATCTCTCCGAACTCTGGCGAGCCGCTGCCAATCAGGGGCTGACGGCCCAGGAACAATTCCCCCCTTTTCTCCCGAGGTTTCCCATGCTTGCAGCCTACCGCCAACATGTTGCTGAACGCGCCGCCCAGGGTATCCCGCCCCTGCCATTGCAGGCGGCCCAGACCGAGGCCCTGGTTGAACTGCTCAGTGCGCCGCCGGCAGGCCAAGAGAGCTTTCTGGTTGAGCTTTTGACCCATCGCGTGCCCGCAGGTGTGGACGATGCGGCCAAGGTCAAGGCTGGCTTTCTCGCCGCCGTCGCCAAAGGTGAGCGCATTTGTCCTTTGATTTCAAGGGTGAAGGCCACCGAGCTGCTTGCGACCATGCTCGGTGGCTTCAACGTGCAACCGCTCATCGACCTGCTCAGCGACGACGTCTGCGGAGCGGCGGCGGCCCAGGGACTGGCGCATACCCTGCTGGTTTTCGATTACTTCCATGATGTTGCCGAGCGCGCTAAGGCCGGGCAGGTTCATGCCAAGGCCGTGCTCCACGCCTGGGCCCTGGCCGAGTGGTTCAGCAGCCGTCCCGTAGTGCCAGAATCGATTCAAGTCACGGTGTTCAAGGTGCCGGGCGAGACCAATACCGACGACTTGTCGCCCGCGCCCGATGCCTGGAGCCGCCCGGACATTCCGCTGCACGCGTTGGCAATGCTCAAGAACGGACGTCCCGGTCTGGCCGAGAAACCGCTTGAGATTATTGCTGAACTCAAGAAGAAGGGCCACCCGGTGGCGTATGTGGGTGATGTGGTCGGCACGGGTTCGTCGCGCAAATCGGCTACCAATTCGGTACTTTGGTGGACAGGCGACGACATTCCGTTTGTGCCCAACAAGCGTTTTGGCGGCTTTTGCCTGGGCAACAAGATCGCGCCGATTTTCTTTAATACCCAGGAGGATGCGGGCGCGCTGCCCTTGGAACTCGACGTCAGCCAGATGGAAATGGGCGACGTCATTGAGCTCAGGCCCTACGCTGGCAAAGCCCTGAAGAATGGTCAGGAAATCGCGTCATTTGCCGTGCGTTCGCAAGTGCTGTTTGACGAAGTGCGGGCCGGTGGGCGCATTCCGCTGATCATCGGCCGGGCCTTGACGGCGCGGGCGCGCGAGGAGCTGGGGCTGCCGCCTTCGACGGTGTTCCGCGTGGCCCACGTACCTATTGATACGGGCAAGGGATTCTCGCTGGCGCAGAAGATGGTCGGGCGCGCCTGTGGCACCGTGGGCGTCAGGCCGGGTACCTATTGCGAACCCAAGATGACTTCGGTGGGCAGTCAGGACACCACTGGGCCGATGACGCGCGATGAGCTCAAGGATTTGGCGTGCTTGGGCTTCTCGGCCGATCTGGTCATGCAGTCCTTCTGCCACACGGCGGCCTATCCCAAGCCCGTGGATGTGGCGATGCAGAAAGCGCTTCCGGGGTTCATGGCCGATCGCGGCGGCATTGCGCTGCGTCCGGCGGACGGCATCATCCACAGCTGGCTCAACCGCATGCTGCTGCCTGACACGGTGGGCACGGGCGGCGACTCGCATACACGCTTTCCGATTGGCATTTCGTTCCCAGCAGGCTCGGGCCTGGTCGCTTTTGCCGCGGCCACGGCGGTGATGCCCCTGGACATGCCCGAGTCGGTGCTGGTGCGCTTCAAGGGCCAGATGCAACCGGGCATTACGCTGCGCGATTTGGTCAACTCGATTCCGCTGTGGGCCATCAAGCAGGGCCTCTTGACGGTCGACAAGAAGGGCAAGAAGAACGTGTTTTCTGGGCGGATTTTGGAGATCGAAGGCTTGCCGACCATCAAGGTCGAACAGGCGTTTGAGCTCAGCGATGCTTCGGCGGAACGCTCGGCGGCGGGCTGCACTGTGCGCCTGGATAGGGAGCCGATCATCGAATACCTGAACAGTAACATTGCGTTACTGACCTGGATGATTGGCCAGGGTTATCAGGACCAGCGCAGCCTCAGTCGACGCATCGGCAAGATGAAGGCTTGGCTGGCCGACCCGCAGCTGCTGCAACCGGACGCGGACGCCGACTATGCCGCGGTGATTGACATTGATCTAGCTGAAATCAAAGAGCCTATCGTCGCGTGCCCCAATGATCCGGACGACGTCAAGTTCCTCAGCGAGGTCGCGGGTGACAAAATCGATGAAGTATTCATTGGTTCCTGCATGACCAATATCGGCCACTTCCGCGCTGCGGCCCGGGTGCTCGATGGGCAGTCTGATTTGCCGACGCGGCTGTGGATCGCACCGCCGACCAAGATGGACCAGAAACAGCTGATGGATGAAGGGGTTTACAGCGTCCTGGGCAAGACTGGGGCGCGCATGGAAACCCCGGGCTGCTCGCTGTGCATGGGCAACCAAGCGCAGGTGCGCAAGGGCAGTACGGCGATGTCGACCTCGACGCGCAACTTCCCGAATCGCCTTGGCATTGACACGCGTGTGTACCTGGGCTCGGCCGAACTGGCGGCGGTCTGCGCGCTGCTGGGCAAGGTGCCGACCGTGCAAGAGTACCTGCAGCAAGTAGGCGTAATTGCTCCAAAATCGGCTGAGATTTACCGGTACATGAACTTTGACCGGATGTCTGGCTATGGCGTCGCCTAATACGCTCGGTTAAGGCGTGAAATCATCTACTTAGGAAGCCGCGATGGTGTTGCCAGCGCCATTTGTGACCACCGCCACTGACGGACGCAGCTTGGTGCCGGGCGGGCAGGTCTATCGGCCACCGAGCGAAGCGGATTCCTTGCTGCTGCAGGTGACCATCGGCTGTTCGCACAACCGGTGCAGTTACTGCGCCATGTACCGGGAAAAGCGGTTTGCGATTAGGCCCTTAGCTGAGGTTGAGTCGCTTGTCGCCGCCTTCGCGCAAGGGCCCGCTGCCCCGTCTGGCCGAGTGTTTCTCTGCGATGGCGACGCCCTTATCGCCCCGCAGACCTATCTGATCAACGTGTTACAGCGAATTGCGACCGCATTGCCGTGGGTTCGCTCGGTGGCGACCTATGGCGACTGTCGGTCGATCCTGCGCAAAACGCCCAGTGAACTCAAGGCATTGGCAGACCTAGGCCTGAGGATGGTCTACCACGGCGTGGAGACGGGCGATGACCATGCGATGGCCGCGGTGGTCAAGGGCGCACGGCGAGCTGAAGTGATCGAGGCGGCAGATCGCTTGAGGCAGGCGGGGATACGCCATTCGGTGATTGTGCTGCTGGGCCTTGGCGGCGTGCAGGGGAGCGAGCGTCATGCCCTGGAAACAGCTTCGCTTTTGACGCGGATTGACCCGCCCTTTGTCGGCGCATTGACGGTGACGCCGGTTCCGGGCACGCCGCTGTGGCAGGCGCAGCAAGAGGGCACCTTTGTGCTGCCGGATCCCTGGGGAATGCTTCAAGAACTACGCACGCTCGTTGCGGAATCTGCGCTGACGGCCTGCCAGTTTGCCAGCAACCACGCCTCGAACTACCTGCCCATGCGGGCGCTGCTGTCCCGCGACCGTGGGGCCATGCTTGAGGCGATCGACCAAGTATTGACCAAGCGCGACGCGGAGTTGCTGCGGCCGGAGTGGCGGCGCGGGCTGTAGAGGGCTGCTAGGCAATGCCGGGTTGCGACTTGCAAGGGCCTAGGACCTCACAAGCAGACGCCGGCCTTGCACGTTCCCCCTTGAGAACACGGCAGGTTATCAGGTAGCGCGATATGCTGGCACCCGCCCTTTTGGCACAGGTCGGAGGTGCAAGGATTGGCGTCGTCACAGTCTTGAGGCGCTTGACTGCCACAATTGCCTGAAATGCCACAGGAATTGTTAGCCCAGCCGTCGACGGTGACGATGGTAGTTTGGGCACCATCGGGCCCACTGAGGAAAGCAAAGCCGTTGCCGTGGGCACGGATAGCTGACACAGAGCTATTGATGGGCTGCTGCCAGCGGATAAGGCCGGAACTGTCAAAGCGTACCAAGAGGTTCGGACTCGACGTGTCGAGGCGGATAGCCGCCACAACCTCTTGGCCGGGCAACGTCGCCAGGGCCAAGATCGACGAAGGGTTCGGCATGCAACTGGCGGCGCTCCAAAGATAGTCGCGCGTCCACAGCACTTTGTCCTTGGTATCGCGGCGCACCAGCGTCGCTTTTCCGCACACGATGTGGGCCCCGACCGAACTGCCATCGGCAAATGTCGCAAGGGCATCGCCATCCACATCCAGGCCGGTCTGCTCGCCTGCCGGATCGATGCGCAGCACAAAGGTGCCCGCGGTACCTGCCCCCACTTTGCCAAAGGTGCTGAGCAGGACGCCCCCATCTGGCTGTACACCCAAACCCCTGGCATTACTCGTGTTTTGAATCGGCGTATCGAGATAGACGTGCGACGCCAACGGCACGCCTTGGTCATCGATGTGCATGAGCCACGGCATCGCCCCCCCTTTGGCTGCGGTGAAACCCTGCCCAGCCACATAGAAACCGCCCGAAGGCGCGACGGCGACGAGCATCGGCGTACCCGGGCTCGGGTTGAGATCACTGGAAACCATGGGTGTCCATTGCTGAATCCACAATGTGGCACCCGCCGAATCCGTGCGCAGCATCCAGGCGTGCTGATTGTCGTAGTTGTCGCTGCCTACCAAGAGAAAACCGCCGCCGGGTGCCGAGGCCATGGCCGTCGCGGGCTCCAGGTTTGTCCACGGTGTCAGCGGATACGTCTTCTGCCACAGCAGCTTGCCAGTCGGGTCCAGGCGAATTAGCCAGGCGTTCCAGCCCAGACGCCCCGCAGCCGCCAAGCCACCATCGGTTAAGGTCAGCAGCGCAGTCAGCGAGGCATCAGCACAGGCCAAAGTAGCTGTGAAGAAAGGACATGCCAGTGATGGCGGTTCGGCGGGGTCTACGGCCAAGGTAGCGACGCACGCCGCCGTCCCAGGGTCTGGCAGGTCCGCGTCGGCAACCGCATCAGTCCCGCCAACGGCGTCATCGCCCGCGGCATCAAGGCTGACGCCATCGGCTAGGTCACTCGCGACGTCGCCCGTCCAGGAGGCGTCCTGGGTGTCGTCTGCGTCGGCCCCTGCGCCCGAGCCGTCCACGGGACCAAGCTCAGCAGTTGCGTCGGAGAATTCTACTTCCATAACGGCGTCTTGACCGGGCAGTTCCGCAGCCTGCGCGGCCGCATCGGCGTCTTGAGGCGAAACCGGCGCGCCGGTCCCACCACATGCAGTGAACACGGCCAGCACAGCCGCGCCAACGCAACCACGCAGACTCATAGCTACTCCTTGGGTTAGGCCGCCCAAATGATGCCCGCGAACGGCAAACCTTGACCACGTCGGTCGCGCTGAGGCCTCCCGTTCAAACATTTCCCTGTAGCTGCAAGCAGTTTTGCAGCAACGCGCAACGATGAACGGCCCATGGGCTGTGCAAAAACGTCTTCCGAGACAGGCTTTGTTGCGCCGAAGACGCGTCCCCCTGGACGCGTCAAACTCGGTACCTATGGATGAACTTTGAAGGAATTAGTCGCTCGGCGCAATAGGCTGCAAGCGCGCCAGGGGCCGGGGGCTCTGTGCGACCCAAAGCGCCACCGTGGCCTTGACGGACCACCTGCGCTGCGGCATGGTTGCGACATAAGCGTCTCTGGAAGATCGGACGAACCGCAGAATTGCGAATGCGTAGTCAATCGGCAATAGGAAGCCCAAGGTCGTTAGAATAACTGCCATTTCGTCCTGGACTCTAGGTGCCGAGCCCTGCGCGCAACTGCTGCGGTTCCAGCCGCCCAAGGCGCATCGGAGGCGTTCATGTGCCATTGCCCGTCCCGCGTTACTGCGTGGACAACCTGTATTTGCTTCGCATTTTCAGCGCTGCCGGCATTGGCCTTGGACGGGTCAAAGGCTGCGCAAGGCATGGCGCAAAGGGCCTCGCAGGCGTTTGAGTCTGGCAAGGTAGAAGAGGCTGAAACCTTGTATCTCGGCGCATGGCAAGCGGATCCCAAGCCCGCGTACCTCTATGGCGCCGCCAAGGCCGCTCAGCTCGCTGGGCACCGGGAAGCGGCCGTCAGGCACTACCGCGCCTACTTGCAAAACGAAACGCAGGACCAAGAGCGCATCGGCAAGGCCCAGGGCGCATTGGCTAAGCTTGCGGATGAACAAGCCAATACCCTCGCCACCGACGCCGATAAGCAGGCGCGGGCTGGCAATCACGCGGGAGCGGCGCAATCGCTGCTGCGCGCCTTTGCCGAAGCGCCAGCGCGATGGGACCTGCTGCTAAGGGCGGCCCAGGAAGAACGGGCGGCCGACAATGGCGACGGCGCCAAGCAAAGGCTACGCCAGTACCTCAATGAATCACCAGCGAATTCTCCGGGACGCAAGGATGCTGAGCGCTGGCTTGGTGAGTTGGGTCCAAAGCCACTGGCGACGACGAACGTGACCAAGACGGGCCCCAGCGGCGTGGTTCATGCCGCGGCGGCGCCAAAGCCGGAGGCCTCTGCAAACCTGACGGGCTGGCTCGTCACGGGCGCGGGCGTAGCGGTTGGCCTGGGTGGTCTGGGCGTTTGGCTGGCATCGCGTTCGGATCGTTCGGCGTACGACACGCTCAACCAACCCAGTGCGGGCGGCAAGATAACGACGCTTTCCTACGATGATGCCAAGGCGAGGGCAGACTCGCTGCGAACCCGGGAAACCACTGCAGCAATGCTAGGCGGCGTGGGCCTAGTGGCGGCTGGGATTGGCGCGTGGCTGACGCTGAGCGGTCCAGCCAAAATTGCGATGACCCCGGGACCGACCGCAGCTGGGGCGGGCCTAGCTTGGCGCTTTTAGGGAGGCTGGGATGTTGCGAAAATTCCTACTGATACTACCGTTTTGTGTGGCCTGTACACCGGTACCGGACCCAGCTGCGTACAAGTACAGTACCCAGCAAGAGCTCCTCGATGCCTTGGCCAATGCCGACGCCAAAGCCAACTCCGGCGATGGCGACGCGCAATCGTCCGATGTGGCCGGCGTGGACTCGCCCGATGGGGTCGATGCCTCAGATGTGGCTGACGTCCAAGACGGTGGCGCAGATGCGAGCGGCGAGGGCGATTTGCTGGACACGCAAGATGTACCAATTGGCTTGGATATCGCTGATGTCCAAGACAGTGGGACCGATGCGACGGGCGATGGCGACACGGCCAGTGGCAGCGATGCTGGGCCGGACCAAAGCGACGCGGGTGTCCTGACGCCTGGGGTGTGCACCGGCAATACGGCGTGCGGCAATACGGTCTGCGAAGTGGGCGAAAATGCTGGCTGCTGCCCGGAGGATTGCTGCGGCTACTGCGGCGATGGCAAATGCATGGGCTACAAATGCGCTGAACAAATCCCAGGTTCCCCGGGGTACTGCGCCAAGGACTGCAGCGAACCATGCGGTGATGGCATTTGCGGCACGACAGAATCACCGGCCACATGCCCCAACGACTGCAGCGTCATGGCGTGTGGCAACAATGTTTGCGAAAAGGGGGAAACCTCGGTGACCTGCAGCAAAGACTGCGGCTCAGGCTGCGGCGACTGCGTATGCGACAAGGACGAGAACTTCCAGAACTGCCCGGTCGACTGTAGCTACTGCGGCGACGGCTTCTGCTCGTTTTGCACGGGCGTAAACAAAACAGCTGAAAATATCACGTCTTGTCCCGCCGACTGCTCTGTGACGGGCGGTTGAGCGGAGGAGCGATGCGGTTGCGACCTGTACGACCGATCAAGTCAGCCCGACGGTATGGTTCAGCGCCGGTGCCGACAATGGCCCGACCTGGCCGGTGGGCACGGGCGGCCTTGGGGCTCCTGGTGGCGACCTCTTGGCTCGCGTGGGGCTGTGGCGGGAAGAGCGCTCGGATCGAGCAAGCACTTGAAACAGTTGGAGATATTGACAGTGGCGACATGTCGGCGCCGCTGGCTGACGCGCCCCTGGCTCTCGACGCGACGGCGGAAGCTGATGGCGGTGCGCCTGCTGATTTACGGCCTATTTCAGAGGTGTTGCAGCGGCAGCCTTTTGTCGGCGTTGGCAATTCCGACTGGGGCATCAATCCGTCGCTCGGGATCCTGACGTCACGGCGGCATGTGCTGCTGGCGTTTAGCGCTACGGCGACGGGCGATGACCTGGGCGCGGCACTGGCCGGCAGCGGTGCCTCGGTGGCTGGAGCCATACCCAAAGCCTCGATCGTACAACTGATTCTGCCGCCGAGCGCGACGTTTGCGCAGTTGCAAGATGCACTCGTGGCGCTGCGGGCTTTACCCGGCGTGACGGCGGCCGCCGAGGATGTGCCGATGTCGCCTGAGACGCTGCCGGCACCGACTGCCAAGCCTGCTGGGGCTCCTGCCGCCTGGACCTGGGACTGGGGCTTGCCGGCGGACGCCAACTGGGGAATTGAGGCCATCCGGGCACCATTGGCCTGGAATCTCAAGGACCACATCGACGACACGGCCGATGCTACACCGGTGGTGGCGGTGCTCGATGCCGGCTTTGCCCCCCATCCAGACCTGCCTGCAGCGAGCGACCCGGCCGAGAAAAAGGTCCACGGAACCCAGGTTGCTGGCGTGATTGCAGCTACTTGGGGTAACGGTCAGTTCACCGATGGCGTCGCGCCTCACGTGAATTTGCAACTTCGCAAGGTTGGCCCCAAGGGGAGTTCCCTAGATGCCTTTGTGGCGACCTTCGGCAGTTCCATCGACGCGGCGGCGTCTTTGCTCGATGGTGACGGGGAGCGGCCGCGCATCGTCAACATGTCGCTTGGCTACAATTGGTCTAGGAATTGTTATGTTGACGGCGGTGCCCCCTATCGCTGCGACCCCCATGCCGGTGCAACGATTGCTGATCAGGGCTGCAGCCTAGGGCAGGCCGCCCATGTCCGCGCCATGATTGCACAACAAGGTCAATTGTTTGGTCGCGTGGTGCAGACAGCCACGGCAACGGCCGATATGCTGTTCGTGGTCGCAGCTGGCAACGATGCCGGGTCGCCCCCTTCACTTGGCGCCGCAAAGACCTACTGCGGCTTGTCCGAGGCTGAGGCAGCCGGCAAATCAGCGCTATCGCTCAACTTTCCTCAAGATCTGTCCAGCCCAGCTGTTTGGGCTGCCAGCCATGATGCCGCGGCTTCCGCGCACATCGTCGTCGTTGAAGCGCTGGCCCCGCCGGACTTGCCGGACTTTGGCACGGCCCGCCGGGCCCCTTTTAGCAACGCCAAGGTGGATTGGGGGGCCCATGCCGTGTTTGCGCCCGGTGCCGGAATCGGTGTGCTGCAACCGGCTGAAATACCAACAGTCTCCATCGTCAACGGCACCTCGGTAGCCACGCCACTGGTGACTGGTTCCGCCGCAGTGCTGCTATCGATTGAGCCTGCGCTCACTGACGCCCAACTCATTGAACTTTTGACACTTCCCCCCTATGCCGACGCCGTGCCGGGCGAGGGGTCGCTCACCGAAGCCAGTCTGAACCTGTTTACGGCGGTCGTGGGCATCGACGCGCTAGTTCCGGGAAGAATACCTAGTGTCCGCGCGTGGTTGGCCGATTTTGACGACGGAACGGCCGATGGCATGACCCTCACTGACGCCGTGACTGGAGCCGCGGTGAACGAAGATGGTCACGGAGATGGCGTCGTTGATCTTAAGGATTTCAGACGATTGCGCGACACATGGTACATGGTCGACGGCCAAATCGCTGTGCCCAAGGACCTCGCGACCCAGACAAAGTGGGACCTCAACGGGGACGGATTGGTGCAAAAGCCAAATGACGAAGCGTACCCCCGCGCGGAACTAACGGACAACACGGAGACACTGTCTGTGTCGCTCAAAAGTTTCGCCTTTGGCACGGATAAGCTCAGCGCAATCGAAGTGTTGCAGAGCGCCTACACCGAAGACGCGCAACAACCCTGGCCGGCCGCGGCGCTGCCCCTGCTGCTGCCGGCGTCGGCCGACTTGGTCGTGTCCGCGAACGCCGAACTCAAGGCCAAAGGCGTGGACCACGTGGACGTTGACATTGTCGATGCAACAGGCGTGATCCCAGTAGCTTGGCTGCCCTACCAAAAGGGCCTTACCGGCCTGCAGGTCGGTCCAAGTGGTGCCATTTTCACCGTGCCGTTGTTTGCCAAGGGCGTTCGACTGCGGTGGCGGGCCAAGGCGACCGACCCTTACGCGGACCTGGACCTGACACCGGCGCTGACGGCCGGCGAAGATCGCGTTGTGACACTGAATTCGTGCCTACCACCTCTGGCCTTGCTTGCTCCTGGCAATGCCTACGTGACCTCCTACTGCCTAGCCGACCCGTACACATGCGACTGCCTGGACAACTGCGGCAAATGCCCGAATGGTAAGGTGATCTTGGATGCATCCAAGAGCCAGACGGCAGATGGCAGTGTCAGTGGCCTAAGCTATGGATGGACAGTCACGCCTTCGTCAGGAATCTCTTGTGTTCTTGCGAAATTAGGACCAGCCCCAGAGGCGACCGATAGCCTAGAGTGTATGTTCGGGCTGTCGCCCACCTGCACACAGATGGTCAGCCAAAGCGCGACCGTCACTGTGACCGTGACCAATGGGTGCGGGGCCACGGCAACGGCAGTTCGCAAAATACCAATCAATTGCGCCGGTCAGGTGCAAGCGTGCAGTCCCTGACTCTGTGTGACAGGCTTGCCCAACTGCCCATCCTGCCCTCGCCGCCCGCCAACAAATTCTGCATCGACAGCGCCAATTGGACCTTCCAAGGCATTTCGGGCACATTGCCGGGGTGGGGTCCCTGGGCATACTCGGTACACCCCCGGCCGAATTGCTTGCTTTGCCAATATGTTCGAGTCCAACTGAACCCAAGGAGTTGCCGATGCGACAGCGACCTTCCCTGCGCGCCTTGCCGCTACTGCTCGTGATGTCCTTGTTGCTTGCAACTCGGCCCGCGCACGCTGTTTTGCCTGGCCTAGCCATCCAAGGGATCCTGCACAGTGCTGCGGGAGGCCCGGTCAGCGATGGGGATTACGCTGTAACGGTAAGCTTTTACCTCGCCAAGGACGATGCCAAGGCGGCCAGCAGCGAAACCGTAGCCGTCAAGGTGCAAGGGGGCCTGTTCGCGACAAGCCTCAAGGTTTCGGCGGCTGAAGGCGCGAGTAACTTTGCCTATATCGGCGTTTCTGTTGGCGTTGAGCCCGAATTGCCCCGAGTCGCCATCAGCAGCGTGTTGCACGCCTGGCACGCCGGGCAGGCAGACAGTGCGGATGTCGCCAAGTCCATCCAATGCAGCGGCTGTGTAGGCGCTTCTCAGATTGATCCCGCAGCCTTAGCTCCCTATGCCACCTGGGCCAAGCTCGCCGATGTCGCCACCACGGGGGCCTACGCGGACCTGAAGTCACCGCCCGTCCTGGCCAAGCTCGGCGACTGCCCGGCGGGCCAACTTCTCCTTGGCTTTGGCGCAGATGGATCAGCCCATTGCGCGCCGGACCAAAACACGACCTACGATGGCAGCAACTTTGCCCTGAGCGGAAAGTCCTGCGGCGGCGGGCAAATGGTCATTGGCATTGCGGCCAATGGCGTCGCCGTCTGCGCCCCAGCCGTCAGCGTGCCTGCGTACGGGTCCTGCCCGGCCGGGTCTGCCATTGCCAGCATCGGCGCCGATGGCAAGGTCACCTGCAATCAGAAGGCCTTTAAGCTAGTTGCCGGCCCCAGCGACATTCAGAGCGGCAACAGCTTGATTTTAACCCATAACTTGAACACGCTTGACATCATCGCCTCCGGCTGGGTCGACAGTGGCGGCGGCTACTGGCAGGCCGTGCAGTCGGGAACTGGCAGCGGTGGGCCCGCCGTCAATGTCGCAGCGGCGAAAAATGGCGGCAAATGCACTGCACAGTCAAGCTCTTACGGCAACACCGGCATCGACGGCGGCTACGGCTGCAGCCACGCCCTGGACGGCATCTACGCAGACGGCGACGGCAGCGCCTGGGCCACCCAAAACGAAGGCGCAGGGTCCTTCATGACGGTCACGTTCGACAAAGCGTATGCCCTTTCAGCCATCGGCTACATGCAACGCGGCTGCTCCTGCGAGTGGAACAAGACGCTTACATTGAGTTTTAGCGACGGCAGCACGCAGACGGTCGTGCTCGACAACATCCAGGGCCCCAAGCAATACGCGCTAACGGCCGTCACCACGAGTTGGGTCAAAGTCACGGTCAAAGACGTCTACGCCACGACCAACAACGGCGCGGCCGAAGTCGAGTTCATGGGCACGGTGCCGGCGACCTCGCTGGTGATGCGCAAGACTTTGAATACGGTCGAAATTCTCAACCAGACCGCGTCGACGCAGAAGCTGCAACTGGTGGTTGCGCCCTGAGGGGTACGCGGCAAGCGGCTGGAGGCGGGGCTGGGGACTGCTTCTGGCCCCGCAGAGGGCAACCAAACTTGTTCCATGGCTCTGCCTGGGCTACGCTTAGGCCTGAACCCGCTTCATCTCGAGGGAAATAGATGCGTACAATCAAGCTATTGCTAGTCCTCATCGCCTCAACTGCCGTCCTACCCGGCGCGGCTTCCGCGAACAACCGCAGACCTCCGCCGATGCTGCCCAATGCGCCCAAGGCGGGCGATGCGCCGGCCAAGACGCCCGCCCAAGCTGAGCCCGCCGCCATCAAGGTGCCCGCTAATTTCATGAAGGAAGTCAGGGAACAGGGAGCCCGAGAAGCCTTTTGGCAACTCTTACAGGCGGTCGAAACCAACACGCTTGGGCCTTTTCTAGCGATCGTTGGCAAGGACGGCTTTTCCTATGTAGATGTGGGCACCAAGCGCCAAGTCTCGCTGGCCCAAGCCGAAGCAGGTGCCAAGGCCGGCGTAGCGCGTTTCCTCGACGGTCCCAAGGAAAAAGTGCTGCAGGGGGTCAAGGCCAAAAAGCTTGAGAAAGCCTGGACCGTGCTGAGCAACAAGCCCAACCAGGTTGAGGCTTCCATCAATGGCTCCACAGGCTACGGGCTGGTGGTGTCCGTGACCCAGCAAGGAGGTCGGTGGGTGCTGGCTGAAGTTTCGCTGGAAGAACAGCAGGGCGATTAGACCACAGGCACAGGTCCGCGCCCCGCCGCGGTCAGAAGGCCACGCCTAGCAACGAAATCGGCGGCTAGGCCAAGCGTTCTCGCCCGGCCTAGCCACCCTTGTTTCCACAACATTTCCATGGATTTAGCGCACAGATCCAGCCCAACCATGGCGGCGATCCCTGTCAGGCCGCAAACGCCTGGTTCCCGCCGTTGGAGCAGGAACTGGCGTCAACGCCCCGGGATCGCCGAGCCAATCCGCCGGAATCTGCCCCTAGCGCAGGCGGGCCCGCAGCTTCTCAGTCAGCACGACAAGCGCCGGAATCTGCACGCCTTCTGCCTGAATCTGATGGGCCAGCTCCCACATGGGACCGAGCTTCATCTCGCCTTCGAGCACTGTGCGCACCGCATTGGGCCCGACCTTCCCACCGGCTAGGGATTGCGCGACCTTGACCGCGAGTTGGTACAGCGTGTAGCCAAGGCCTTGGCCAAGGCTCGACAACGCCGCAACTTCCCAGCGATTTTGCGCCGGAGCTTCCGCCACCTGGAACAGTAGCTCGTCCAAGCCGGTCACTTCTGCCGTCCCCAAGTAGACCGCCACGGCCGATTCCGCAGGCACGCCCGCCTCTTGGGCCAGCCACCACGCCGCGAACACGTGCGCCTGCGCCTGCACCGCCACGACTTGATTGGCCAGCGCCACGGGCAAACCTTGGGCCTGCCAAGCCGAAGCCAGGGCAATCGCTGCCGCCTTGCGCGCCGCCGTCTGCTGCTTGACCAGCACATCGCCCACTTGCTGGGCAAAGGCCTTGATGTCGGCACTGCGGCGCAGTACGTCGAACAGCTTGTCCCCCGGGAAGGTGGACAGCAGCCAGTGCGTGGCCGACGCCGCCGCGTCTTCCAGGGTCGCGAGCGCCTCGTACTGCACGTGGGCCGGCACCTTGGCATCCAACGCCGTGATCTGCTTACGCAAAGCCGGCAAACCGAGCAACTGCACCGTCGCCGTGTAGACGCGGCAGATATCCGCCGTCGGCCGGCCAAACTCGGTCACCAAGCGCGGAATCAGAAGAGCGCTGCCGAAGTCGACGATTTCATTGGCCCACAGCGTCGACACAATCTCGTGGCGCAGCATATGCTTGGCAATGGCATCGGCGTAATGGCCGCGGATCCGCTCGGGGAAGTAGTAATCCAGGTACTGCTGTTCCAAGCCTTGGCTGGAGTTGCGGTCGGCCGACAACTCGTTGAATACCCACATCTTAGCAAAGGCCGTCAGACGCGCCAGCTCCGGCCGCGTCAGGCCCAGACCCACCTTGCGCCGGTCCGCCACCGTCTGCTTGGACGGCAGCAGTTGCACCTGCTGGTCGATGCCCAACTGGTCGACCAGGAACTTGATGGTATCGCCCCAAGCGCGCATTTGCTGGGCGGAGCGTTGCTGCGCCACAGAAATACCAAGCGATTGCTGGTAGTTGTTGTAGGTCACCAACTCGCAGACGTACTGGTCAATGGCCAACAGGGCCTCATCGCGCTCAGGCTGCCCAACCGCGCCGGACTGCATCAGGGGCGCGAACAGGATCTTGAGGTTGACTTCATGGTCGGACATGTCGACGCCGGCGGAATTGTCCACCGCGTCCGTGTTCAAGCGCCCGCCATGCAAGGCAAATTCCACGCGCGCGGCGTGGGTAAAGCCAAGGTTGCCGCCCTCACCCACCACCTTGCAGCGCAACTCATTGGCATCAAGGCGAATGCTGTCATTGGTGCGGTCGCCGACGTCGGCATGGGTCTCATGGCTGGCCTTGACGAAGGTGCCAATGCCGCCGTTCCAGAACAGATCGACTTTCATCAGCAGAATCGCGCGCATCAGCTCCTCGCCGCTCAACTCCTCGCGCTCGGTTTCCAGCATCGCGCGGACTTGCGGGCTCAGGGGAATCGACTTGGCCGTGCGCGGGAACACGCCGCCCCCCTTTGAGATCAGCGCCGTGTTGTAGCTGGCCCAGCTGGTGTTGGGCGTGTCGAACAGGCGCTTGCGCTCGGTGAAGGAGGACGCCGCGTCGGGATTGGGGTCGAGGAAGATGTGCCGATGGTCAAAAGCCGCTTTGAGCAAGATGACTTCGGACAGCAACATGCCGTTGCCGAAGACGTCGCCCGACATGTCGCCGATGCCGAAGACCGTAAACGGTTCGGTTTGGATGTCGACGCCCATCTCGCGGAAATGGCGCTGTACGCAGACCCAGCCGCCTTTAGCAGTAATGCCATAGGCTTTGTGGTCGTAGCCCTTGCTGCCGCCGGAGGCAAAAGCGTCACCGAGCCAGAAACCGCGGGCCAGCGAAATGGCGTTGGCGGTGTCGGACAGGTGGGCCGTGCCCTTATCGGCCGCGACGACCAAGTAGGGGTCAGCCTCGTCATACACCACGACATCGCTGGGGAAAACAGCCTTGCCGTTGACGTAGTTGTCGGTGACATCGAACAGGCCGCTGATGAACACTTTGTACAGTTCATCGGCCTGCTTGCGGCGCGCGCGGTCGTCCCGTTCGGGCTTCTTGAGGACAAAGCCGCCCTTGCTGCCCACGGGCACAATCAGCGTATTCTTGACCATCTGCGTCTGCATCAACCCCAGAATTTCCGTACGGAAATCGTCGATGCGGTCCGACCAGCGCAGGCCACCGCGGGCGACCTTGCCACCGCGCAGGTGAATGCCTTCGACGCGGGGGTCATAGACCCAGATCTCAAACATCGGCCGCGGCTCGGGCATCAACTCCACGTCAGCACAGCGGAACTTGAAGCTCAGGCCCCGCGCTTCATCGATGCGCTGAAAGAAGTTGGTGCGCAGCGTCGCCATGACGAAGTTGGCGAACATCCGCAGGACTTTGTCCTCAACGGCGTCCTGAACCGAGCGCAGTTGCTCGACAAAGCGATCGTGCACCACCTTGACCTGACCGGCACGCTGCGGCGAACGGGCTGAAACCACGTCGCTAGCGCCGTCGAGCCTGGGCTCAAACCGGGCATTGAACAGGTCCACCAAGGTGCGCACGGCGGCGGGCTGATTGAGCAGCACCGTCTGCACCAAGTTTTGCGGAAACGCCGTGCCGAGTTGGCGGGCATAGCCGAGGTAGGCGCGCATCATCTGCAGTTGGCGCCAGGTCAAGGTCGCCGGCAGCAGCAATTTGTTGAGCGAAGTCGAATTCATCCGACCGTCGAGCACGGCGTGCAGGGCCTCAACAAAGGCGTCGCCATGGGCCAGCAGTTGGGGCCCATTGTCCGAATCGGCGGCGATGCGGTAGGTCTCCATGAAGCTGGTATTGCCTTCACCGTCGAGGATTTTCCACGTCGTTTCGCCCAGTACCCGCAGACCGAAGTTGTCCAGGACCGGCAAAATGTCGGTCAAGGCCGTGTCGGTCGAGCCATAGGTCAAGAGACGCACGGTGTTTTCAGCGCTGTCCTGGTGGTCGGCGCGCAGGACGATGACGGCCTTGCCATCTTGACGAACGGAATCAAGCGATTGCAGATCCTGCAGCAGATGCGCCGGGTCGACCCGGCTGCGATAGGCCTCGGGCAGCGCTTCGCCAAACAGCAGGCAGAGACGGTCGATCTCGACCTCGCCAACGCCTTGACCACGCAGGGTTTCTCGCATCGTCTCTAGCCACGGACTGACTAGGCTCAGGACCGATTCGGTCAGCGAATCGGCGCCGGGCTGACGCAGAGGACGGTCAGCAAACAGCAGGAAATCCAGGATGATTGTGTCGGTCTTACCCACCAGCAGGCGGAAGCGCACATCATCGGCGCCCATGGCCGTTTGCAGAGAAGTTTCAATGCGGGCGCGGACTTCCTCGCCATAGCGGGCCTGAGACATCGACACAAAGACTTGCGCGCCGGTGCCCAGGGCATTGACCCGGTAGAACACGCGGGGCAAACCGCCGAAGTCGACGTCGATGGACTCATTGATAAGACTAGCGATCTCGTTGTCTGTAGCCGAGAACAGGAAGGTCAGCGGCAGGCGGTCGACAAAGGACAGGAACAGCTTCATGCGGTGCGAAGCCGGGACCAAGTCCTCATTGGCAACGATGCTGGCCAAACGATTGCGGAAACCGGGGACGGTCGAAGCACGCCCGGTCACGGCCTTGTAGGTGAACAGGCCCTGAAACACGACGCCACCCGCGGGGTTGCCTTCTTCGTCCAGCAGACGCAGACGCACTTCACACAGCGGTGCTTCGCGGTGAATCGGGCTGGGAATGCGCGACTGGTGGATCGATACCATCGGCGCGTCGGCCGTAAAGGCTTGAGCAGGCTCGCCTTCAATGCCAATACCCGCCTCGATATCGCGGGCCAGACCCAGACGACCAGTGTGGCGGAACTGGCTATCGAAGCCGTAAGCGCCCATTAGCACAAAGTTTTCATCGATCAGCCATTCGGCAAACTCAATGGCTTCGGCGACATCGGCCGCATTGGCGACACTTTCCCCACAGTAACGCAGATCGGTGATGAGGTTGCGCACGAGCTTACGCATCGGCCTGAAATCACTAGCAATCAGCTGAGCCCGCGTCAAGTGCCAGCGCACGGTATCGCGCACCAGCTGGCGACGGTCGCCCACGGTCGCCGAGGACAGCAGGTGACAACTGAAGGATTCCGGCTTGCTACGCGGATTGTCCTGGCTGAGATCGACCAGCTTGCCATCAACGTCGCGCTCAATCGGCAGAATCATGTTCAGCGTGCCGAGCGTATGGACATCCAGGCGGCGCAAGGCCATTTTGATCGTGTCGATGATGAACGGCTGGTCCGCCATGCAGGTTTCCAGCACGAACATCGGCAGTTCATAGCCCGTGCTCGCCTGCGTCGGCCGCGTGCAACCACAGAGAATCTGCTCAGCCTGCCGATTGCCTACGGATTGCAAGGTGTTCTTGATGTGCCCGGGGAAGGCTTCGCTCGGATGGCGATTGATGAACTCGCCATCGGCGCGGCGGGTAACGGCATCGGCGACGAACAAGGCCTGGGCCTTTGGGGCAGCCGTGCCAAACAGATCGGACGCGGAAACCAGATTGATCAAACGCTCCCGGCGGTTGTTCTTGACAGCCGAGGAACCGACATTGGAACGACGACCAGCTGCCTCCGACTGGGCGGAATCAGCGGCTTGCATCGGCAGAGATTCGTTGGGCGACATGGAGCACTCCCGTGGGCGAAGATCGTAAAGGCGTGGGCGAAGTTCGTGAAGGTAATCAGGTTTTAGAGTCGTGCGGTGCACCAATTCAGCCGCGCGGGCCTGATTCGGCGCGCGACCGCAGAGGTCACACGCACCGGCGCGGCTTGTATACGCTTGCCAGGGGCGTGGCGGCAAGATGCGCAGCGCCTAGGACTGTCACGGGTTCGCCATGGCGCGGATCGTTGACGACGCCGATGCTTGGGGTGACGATGGGCCCTGGAATCGCGCAAAAGGCGGCAAAAGTCCGCAAAGATTGCGGGATTACAGAGGGCTCCGAGCGAAATATGCCTATACAATCAAGCTGTTCTCTTGCGCCCCGAATGTGGCACTGCCCTTGCTTGCTAGATGTTACGCGCACCCTGCGCCCGTTTCATGCGCCCGCCAGCGCCCGAGGCCGCCATGCTTCACCGCCCCAGTGAGCTCCATACCCGCCAAACGCTTGCGAAAACGCAGGGCCTTGGCCTGCCAGGTGCCCACGCCAACGCTAGGCAAACGCCGCGCAAGGTGGCCGGGTTTACCCTGATCGAACTGATGATTGTCGTGGTCATCATTGGCATTTTGGCGACGGTGGCGGTGCAGTCCTACAAGCGCTTCACCATCCGCGCCCGCGTCCAGGAGGCGATCGCATTGCTGGGAGACATCAAGATCAAAGAGGAAACCTACTATCAGACCTACCACCGCTACGTGGCGACGGCCGTGAGCGATTCAGACTGGTGGCCCAAGGATATCAACTGGATCCAGCTGGATTCGGCATGGAGCATCGATTGCACCCAAGCCGGCGATGTCGCAGCCCATCCCGGCTGGTGCGCTCTAGGTGCGGGCTATAAGTCTACGGAACAAGCCAACTTTCAGCTGATGGTGCTGGCCCGTGACCCCGCCGTCAATGCGGCCCCGCCGGCGCAGTACATCAAGAACGCCAACTTGGATTGGTGGTACGCGCGCGCCCGGGCCGACTTCAACCTAAACGGCGTGTATTCAGATATTTACCTGTCTTCTGAGATGCGCGAGCCTTTCCTCGACAATGAACTCGAGTAGATACGCGCTGTTTGGCGGGCGCCCTTGGGCACACAGTTGGTCACGCTGCTGGGCACACGGTTGGGCACGCTAGGCCAGCTTGCCCACCACGACGGCAATGGCCTGGTTCAGACTGGCACCTGAGGCCCCTTCAGCCACAAGCAACTGGCAGAAATCCGTCAGCAATTGCGACTCCCCGAGCTGCTGTGCCAGACTCGCCATCGGCGTCAGCTCGTCCTTGAGCGAACGCGCCGTCTGCCCGGGCACGCCAAGCACAGCGCGCAGCCGCAGCGACCGCGCGTGCCAAGCCAGCAGGGGCTCAATGGCCTGTAACTGCCGTAAACAAGGCAGAACTGTGGGGTCCCGCGTCGGTGCGAGTTGCACGGCGTGAAACAGGGCCTTGGCGCCATCGGTATCGGCGGCGAGTTTCTCGGCCAGCCAGGGAATTTCCTGATGAGCTAGCGCCGCTTGCACCCACTCATCGCGCAGCTTGGGCCAGATTTGCGGGGGCGCGTGCTGCCGCCAGACGTCGTACAGGTTCGGCGTTGCCTGATACTGCAGCGCCCAGCGCAAAAGCTGAGCCGCCAAGCCAGGATGCCCCGCCATCGCCGCCGCCGGGACCGCCGCTTCGACGCCCGCAGCCCACAGGTCGCCGCGGGGGTCGTAATGGCCGATCACGCGCATCAGGTCATCGGAGCGGTCATCGGCCGCCAGGCGAGACGCCAACATTTGCAGGGCATTGCGCATCGGCGGCCAAGCCAATGCAGAGTCGAGCGCTTCGCTCGGCAGATCGTGGTCCAGACAGGCCAGGCAAAGCCCGGAAAGCAGCACGTCCGTGGCGCCCGGCGGCGTCGTTTCGCGCCAACGCTGATCGGACTCGCGCAGGCTTTGGATTGACCAACCGACGATTTTGACACATGCTTCTGCATCGCGACGCGCCAAAGCCTCTAGACCAGCCGCCAGCACCGGAGCCGCCTGGGGATGGCCATGCAGGGTCAACCGCACAATAGCTTGAATTTGCGTGGGATCAGCCAGCGCTGGCGTCAACGCGCCACAGCACAGGGGCGCGAGAATCCGCACCGCCGTCTCCGCTTCGCCCGCTAACGTCGTGAAAATAGGCTTTTTATGCGAAATAGCGGCGACAATCCGCTGCGCGAGTTCGGCCATTTGCACCGGATCGTCGGCGTAACCTGTACGGATTCGCTCTGCTAGATTCAGCAGTTGCTGCAGTTCGGGCGGAGTTTGCCGCAGCGATTGGCGCCAGTTGAGGGCCACCATGTCCACAGCGGCCTGCAGGGGCAATCGCTCCATATCGCTCAGGATTTGGATGCCTTGCTGGTGAGCGCGACTGGCCCCCTGCATCCGGTCCTTCAGGGCCGCGAGCACACCTTGTTGGCGAATGTGGCTGTCCTGGGCCGCCCGCGCCCGCTTCTGCAGGTCGTGCACCAGGGCGACGGCATGGGCACAAGGGGCTGAACCACAAGAACAATCGGCCACAAGGTCGCCATCGCGCAGTCCCAAGACCACGCGTTCGGGCAATTCACCATCCAAAACATTGCCTTCCAGCACTTCGCCAATGCGCACGCCGGCCACCGCGCCATCGCGAAACAGACGCATGCCTTGGGCAGCAGCCTTTGCGCCCGCCCAGCGAAGGGTAGAAATTGCCAGCAAAAGCGTGGCAATCGATGCGAGCCGTTCGCGCTCTTGCGGGGTCATGGCTTGTCCTTGACGGGCGAAATCGCGACGCGCTCCCGCAAAACCCGCAAGATTTCAGGCTGACAACTGCCGCCGCAGGGTCCGCAACCGGCCCAGGTGGCGTCAAAGATATGCGCCAGGGTGCACGCGCCGCGGTCGATGGCTGCGACAATAGCGCTGCGCGACACGTTGTTGCAACTGCAAATCAGCGAATCGCTTGCATGAACGCGGGATTTGACCACAGTCGCCTCGGAGTAAGCCGTTCAAACCTGACCAGCCGCCTCGGGCTGCTGGCGCCGGATCTCTTGAACCAATTGCGCAACCAAAATGCGCGTTTGTTCGGCCAACTCACCGGTTAGTGTCGCACCGGCAGCGTGGTCGTGTCCACCGCCACCCAGGGGCCTGACCACATGCCCGATTTTTACAGCGGTTTTAGAGCGAAGGGACAGTTTGTGTTCCCCCGGCTGCCGCCCCGGCTTGATCATCATCGCCACCAGCACACCTTCGATGCCGATCAAGGTGGCAATTAGCTCACCAATCGCGTCGTTAGCCACGTCCAGGCCTTCGGTCAAGCTGCTATCGCAGGCGACCCAGGCGAGGCGGCCGCCATCGGCAAATTGCAGCTGCTGCAAAACCCGGCCTAGCAGTTCGATTTCTCCGCGCGGACGGGAAGAAAACAGGGCTTCAGCAATCGGATTGGCGTCGAGCCCGGTGTCGAGCAGCTGCGCAGCCACACGCAAAGTCCTGGATTGGTTGCGTAAAAAGCGGAAAGAGCCTGTGTCAAAGCTCATGGCGGCATAGAGCCCTTGGGCCACGCCGGCATCGATGGGCCAACCCAGGGCGGTGATGAGTTGGAACACCAGTTCCCCGGAAGAGGAAAAGTCAATATCTACGCAGCCCTGCACATCAAGCGTGGGCGCGACGGGATGGTGGTCGACGACCCAAACATCGACACCGCGCGCCTTCAAGCGCTGAGCCGGCCGACCAATGCGTTGCAACTCGTTGGCATCAAAGATCAAAGCCAAATCTGCACTCTCCAGGATCGCCGCGTCCCGGTCAAAGTGGCCGCACAGGCCCTGCGGGTCCAGCCAACGGTAGCGAGGCGGCAGAGGATCTTCATTGACAATGCGGACTTGAATGCCCTTGAGCTCGGCGGCCCGGCAAAAGGCCAACTGGCTGCCTAGACCGTCGGCGTCAGGCCCGACATGGGTCATCAGAACGATCGATTTGGCCGCAACGATGCGATCCAACAGCCAGTTTTCAAACGGAAATCCCGAGATCTTCTGCACGCATCACCAGTAGCGGCCACCAAGGCCTTGGCCTAGCACAGTGGCGAGCGCCGGGCCCGCTGTCAACGGGCGACAACGCTGCGGATCTTCCGGCGCGTCCAGGGCAATGGTATATGCAGCAGGGGCGGAAGATTTGCCGGGTCATCGGTGTTTGAGCCCTGGACCGCCCGTGTGGGCCGACATCCTGGAGCACGGCGTGGCAGAACTAAGGCATTTATTTGAACAAGGTGGCCCAGCGATGTGGGCCATCTGCGGCCTAATGGCCGTGGGTGGCGCGATCTTCGTCGAGCGGCTGATATCTGTGCGGGCGATCACTGGCCAACTTCGCGTGCTGGATCGCCGCATTCGCGACACCGCTAATGCCGGCAATCTTCCTGAAATGATGTCGATTTGTGCCAAGGCTCCTGGAGGCATGGGGCCAGTGCTGATGCGCGGCCTTGAAGCAGCCGTGCGCGGCCAAGCGCGCGATGACATTCTGAGCGAGATGTCCCGCGACGGACGCAAACTGTCCCTGCGAATTCGTAGAGGTTTAGGGATGTTGGCCACCCTGGGCAGCATGTCGCCGTTTACGGGCCTATTCGGTACCGTGCTGGGCATCATGCAAGCCCTCAAGAGCATTGGCGCTTCGGGCAGTACCGGCCTCGACGTCGTGGCCACAGGCGTGTCCGAAGCCCTGATTACGACCGCCGCCGGTATCCTCGTGGCCGTCGTTTTGGTGTTGCTGCACCAATGGTTACGCGCCATCCTCAGCCACGCCGTGCTGGAGATTCAGGTGCTGGTGGAGGATGCAGCCGACGTCTTTAGTCGCCTCGCAGCCAACCAAGCCGGCATCCCCCAAGCGATTGTTTCGCCAGGCTTATTGCCTGTCGCCACCCCAAACGGTGCGAGCGCAGGAGCCGTCCATGGCGCGCCATGATTGGGGTGAAGGCGCCGGCCTGGACCTGCCGGAAACGGTGGAGCTCAACCTGACGTCCCTGGTGGACGTGGTCTTGGTTCTGCTTATTATTTTTATGGTTTCCACCGCGGCTGTCGTGGAAAAGGACAAGAGCGACCGGGCCGCGGGCGTCGTCGATCTGACCCTGCCCACCGGCAAAGTGCCCACCGAAGGCTCGCCCAAAGGCCAGGTTGTGGTGCAGATCAACGCCGACGGCGCGTTGTTTCGCGACAGCAATGCTACCGACCTGCACGCTTTGGAGAAGGACTTGGTGGAGCAGTTGGCCAAGCAACCGGAGCTGACGGTTCGCGTCGACGCCGACCACAAGCTGTCCTATCAAAGACTCGCTGAAATCCTTGCCGATCTACAGTCATTGGGCATCAAGAATGTCAGCCTGGGCATGGGCGCCAAGTAGCTGCCGCGTCCAGCAAGCAGAGGCACCCAGAGGATCGACTGCTAGGGATCTGCCCAGAAGAACTGCGGATTCGCTTGGCTCTTCCCTGCACGTTGCCTTACTTGGCCACATCGCCTGCGATCAAAGTCTGCAGTTCGCCACTCTGGTACATCGCCACGGCGATGTCGCAGCCGCCGACCAGTTCGCCGTGCACATAAAGCTGCGGAATCGTTGGCCATTGACCGTAAGCCTTGACGCCTTCGCGGATGTCCGGATCGGCCAGGACGTTGACGGCATCAAAGGGCGTCTGGCAGGCCTTGAGCACCTCCACGGTCCGCGCTGAAAAGCCGCACATGGGCATCGAAGGCGTACCTTTCATGAATAGAACGACGGGCTTAGACTTGACAAGGTCGGCGATCTCTTTCTGAACGTCACGGGACATGGAGCCTCCTGGCAAATGGGGAATGCGAACAACGGCCTGCGCGACAACGCGTGCTTGACGGCGTCGCAGCCACGGCGCGGGACAAACGCCCGTCAGCCGCGAATTCTGGGTCAGCCTGGGATGTGGGTATTGAGGGCTAATGCATGGATTTCATAGCCAACTTTCTCGCCGAGCGCCGCATAGACCAGCCGATGCTGCTGCAGCACCGAGCGTCCAGCAAAGGCCGCGGTGGTGATGTCGACATCGAAGTGATCGCCACCGCCGGTGGTATCAACAACGTGGATCTCTGCATCTGGAAAAGCATTTTTCAGGGTGTTCTCGATAAAGTTCTGCATCGGTCCTGTCCTAGTGCAACGCGGCACGCGCCGAGCGCCAAGATAGGTGCTGGGCCAGCGAGCGCAAGCGGTGGTATGACAACTTCTTGATCCTGCATCCGTTCTTGCGTCCAGGCGCCGAATGCTGTGGGCAACGAAGCCCGGCCAACGCGCAACTTTGCTGTTGACGCGCCGACCGATTGGGGGCATCACGGAGCCCCAACCCGCGTGGCGCGCGCCTAGCCTCCCGCGTCTAGTGACCTCGCCTTTGCCAACGCCGAGAGAACCCTATGAATCGCTTGGATCTAAAGTTCGGCTTTGACTGCAACAACCGCTGCGTCTTCTGCGTGCAAGGAGACAAGCGCGAGACAGAACGCCGCAAAACGACAGAGGAACTGGAAGCTGCGCTCCGCGAGAAACGCGCGACCTGCCAAGGCGTCGTCTTCACGGGCGGCGAAGTGACCTTGCGCAAGGACCTCTTGCCGATGGTCGAGCTCGCGCGCCAACTGGGGTACCAGTCGATTCAGATACAAACCAACGGTAGAATGCTGAGTTATGCACCCTACGTCGACAAACTGCTCGCCGCCGGGGCCACGGAATTTGCGCCCGCCATTCACGGGCCTGACGCAGCGACCCATGACGCCCTGGTTCGAGCCAAGGGCGCTTTTGTGCAAACGGTACGCGGCATTGAGCATGCGCGACGCCGGGGTGCGCGGGTGGTGCTCAACAGCGTTATCGTCCAGCAGAACTACAAGCAACTACCTGACACAGCGCGACTTTTTGTTCACCTGGGCGTCCAACAGTACCAGTTCGCTTTTGTCCACGCCCTGGGCACGGCGGAGCAGTATTTTCCCCAGGTTGTGCCACGATATCAAGAGCTTGCCCCCTACCTGCATGAGGCCCTGCTCATCGGCGAGGCTGCGGGCCTTCGCGTGATGACCGAAGCGGTGCCGTTTTGTTGGATGCGCGGCTTTGAGCGCTTCGTCGCCGAGCGAATCATGCCTGAGACGGCAATTGTCGATGGCGATCATGAGATTGAAAGCTACGCCGACTACCGTTGGAACGAAGGCAAGGCCCACGGTCCTCCCTGCGATCAGTGCCAGTGGCCCAAGGCATGTGAGGGGCCATGGCGCGAATATCCTGCACGTTTTGGCTGGGATGAGTTCAAGGCGCGCGACGATGATCCAGCGCTGGTCCTTGAGGCTCAACCGCCACAAATCGGCAAGTGGGGCTGAGGTGCGCACGGCGGCCTGCCGGCTTTTGAGCCTCGTTTTGCCGGCAAATCAAGAACTTGGCTCGCCCAGTGCCGGGAGCGCCGCCAATGCTGCGTTTTGGCACACCTTTGACCGCTCTGCGCCCCTGCTTCTGCGTGCGGGACTGACAATTGCCGTCTTTTGGCTGACTTGGCTGCCCTTTCTCCGCCACGGTCGCCCTTTGCACCGCCTCGATCCCGCCCAGCAGACAGCGTTCTTGCAGGGCATGGCGCAGTCGCGATTCTACGTGCACCGGCAATTGACGTTGGTGGTCAAGCTGTTGGCTAGCCTTGCTCTGGGGACCGATGCGGGTGCGCGGCAGGTGCTAATGCAGAGGCGGCCATGAACCTTCTAGACGGCGCAGTACTGCCTAAAGACGGCGAAAAGACGGCAGATTTTGTGATTGTCGGCAGTGGTCCAGCGGGCAGTGCCGTGGCCAGGGCCGTGGCTCGGGCGGGCGCATCCGTGCTGGTCGTGGAAGAGGGGCCTCTGCGAAAACCATCTGATTTTCATGCAGATTCGTTTCAGGCCATGGCCGATTTGTACCGCGACCTTGGCGGCAGCCTGACCCGTGGCCCGGCGCCGATGCCTTACCTGCAAGGACGCGTCGTCGGCGGCACCAGCGTTATCAACGGCGCGATTTCATGGCGTTTACCCAAGGATATCCACGATCAGTGGTGCAAGGCCGACCCCGCCCTGACCCTAGCCCTGCCCTTTGACACCCTAGAGGCCTTGACCGATGAGATGGAGCGCGAACTAGGCATTGCACCTACGGATCCGGCCATTGCGGGCACCCACAACGCCCTATTTGCCAAAGGCGCCCAGGCCCTTGGCATCGCCCACCGGCCGATTTCGCGCAATGTTGTGCAATGTCAAGGCTCTGGCGGCTGTCTGCAAGGGTGCCGCCACGGCCGCAAACAGAGCATGGACCTGACGCTACTGCCCCAGGCTTGCGAGTACGGCGCCGAAATTATGTTCAATACCAAGGTTTTGCGCATCGATCATGACCATCGTCGCGCCCGGGGCGTTCTTGCGCGCAGTCAAGGGGGAGGGCTGTGGCGGTTGCAGGCGCGTCGCGCCGTGGTCCTGGCCGCCAGTGCGGTGCAGACGCCGTGCCTACTGTGGCAAAGCGGCCTGCGCCATGGGCCAGTAGGTGAAGGATTTCAAGGGCATCCAGGGGCATCGGCGGCGGGCTTTTTCCGCGAACCCGTGCACCTGTGGCAGGGCGCGACCCAAGGGCATGAAGGTATTGGCCTTCGGCAGGAAGGCCTGAAGTTTGAGGTACTTGGCATGGACATCGGCGTTGCCATGACCAGGCTGCCGGGGGTGGGCCAGGAATTGTCACGTCATTTGGCGCTCTTGCCGCACATGGCTGAGTGGGGATGTGCGGTCAAGGCGCAGGCCCGCGGCACCGTTCGGCCAAGCCTGCTGGGCAGGCCCGTGGTTCGCTACCAACTGACGGACGCGGACATGGCCAAGACGCGAAAAGGCTTGTCAATTCTGGCGCAAATGTTGCTTGCTGCCGGCGCTGAACGCGTCCACCTCGGCGTGCACGGCGGGCCGACGGAGATCACCGACCCGCGGCAGGCGCAGGCCTTTGCCAGCGAAGGACCTCGAGATCCCCGCGCCTATGCCATGGTTTTAACGCATCTTTTTGGCACCGCCGCAATGGGCAGCGATCCGGCCCGCAGCGTTGTAGGCCCGGACTTTGGCGTGCACCAGCTCGCGCAACTGTACGTCGCCGATTCTAGTGTCTTTCCCAGCAATACCGGTGTAAATCCGCAGACATCCATTCTGGCGTTGGCGAGCCTGTGCGGTCAGCGACTAGCGGCAGCGGGCTGAAGACTCGTCAGGGCCTGTTGGGCTCGGCGCGCCACCTGCGCTTCAACCAGGAACATCAAGATCGGCAAAGTCAGGCTCATTGCGAAGGAAATCGCCGCAAGCTGCGGCATGCCGATGAGACGATGGTCCGGCCCTTCACTGAGGATTTGGCTCGACGCCATGGCACCACAGGCCGTCGACAAGTGCTGCACCGCCGAAAGCGCCGACATGAAACGAGCGCGATTGGCCGGGGTCGGCACCTTAGAAACCAGGGTGTTGTACGAGACGTTGCGCATGGCGGTGGCGATGAAAAACGGCACAAAGACAAGCAAAACTGGGAAGTTACCGGTCCATTGCCAGATCCCCTGCCACAGCACGATGCCGTAGACCAGGGTAGCGGCGATGCTGACGCCAAGGGCACCCCAGCGGTCGACGATCCACCCCGAGACCCGCATGACGACAAAGGAAACCACGCCGCCCCACAGGTAGAGCAGGCCCAGGCTCTGCCGCGGGAATCCGAGGTTGTGCTGGGTGTAGGCGCTGAGGTTGGGGATGACCATGAAGGCGCTGCCCATGGCGGCAATGGCCATGCCGTAACACAACCACGCGTCGCGATTGGAAAACTGGCGTAAGAGGCCGGACAGGCCGCGGGCCTTCTCCTGGGGGAGGTCTAGGTGTCCGCGCATGGCCGGCAGATAGAAGAGCGCGAATGCATTGACGATAATTCCGAGACCCGCCACAGCAAAGAAGGGCAGACGCCAGCCGCCGCGGTGCGCCAGTTCCAAGCCAACGGGGATGCCGATGACCGAAGCCACGGAAAATGCACCCATAACCGCCCCCATGGCGCGGCCACGACGTTCTGGAGCGATGGTGTCGGCGATGATCGACATCGACAACGCCGAGGCAGGGCCGCCAAAGAAGCCCGCGAGCACGCGCGCGCCGATGAGAGAAGGCAAATCCCAAGCAAATCCGCCCGCAACGGTACCGATGACGAGGCCAAACATGGCCCAAGCCAAGGCGGTGCGGCGGTCGAAGCGGTCGAGAAAAAGCGAGCCAACAACCCCCGATACGGCCGCGGACAGCGTGTAGGCGCCGCCAATGGCCCCGAGGTTGGACAGATCGATGTGCAACCCCTTGGCAAAGTCAGGGCCCATGGGCATGACCATGACAAAGTCAAGGATATTGACGAATTGAATGGCACCGATGAGGGCGACGATCCGCCGTTCTCGCACCTGCGTCTCGCGATCGATTGCCACAGAAAACTCCACAAACACAAGCAATAAGGGTATTTTCCCGCTGCTACCGTCGCGCGCTGGCCTGTGCACAGGCGGGGCAAGGGGACAAGGGCGCGCACGATAGCGGTCAGCCGCGCCTACAGCAAGCCGACCGGGGCGCTACCCTATCCCAACCCGTGGATCTTGGTGCCGATTGCGCCACGCCTTTGTGGCAGTCTTGGGCCTACCCGCAAGCCCATGCGGCGGTTGCCAATTGGAACGTTCTCCGACACGCTGCAGCGGCAGCGGCCATCGGGGCTGCTGACTGGGACATGGATGGCAATTGGTCTGCAAAGACAAGGGACTGAGCCGCTGAGCCACCGGGATCAGCCAGTGCCGTGGCTAGGTCAGCGGCTTGAGGGGCCCGCGAAGCCGCCTTGGGCGGTAGGCTCGGCCTGGCTGCAGGTCCTGCTGCCCCTGGGCATTGCTGCGGGCCTGGCGCTAGGTGGGTGGACCAAGGTGAGCCTTGGCGCCGCGCTGCTGACGGGGATTGGCCTAACTCTGCGTTTTGCAAAGCCAGATCGGTATGCCCAAGTCGCTGCCGCGCTGCAGGCTTTGGGACGCCTGAGCGGTCGGGCGATGGCCTATGCCACGCTGATACCCCTGTATTTCTTAGTGATTACTCCCTTGGGACTGTGGAGGCGTCAAGGTCGGGACCCCTTGCATCGAGTTTGGCAAAAGGCGGCGCCTTCCTACTGGCAACCCCATGCAAGTCAAGGCGTTTCTGCCCCTGAGCCGGTGGAGCAACACCGCCATCCGTATTAGACGACCATGCGAATTCTGGGAATCAGCTGTTATTACCATGACTCTGCCGCATGTCTGCTGGTGGACGGCGTCGTTGTGGCTGCGGCCCAAGAGGAACGCTTTAGCCGCATCAAGGCCGACGCGCGTTTCCCTCGGCAATCCTTGCGCTATTGCCTGGACCAAGCCGGAATTGCCGCAGGGGATACCATCGACGCGGTGGCCTATTATGACAAGCCAATCCTCAAGTTCCACCGCCTGATCGAAACCCACCTGGCCATTGCCCCGCGCGGTGCCGCGCGTTTTGCCCAGGCCATGCCTAGCTGGCTGACCAAGAAGCTGTGGATTGAACCGGATATCCACAGTGAATTAGCAAAGTTGGGCATTCGTACGCGGGCCGTCTATTTCTGCGAGCACCATGAGGCCCATGCTGCAAGTGCTTTTTTTCCCTCCCCTTTTGCCGATGCGGCGGTGCTGACGCTGGACGGCGTGGGGGAATGGGCGACGGCTTCCTTGGGCCTCGGCCGTGGCAAAGATCTGCAACTGCTTGAAACATTGAACTTTCCCCACTCCCTGGGCCTGCTGTACGCCGCTTTCACCGCCTACGCTGGTTTCAAAGTGAATTCAGGCGAGTACAAACTGATGGGGCTCGCGCCTTATGGTCGGCCGGTGTACTGCGATCAAATCCGCGGCCTAATGGACCTCAAGCAAGACGGATCTTTTGCCTTGGATATGAAGTACTTTGGCTACTTGGCCGGTCAGCAGATGTGGACGCCGGCCTTTGCCCACCTGTTTGATGGCCCACCGCGCCAGCCGGAAGCGCCTTTGCAGCAAAGAGATTTGGACCTCGCGCGTTCGATTCAGGTCGTGACGGAGGAAGTCGTGCTAGCGATGGCGGCGCACGCGAAGTCTTTGACTGGTCAGCGCAATCTCTGCCTAGCCGGTGGGGTCGCCCTGAACTGCGTGGCCAATGGGCGCCTGCTGCGCGCCGGGCTGTTTGACAACCTGTGGATTCAGCCAGCCGCGGGCGATGCCGGTGGCGCACTGGGGGCGGCCTACGCGACTTGGCACACGGTGCTGGGACAGTCGCGCCACGCCGATGGCCAACACGACGCCATGCAAGGCTGCTATTTAGGGCCGGAATTCGCCGACGCCGACATCGCCGCTTGGCTGGACCGCCACGGCTTTCCCTACACGCGCCTTTCGCCGCAGACCTGGGCCGATCAAGTCGCTGAACTGATTGAAAAACAGCAGGTGGTTGGTCTATTTATGGGCCGCATGGAGTTTGGGCCGCGCGCCCTGGGCAATCGCAGCATCGTCGGCGACCCGCGCTCGCCGGCCATGCAGTCGGTGATGAACCTGAAGATCAAATTTCGCGAGAGTTTTCGGCCGTTTGCCCCAAGTGTCCTGGAGGAACACGCCGCGGCGTACTTCGACCTCGACCGCCCGTCGCCCTACATGCTGCTGGTGGCAGATGTCCTGGAGCAAAGGCGCACGCCAATGCAACCTATTGAAACATATGTCGATCTTCAGGAAATCGCCAACGCGCCGCGCTCCGACGTGCCGGCCATCACCCATGTGGACTACTCGGCGCGGGTGCAGACGGTGTCCAAAGAGACAAACCCACGATATCACGAGCTGATCAGCGCCTTCTTTGCTAGAACTGGCTGTCCGATGCTCGTCAATACGAGCTTCAACGTCCGCGGCGAACCGATTGTCGCCACGCCGGAACAGGCCTATCGTTGCCTGATGCGCACGCAGATGGATGCGCTGGTTCTGGGCAATTTGCTGGTGCGCCGTGACGAGCAACCACGCTTTTTGCAAGAGGATTTCCTGCAAGGACCTGCTGCGTTGGACTAGAAATCCCCGGGGAGTGCCTGCGTGGCAATTGGGTGAACGCCAAGATGCGCCTGAGTTATGTCGGCAAATTATTGATGGAATTCATCGGCTTTGCCCGCGCGCATAAGGCTTGGTGGCTCTTGCCGATTTTGTTCTTGCTTGGGCTGGCGGCGATCCTGATGGCCAGCAGTCAGGCTGCAGCACCATATATTTACACGCTATTTTGACAGTTCCGCCGCGCCCCTTGCCACGCCATGACGCATGCAAAAGGCCTGTAGACCCTGGGGATCATCGGTAATGACCGCATCGACCCCCATTTCCACTGCCTTTTGCCAGGCTTGAGGGCCGTTGACTGTCCACGGCCAGACGCGCCAGCCCTGGGCCCGCCATTGGGCAAGCTGGGCAGCGTCGACCAGGTCAAACGCCGGATGGACGGTGGACAGTGCCAAGGATTCGGTACTACCGCACGCTAAGTGCTTGAAATCACCAACGCTCGCCGATTCCACCAGGGCACCACGAGGCCAGGTCGGTGCTAGGTCCTGCAGGCGCTGCAACGCCGCCCGGTCAAAGGACGAAAAGACCCACCGCCGCGTCGGCACGCCGTGGAGGCGCTTGGCCAGGGCTTGGGCCAACTGCAGGCCGTTGGCGCTGCCGTCATCCACCTTGATTTCAACGTTAATCCAAGCCTTTGGATAGCGCGCAAAGAGGTTGAGGGCTTCATCCAAGTGAGTCACGCGCGGTGCAGTAAACCCCCTGTCGTGCAAAGGCATTTCTCGCAAAACGCGCCAGGCAATGGCGGTCACGGCGCGGGGATGTCCGGTCAGTCGCGCCAAGTCCGCGTCATGAAACAGGATCAGCTCGCCATCGCCAGTGCGCTGCACGTCGAATTCGACGCCATCGGCACCATCAGCCAGAGCAATCTCTAAGGATTCCAGGGTATTTTCAACCGCCAACTGCCGAGCGCCGCGGTGGGCTAGGACCAGCATGGCCATCTACGCGCGCTCACGATCGAAGGTCAGAATGTCGGTCTGCAGCAGCAAGAAGAACACGTGAAGCAAAGCCAAGCGCATCGGGCGGTTAGCGAACAGTTCCTCATAAGCCGGCCGGGCGACATTGCCATTGAGCAGCAGGCCTAATGCTTTGGTCTCGCGGGCTTGCAGGCGCAACGCACCAACACTGATCGCGGGACTGCGCGTCCGATAGAACGGTCTGTCCAGGCGGTCTTCAAACAGCGGTTCCAGCACCGCCAGGGACACCCGCTCGCGCACGCCTTCGGCCAGGACCGTCAGCGGGTCAATATCCAGGGGCACAATGTCATCGGGCGGGGCGACGTCGTTGTAGAAGGCGAACTGCCCGTCCGTCCAGCCAAAAGCGTCGATGAACTTGGCGCGCAACTGACGCTCGAGGACTTGGTAGAGCTGAAAAGGCTTGATGAGGTTGAGGCCAATCAGCAAATCACCAAGTCTTCCGCCGGTTTGCCTCGCCTTGGCCATGGCCATTTCGATATCGGCCTGACTGATGAAGCCATTGGCCACCATGAAAGGTCCAAGTAATTCAGCCTGTTGGTTCGATGCGATGTACTGCGTTCGACCCCTGCGGAAATAGATGGATTTGACGGCATCGCCGCGGCGGAGTTCGAGGCAGCCCATAGAACGTTCAGAATAGGCGCGGTAGACAAGGCGGACAAAAGCCCATTGGCTAAGCGGACCTTGCAGCACCGGTGCCGCCGACGCAGCGGTCAGAGCGCGGACCACGGCCTGCAGCACAGGCACGGCGCGAATCGGCTGGAAGGGCTGATCGCCCACGGCCACCAAGTCATCGGGCGAAGCTGTGCGCGATCGCAGCATAGCCTCCAGGTTGGTCTGATCTAAAGGCCCGAATTCCTTACGATCCCCCGTCCGCAGGCGGAAGATGGCACCCGAAGTCGGCGGGCGCGGCGACTGCTGGACGGACGAAGGCTCCGGGGCCGCCACCACGTTGTAACTGCCATGATCGCCAGAGTGCTGACCTTCGCCGTGAAAGGCCGAAATCATGTCGCGGGTCATGGCGTTGACGTCGATGTCGCCTTGGGTCGTCTGCCCACCGTGGACGGCCTCGCTCATCGGCTCTGGGGGCGTCTGCACCGGCGTTGTGTCGCCCAGACCGACCACGCGCACGGAGCCGCCGTCTTGGAGGATGCGCCGTGGCTCCTGCTCGGTCCGTCGGGCTAAAACGGCAAATTCCGATGGACTAACACGCGGTTCCAATCGCCCCGGCATCGGCGTCAGCAGCGAACGAATGGCCGAAGGCGAAGTCACGGGCCGCAGGGGCCCCACCTCAATTTCGGCAGAACCTTCGGTGTGAAGCGAAAACCCCTTCTGATCCGCGGGGGTATCCGCAGGTGGGCGCACCGATGGGTGAATCAGTTGGGGAATGGGCGAAGGACCGCCATCAGCAGAAGAGCCAATGGCCGACGGCCGCGCGGTGTCCATGGCAGCAGCCTGTTCGGCACGCCTTTCTGAAATCTTATCGCGGATCTTCTTCATGTCGCCCGGTGAGAACGACAGGGAATTGGAACTGACAGCGTCACTCGCAGGCCCTGGCAGCGGCGGTGCTTTTTGCACAGGAGCCGGCACGGCGGGCACCCCGAGCGCCGAGGGCGGCACCGGCGGCAAACCATGGTCAGGTGTGACACTAAGAATTCGCTGAGGTTTGGTAGGATTAGGCGCAAGCAGCGGCGGCGGGTTCAGGTTCAGCGCGCCGCCCTCAAACAGGGTCCCGAGGAAGTCCGCCAACTTCTGATTGGACGAATGAATCCTGTTTTCATACAGGTAATTCATGATGTCGTCGTGCATGGCCATGGCGGTTGGATAGCGCTCGGCGACGTCACGGGCCAAGGCCTTGCGCAAGATGTTGCGAACGCCTTCATCAATGTAGGTATGTTTCTTGAACTTATGCTCAATTCGCGCATCGCGGATATTGACCAGGGTTTCCAAGTCCGTCTTGGCCAGGAACAGACGCTTGAGGGTCAGCGCCTCATAAAGGATGATTCCTAAAGAAAAAATATCGCTTCGATGGTCAAAAGGCTGCCCCGTCACTTGCTCGGGACTCATGTAGCCAAGCTTGCCCTTGAGCACGCCCGACCGCGTCGCTTGCTCCGGTGCCTGACCGGAAGGGGTCGCCCGCGCCACGCCAAAGTCCATGACCTTGACTTCGCCTGCCTCGGAAACGATGATATTTGAAGGGGAAACGTCGCGGTGAATGATGTGCAGCGGCCGGCCGTAGTGGTCGCGCGCATTGTGGGCGTAGTGAAGTCCCTTGGCGACCTCCGCGGCAATAAACAAGCACAATTCCGAAGGGATACGGACTGACCCTTGGGTGGCCCGCGACAGGATCTTGAACAGGTCCGGCCCCGAGACGTACTCCATCGCGATGTAGTACTGCCCGTCAATCTCGCCATTTTCATAGGTTTGCACGACATTGGCGTGCTGCAACACGGCGCACAGACGCGCCTCGGCCAGCAGCATGTCGATAAAGGTCTTGTTTTGGGCGAAAGCCGGCAAAATCTTCTTGACGACCAAGATCTTCTCAAATCCGCCAACGCCGCCGACGCGGGCCCGCCACACCTCGGCCATTCCGCCGACGCCGATGCGGTCTAGGAGCTCAAATCGTCCGAAGTTGCTGGCCAAGCTGCCCCTTTTGTGCGTGTGGACCGGCTGCCCGTCCGTGCGCATACGCCAAAGCTACCGCTTTTCCAACTCGTCGGCAAAGGCCTGCCCGGCATTGCAGGCCTGCAGTTCTTTGTCCGAGGGCGATGCAGCAATTGCCCGTAATCGTTGACAAACTCGGTTGGACTCGCCCGCTTTGGCACAGGCGCGATCAGCCAAGCTGCTACATGAATTGCCGCAACCGCTCGCAGCGACAGTTCCCAATGCCAGTGCAGCGGCAACAAGCCAGTGTGTGGTCACGACGCACTCCCTACCGGCGCAGTCGGCCCGTTCGCATCCCCAGGACCGAGAGGCAACCACGCTGTAATTTCAAGACCATAGCCCGATACGGCGCGCATCCGCATCGGCTGATTGGTCAGCACGCGGATCTGCCGCAGCCCGAGGTCGCGCAAGATCTGCGCACCGACGCCGAACTCATGAAAGTCCATGCTATTGCTCTTATTTGCCTCGGGTGGCCACGGCCTTCCCGCACTGCGTTCCAGGTGGCTCTGCAGCGCCTGGGCCAGCCCGGCACCATCGCGGTCGACGTCGAGGTACAGCAGCACGCCCCGCCCTTCCTGGGCGATCGCCTGCATGGCCCAAGCCAGGCTGCGCCGCCCGCGCGATAGGGCAAAACCAAAGGCATCTGAAAGCAAATTGCCACGATGTACGCGCACCAGCGTCGGCTCTGGCCCAATGGGCCCAAAGGTCAAAGCGGCATGGGTGCCACCGCCCACCTTGGTTCGGTAGATGGCGATGTCAAACAGCCCGTAATCTGTGGCTAAACTGCTGCGAGCTTGGCATTCCACCAGCGGTTCTTTTTGCAGGCGATACTCGATCAGATCGGCGACAGTCACGACCTTGATGCCAAAGCGCTCGCCCATCGCCAGCAGGGAAGGCAATCGCGCCATAGTTCCATCGGGTTCCATGACCTCGCAGATCACACCCGCCGGCACAAGGCCCGCCAGACGCGCCAAGTCCACCGACCCTTCGGTCTGCCCGGTGCGCACCAGCACGCCGCCAGCCCGCGCACGCAGGGGATAGACATGCCCAGGCAAGGTAAAGTCTTGCGGTTTAGCGTCTTGCGCGATCGCCTTGAGGATGGTGTGGGCGCGATTGCGCGGCGAAACGGCAGGCCCCTGGCAGTCCACGGCGTCGATAGGCACAGTAAAAGCGGTGCCCAGGCGCGCTTCGTTCTGCGGGGCCATCGGCTGTAATTCCAAGCGGTCACACAGGGGACCGTCCAACGCCAAGCAGATCAGGCCGCGGCCGTGTTCGGCCATAAAGGCGAGCGATTCTGGGGTGACTCGCTCGGCGGCAATGACGAAATCGCCTTCATTTTCGCGATCTTCGTCGTCAACCAAAATGACCATTTTGCCGGCGGCAATGTCGGCAATGGCGTCTTCGATGCGGGCGATGGCGGACATGGACACTGTGAATCCTGCAGCGAAACGGGCTGCGCGCGGCATTGTGCCACAGGCAGGGCCAGGGTGCGACCCATGCGCGCACTCGGAATTGGCCGCGCCTCGGGAAAAGCGACAAAATCTGTCGCACCGGTGCGTTGGCGGGCGGTAGACTGGGCAACCGGCTGGGAACTACGGGCGTAACAGTGCTCAATTACTCCAAATGGCAAGGCAAGGAGGCCAAATAGCAAAGCCAAGCGAACTCAAGCGTTGGCGACTGGCTCAGGGCGCTTGAACCGCCACAGGGTCTAGTCCTAGGGCAACACCGGTCAAGGAAGGCAGCGTCAAAGCCTCAATTATCTTGGTATTTTCAGCATTGTTGGTCAGCCAACTGGCCGTGACTGCCACCGCCGAGGCCCCAACGGTCGCCAAGGCGGCCGCACAGTCTTGGACGCGACTGGCGTGAACCGTGGCGGCGTCGCCCTGGAGCGATAGACCGTAGCGTGCGGCACTGTCGATCCAGGATCGCTCCAACTGCAATAGTATGCTTTTATTCGCAATAATAGCATCTGCGAGGTCGGGATACTTGCCAGTTGGCACGGCTGCGACTTGGCGAATCAGGGTATCGGTCAGTTGCAGACTTGCCTGGTCGACTAGGACGGCAGCACTCTGTAACATCTCAAAACGACTTGCAATTACCGAGAACTGTGCCTTGGCGCCGGCCTCAACCGCCGCGCCGACTTGCGCCTGGAATGCCGATTGCACCGTTGGTGCCTGCACCCAGACACCAATTGCTTGAAAGATCGAGGCATTGGCCACCATTGCCAGTTCGGTCGCTTGGACGATCGCGGCTCCGGCGAGGTGCAACTCAGCCCCTGCCTGAGCCTGTAAGCCATGGCCAAAGGTATGATTTATCAAGGAATGTGGCGCATCGATTCGCGCATCGAGCAGCCAGGCCTTGGAGCCAGGGTCATGGACAAAGACGCCTAACCCATTGTCTTGCCAGCTCAATAGCGAGTCCGCACGCAGTTCAGCGCCGGTGCTGACCTCGGCTCCGCGATTGCCCGCGGCCAAGCTGCCCAGCTGATCGACCTGGACGCGACTGCCGGCGCCATCGACATGAAGGCCAACTTTGGCATTTCCATAGAGAATCACGTGGCTCGCCTGCAGATTGGCCGCCCCTTGGACCACCAGGCCGCGCGCGCCATTGCCGATGAATTGCAAGGGTAACGCGGAAATGAGGCTGCCAAGGCCATCGACGACCAAACCGTGCTCGCTATTGCCGCTCAGCCTCAGGGTGGCCGCCTCGCCCTGGCCCTTGAGGGTGGCACCACTGCTCACCTGTAAGCCTCTACCCCACAACGTATTTTTGGCAGCAACGGTGCCGGAAATTCGCCAAGCGCCGGTGCTGATGAGGGCGCTGCCGGGGCCGTCCACGACGACGCCGACCTCTGCATTGCCGATCACGGTGGTGCTGGCCAAGGTCGCCTGAGCGCCTTGAAAGACTTGGATGCCGCGGCCGCCGCTGCCATCGGCCCTGGGCAAGGTCCCGGCGACGGTGAAATCGGCCGTGCTGACGAGTTGGCCACCGCTAACGACAAAGAGGCCTGCATCGCTGTTTTCACTCAGTAAAACGCTGCCATCGAGGGTGGCAGTGGCGCTGGCTTCGACCGCCAAACCGCGACCTCCCCAACTGCCGGAATCCACCGGTTGGGTCTGGTCGATGACGACGGTTCCTGCCAAGCCAAGGCTGGAGCCCTGACTGGTGACATAGACGCCGATGGCCGTGTTGTGGTGAAAGCGCAAGGAACCCTTGCAGATAGCGGAGCCGCCTCCTTGAACGATGCAGCCGTAGCCGCCATAGCCCGCGGCGGTGCTGGTGTCCGCAATTTGACCATCCGTCCACAGCAATTGCGTGCCGACGCCGGCGACGAACAGACCGGCAAAGTGATTTTGCAGCAAATCCAGGCCCTTGGCCGTCACATTGGCACCGCCCACAACCGACAGGCCGATTCCTCCCGCTTGATCAACGAGTTGAGGCTGCGTGCCGACCACTTGCAGGTCTTGCACGGTCAACTGGGCGCCGTCGATCAGCGCACCTTCTGCGCGATTATTGAGCAATTGCACAACACTCCATGAGGCACTGGCGCCGCCTTGAATGATGATGCCTTCGCCGCCCAAACCGCCGGCACTGCCCTGAGTGCCTGAAATCAGGACCGCGCCGAGGTTGACCTCCGTTCCGCTGCCATTGGCGAGAATGCCGCTGCTGTGATTCTCTGTGATTCTCGCATTTTGAATTGCGATTTGCGCCCCCGCCATGACCAAGACGCCGCTGCCGTCCTTGACCGCAGGACCGCTGGGCAAAGTTCCGTCAATCCACGTGTTTTTCAAGGTGAAACTGCTGCCGACGCCGTAGCATAGTGCCGCAGCACTGTGATTGGCCTGCAGGGCAATGTCGGTGAAAGTCCCTTGGGCCCCGCCGGTGACTGCGAGGCCATGGCCAGACTCACCTGTCTTTACAGACAGTTGAGTCCCATCGATGGCGACCCGATCGAGCGTGGCTAGGCTTGCAACGCCGTCGATCGCAAGGCCGATGTCATGGGCGTGGCTAATCCGCAGGTCGGCGGCCACGAGCGTGCTCGCCCCCTGGACGGCGATGCCTTGGCCCACGGACAGATCGGGCTGGGACGGGGCGATGTCATGAATAAAGCATTGAGAAATGCTGAGTTGAGAGCCACCTTGGGCCTTGATGCCGTAGCGCAGGCCGTTGCCAATGGCGACGCGCTTCAGACTGGCTTTGGCCGAGTCCAGGCGTAGCATTTCGTTGCCGCCATCTAGGGTTACACCGCTGATGGTGAGGGAGGCACCGGCTCCGCCGTGCAGCACGCATTGGTCGCTCGGTCCGTGCAAGGTGACCATGGCTGCACAACGCCCTTTGATCGTGAGCGAATTCTGGGTGTCGATGGCGCTGGCGTAGGTCCCGGCCGCCACGACGATGGTGCCACCGGCCGGCAACGCCAGCACCGCTTGGGCCAGCGTGGTCCATGGCGCTGCTCGTAAACCACTTGAAACACCTTGAAAACTTCCATCGACAAAGACGGTCTGGGCTGCGTCTTGGGCTCCACCAAAAGCGTCACTGCCGCAATCGGCTGGATCGGCAACGCACGCTGGACCAGGGGCCGCACCGAGGGCGAATCCCGGCGGGCAGTCCCAGGCTGGGCCAACCACGGCTGCACAAACACCTGAAACATCTGCACTTTCACCAACCGCACAGCCTTGCGCGCAGGCCTCAGGCCCGGACGCCGCAGAGCACCAGTGCAGGGGAGCTGGCGCTTGATAAGGCTCTGCTTGTACAGGAGAAACGTCCGCTGCGACCAGAACCGCTGCCGAAGGGCCGGGTACTAGGGCACCATCTTTCCAAGCAAATCCGCCAGGTAAGGCGACGGTGCTACCCGCTGAATGACAGCCCGCCGCATCTGGGGCCTGACCGGCCGGGCAGCCCTGCCCTGCCGCAACTTCTGCTGCAGTGCAACTGCGCCCGGTGGCATGACAATTGGCCGCGGAACTCGGGCAAGGTTGTCCCGCTGCGTCGAGCCAATCCAAGCACCAACGCGGCCAGCAATCGGCCGCAGTGCCTAAGCAGCCAAGAGGAGCAGGGGTCAGACAACTGGCCGTCGCCGCATCGTAACTTTGCCCAACGGCACAACAGGTTCCGTCGGGTTTGGGCGTGGCTCCTGGGCACTTACCGGCACTGGCCGAATCGCCGTCCGCCACCGTGTCGCCGTCGCCAGGCGTGTCACCGTCGCCAGCCGTGTCACCGTCCGCCGTGGTGTCACTGTCCCCAGCCGTGTCGCCGGGCGCGCTCGCATCGGCATCGGTCGCGGGGACCGTGCTGTCATTGCTGCTACTGTCCAAGCCGTCGGCGACGTCAACGCCAGCCGTATCCACCAAAACACCTGTATCTCCAGATGAATCAGCATCCCCCACCTTCACGGCATCAGGGCTTGCGCTGTCCGCAGCAACCGCCGCGTCCGCGACCGGTGGCGTCGCCGTGCCGCCACAGGCTGTCGCCACGGCCCCGGCGAGGATCCAGCACTTTGCGCTCCATTGCCCCACGCTAACCCCCTGCCCTGACTTGAGATTTCATCGCAGCCAGACGTCCCGAAGCCCCTGCCTTTTGACTTGTCCATGATGCGTAACTGGCCAAAGAAATCAAGCGAATCGCGGCCATTTCCGCGGCTGGACTGGACAATGTCGCGCCCCTTGCCGGCGGCTGTGCAAGCGCCTACCCTGCGCCGGCGACAAGGGGCCGCGGTTGGGGTCCCTCATCTTGCACAGTCATGCCACCGTAACAGCCCATAAATACAGCAAAACTGCGCAATGGAATAGTTCAGACAACGCCTTGGTTGACACCCGCACGGCAAACTGGCCGTGGCGCTACAAAGCGGCCCACGCCTTGGGCCGGTCGAGGATGGGTTCTTGCGCCTGGTCATCGCCGAAAAGCCCTCCATGGGCCGTAGCATCGCCCACGCCATCGGTCTGACGGGCAGTGGCCGCCACGCGATTTCTGGCCGCGATGCGCAGGGTCAGGACGTGGTGGTGACTTGGTGCGTCGGCCACTTGGTCGAGGCGGTTGAGCCGGATACCTACGACCCGTCTCTGAAGTCGTGGCGGATGTCGGGCCTGCCCTTTCTCCCTGAAACGTTTCGCTATTGTCCCAATCCGGCGACCATGGATCAATGGCAAGCCGTGCGCTCGCTGCTGGTGCGCGACGATGTCAGCGAGGTTGTGAACGCAACGGACGCCGGGCGCGAAGGTCAGCTGATCTTTCATTTGGTTTACGATCTCGCAGGTTGCAACCGTCCCGTGTGGCGCTTGTGGACCTCCAGCTTGACCGATGATGCAATCCGCCAGGCCTGGCAAGGAATGAAATTAGATAGCACTTACAATGGCTTGACTGATGCCGCTCGCTGCCGGCAGGAGGCAGACTGGCTCGTCGGCATCAACTGCACGCGGGCGCAAACGCTGGTGGCGCGCAGCCAAGGGGCTCAAGGCGTCTATTCGATCGGCCGGGTGCAAACGCCGACCCTGGCCATCATCGCCGGCCGCGACCAGGAAATCGCGCACTTTGTGCCCAAGGATTTTTGGACACTTATCGCGGACTTCGACGTGCCCGACAGCGGCGCGCGCTATCCCGGCAAGTGGTTTCGCTTAGTCGACGGCAAGGAACAGGACCGCCTGTACAATCAGCAGCAGGCCCAGGCGCTGGCCGATCAACTGCGCGATCGTCCTGGCAAAATTGAATCAGTCGTGGCCAAGAACGAAAGGCGCAAGGCTGAATTACTTTATGATTTAACGGCTTTGCAGAAAGAGTGCAATCGGCGCTTTAAATGGACGGCCGAGCACACCCTCGAAGTTGCGCAACAACTCTATGAAGGCAAACTGATTTCCTACCCGCGCACCAACTCACGCCACTTGACGCAGGCGGACGCGCAAAAGGCGCCGGCGTGGTTGCAATCGCTGCAGGCGGGCCCGTGGGGAGAATTTGTCCAAGAAATCCAGGCAATGGGCAAGGGTCGACCGCCGCCGCTGAGTAAGCGCTTCGTCGACGACACGCAGGTGGAGGACCACTCCGCGATCGTGGTGACCGAAAAGGCACCGCCGGTGCGCGGTGGACAGCTGGACCTGCCGACGGACCAAGCGCGGCTCTACGATCTTGTGGCGCGACGCCTAGTTGCCGCGTGGTACCCGGACCGTGTCGAGGCTCGGACGACCATCATCACCCGCGTAGAGGATGGCGACCAAGGGCAGACCTTCAAGACGACGGGCGCGGTGGAAAAGCAGGCCGGTTGGACCCGGGTCGACCCGCCGCGCGCTGGCAAGAAGGACGACACGGATGTGCAGCGCCTGCCAGAAGTCCGCAAGAATCAAAAGGTTCATCTAGCGCAGGTGCAGGCCAAGGCGGGCAAGACCACGCCGCCCAAGCCGCTCAATGAAGCCGACTTGTTGACCGCCATGCAGGGCGCGGGGCGAGAACTGGACGATGAGGAACTGCGCGGGGCGATGAAGGATTGTGGCCTAGGCACGCCGGCGACGCGAGCGGCTATTATTGAGACGCTACTGCAACGTGGCTATATTGCTCGTGAATCCAACAATGTTCGCGCAACCGAAAAGGGGCTTGGGCTCATCGCCAGCATCCATGTGGACGCGCTGACTTCGCCGCTCTTGACCGGTCAGTGGGAAGCCGACCTCAACCGCATGCGCCGCGGCGAGCACGGCCGCGAAAAATTCATGAGTGATATTCGGCTGTTTGTCCAGGAAGTGGTCGAGAAGATCCGCGTCTCGGCGCAGGCCCAGGCACAGCGCACCGCACAAAGCCAAACGACATCGGGGGGGGGGTTGTCTCCAGCGCCCCTGCCGGCGGGCGTTCTCGGCCCCTGCCCGCGCTGCCGGTCCAATTTGTTGCTGCGTGCGGCGAGCGAAAAGCATTTCGCCACCTGTAGCGCCATTCTTGAGCCCAAATGCAGGGTTAGCTACGACTGCGACGACAAGGGCCACTGGCTCGTGCGCTGTCCCCACTGCACCGGCCCCATGTCCGGCCGCGGCATTTGCCAACATTGTGGCCGCACCGCGCAATGGGAGGAGGACAAGCCCAGTTGGCCGGCTGTCGCTAAGTGCGACCAATGCAAGGGTATTCTTCGGATCCTCTGGAGTACCAAGAAAAGCGAATGGCTGCAGCGCTGCGACCGGTGCGACGCCTGGCTCAATGCCCGCGAGCCGAGCAGCCCACGGCCGTTGGCCCCAGAATGCCCCGGTTGCCACCTGCCGATGGGCGTGCTGTGGAGCGAGCGCAGCCGGCGTTGGTACGTGTTATGCCAAGGATGCCAACAAACACGCTGGGTTTGATTGGGCTGGCCGACGCGGCTTGGGCTCCCTGGCGTCATCAGCACCAGGCAGAGAAGATCTTACAGCACGGGGGCTTGAGGCCCTTGACGACGCCGGCACCCTGGGGCATCGTAAGGCCATGGACGTCGCCGGATGGTCCGGCTGGCTGCTGAGGGGCAGACAGCACAGCAAAAATGCAGGGTAGCGCAAGGCACCGGCGGGTAGATCCCTGACGGGCGGCCACTGACTGTTCATCCCTGATATTGCGCGCGAAAGGGTTTCTGTCGCTTCTGGTCTCGCTAGCGTCCTTCTGTCCAGGCCGAGCCGTCGCTTCACGGCCAACCCGCACGTGCGGGTGCCCAGCGCGGCTGCAGGGCCCAAGCTGTCCGGCCGAGGTGGCTCATGCTGCAATTTCGCTCTATTTTCGTGGCAATTCTTCTCGTTCTTCCCAGCCTTTGCTGCAACTCGACGTCGTCTGCCGGCGCCGATGCCTCTTCCGTTGCGGACGCTGGCACCGTGCCGTGGCCGAATACCGCCCACACAGTTCTGACCAAGCCGAGCGGCGTCACAGGAAACTACTTAGAAACATTTGGCAAATACACAGCTGTAGCTTTGGACGAGAACGGGGACGCTGGCGTCGCTTGGGTCTGGGCCGACGAAAACGCCGACGGCACGTTGGACGACACCAACGTCTATTTCTCCGCCTGGGACCCGGTCGCCAAGGTTTTCCCCACAGCCATCCAGGTCGGCACGATTGGCGCGCCCAACGGCGGGCCCCAGGGACCTATTGCCTTGAGCTACGACGCCAGCGAAAAGGCATGGATCCTGGTGCATCAGGTGGCCGTTGTTCACGCAAGTAGTCGTACTGGCTTGCAATTGGCCGTCTCTAAAGATCGGGGTGCCACATGGACCTCGCAGTTGCTGACCGACGGCCAGGATCCGAAGACACAAACACAATACGATTCAACTAGTTGGCCCAGTGTCGTCGCGCGGGGTGGCAAGGTCCACGTCGCGTGGTACCAGAACTACGCTGGCTATTTTTACGCTGAAGGAACAGTCGGTTCCGACCCCTCTGCCTGGCAACGTGTGCCGGCGCCTTGGCTGACCCTGGAGGCCGGGGTCAAACCGGGCCCAGCGGGTGTGAACACGCGCCTCGGACTGGCGCTAGACGCCAATGATCAGGCGGCGTTGGCGTATTGGACCACGACGGCCAATGAGAAGGACCTGCGCTTGACGTACTGGCGTCCAGGCTCGGCGACCTCCTCACTCATTGCGACCAGTCAAGACGCCAATGCAACACGGGAAGTCTACCTTGGCTTTGCCGGCACGCAGCCGCGCGTGCTCTTCGCGGGCCTGTTAGCACCGTTGGCCGGCAACGTCAGCACGTATTGGGCCACCCATTCGACCGACGGCGTCAAGTGGGACGTCCCGAGCAATTTGCCCCTGGAAACGGGTGCTGCCCCCGGCCTCGCCTTCTTTGCAGCTGTCTCCGCCAAGGGCACCGGCGTGGGCACCTACGCCTCCAACGGTGGCAATGGCACGGACAAGTGTGGACGCCTAAAGACGTCTACTTCCAGTGACTTCACTGCATGGAGCACCTGTGGTCCGGACACAACCAACGCCTACAAGCTCAAGCCCGTTGCGACGAGTTTGTCCTTGGCCCTGGACGGCAGCGACCACCTGAGCCTGGTATTCACCAACCTCAACGGGGCCAACGGCGCGCCGGTGGGCGTGGTGATCTGGCGGTTGTAAGGGCGCTTAGTCAGGCTATTCAACGTGTTGCGTCGCCCTGCCCCAAGGCCTTGGCCTGCGCAAGCCACCCAGCACGCTTGGTCGGGTCGCTGCCGCGCACGGGCCCAAAGTAGGTGCGGGCGGTGACGGAAATGCCACAGAATTCCAAGGTTGCTTTGATCATCGCCCGCTCGGACGGAGCGCCAATCCACCAGCGATAGTACCAGGGGGGCGAGTCCAGCGTCACCAGCAGCCTGGCCGTTTTCCCAAGCAACAGCTTGGCTGGAAAGGCTTTTCCCTGGACGTAGCGGAAGGCAAACCCCGGCAAAAGCGTACGGTCGCAAAAGCCTTTGAGCAGGGCTGGCAAGCTCGCCCACCACACCGGATACACCCAAACGATGTGTTGGGCCCAGCTCAACTCCGCCTGAGCGCGCTGCAAATCCGGCTCAAGGTCGCTTTCAAAGCCTGCCCTCAAGATGGGATCGAACTGCAACTCGGCAAGATTCAAGCGATGGACCTCGGCCCCGGCAGCCTGCGCAGCATCAGCGTAGGCGGTCCCAAGGGCTGCACACAGACTATCGGCGCGCGGGTGGCCGAGAACAACGAGTATGCGCGACACGGTGGCTCCTGGCAGCCCAAGCCGGGCCGCTGTCATCGAGGGTCATCTTAACCCATGCCTGCTTGCATGGAAATGCCAAAGCGTACATACTTGCTATGCGCTGGCGCATGTCGCTGCACGGCCGCCGGAGGATGCATGGGTACTCGCTTGGTTCCAAACGCACTGAACTGGGACGATTTACAATTATTTCTAGCGGCTTACCGCGCGCGCTCGCTGACGGGTGCGGGCAAGTCCCTGGGGCTCGACCAATCGACGGCATCCCGGCGGTTGGCGGCGCTCGAACGTGGCTTGCAGGCGCGGCTGTTCGACCGCATCCCCGGCGGGCTGGCCCCCACGAGCCTTGCTGAACGCGTATTGCCGATGGCCGAGCGCGCCGAAGCCGAGGCGGCGGCCTTTGTCCGTGAGGTACAAGCGGCGGATGAAGGCGTCGAGGGCGTGGTGAGACTGGCCGTACCCGATGGAATCGACAGCGAATTCCTGGTTCCGCTCCTGCCTTTGCTGCTGGCCCAGTACCCGGGGCTGGTGCTAGAACTCGTCGCTAGTCAACAGTTGGCCAACCTAGCTCGGCGCGAGGCGGATTTGGCCCTGCGATTGGTGCGGCCGCGCACGGGCGACTTGGTGGCCCGCAAGGTGGCTGTGCTGAGCCAAGGGGTCTGGGTGCATCCGCGGCTGCTGGCGCAGTACGGCCGGACCCTGAGCGCTTTGCCGTGGGTGGACTGGGATGAGAGCGTCGGCGCCGATACAGCTCCTTGGTTTCGCCATGTTGTGCCTGATGCCCATGTCGTCTTGCGCACCAACCGGATCGACGCGATGGTGGCGGCGGTTGCTGCCGGTCTGGGCGCGGGGATTCTGCCCAATGCCCTGATCCGACAGCGCAATCTGACCTCTAGTTCGCCGCTGATCAAGCTCCCCACGGATGACGCGGCCCTGGCCTGTGGCGTGTGGCTGGTGGCCCATTCCGCCCTGGTCGACGTGCCACGCGTGCGCGCTGTGTGGCGATTCCTGCACGAACAAGCCGCCATCTACTTGGATGACCCAACCGCCGATGCCGCGCGAACCGAGTAGCCCAAAGGGCCACCGCTATAGGGGTTTGAGCACCATCACCCACAGGGCCGCGATGAGCAATGTGCCGACCACGCCGCCGGAAACAAAGTAGCGCACCAAGCGTCTCCTCAGCAGCGCGGGAGGGGTGCTATCTCCATGCAACAACGCCTGCCTGCAAGCCTTTTCCAGCCCGATCTGCATGGGCACCAGCACAGCACCCCACAGAAGCCCAGCGCCGACAAACAGGCCCACGCCCAGTTGCAGCCACCGTGGCTTCAGCACGCCCCCATGCAAGACCGCCAAAGCCGCGCCGTTGACCACGATCAGCACCGCGGCGGGGGCCGTCATCCACACGTCCAGCCGGTTGATGCTCTTGAGAGAGAAATGCAGCTGGGTCAATGACTTACTCGCGTCCGCCTGAGCGAGCCACGCTGCGCCACTGATGGAATTGCCCAGCAAAAGCACCATGCCGAGCAAGTGCAAGCCGCGGTGAACCAAGACCGGCAGAAAGGGCGGCGGCGGCGCGATGAGGCATAGGGCCGAAGCCAGTGCCACGGTGGCCACTGCGCCAAATAGGGCAATGGGTTTCATGACATCCTCCGTCCTAGGGGTAGACCAGCTGGACGGGCCAGCGCGCGCTGGTCGCCAAGTGCAAGCGTGCCTTATCGAAGGGTGGCGGGCTAAAAGTGCCTGCCTTTGCGTTGTTGGAGAAGCCGTAGCCTTCTGTGGGCGCGCCGACCCAGTTGCTGTCGAGTTCGCCGTTGCCGTTCTCGTCATGCATGACCGCCACGGCGTAGTCGCCGACGGGGACGGATCTAAATTGACAAATTGCGGACTTGCCTGGGTCAATCACCACCCAAACGCGCTGACGAGCTCGGCCGGCGTCCTTGGGAAAACCCTTTTCCGACTGAAACAACAGGCAGCCGATGCGACCACGGGCGTTGTGAGCGCCAGTGACTTCGACTTCCAGGCTCGGATCCGGTGCCGGGTCAGCCCCGGCCGTTGCGCCAGCCAGGAGGCCAGCTGAAAGGAAAATACGTGTTAAAAAGCGGATTTGCATGGTGTCATCTCCATTGGGGCCAAAGCCTTACTACCAGCGGTCCAGGGGTCCGCGTTGCTGCCAACAAGGCTAGGACATGCAGGAAGGCATGGCAATCTGCATGATGGAATGGGGCATATGCATTGGCGCATGGCGTGATGGCTGCCGTTTCGGGCTGCGGCGAGCTGACGTTGGCGCATTTCGGTCCGGATCGGGTCGGGACGGCCCTCCGTGGCCGTCAGGTTCTGCTGGCGGTGGGCGGCGCCACGATAGCCCGCCAATTCCTTGGCTGGCCATGCTTGCCCACCCCGACGCCACCCGCCGTGATCACCGCCTCGACGGCCCATGCCCCGCCGCCAAGGCAACCCATGCCCCAAGCGCGGACTCGATGTCGACCTGTTGCCCCACGGAGCCTAGCTCTGCAGCAAAATCAGGTACCTTTGCTGCGCAGCATGGCCATTGACCACAGCGGCAAGGCCCCGCACACGGACCTGATGCTGCGGGTAACGGCGACGCCGGCCTTGTTTGCGCCCTATGAATGTCGCATTGAATCCATCCCTTGTGACGCGACCTACCGCATAGGGTCCCTGGCCTTGCAGCTATGCAGTTTGACCGATCTGCAAGATCATTGCAGCCAACCCGCGAAGGCGGGTTTCTTGATTGCGAGCCCAGGGTTTCAACCATGGGTCGCCCCTATTCGCTGGCGTTGCACATGTGTCAGAGTGAATAGACGCCGATTTGCTGGCCGCCTTGACCGAGCCGCGGCCCGGCGTTATCACAATTACCCTGTTCGCCCAAGGCATTGCCCAAGCATCGACGCCGATTGCCGTGGACCTGCTGCCTCTCCTGCATTGGCCTGGACTGCGGGTCCTTCCGGAGTTGCTGGCGGCCTATGTGCGCCCCGATACGGAGGTATTGCCCCCCATCGCCGCTGAAATGGCCCAATGGCTGGAACAAAGTACCGGCAACGGTAGCCTGTTGGGTTACGCCGCGGTGGACCCGCAACGGGTGCCGGCGCTGGTGCAGGCTGCTTACCACGCGCTACAACGCAGGGATTTCCAATATATAGCCATTCCTCCGAATTTCGCGACCGATGGCCTGCAGCTCCGCACGCACGAACAAGTCTTGCAGGAGCGGGCTGCAAACTGTTTGGATTTGAGCCTGTTGCTCGCCGCCCTGCTGCAGCGGTGTGGGCTCCATCCGCTGATCATCCTGAGCGATCACTACGCCCTGACCGGCGTCTGGCTGACCGATTTCTCCTTGCAGGAGCCGGGCTTAGATGACCCCAAGCCCCTGCGCAAACGCATCGAACTGGACCTAGCGCTGGTGGTCGACATTACGCCGGCCATAGGGGCAGAACCATTTGATATTGCTTTCAAAACGCCGCTAGACTATGTGCGAGATGACGGTTCCTTTCACGTCGCCGTCGACTCGGGATGCGCCCGCGACCACACTATTACGCCACTTGTCCTGAAAAACCAGGATGTTCCAGCCAGCCAGCAGTCTCTGTCCTCCTCGTTCGCGCCACCGCCAACGCCACTTCCCCAAGCCGAACCGACGCGCATCGACCGTTGGGGGTGCAAAACTATTGGACTTGTCGCTGCGCAACCGCCTTATCAACTACCGCGACACCAAGACCAACTGAGGGCTGGCGGACGTCGATTGCGCTGCCCTGGAGGACACCCTAGCCAGCGATGGAATCCTGCACATTCAGGCGAAGTTATCGTCCCGCAACCTGCAGCCGCCCGTGGACGCCCCGGCGGACCCATCGCCCTATCAACTGCGCCCGCTGGCCCAAGTACACCGGCGCCAGGGGCTGCTGCACAAGGCTCTGACCGCCGCGGAACATGACAAGGTGCTGGCGGAAATGTGGCGCCAAAGCCGCTCTTCCTTTGAGGAATCGGGCGCCATCCTGCTGCATATCACCCTGGGCCTGCTGCAGTGGTTTGTAACGCCGACTAGCACCCAACCGCGCTTTTCTCCTTTGATTTTGCTGCCGGTGCAGCTCAGCCGCGGTAGCGCGCCGGGGACTTGGCAGCTGAGGCGAGCGCAAGAAGAGGCGCGCATCAACGTGACTTTGCTCAAGAAGCTTGAGGTCGACTTCGCGCTCCAAGTCGGTGGCCTGTACGCCCTACCGGAGGATGAAAGCCGTGTCGATATTCGCACAATCATGCACGATTTCAAGGTGCTAGTTGCCAATCAGCCGCGCTGGCAGGTGCTGGACCTAGCCCAACTCGGCGTGTTCTCTTTCCAGAAGTTCCTGATGTGGCTCGACTTGCAGGCCAAACAGGCTGTCCTCCTGCAAAATCCAGTGGTTCGCCACCAGATGACGGGCGATGGCCAATAGCGATGTGCTGCGCGTCGTCGACGCCGATCCCAGCCAAATGGCAGCCATTCATGCCGCAGAGGCGGGCTCCTCCTTTGTGTTGCAAAGTCCGCCGGGTACCGGCATATCGCAGATAATTGCCAATATCATCGGGCAGTTGCTGGGTCGTGGGCGCAGCGTGCGCTTCGTCTCGCAAAAGCTGGCCGCGCTCGAAGTCGTCAAATCGCGACTGCAGTGGGTGGGCCTAGGCCCTTTCTGCTTGGAATTGCACACCAATCAGGCCAGCAAGCTGGCCGTCGCGGCTCAGTTGCGCGACGCCTTGGAGGTGTTCCGGCAGCACCGTGGCCCGTCCTGGGCGGATCACGCCTTGCCCCTGCAGCAATCCCGGCAAGACCTCAATCAGTACGCGCTATTACTTGACGATCCGTCGCCGTTTGCCGGCTCGACGCGCCGTGTGCTGGCTTGCCTCCTTGCCTTTGCCGAGGTGCCTCGCCTAGACCTGCCGGCATCGACATGGCGACATGGACCAGCCTACAGATCGCGCAAAGCCAGGCAATTGTTGCCAAAATCTGCGATCACTTGGGCGAGGAGGGCGACATCCACTTGCACCCCTGGTGACACGTCGGCGCGGGCGATTGGCAACCGGCCTGGCAGCGGCAGGTGCAAGCAGATGTGACAGTCGCCGAGCTGGCGGCGAAGAGCTTGGTGCTCTTGCAAAAGAGCGTCGCGCAAAGCCTTGGTTTAGATAATGAAACACCATCGAGATACTGATCACGGCGGCCCATCTTGTGCTGGAAACGCCCTCGCCGCCCGAGGCTCTCTTAGCCCCAGAGGGTCTGGTGCCGCGGCTGACGCAAATCGACGCGCTGGTCGATCGTGGCGACCAATTCGCCAATCGTCGCAAGGCCTTATTGCAGTCGCAGCGCCCTGCCCTGCTAAGCCATCGGCTGGGCCCGTGGCAGGGGCGCTTGGCCCGCTGGCGTTCGGCGTTTGTGGTGATTGCGTGGTGGATGCAGTGGGGAACTCGACGGCAACTGCGGCGGCTGGCTCTGAGTCCCTTGCCAGATAATGCTAAACTTTCCGAGGTGTTGGATGATGCAGCCTGGGTTCACAGCCAAAGGGAGTCGCTCCAACAACCCGTCCCCGACCTAGGCCTGGGGCCTTGGTGGCAAGGGGCGGAAACGGACTGGGCTGCGGCGCGCCCCGTGCTGGCTTGGGCTCGGCAGTCGGAGCGGCTACAGGTCAGCATGTGCGGGCCTATCCCTAGGCAAATGCTCACATTATGCACGGTTGCCACGACGCAGGAGCCTCCCCTGCGCGACCCCATCGCAGCGTTGCCGGCCTACCGCGAGGCGCTGTCTCGCCTGGACGACCTGCTGGCATTGACGCCTCCCTTGGCTGATCCTCAGGTCTGCCAATCCGGAAAAATCCTTGCTATCATTGACATTTGGCAGGTGAGCTCGCCGCAACTGCGTCCCTGGTGCGCCTTGATGCCCTTGAGGGAGCAGTTGTTGCCCTTGTCGCTGACGCCGCTGTGGCATTCCTTGGAGACGCGGGCCATCAAAGCCGAGCAACTTCGAGATGTTCTTGCCCGCAGCCTGCGCGAGCAGTGGTGGGAACGTCGTCTGGCCACAGAACCGCGGCTGCGGCAGTTTCGCTGCTACAGCCATCAGCGGCAAATCGCCGAATTCCGCAATCTGGACAAGCAGTCTCTGGCCCTGGCCCGCCAGGAAGTCGTGGCCCGCGTTGCTCAGCGCGCACCGGAAGCGATGGCGCCGGGCAACGAGATGGGTCTTGTGATGCGACAGCTCAAGCTAAGGCGCAGTCATCTGCCGATTCGTCAGTTATTCACCCGTTTTCCAACGACGCTGCGCCGCCTCAAGCCGTGTGTGCTGATGAGTCCCCTTTCCGTGGCCCATTACCTCGATCCAAGCCTGGATGCCTTTGATGTCGTGGTGTTTGATGAGGCGAGCCCAATCCCGCCCTGGGAAGCGGTGGGGGCCATTGCCCGCGGCCAGCAGGTCATTGTGATGGGTGATAGCAAACAGCTTCCGCCGACGAGCATTTTTTCGACCGCAGCGACCAGGGCGACGAGGTGCCGCTGGACGAAGAATCGGTGGTCGATCCCGAAAGCATCCTGGGCGAACTGGTGGCCGCGCGGGTGCGGGAACTGCTGCTCAAGTGGCATTATCGCAGTAAACACGAGTCCTTGATCGCGTTTTCCAACTGGTACTACTACGGCAATCGCCTGCACACCTTTGCTTCGGCCGCCGAACAAGTGCCTGAGCTCGGCGTGAAATTGGTGCAGGTGCGTGGCTTCTACAACCGCGGCGCATGCAAACCAACCCCGCAGAAGCACAGGCTGTTGTCGAACTTAGGCATTTCCATGGACCGCGACGATTTCTTGCTGGTGCAGCACCAACCGCAATTGGCTGATTTTGTTGCATAAATGGTCGACACCTTGGCTGCCGTCCACATCGACGCCGTGACACGGACCATCGCGGCCCAGTGGGGCTTTGCTCGCACGGGGCGCAGCATCGCCGATCAAATCCTGGGTACAATCAGCATGTTACGCCCCGAGTTGCGGCCTGTGCGCCAAGGCGATCATCTATGGCGACAGGGCGCGAATCCCCAGCAGTGGCGCGGGTTTCGCTACGTGGACGCCACCGACCCTCGCCGCCTAGATGAAGTCCCGCCCGAGGAAATCGCCAATGTCGCCGCTTGGGTGCTGAGGCGGGCCCTGTCCATCGCCCAAGGGGAACTGGTACGCGAATCGGCTCGGGAGCTGGGCTGTAAGTCGTTGACTGGCAAAACTATCTCGACCATCGAAGCGGCTCTGCCTCTGCTGCTGCAAAGGGGCCCAAGCATCCTGCGCGACCAGCGGTGGACGGTCGATGAGTCGAGCGGAAATTCCTAGGTGGCGGCGCAAGCGAGAGGGGAATTCAACCTCTTCACAAGAGGTTACGTAGCCCTTCGATCTCTGCGTCCCACACCCGACCTTGACGCCACCTGTGGCCTACGGCATGTTGACCGCCCTGCCCCAACCGCACCGTTGGACGGCGGGCCCCAAGCCTTCTCCACCAAGGAATCTCTATGAATACCCACGGTAATACCGTACTCATCACCGGCGGCGCTAGCGGCATTGGCTGGGCCCTGGCGCGGCGCTTTGCCAACGCCGGCAGTCAAGTCATCATTTGTGGCCGAAGGGCCGATCAACTGCTTGTAGCCAAACAGCTTTGCCCCGAACTGCACACGGTCCAGTGCGACGTATCGGTGCCGGCCGAGCGGCTTTCCCTGGTCAAGACCGTGACCGAGGCCTTCCCCACCCTCAACGTGGTCATCAACAACGCCGGAATTCAGAATCGTTTTCCGTCCTTGCTCGAACCTCAGGACTGGCAGCGCCACGAGGCCGAATTGGCCACCAACCTCGCCGCGCCGATGCATTTGTCGATGCTCTTTGTGCCCCACCTGCGCCAAAAGCCCGCGGCGGCCATCGTCAACATCACGTCTGGATTGGCTTTTTCGCCCCTAGCCGCCATGCCGACCTACTGCGCGACCAAGGCGGCCCTGCATTCCTTCACGCTCAGCCTGCGCCACCAGCTCAAGACGACATCGATTGCCGTCATCGAACTGGTCCCGCCGATGGTGAACACGGACCTCGGTGGCAAGGGGCTGCACGACCAGGGCACGCCGCTCGATGAGTTCGCAGACCACGCCTTTGCGCAGCTGGAAAAGGGCGAACTCGAGTTCGGCTTTGGTTTCTCGGAGATCAGCCGTGGGGCTTCGCGTGCTCAGCTTGACCAGATGTTCGCCAATATGAATCGATAGTTCCCACGCAAGCTCGGTGAACTCCGCGCGCTGAGCAGCCGCCAAAAACAACACACCCAGCCCGACAGAATCTGTGGACTGGGTGTGTTGTTCTGTCTCTCTGTCGCGACGGGCCGCTTAGGCGACCACGCCACCGGCGTAACCAATCGATTCCAGGCCGTGTTCGTGTTCGGCGCCAGCTTCGATTTCCATGGTGGTGTAGGCCGGGAGACCCGTGCCTGCCGGAATCAACCGGCCCATGATCACGTTTTCTTTCAGACCGTTGAGGTAGTCATTGCGCGCGCCCAAGGACGCCTCGGTCAACACCTTGGTCGTCTCCTGGAACGACGAAGCCGAGATCCAGCTTTCCGTCGACAGCGACGCCTTGGTAATACCGAGCAGCAACGGTTCGCCCGACGCGGGCTTGCCGCCATCAGCCATCACCTTCTGATTTTCCTCATCAAAGCGGAACTTCAGCACCTGCTGGTCGACCATGAACTGGGTGTTGCCCGTCTTGGTGACGCGCACCCAGCGCAGCATCTGCCGCACCACGACTTCAATGTGCTTGTCGTTGATGCGCACGCCTTGGAGCCGGTAGACTTCCTGAATCTCGTCCACCAGATACTTAGCGAGCGCCTCAATGCCGAGCACGTGCAGAATGTCGTGCGGGTTCAGCGGTCCGTCCATCAACGGGTCGCCAGCGCGCACGCGGTCGCCTTCCGCAACCGTGAAGTGTTTGCCCTTGCCGATCAGGTACTCGCGCTCCTGGCCGATTTCGGGACGCACCACCACTTTCTGCTTGCCCTTGACGGCCTTGCCAAAGCTGACGATACCGTCCACTTCCGCCATGATTGCATGGTCTTTGGGCTTGCGCGCCTCGAACAGTTCCGCCACGCGCGGCAGACCGCCCGTGATGTCCTTGGTTTTGGCCGTGTCGCGCGCCATCTTGGCCAACACATCGCCCGGCTTGACCTTTTGGTCCTCGGAGACGATGAGGTTGGCGCCCACGGGTAGGTTGTACTGCGCCAGCGCGCCGGTACGGTCGTTACGCACGATTTCGCCATCAGGGCCGACAATCGCCACGCGCGGCCGCAGCCCCGGGTCCTTACTGTCGATGATGAACTTCTGGGAAAGACCTGTGGTCTCATCCAGTTGCTCCTTCATCGTCAGGCCTTCTTCGACTTCCACCATGCGAATCTTGCCGCCAACGTGGGTGAGAATCGGCGTAAAGCCTGAATCCCATTCCGCCATCAGCTCATTCTTGCGTACGGCCTGGCCGTCCTTGATCTTGACGCGCGAACCGGCCTGCACGGCAAAGGCCGGGCAGCGGTCGTCGGGCACGCCCGGCAGCGTAACGAGGATGTGACCTCGCGCAACTGCGACAAATCCTTGACCATCACCCGGATCCACCAAGGGCAGTTCGCGGAACTTGACGGTTCCGTCCACCGGCGCGCGGTGCTGGGGCAGGTCGCGGGCCATCGACGCCGCACCACCGACGTGGAAGGTACGCATCGTCAGCTGGGTACCGGGCTCACCGATGGACTGCGCGGCAATGACGCCCACCGCCTCACCAATGTTGACCACGCGGCCACGGGCCAAATCGCGCCCGTAGCACAGGACGCAAATGCCTGTCTGCGAACGGCAAGTCAGCACCGAACGAATCTTGACCTTGCGGATGTGCGCGTCATCGATACGGCCCACCGCCGTCTCGTCGATGAGTTGGTCGCTCTCGACCAGCACGTTGCCATCGCCGTCAACTATGTCTTCCAGCGCCACGCGACCGAGAATACGGTCAGACAACGGCTGAATGATTTCGCCGCCTTCCTCGAGCGCATCCATGTCGATGCCGTCCAAGGTGCCACAATCGTACTCGGTAATCACGGCGTCATTGGCCACGTCGACCAAACGGCGCGTCAGGTAACCGGAATTCGCCGTCTTGAGCGCGGTATCGGCCAGACCCTTGCGGGCACCGTGCGTCGAGATGAAGTACTGCAGAACGCTGAGACCTTCGCGGAAATTCGCGGTAATCGGCGTTTCGATGATTTCGCCCGAGGGCTTGGCCATCAAACCGCGCATACCGGCGAGCTGACGCATCTGCTGCGGCGAGCCACGCGCACCGGAATCCGCCATCATGTACACAGGGTTAAGAGACTTGGTCTCCCGCTCTGAGCCGTCGGGCATCGTCACCTTGCGGGTGGAAATGCCCTTCATCATCTCTTTGGCGATTTTCTCGGTCGCGTCACTCCAGGTATCGACCACCTTGTTGTAGCGCTCACCATCGGTAATCAGACCCTCGTGATATTGCTGCATAATTTCAGCAACATGCTTCTGGGCGGCCTGAATAATCGGCTTCTTCTGCGCCGGGATCGTCATGTCGTCCAAGCACACGGAAATACCGGCGATCGTCGAGTTGGTGTAGCCCGCCGTACGCAGCGCATCGGCCAGGAGCACCGTCTTCTTGGAGCCCGCCTTGCGGTAGACTTCGTCGATCAGACCTTGGAGCTCCTTCTTGCCCAACTCCTTGTTGTACAAGGAGAACCCGACACCGTGCGGCACGATCTCGGACAAGAGCACGCGCCCCGTGGTCGTGGCGATGATCTCGCGGCGAGCGGGCTGCTCATCGTCGGCCGCCTGGCTTTCGTCCCAGACCGGCATGCGGCAACGGATATTGGCCTGAAGGTGCAGTTCCTTGGCGTCATAAGCCGCCCGAACTTCGCCCGCCGAGGCAAACAGTTTGCCTTCGCCCGTCACGCCCGGCTGCTCACGGGTCATGTAGTACAGACCGAGCACGATGTCCTGAGAAGGATTGATGATCGGCTTGCCATACGCTGGGCTGAGGATGTTGTTGGTCGACATCATCAGCACGCGCGCTTCCATCTGCGCCTCGAGGCTCAGCGGCACGTGAACGGCCATCTGGTCGCCGTCGAAGTCGGCGTTAAACGCCGTGCAAACGAGGGGATGGAGCTGAATCGCCTTGCCTTCGATGAGCACTGGCTCAAACGCCTGCATACCCAAACGGTGCAAGGTCGGCGCGCGGTTCAGGAGCACGGGGTGCTCTTTGATGACATCCTCAAGGATATCCCACACCACCGCCGTTTCTTTCTCGACCAGCTTCTTGGCGCTCTTGATGGTTGTGACGTAGCCGAGCTCTTCCAACTTCGCGTACACAAAGGGCTTGAACAGTTCGAGCGCCATCTTCTTGGGCAGACCGCACTGATGCAAGCGCAGGTCTGGACCGACGACGATGACCGAACGGCCCGAGTAATCGACGCGCTTGCCGAGCAAGTTCTGGCGAAAGCGGCCCTGCTTGCCTTTGAGCATGTCGCTCAAGGACTTCAGCGGACGCTTGTTGGGGCCCGTGATGACCTTGCCGCGGCGGCCGTTGTCGAACAATGCATCGACGGCTTCCTGCAACATGCGCTTTTCATTGCGAACAATGATTTCCGGCGCGGCCAACTCGAGCAAACGCTTGAGGCGGTTGTTGCGGTTGATGACGCGGCGATACAAGTCGTTGAGGTCCGACGTCGCAAAGCGTCCGCCGTCCAGGGGCCCCAACGGACGAAGGTCCGGCGGCAACACGGGAATCGTGGTCAGGACCATCCACTGCGGCTTGTTACCGCTCGAACGAAGGGCCTCGACAATCTTGAGGCGCTTACCCACCTTCTTGATCTTGGCCTCGCCCGAAATCTTGGTCGTGCCGTCGAGTTTCTCTTCCCAACCCTGCACTTCGGCGCGCAGGCGCTTGGCCAGGTCGTCCAAGGTCTCCACGTCCAGACCATCGCCAGGCCAGCGCGGCTTCTCCGGCGGAATGCGACCCGGATCCATGTAAGTCAGCAATTCCAAAATGGCTTCGCCGCCCATCTCCAGCTTGAGGTAATCCGTCGCCGGCACGGCATCGATGGCCAGATCGCCCAAGTTGTCGATGACATACTCGTAATCTTCGGTCGAGAGAATGCGCCCGGGAACCAGAGGACCGACTTCGGCAAGCCAGTTCTGCCCCAAGTCCTTGGAAACACGCTCGATCACCATGCCCGCTTGCACGTCATAGTAGTCTTCTTCATTGATCAGCGTGCCACGCGAAACGTCCTTGCAATGCCGCGACACGAGCTTGCCGAGCTCCGACGGGTCCTGCATGTTCTCGATATCACCAAGCATTTCCGGCCGGCGCTCGCGAGGCACGTAGAAGACGTGAATGCCTTGCTTGCCACGCTCCACCTGTAGCTTGAGCGAGCCCAGGCAGACGTACTTGGCGCAATACAGAACGTATTCCAAGTCTTTGAGCGTCATGCCCAACAAGTGGCCCAAGCGGCTCGGCAGGGACTTGAGAAACCAAATGTGCGCCACCGGCGTCGCCAAGTGAATGTGCGCCAAGCGTTCACGCCGCACCTTGGACTGGATGACCTCCACGCCGCACTTCTCGCAGACCACGCCGCGGTGCTTCATGCGCTTGTATTTGCCGCAGTTGCACTCGTAGTCCTTCACTGGCCCGAAGATCTTGGCGCAGAACAGCCCGTCGCGCTCAGGCTTAAAGGTACGATAGTTGATGGTTTCCGGCTTCTTGACCTCACCGAAGCTCCACTCCTGCGCAATCTTGCGCGGCGCGGCCAAGGCGATTCGGACCGCCTTGATGTTCAGGGGATTCTTGGGCATTTCGAAGAAGTGCAGCATCTCACGCATGGTTTTGCCTTCCTTGCAATCTCACTAAGAGTCGTGTTCGGCCTGGTTCGCCACCGGGCCCCATGATTGTCGCAGGCGTCAGGACCCACCCCGCAGAGGGGCCCCGACGCCGGTTCCTTTGGGCTTACGGAATCGCTTGGCCATCCTTGTCGAGGAGTTCGACATCGAGCGCCAACGCCTTCAATTCCTTGAGCAACACGTTAAAGGATTCCGGCAGGCCCGGCTCGAGCTTGCCTTCACCGCGGACGATGCTCTCGTACATCCGCGTGCGGCCGATCACGTCGTCGGACTTGACGGTGAGGAACTCCTGCAACGCGTACGCCGCGCCGTAGGCCTGCATCGCCCACACTTCCATTTCGCCCAAGCGCTGACCACCGAATTGCGCTTTGCCGCCAAGCGGTTGCTGGGTGACCAGGCTGTACGGTCCAATCGAACGCGCGTGGATCTTGTCGTCGACCAAGTGGTGAAGCTTGAGGACGTACATCACGCCGACCGTCACTTTCTGGTCAAACGCTTCGCCGTTGCGACCGTCGAACAAGATGGTCTTGCCGCCGGTTTCTACGCCCGCACGCGCCAACAACTCGCGGATTTCGTCCTCGGTAGCGCCGTCAAACACTGGCGATGCCAAGCGAATTCCTTCCTCGTTGTCTTGCACAAAGCGCACCATTTCTTCGTCGGTCAGTTTGTCGATGAACTGATCCACCTCGGCCGCCTGGAACACGAACTTAACAGCCTTGCGCAAAAGAGCGCTGCTGTCGCCATTTTCCAGTGCTTCCTTGAGCTTGAGGCCCAAGCAGCGCGCTGCCCAGCCCAAGTGGGTCTCAAGAATCTGGCCGATATTCATACGGCTAGGCACACCGAGCGGATTGAGCACCACATCGACCGGCCGACCATCGGGCAAGTACGGCATGTCCTCTTCGGGCAGAATGCGGCTGACCACACCCTTGTTACCGTGACGACCCGCCATCTTATCGCCGACTTGCAGCTTGCGCTTGATGGCGACGTAGACCTTGACCATCTTGATGACGCCCGGCGGCAACTCGTCGCCGCGCACAAAGCGCTTGATCTTCTCCTCAAAGTAGAACCGCGTCTCGTTGGCGCTGTCTTCGAGGTGGTCCAGGGCCGTCGCCAATTGCGCCGACAGGTCCTTGTCCGCCACGCGCAGGTCACGCCAAACTGCGGGAACTTTAAAGCGATCTCCATCATCATAGACGCGGTTCGGCAGGCTCGAAAGCACATCATCGCTCAGGTCCGTACCCTTGGCCAACACCACTTCGCCCTGGTCATTGACGACCTTGTTGGCGGTCTTGTGGCCCAGCAGGATGCGGCGGCACTTGTCAAAGGTGGAACCGGCGAGGATCTGAACCTCGTCGCCCATGTCCTTGAGCAAGCTGGACTTTTCGTCCTCTTCGATTTCCAAGGTGCGCTCATCCTTCGGTTCGGACTTGCGGGTAAACACCTTGGCGCCGATGACCGTACCGACCACGCCCGGCGGCACGCGCAGGGAGGTATCGCGGACGTCGCCGGCCTTTTCACCAAAGATTGCGCGGAGCAACTTCTCTTCCGGGCTCAGCTGCGTCTCGCCCTTGGGCGTAATCTTGCCAGCGAGGATGTCGCCGGTTTTGACTTCCGCACCGATGCGAATGATACCCGAAACGTCAATGTCTTTAAGGGCTTCCTCGCTAACATTGGGAATGTCGCGGGTGATGTCCTCTTTGCCGAGCTTGGTATCGCGGGCGATGCACTCGAACTCCTCAATGTGAATCGAGGTGAACAAGTCTTCCTTGATGACCTTTTCGCTAATCAGAATCGAGTCTTCGTAGTTGTAACCGCCCCAAGGCATAAAGGCGACAACCACGTTGCGACCCAAGGCCAGTTCACCACGGTCGGTCGCGGGACCGTCTGCAATCACATCGCCTTCGGTGATGTGGTCGCCACGGCGCACGATCGGCCTTTGGTTGACGCAGGTGCTCTGATTGCTCCGCGTGTACTTGATCAGCTTGTAAATATCCGTACTTGCAGTCGGATCATCGGCTTCCAAGTCGCGCTTGACCACGATACGCGTCGAGTCCACGCCCACGACCAAGCCATTGTGCTTGGCCACGGTCGTCACGCCGGAATCCGCAGCCACCGTGCGTTCCAAGGCCGTACCAATCAAGGGCGAGGTCGTGCGCAGCAGAGGCACCGCCTGACGCTGCATGTTCGAGCCCATGAGCGCGCGGTTGGCGTCGTCGTTTTCCAGGAACGGAATGAGCGACGCAGCCACCGACACCAACTGGTTGGGGCTGACGTCCATCAGCTCCACTTCCTTGGGGGTCACCTGCTTGAACTCGCCGGAACTACGTGCATCGAGCAGTTCGCCCACCAAATGCCCAACTTCATCCACCTTGGCGTTGGCCTGGCAAATGACGTGTTCTTCCTCTTCCAGCGCCGAGTAGTACTCGTAATTCTCTTGCGGAACGCCATCCTTGACTTCACGGTACGGCGTTTCGATAAAGCCGTACTCGTTGACGCGGGCATAGGTCGCCAGGCTGGCAATCAGACCGATGTTCGGGCCTTCCGGCGTCTCAATCGGGCAGATACGGCCATAGTGGGTCGGATGCACGTCGCGGACTTCAAAGCCAGCGCGGTCACGGGTCAAACCACCTGGGCCCAAAGCGGAAAGGCGACGTTTGTGCGTCACTTCGCTCAGCGGGTTGGTTTGGTCCATGAACTGCGACAGCTGCGAACTGCCAAAGTATTCACGGACAACGGCGCTCATCGGCTTGGCGTTGATCAGCTCGTGCGGCATCGAGGTCTCGATGTCCGGCGCAATGCTCATCTTTTCCTTGATGGCGCGCTCCATGCGCACCAGGCCGACGCGGCACTGATTCTCCATCAACTCGCCCACCGCGCGCACGCGGCGATTGCCCAAGTGGTCGATGTCGTCGATGTTGTAGCCCGGACGTCCATTCTTGAGCGAGAGCAAGTACGCAATCGTCCTAAGAATATCCGACCGCGTGAGGGTGTAGCACGGCGCCACGGGGGCAAGGCCCAAGCGGTTGCGCAGTTCCTCATTGCCGTCGACGCGAATCGACACCTGACGGTTGCCACGTACCGGCATGATCAGCACAGTGCGCTGATCGGAGACGGCGACGGTCAAAAGACCCGTGGAAACGCGCATTTCCAGACCAAACACGCCCGAAGGCAGATCCAGCCTCTGGCGCAGCAGTTCGCTGCCCTCAACGGCGATTTCCGCACCGGATTCCGTAGGCCGTACAACCAGTTCGGAGGCGCCATCGAGCTCGACCGCGATGAAGGACTGATCCTTCCACGCCGCCTGCAAGGCCGTCGCCAATTCCGAAGGTAAGGCTTGGGCCGGATTGGCGAAAGCCTTGTTGTCCACCTTCCAGGAAACGCGCTTCTCTTCGCCCTTGGCCGAGCGCACCACAAAGCCGATTTGCCAATCAGCCTGCTTGACATCGCCCGGACGCTGCAGGTCGGCCACGGAGAACACGCCCGCGAGGTGCGAGGCAAGGTCCGCCGGCGACACGCGTTTCATGTCCGGGAACGACTTGGCATCGAGCTTGACCAGGAAGGTCTTCTGCTTGTGCCCAGCGTGGAACAGCGAGAACTCCAGCTTCCAGGTGCGGTAATCCGAACCCGGCGAGGTCAGGTCAAAGCTACGGTCACGGCGCATCGACACCGTTTCCAAGCGCACCAAGCCCTGCTTCTTGAGCGCCATCAGCGCCTTACGCCGCGCGAACTTGTACTCCACCTTCATGCGACCGACGTCGCTGAGGTCATAACGCTGCTCATTAAAGAACAGGTTATTGAAGTAGTTACGCGCCTGGTTGGCCGACGGTGGGTCGCCCGGACGCAGGTGGTGGTAAATGTCCTCGATGGCCTGCTCGGTGGTCGGCTGGCGCTTGCGCTTGGTGACATCGTCGATGTCTTTGGCCAAGGTGTCGCGCAAGAAGGGGCCGACGTTGAGGCGATCGATGTACAACACGTCGAATTGATAGATCTTGTGCTCGACGAGCGTATCGACGTCAGCCGGCGTCAGGACGCGGTTGGCCTCAAACAAGACTTCGCCGGTTTCCTCGTCCACGACGTCAACCGCAACGACTTTGCCGTCGATTTGCTCAACCGGCATCTCGAGCTCAGTCATGCCCGTATCGCGCATAATCTTGATGACGCGCTGGGTAAACTTGCGATTGCGATGCAAAAGCAGCTGTCCCGTGGTCGGATGCATGATGTCGTCGGTGGTGCGCTGCCCTTCAAGCAGGTCAAAGCTCAGGGCGCGGTAGGCCTTGAGGCTATCGTCCGGCCCGGGAGCCAAGCGAATGGTCTCGACGTCATAGTAATAGTTGAGCAAATCCTCGACCGTGTAGCCAAGCGCGCGCAGCAGCACCGTGGCGTACATCTTGCGACGACGGTCGATGCGCACATACAGCGTGTCCTTGTGGTCGAACTCGAAGTCCAGCCAGGAGCCGCGGTAGGGAATGACGCGCGAGGAGTAGATGCGCTTGCCGCTGGCATGGGTCTTGCCCTTGTCGTGCTCGAACAACACGCCAGGACTACGATGCAATTGGCTGACGATGACCCGCTCCGAGCCATTGATGATGAAGGTGCCGGCGTCGGTCATCAGCGGAATTTCGCCGAAGTAGACTTCCTGCTCCTTGACGTCGCGGATGGTCTGGATGCCAGTCTCGCTGACATCAAAAACAACCAAGCGAATCAACACCTTGATCGGTGAAGCGAAGGTCATGCCACGGGCGCGGCATTCGGTGACGTCGTACTTAGGCTCCTCAAGATGGTAGGAGACGAATTCCAAGGAGGCGGTCTTGTTGAAATCCTGGATCGGGAATACGGACGAGAAAATCGCCTGTAAACCAACGTTTTCGCGCTGCGCCGGCGGCACAGTGCGCTGCAGGAACTTGTCATACGACTGGCGCTGCACATGGATTAGGTCGGGGACCTTGACCACGCGGTTGATGCGAGAGAACGACTTGCGGACCCGAAGGTCCATTGCAGTGCGTGCCATGCGTAGAATTCTCCTTACTGCAGCGCGTAAGACCATGAACCGCAAGCGGGAACGGGCCATGTCGCGAAGCGTATGCTCAAAAGCGTGTTGTCGATTGCACCGGGACGCCAGGGCCAAACCGCATCGGCGGGGCGTCTTCGGCTGCCGCTGGGTGTGGATCCGGCGGCGGATGGGCGAAAGCCCCCGAGCGGCCAAGTGCTTTTGCAGCACCGGACCTCTCGGGGGCATCGACCTTGTGCGGTGAGGACATCGGGACGGCGCGCGGCCGCCTTACTGTCTTGCACCTGAAAGAAGGAACCAAAGGGCTCGAAATTACTTGATTTCGACCTTGGCGCCGGCGTCTTCCAGCTTCTTCTTGAAACCTTCGGCATCGGCCTTGGAAACGGCCTCTTTGACGACGCCGCCTGCTTTCTCGGCCAGATCCTTGGCTTCTTTGAGGCCAAGGGCGGTCAGCTCGCGGATCACCTTGATCACGTTGATCTTGTTGGCGCCCGGATCGAGGATGATGACGTCGAACTCGGTCTTCTCTTCGACCTTGGGGGCTTCAGCAGCAGCGGCGGGCGCGGCACCAGCGGCGGCGACCGGAGCGGCGGCGGTGACGCCCCACTTGTCTTCGAGGTCCTTGATGATCTCGGCGAGTTCGATAACGGTCAGGCCAGAGAGGTGGCTGATGAGGTCTTCACGGGAAATTGCCATGATAGGCTCCTGTACTAGCGATGCGCGTTTGGCTTGACAAGGATTTGCAAGGCCAGGTGGAACGCGCTCAGGGTGTGGTTCCAGTCGTCACACTTTGGGTCGATTGGGCCGGTTCAACGTTGAGCCGGTCCGCTGGAGTCGATGCTGATTGCTCAAACACCGCGAGAACCAAAGGATAAGGCTATGCAGCCTCTTCCAGTTGTTCTTTGCGCGCGTTCAAAACGTTGAGCAAGCCACGCGGTACGCCTGCCAAGGTTCCGACGAACTTGGTCGGAACCGCATTGAGGACGCCCAAGAACTTGGCGCGAAGCACGTCGCGACTCGGCAGTTTGGACAGCGCTACGACATCCTCAGTACTGAGAATCCGTCCGCTGAGCACACCGCCGGTAATGACGAGCTTGGCGTTGTCTTTGGCAACGTCAACAAGGGCTTTGGCTGAACCCGCGAGGTCCTTGCCATACGAAATGAGCACGGGCCCCACCAGCTTGTCGCTGGCTCCCTCAAGTGAGGTGCCTTTGATCGACAAGCGAGCAAGGGTGTTCTTGACCACGCGGACTTTGCCGTCAGCTTTGCGCACGGCCGCGCGGAGGGCCTGGACTTCACTCATGGTGATGCCCCGGTACTCAGCGACGATCATGCCGTCAATGCCGGCTAAAGCCTGCCGCAGCTCCTCGACCCGATCTTGCTTTTGCTGCTTGTTCACGGGTGATTCTCCTGCTTTTCCAGACAGATTGCTCTGCTGGAGGCCTTGATGCCCTGCTACGCCTGAGTGGAGATGCAGATACGACGACCACTTGCCGTCCTCTGCCAATCGCGTTGACACACCCTGTACTGCCCCGACTGCTTGCGGCGCTTCCGAAAAAGTCCGCTGATTGCGTTGAACTAGGCCCTGGTTCTTGCGATCCTGGTCCGAATCCTCTGCCATCGCCTCCGGTTGCAGCTTCTGTGCTCCACCGCGCGCCTCCGCCGGACTTCTCGTTGCACATCGCGGGCTTGGCTAATGCCTTGACCGGTCACCTGCAACTGCCGACTTCCCAGACGCTGTCCCAGCAGACCTAAAGCCTGTTTGGGACGAGCTTGCCTGCCGCAGCCTCAGCCGGGCAGGCCGACGGGACGTTACCGCCTCGTCCTCGTTCTCCTGGAGCCGAAGCGCCAGAGAAAACAATGGGTTTCTTTGCTAGAGCAGCTTGAACTCGGCGGCCACAGCTACTGTATCCACGTGCACACCCGGAGAGTGCGTCGTGCACAGCGTAATCGCGCGCAAGTACGTGCCTTTCGCCGTCGCCGGCTTGGCTTTCACCAAGGCCTCGAGCAGCGCGGCCGCATTGTCCTTGAGCGAGGCGTGCTCAAAGGAACGCTTGCCAATGCCCGCATGGATGATGCCGGACTTCTCCGCGCGGAACTCGATCTTACCGGCCTTGGCCGCTTTGACCGCAGTCGCCACTTCAAAGGTCACCGTGCCGACCTTGGGATTCGGCATCAAACCGCGTGGTCCCAAGAGCTTACCGATCTTGCCGACCGAAACCATCATGTTCGGCGTAGCGATGCAGGTGTCGAAGTCGAACCAGCCGCCCTTGATCTTCTCGACCAGTTCGTCGCCACCGGCGTAATCGGCGCCCGCATCAAGCGCTTCTTTCTCTTTGTCGCCCTTGGCAAAAACCAGGACGCGGTTGACCTTGCCGGTACCTGCTGGCAAAACCACGGCACCGCGAACTGCTTGGTCGGCGTGCTTGGGATTGACACCAAGATTGATAGCAATTTCAACGGTTTCATCGGCCTTGCCGAAAGCGATCTCGCGCACAAGGGTCAAAGCCTCATCGAGGCCGTACCGCTTCTGACGATCGATCTTTGCTAGCGCAGCTGCATATTTCTTAGATAATTTGGCCATGGCGTCCCCCTTAACCGACGATGTCGATGCCCATCGAACGGGCGGTGCCGGCGATGGTGTTCATCGCAGTTTCTTCATTGGTCGCGTACAGATCGGGCATCTTGATCTTGGCAACTTCCAGCAGTTGAGCGCGGGAAATCTTGCCGACCTTGTCGCGGTTGGGCACCGAAGAGCCCTTTGCCAAACTGGCGTACTTCAACAGCAATCGGCTCGCGGGCGGCGTCTTGGTGATGAAGGTAAAGGAGCGGTCCGAATAGACCGTGATCACAACAGGAATGATCATGCCTACTTGGGGAGCCGTCTCCGCGTTGTACGCCTTGCAGAACTGCATGATGTTGACGCCGTGCTGACCGAGCGCAGGTCCAACCGGCGGCGACGGGGTCGCTTTGCCAGCAGGCAGCTGCAACTTGATGTAGCCGGTAATTTTCTTGGCCATGGTGTACTCCTTTCCGCGTTGTCAGATACAGCGCTTGCGCGTTGCCGTGCTACAGGCGGCCGGCGGAAAACGGCCTCGCACTCAAGAAATCGGGAAATGTCCTCAGCCGCCGATCTTTTCCACTTGCATAAAGCCGAGTTCCACGGGCGTGGCGCGGCCAAAGATCGAGACGAGCACTTTGAGCTTCTGCTTGTCGGCACTGACTTCCGCCACGGTGCCTGAGAAATTGGCAAAAGGTCCATCAATGACGCGCACTTCGGTGCCTTCGTCAAAGCCAACCACGGGCTTGGCCTGCACTTCACTTTGCTCAAGCTGGCGCGTAATCAGGGCGACTTCGTGGTCGGGCACGGCCGGCGGGTTCATCGTGCCGCCAACAAAGCCAATGATCTTCTGGGTTCCTTTGACCAGGTGCCAAGTCTCTTGGTTCAGGACCATTTGCACCAGAATGTAGCCCGGAAAGAACTTGCGCTTGGTCTCGCGGCGAATACCGGCGCGCACTTCGGCGACTTTCTCAGTCGGCACGAGCACATCGCCAAAGAACTCTTCCAAACCGTCGACCTTGATGCGCTCGAGCAGGCTGGCGCGGGCAACGTTTTCAGAGCCCGTGTACGTATTGACGATGTACCAGCGCTTGCGCACAGGCCTTGCGGATTTGGCAGGCGCAACATCGGGTTGAATCGCTTCGGTCATGGCGCAACTCCTGGAGACACAACACCTGGATTGGCAATCCCTGGCTCAGCTACACGCGGCTACCGCGACTTGGACCTGAGGTCCTCACTGCCTTGAGCGTTTGCCGTTCTGGCTGGATTGCCGTGGGCGGCCGTCGATTCACGCGCCCCCTTGGGACGCAAAAGACGCCAATCACTGCACAGCCAGGCGCAGTCCGATTGGCGGTCCGGGCCGCTTAGAAAATGTTGTAAACAAAGCGGGTTAGCGCACCGATGACGGTGTCAAACACCCACAGGCACAGGCCAACCAGCACGGTCGTCACCATCACGACGACGGTGGACAACCGCGTCTCAGCGGCGGACGGCCAGGTCACCTTGCGCAATTCGCCGGTCACTTCATGGGCCAAGGTCAGTATTTTGGCATTACGCCACAGCCAGATGCCACCAAGAACGCCTGCGGAAATCCCCAGCAGGTTCGACAGGCGGAACTCGCGGCCGATGATGCTGGCATCCCACTGATTACCCAAGGCAATCGGCGGCGGCGGCAGCATATCGAACACGCCTGCGATGAGGTGCGTGCTGAGGAACCACAGCATCAAGGCGGCGGCGACGAACGCGAGATTCACCATGCGTTCTTGGCTCATCGTGGGCCTCCAGGACACGGCGGCGGGCCGGGTCGGGCAGGGGCGGGGCGTCTGGCGCCGTGACCCCTGCGGGTGCGCTACATCCCTTTGGGGATCGCGCGGTTCACTGGGCGCTGCTGCAGCGCCGGGGCAGGCCAGGAGGGATTCGAACCCCCAACCCGCGGATTTGGAGTCCGCTGCTCTACCGTTAGAGCTACTGGCCTATTTCTCCACACCTTTTGACAACACAGGGTCTTACCCGGAAGAAGAGCGCCTCGCAGGCGCTGCAACGCCCAAGCAGTGCTACCGTTGGTCGGAGGCTGCGGGTCAGGGCAAGTCGGGTTGAACCGAAACGTGCCGTTGCGCATGAGCTTTCGCTCGCCAACCGTCGGGCCTGCTTGTGTCTACTTGGCTTCCTTGTGTTCCGTGTGCTTGCGCTCGAAGCGGCAGTACTTCTTGAACATCATGCGCCCGGGCGTGGTCTTCTTGTTCTTGGTCGTCGTGTAGCGGGACACGCCGGGAATGCCACTGTTGCGGCAAGTCTGGCATTCCAGGTGAATAATGCTGCGGTTACCCTTGGCGGCCATGACGCCCTCCGTCTCTCGCTACTGGACTCGAACACTGCAACTCGGTCTAAAACGCGATCTCTGCAACTAGTCGATTCGTAGCCGTTCGTTCGATGTGGGCAGCCTGCTGCTGCCTGATTCGCCGTGCCGACGCATTTGCGGGCTAGGCCCGATGCGCCGACCTTGTACCGATTCTCGGCACGGATTCCCAGCGGCGAGCTAGGAAATTGCGCAGAAACAGGAACTCCGCCTTGGCGGCCAGGAGCTGACTCCCAGCAGCCAAGGCGGAGGTTCCTCAGTCTTTACGCGATGATTTCGCTCACCAGACCAGCGCCCACGGTACGGCCGCCTTCGCGAATCGCGAAGCGCATGCCTTTTTCCATAGCAACCGGCACGATCAGCTTGATGATCAGCTCGACCTTGTCACCCGGCTTGACCATCTCGACGCCCGCCGCCAAGTCAATGTCGCCGGTAATGTCGGCGGTGCCGAAGTAGAACTGCGGGCGGTAACCCTTGAAGAACGGCTTGGTACGGCCGCCTTCGTCCTTGCTGAGGACGTACACTTCGGCCTTGAAGTTGGCGTGCGGCGTCACGGAACCCGGCTTGCACAGGGTTTGACCGCGTTCGACGTCGTCACGCTTGAGGCCACGCAGCAGGGCGCCCAGGTTGTCGCCAGCCTGGCCCTGTTCCACGATTTTGTGGAACATTTCAATGCCGGTGATGATCGTCTTCTGGGTAGCGCGGATGCCAACCACTTCGACTTCGTCGCCGACCTTGATCGTGCCGCGCTCAACGCGACCAGTCACCACGGTGCCACGGCCGGAGATCGTCATCACGTCTTCGACCGGCATCATGAACGGCTTGTCCATTTCGCGAATCGGATCGGGGATGAAGTTGTCCAGCGCATCGATCAGCTGATCGATGGACGGCGTGCCAAAGCGGCTGGTGTCGCCCTGCAAAGAGAGCAACGCGGAACCACGAATGATCGGCGCGTCGTCACCCTTGAAGTCGTACTTGTCGAGCAGTTCGCGCAGCTCCATGTCGACGAGGTCAACCAATTCGCCTTCCGGGTCATCAGCATAGGCCACGTCGCACTTGTTCAGGTACACCACGATGGAGGGCACACCCACTTGACGCGCGAGCAGGATGTGCTCCTTGGTCTGGGGCATGGGGCCGTCGGTCGCAGCGCAAACCACGATCGCGCCGTCCATCTGAGCTGCGCCGGTAATCATATTCTTGATGTAGTCGGCGTGTCCCGGACAGTCCACGTGAGCGTAGTGACGCTTGACGGACTCGTACTCAACGTGAGCCGTTGAGATGGTGATACCACGTGCCTTTTCCTCGGGTGTCTTGTCGATCTCGTCGAACGACTTGAACTTACCCAAGTTCTTGGAGGCCTGGTGCTTAGTAATGGCCGCCGTCAGCGTCGTCTTGCCGTGATCGACGTGGCCGATGGTGCCCACGTTGACGTGGGGCTTGTTACGCTCAAACTTGGCCTTGGCCATGACTAATGCTCCCCGCCACTCTGGTGGCGTCTGTCGTTGCCGCGGCCCCATGACCGCGGGGAGCCTATGACCGGATTTGAACCGGTGACCTCTTCCTTACCAAGGAAGTGCTCTACCAACTGAGCTACATAGGCATTTCTGGATCCCTGAACTACTTCCGTCGGCGATGCGCGGCAGTAGTCTGGGGTAAAAAACGCTGGTTTCCATCGGGCCGGCCTGGGCGACGGCACTTTGGAAATGGATTCGAATGGTTCGACGCTGTCTCCTGAGGCCAGCCGCGCAGGCTGGGACGGGATTGGGTCGTCTAGGCCCCCACGGGGCCACACGTACTTGCAGTCCGAAACCAATGGCTTGGAGCTGCGTTGGCGTTGGAGCGGGAAACGGGATTCGAACCCGCGACATTCAGCTTGGAAGGCTGACGCTCTACCAACTGAGCTATTCCCGCACCGCTGCAATCGATTTGCCGCTTGCAACGCCGGCCAAACAACCGGGTGGAGGGTGGTGGATTTGAACCACCGTAGGCGTAAGCCGGCAGATTTACAGTCTGCTCCCATTGACCCCTCGGGCAACCCTCCGGTATTATTGCACTTGTGCGGCTGCGCCGTAGTCCGTTCTGCTGCATGGCTGCAGGACCGTGGCAGTGGCTGCAAGGACCGAGTCGTTCGTCGCGTGGCATGGAGCTGGCGATGGGACTCGAACCCGCAACCTGCTGATTACAAATCAGCTGCTCTGCCAATTGAGCTACACCAGCGACGGAACTGCACCAGCGACGGAACTGCACCAGCGACTGAGCGATGCCAGCAACGGCCACCAGCCTCGCCTCACCGCTGGTCGGGTCCCGGGGCTAGCCTGGGGTCCGCTGGTACGGTGCGGTCGCGACATGGTCGACAAGAGTCTGCGCGCATTGTGCTGTAGAAACGGGAAGTTCAACGTTCTCGTTCTTGGCGGCCTGCGGCTTCGGCGCTTGCCCCGGACCCAAGGTCTCCGCGCACAGCGGAAGGGTCGGGGGCGCTTGGTATAAGGGATCTGGCTGCCAGTGTCAAGCGTGTTTGGCCCCAACGCGCCGCGCTGGGTCGCGGGCATAGGCCAGCGTCAGCGTCGCAAAGGCCGAGACGTTGAGCGACTGCATGGTGTCGGGCCCGTCGAGGCGCAGCAACACGTCGCAATTCTTGCGAACCAGGGGGCGAATTCCCACCCCTTCGGCACCAAGGACAATGGCTGTCGCCTGGGTCCACTGGTGATCGCGCAGGTCCGCCGTTGCCCCATCCAGGGCCGTACCGACGACTTCTACCCCTCGCTCCCGCAAAGAAGTTAAGGTTCTCGCAAGGTTAACGACTTGAACTACGGGCACCGCGGCTGATCCACCTTCGGACACCCGCTCGACCAAGGACGACACTTCGGCGCTGCGATCTGTAGGCAGAATCACAGCATCGGCCTCAAAGAAGGCCGCTGATCGCAAAATGGCACCTAGGTTGCGCGGATCGGTGATCGAATCGAGGACCAGCAGCAGGGTCTTGGTCCGCGCACCACTGGCCGGCACAATGCTATCCAAATCCCGGTATTCAAAGGGATTCACCCGCACGGCGACACCCTGGGGATTGGGGCTCTCCGGCTCGACACCCGGCGGCGCGCGGAGTTGCAACGGCACATTGGCCGCTTGGGCCAACTGCGTGACCTGCAGCTCAAGCCGCGAATCCTGTGCCCACAAGAAGACTTCCCGCACACGATGCGGCTGCAGACGCAGCAGCGCCAAGCAAGCGTGGGCACCGGTGATCATGTCGGCAGGCAGCGGTGATCGCGGCGCACGGTCCAGAGGACGCCGAGGCGCGCCCGGATGCGGCGGCGGCGGACGTCGAGTAGAAACCTGTAGTTCCGGACGCTTATCAGCCCCTTCGTCGCGCCGAGGTCCATTGCGATCGCGGCTGTCGCCTTCACTGCGTCCGCGCCAAGGTGGCGAATTTCCTTGCCGATCCTCTCCTTGACTTCGATCGCTATGGGGCCGCGGCCTGTCAGGCCCCGAACGGTCATCGCGGGATGCTGGAGGTCGGCCTCCTTCGTACCGGCGCACGGGCCCTGAAGGTTCCTCGGCTGGACGTGGGCGTCCCGGGCCTTTGCGGACACCCTTGCCAAAGCGTCCCAGGTCGCCGTCTTGGTCCTGACTCATTGCATCCTCCAGCCGTGCCGCAATACCGGCAAATGCTTCACTTGTGACCGGTTATGCGCCGGCGCGCCCGTACCCTACCCCATTGCCGCAAGAATCGCTTGGGTTTGCGCCCGCGGATCCGCCGCCATCGTAATCGGTCGCCCTACTACTAGCAGGGAGGCTCCCGCCGCCATCGCCTCGGCCGGTGTCGCCGTCCGCCTCTGGTCATCGGCCACGGCGTCAGGCAAGCGTATCCCAGGCACGACGCGCAGGAATTGACGTGGGAAATCAAGCAGTTCATGCAGGTCCGGGGCCCCAAGTACCACGCCGTTCAGGCCGGCTTGCTGACAGAGGCGCGCGCGCTCAGCAACGACGTGCCTGAGGTCACCGTTGACCTGGGTCTGCGCCAAATCGCTTTGATCCATGCTGGTCAAGACGGTGACGCCGATGATGCGCGTCTGCCCGTGCGCCGCCGCCGCCGCAGCTTGCAACATGGCCAAACCGCCGGCCGCGTGCACGGTCAAGAGGTCGACGCCCAAGCGCGAAGCCGCAGCCACCGCGAGGGCTACTTGATGGGGAATATCATGGAGTTTTAGATCGAGGAACACCGCAAACCCAGCTAGGCGCATGTGGTGTACAACGGAAGGACCGACCGCCGTGTACAACGACAACCCGACCTTGATCAGCACAGGCAACCCGTGCAGGGCATCCAGCAAAGGTTCGACCGGCTCCAGGCTCGGCGCATCAAGCGCGATCGCCAAGCGGGGCAGTGGTGTGGTCATCCGCACAACCTACTGAACCTCAATCGGTTTTCCCTGACGCCCCGCGCGTACAAGGCCAGCCAGTTCGCTCACCAAGCCGGCAATGGGCCGCTCGAGTCGCTGACCGGTACGCCGAATCTTGACTTCGACAATGCCCTCAGCCGCCTTTTTGCCGACAATGACTTGTACGGGAAAACCCATCAAATCTGCGTCGTTAAACTTGACACCGGGCCTTTCATCGCGGTCATCGAGCAGCACGTCAATGCCCTGGGTTTGTAGCTCATCATGCAGGGACCGCGCGACGCCTTGCCCTTGCTGCAAGTCGATCACAGTCACCTCATAGGGCGCGAGCGAAACGGGCCAAGCAATCCCCCTGGCGTCGTGGTTCTGCTCAATAGCGGCCGAGAGAATGCGGCTGACGCCAATGCCATAACAGCCCATTTCAAAGGGCATTTCCTGGCTATTCTCGTCCAAAAACGTCGCCTGCATGGCCTTGGAGTATTTCTGGCCCAAGTAGAAGACGTGCCCCACCTCAATGCCACGAAAAGCCCGTAATTGCCCGGCACAACGCGGGCACGGATCGCCGGCAATGGCCATGCGCAGGTCCGCTATCGGCAAGTCCTGCAGGTCGCGCGCCGGAATCACGCCCTTGATATGCTTCTGCTTTTCATTGGCTCCGCACACGGCGTGGGGCATGGCCGGCAGCTCGCCATCGCCAATCGCCCGGACGCGTCCCTGCAGACCGACCGGCCCGAGGTATCCGGGAGGCAGGCCCGTGGTCTTGGCAAACCATTCGGCGTCCGCCAAGTAAAGCTCCTGAGCACCCAGCGCCTGTTTCACTTTGACTTCATTGGCTTCTCGGTCGCCGCGCACAAAGACGACGGCCGGTTCGCCATCGGCCATGTACAAGATCGCCTTGATCGTATCGGCAGGTTGACAACCCAGCAGCTTACAAAGCGATTCGATGCTCTTGGTTCCCGGCGTGTCGAGGATTTCGGCCGCCGCCGCCGGCCCGAAAGCGTAGGCCTTGCCAGCAGCTAACGGTGCCTTTTCCACATTGGCCGCAAAGGAGCAGGTGTCGCAGGAGACGATGGAATCTTCGCCGGTATCCGCCAATACCTGGAATTCATGGCTCATTGAGCCGCCAATATTGCCGGTATCCGCCTCAACTGCGCGAAAGTCCAGGCCCATGCGCGTGAAGATGCGGGTGTAGGCTTCATACATGCCGCGGTAGCTAATATGGGCGTTTTCCACCGTAGAATCAAAGGAATACGCATCCTTCATGATGAACTCTCGCCCGCGCATCAGCCCTGCACGTGGCCGCATTTCGTCGCGAAACTTGGTCTGAATCTGATACAGATTGACCGGCAACTCCTTGTAAGAACGCACGTCCTTTCGCACCAAGTCGACGACGACCTCTTCATGGGTCGGCCCGACGCAGTACTCCGCCTGCTTGCGGTCCTTGACGCGCAAGAGTTCTGGTCCGTACTTGGCCCAGCGCCCCGATTCCTGCCACAAATCCGCAGGGATCATCGCCGGCATAAAGACTTCCTGCGCACCGGCGCGGTTCATCTCCTCGCGGATGATGGTCTTGACCTTTTCCAGGACGCGGACGCCAAGGGGCAAAAAGCTATAGATTCCAGCAGATACCCGACGAATATAGCCGCCACGCACCAGATACTGATGGGACACGACCTCGGCATCCTTGGGGGCTTCACGCAAGGTCGGCAAATGCAAACGACTGACCAGCATTGGTTTTTCGCTCCAACTCAGAGGGACAAGTACTTATCCACGACGCGACCCAGGCCCGGGACCGCAGCAACCACGTGCTCTTTGGCCGACGGACGCATCTTGCCATACAAGGAAGCCACGGTTTTCTGTTCGATTTTGTGGGCGCGGGCATCGGTGACTTCGAGCAGGCGTTCTGCCACCGCGCTGCTATCGCGCTGACAAAATGCACCAAAGTTACCGGCGCTTCCACCCTCTTGCCACTTCGCAAAGTGACCTTCGAGCTTCTCCACCCAGGCGTCCAGCAAGCCGTCGATGACATGTTCAATGAATCCGGGCTTGACCGTTTTCACCGTCTTGAAGGCCGCTTTGATGGCAAGTCCAGAAAAGCCGCTCTTGCGCTCGACTTCTTCGTCCACCAGACGCGCGCAATCGCGAATGACGGCGGGCCGCTGAGTCTCGGTCAGGAGTTTTTCTTTTAGATTTCCCACAGTTCCTCCACTTGACGGTTGAAACGCTGGCGAATGGTACAACACGCGCGTTACCGACGCTATCTTCTGCCCGGCGGGTGCAGGCACTTGATGAGCATAACTTATTGATTTTATTTGCTATTTATCCACTTGTGCCGCTGTGTCCTGGAGGCCGGTCGGCGTGCCAAGCCATTGCGCACCGTCGGCGCTCGTTTCCCTTTTCCAAATCGGTACGCGCTGCTTGAGTTGGTCAATGACAAAACGACAGCCCGCAAATGCGGCATCCCGATGCGGCGCAGCTACGGCAATCGAAACGGCAATTTCACCAACCGTCAGTGCGCCGATGCGATGCAGGCAGCACACGTCAATCAGGCCAAATTGGGCCTGGGCCTCGTCGGCAATCCGTTCCATCTCCAGGCAGGCAAGGCCTTCGTGGGCTGAATATTCCAAGCCAATCACATGCTTACCCAAGTTCTCTCGCCGCACCACGCCGACAAAGGTGGCCACTCCCCCAGCGCCGTCCAAGTTCAACCGCCGTTCCGAGTCACCGGGTTGCAAGGCATGCTGGGTCACGGCGCAGCGCGGAGCCCCTCCAGAAACAGGTGGCATGACAAGGACTTCTGCGCCATCAGCTAGCACATCGCCGTCTTGGCAAAAGGCAGCTGCGGTAGCTAGGCGACAATGGGGCAGCAAGGGGGCCAAGGCCGGGTGCAACTGCGCAAGACGAATGCGTAATTGCCCGATGGTCTCTCCCGCTTGCGCAGCAACTGCCTCAGATTGGCAGCCGGCCAAATCAGCAGACACGGCGAAATAGCGTATCGAGCGGCTGGGTTGCGCGCGTGCGGCAGAATCTGGGGAATTCTCAGTCATCGCTTTTTCCCTTGCTAAGATGCAGGTTTGACATAGCGGGCGACCAACCGCTTGACGCCGACTTGGTCAAAACGCACCGTCAGGTAATCCTCGGGTTTTGGCCCATCCATCACCAGGATCCGCCCGGATCCAAAGGTGATATGGCGCACGCGACTGCCCACCTGCAAAGGTCCCTGCGGCGCCGGCTCATGTTGCTCGCCGCGCTGAAGCACCGGCACGTCGTCCTCAGATCCGCCTTGCCATTTCGGTGGTTGCGGCGAACTGACCGGCCTTTGCGCCCACGCCCCCGTCGGCAACGGTCCGCGCCGCATCGGCATGGTGCCCGCTGCCGGGGTCTGCCACCCGCCCGTCGCGCCATAGGTAGATCCTTCAATTTCCACAAGATTTCTAGGCACTTGTTGCAGAAACCGTGACGGCTGCGTCGCCATCTCCTGCGCACCAAACTTGCGTCGTGAGCGGGCATAGGTCAGGTGCAGCTTATGGCGCGCGCGGGTCATTGCCACATAGAACAGCCGCCTTTCCTCTTCCAAATCGCGGACATCACTCTGTTCATTGACAACATTGCTATGCGGCAGCAGCCCTTCTTCCAGGCCCACGATAAAAGTCACGTCATATTCAAGACCTTTGGCCGCATGCATCGTCATCAGCGACACCCGGTCCACCTCGCCGCCCAGCTTGTCCGTGTCCGAAACCAAGGCCACCTGCTCGAGGAAGGAGCGCAGGGAAGGGTCTTGAGCCTGCTCGGTAAAATCCTCCATGGCCGTCAGGAGTTCCTTGAGGTTCTCCATCCTGTCTTCGGACTCCGGCGTCTTGTCTTTGCGCAGCGCCTCGTACAGACCGCTTTGGTCAATCACCCGGCGGCCGGCTTCATGGGCTGGCAAAAGTTCAATCCCTTGGCGGAGTTTATCGACCAGTTCTTCAAACGCCTTGAGCTTGTCCGTGGCCTTGCCCGCTTGCCGCAGCCGCAACAGTTCGCGACTGGCCAAAGGCATCGGCAAATCACGCCCTTGTGCAAATTCAGCAATCGCATCCAGGGTTACCTGACCAATGCCCCGCCGCGGCGACACCACCGCCCTGAGCCAACCGGCCGTATCGCTCGGATTGACCAGGAGGCGACACCACGACAAAGCGTCTTTAATTTCAGCCCGTTCATAGAATCGCTGTCCGCCAATCAACGCGTACGGCAGCCGCGCTAACCGCATCGCTTCTTCCAGTACGCGAGACAAGGCGTTGGTCCGATAGAAGATCGCCATCTGCTTTAGCGGGATTTCTTTGTGAAGTCGCTCGATTCGCCGCGCAACCCAGGCTGCCTCGTCGCGCTCGGTCGCCGCCGCGTGCAGGGTCAACTTGTCGCCGTCGGCCGCATCGGTACGCAGGACCTTGCCGTGCCGGGAGCGATTGGCGGAGATCATCGCGTTGGAAGCCTGCAAAATGTGGCCGGAAGAGCGGTAGTTCTGCTCAAGCATCACCACTTCGGTCCCGGGCATCCGCTCCGGAAACTTCAGGATATTGTCTACTTCCGCGCCACGCCAGCTGTAAATCGACTGATCGTCATCGCCGACCACGCACAAGTTGCCGTGAACCGAAGTCAAAAGCTTGAGCAACTCAAACTGAGCCTGATTGGTGTCCTGAAACTCATCGACCAAGACGTAGCGAAACTTCTGAGAATAATTGAAGAGAATGTGCTCATCGCTGGCCAGAGCCTGCAAGGGCCTAAGGATCAGGTCGTTGAAATCGACGGCATTGGCCCGCCGCATCTCAGCTTCGTAGGCGTGATAGACGCGTAAGGCATTGCGGTCAAAGGGCGAATCGACTTCATCGATCAGGCGCTGATCGTCCGGCAGCAGGCAACGATTCTTGGCGCGATCGATGTACCCCGCGATTTGCTTCGGTTTATGCGTTGCATCGCTTATCGACAGCGCTTGCATGGCCCGCGAAACCACCTTGACCTGGTCGTCCGTGTCGTAAATCGAAAAATTCGTTTGCAATCCACAGCTAGTAGCCAATCCCTGGCGCAAAAGGCGCACGCCGATGCTGTGAAAAGTGCCTAGCCAGAGGTCGCGCGCGCTCTCGCCGACCACATGCCCCACGCGCTCGCGCATTTCCCCGGCGGCCTTATTGGTAAAGGTCATCGCGAGGATCTGCCACGCCGGCACGCCCATGCGCTGAATAATCCAAGCAATTCGATGGGTGATGACCCGGGTCTTGCCCGAACCAGCCCCCGCGAGCACCAGCACCGGCCCCTCAGTGTGCAAAACAGCCTGTCTCTGCGCCGGGTTGAGCTTATCGAGCAGGGGGTCGCTATTTCGGTCGGACATGGGGCTACTCAAAGGACCACCAAGGGTCCTAGCGGGCGCGGCAGGCATCAGCGGGCGTTGGCGTCAGCTAATACCTTGAAATTGTAGCGGACCACGGCCGATTGGCAGGTCCAAAGTGCGACCACCGCGGCGCGTCAACGGGCGATGGCCTCGCTTGCCTCTGGGGCTTCTAGCTTGACTCCGCAGCGGGCACAACCGGGACGCCACTGGCGATGCACCTTCGT
>CAIMEY010000046.1 GCA_903840165.1 uncultured Myxococcales bacterium | reverse complement strand
AGGCTGATCTCCCCCAAGAGTTCACATCGACGGGGAGGTTTGGCACCTCGATGTCGGCTCATCGCATCCTGGGGCTGTAGTACTTCCCAAGGGTTGGGCTGTTCGCCCATGAAAGCGGTACGCGAGCTGGGTTCAGAACGTCGTGAGACAGTTTGGTCCCTATCTGTCGCGGGCGTAAGATACTTGAGAGGACCTGACCCTAGTACGAGAGGACCGGGTTGGACGCACCTCTGGTGTACCGGTTGTCACGCCAGTGGCACTGCCGGGTAGCTATGTGCGGAAGGGATAACCGCTGAAAGCATCTAAGTGGGAAACCCGCCTCAAGATAAGGTATCTTGGCCTTGGCCATAAGACCCCTCGAAGACTACGAGGTTGATAGGCTGCAGGTGTAACGAAAGGAGCCGAGCAGTACTAATAGGTCGAAGGCTTGTCGCCGTATTCACATCAGGTTGTCGTGACGGCTGCAGCACAGGGCCCTTGGCCTTGTGCACAGAGTGGCGCGTGTCAAGTGTCTGTTCGTGTGCAAAACCGGATATACAATTTCCGGTGACCATGGCGGGGAGGATCCACCCGATCTCATTCCGAACTCGGAAGTTAAGCTCCCCAGCGCCGATGGTACTTGGTGGGAGACCGCCCGGGAGAGTAGGACGTCGCCGGAATCTTTTTACGAAGCCCCAGTTTGGAAACAAACTGGGGCTTCGTTCGTTTTTGCTTTGTTTTCTTTCGGGCTGTGCGCAGGACTGAACCGTCGCTGCAGCCAGACCGTAGCCGCGGAGTTCATCGCTGCCATGGAGCGCCGAATGCTTCGGCTTGCAAACGATTGCTCGAACAGTCGCCCAAGTCTCGCTGCCGCGCTCTGGCTGATTCGATTCGGGGGCCTGGCACGCGTTCGGCAACGTTCAGCAACGCTTCAACGCCCAGCCCGTCGACGGTTCATCTGTCAGGGAAGTGGCGGATGACGCGCTCGGCTTTGTGCTCGGCTTGGTGCTCGGCTTAGTGCTCGGCTTAGTGCTCGGCTTGGTGCTCGGCTTGGTGCTCGGCTTAGTGCTCGGCTTAGTGCTCGGCTTAGTGCTCGGCTTGGTGCTCGGCTTAGTGCTCGGCTTGGTGCTCGGCTTAGTGCTCGGCTTGGTGCTCGGCTTAGTGCTCGGCTTGGTGCTCGGCTTTGTGCTCGGCTTGGTGCTCGGCTTAGCGCTTGGCTTAGTGCTTGGCCCGGCCGGATGGTTCGTCGCGGAGTTCCTGGCAGCGAACGACCGCTGAACACTTTGGCACTCAAATGTTTTCTGGAATGGTCGCCCGAAGTCCCGTTGCCTCGCTCCGGCCGATTCGATTCGGGGGCCTGGAACGCATACGGGAAGGTTTGGCAACGCTCCAACCCACGCAGCCCGCCGAACAACTATCTCCTGGGGATCTGCCGGCTGACGCGCTCGGCTCCGCAGCGCCTGACTCGGCCGGATGGCTAGCGGATTCGGCGGTGATCGGCGCAGGGCAAGTTCTGCCGCACCTCACGCAGGCGATTAGCGTCGAGGCGCGCCGTGACAAAGCCAACCCCGTCCGAGCAACGCGCGATCACCTGGCCCCAAGGGTCGATGATCATGGAGTTGCCATAGCTATTGCGAATTCCGCCGTGGTGGCCCCATTGGCCTGGCGCGAGCAAATAGCATTGATTCTCAATGGCGCGCGCTCTGAGCAGCACTTCCCAGTGGTCTTTGCCCGTTTGCAGCGTGAAGGCGGCGGGTACCAGCAGGACTTCGGCGCCTTTGTCTAGCAGTTGCCGGTACAGCTCGGGGAAGCGCAGGTCATAGCAAATACTCATTCCCCAACGTGTTCCGAGCAGGTCTGCCACAACGGTTTGCGTGCCCGGCTTGACGTTGTCGCTCTCCTTGAGCGTCACGCTGCCCGGGATATCGATGTCAAAGAGATGAATTTTCTCATACTTACCCGCAATTTGGCCATCGGGCGCGATCAGCAGCGAGGTGTTATGCACGCGCTCTACTTCGTCGCTGCACTGCTGAAAGGAACCGAGCAGGATGGCTACCTCGCATTCCCGCGCCAGGGCCTGGAAGAAGCGGACGTTGGCGCCCGTTTCAATCGTTTCTGCATGATTTTCCTTGCTTTGGATCCGCAGGAAGGGCACGTTCTCAGGCAGGGCGATGAGCTGGGCTCCATCGGCCTTGGCAGCGTGAACCAGCGATTCTGCTTGCTGTAGATTGGCCTCTGTATCCTCGGTGCTGCGCATCTGGCAGACCGCGACTTTGATGGATTGCATCCGTTCCTCCAGCCGCGCTCGGGCGGCGAGGTTCGTATCTGCCACGGCCTGGAGCCACTGGCAAGGGAACGGCCCTCGCAGATGGCGATTATTTCGTTAAAACAGTGTCTTAGTTGCGGGAGGTGCGGCTCGGGCGCTGCGCTGCATCGGCCAGGTCTGGGCTAGGCTTTGCAAGCTACCGTTCCCCTTGAGATGACCCTGTCGACAAGCCATTGAATGCACAGGTAAAACGTAGGCAAGGTCGAGACGCGTTGACCCCGCCTGCCCTGGCGCGCTATCGTTGCGTTGGCCCTGCTGTCGGGGTCGCTTTAGCAAGGGAGTTCGTGGATGAGTCACACCATTGCCCGCATTCTGGCTCGTGAAATCTTGGATTCACGAGGCAATCCGACCGTAGAAGTCGATGTCCATCTGCGCGACGGCGGCTTTGGGCGGGCGCTGGTGCCCTCGGGGGCTTCGACCGGTTCGCACGAGGCGTTAGAACTGCGCGACGGCGGCGAGCGCTACTTGGGCAAGGGCGTTCAGAAGGCCGTGCAGCACGTCAATGAGCGCTTGGCGTCCCTGTTGATTGGCCGGGATGCGACCGATCAGCGTGCCGTCGATAATCTCATGCTACATGCCGATGGTACTGAGAATAAAGAGAACTTGGGCGCCAATGCCATTTTGGGCGTGTCGATTGCGACGGCCCGGGCGGCTGCGGATCAGCTCAAACTGCCGCTCTGGCGCTATCTGGGCGGTGCGCAGGCGCGGACTCTGCCGTTGCCCATGATGAACCTGATCAACGGCGGGGCGCACGCTGCTGGTGGTTTGGATATCCAAGAATTCATGGTGCTGCCCGTTGGCTTCACCAAGTTTTCCGAGGCCTTGCGCGCCGGTGCCGAGACCTTTCATCACCTCAAGAAGCTGCTGACCAAGCGCAATCTGACCACAACGGTCGGCGACGAAGGCGGTTTTGCGCCGCGCCTCGAACGCAATTCGGATGCCCTGGACCTGCTGCTTGAAGCGATCACGGCCGCTGGGTACACGCCGGGCACCGATATTGCGCTGGGGCTGGATGTCGCCGCCAATGAGCTCTATCACGCTGATCGGGGCGTCTACGTCATTGAAGGCGGACGGGAAATGGATTCCAACGCTTTTGCCGCCTATTTGGCGCAACTGACGCAGACCTATCCCTTGGTAAGCATTGAAGATGGCATGGCTGAGGACGATTGGAACGGTTGGGCCGAACTGACGCGGCTCATCGGCGATCGCGTGCAAGTCGTAGGCGATGACCTCTTTGTGACCAATCTCAAGCGTTTGCAGCGCGGCATCGATGCCGGGATCGCCAACGCGATTCTGATCAAGGTCAACCAGATTGGTACCTTGTCGGAAACGCTGGATGCGGTCCACCTCGCGCATCGGAGTGGCTATCGTGCTGTGATTTCGCACCGTTCTGGGGAGACGGAAGACAGTACCATCGCCGATCTGGCTGTGGCTACCGGCGCCGGGCAAATCAAGACGGGTTCGCTCTCGCGCGGGGAAAGAACCGCGAAGTACAATCAGCTTTTGCGCATTGAGGAGGCCCTCGGGCAGGGCGCATTCTATCCCGGCCGTTCGGCGTTGCGGCGCGGCTAGGCCTAGCGATCGCGAGCGGCGGGCAGAGTAAGCTAGGCCTCTCCTTGCCTTGGTGGCAAACCTTTGCATTGCAAGCTAGTAGCTTTGGCCCGTGGCGCACCTGCGGCGGGCCTGAGGTTCACGGGCGGGCGCGTGTAGCAAAGCTGTTTCTCCGTTGTTTCAGCGATTTCGACGACCTATTTGCCAGTGGAGCGACAGATGCGGTACTTTGCCACTGGCCCGGGGGCTGCAACCTGCGACTTCCTCGCTGGGGGGCCTCCGGCCGAGGATGGGATTCCGTCATGAAGGCAAGCCGTTTTCCCATTGGCCTGCGTTGGTTCTGGCCTTGCACGCTGGTCATCGCTTGTGCGGTTGCCGGTTGCGCCAAGACAGCGCCACCCGCCGCTAAACCTGCAAGCGGCACGGCCTCCGTGGCACCGCAAGCCGATCACGCAGCAGCCGCCACGGACGCGGACCGGGCCAAGTTGGCGACCGCCTATCAAGTCATTCGCTGTTCTCTTGTAGGGGCAGCGCTACCGTCTGAACGCCTCTACCAGGACCAAGGTTTTGTTGATGGCGCGGGCTTTGCCAAAGCCTTTGACGATGCCGCGCGCGCCTCTCCCGCCTGGGCACGGCAGGTGGTGTCCGACGCATTTGCCCATCCGTGTCAGGAACATGCCCAAGGACCGGCGGGCGGCGTCACGCCAACGTCGCCTGCCTCCCCGGTGACGGCAGCAGGAGTTCAATGAAATTGATTCGTTGTCTGACATGTTTGGTATTGTTCGCCGCGATGCTGAGCCTTGGACCGGTCGGCTGCTCGCCTTCTGTGGGCGACTCGTGCAGCACGGACAGCAAGTGCGGCACGACCCTGACCTGCGACCTTGGCTCCCCGGGTGGCTATTGCATCAAGACGCCGTGCCGCAGTGGCGAGTGTCCGCCCGAAGCGGCCTGCATCGATTTCGGCGCCGAGCAGCGGTACTGCATGTATGTCTGCAGTAGCAACAACGATTGTCGCTCCGGCGATGGCTACGTCTGCCGATCAACGGCGATTTGCGAACCCTCAGCCGCCACGCCAACGTCGACCTCGCCTTGCACCGGCGATCTGACTTCCGGATCTGGGAGGAAGTTTTGCGGACAATCCCCGAACAAGACATGAATTCCGCGGTGTTGCTGCGTCTTGGTAAGCGCTTTCGCAACCGTGCGATGCAGTGGCTGGGCCTAGTTTTCCTGGGCTGCGGATCGGCGCAATCGGCGACGGCCCCAAGCGATCAAGTCCAAGGTCCAGGTGAGCAGCCGCAGGAAATCAGCGTCCATTCAGGGAGTTCAGCGAATACGCCAGCGCCTCGCCCTCGGGCTAGTGGCGCCAGGCCCATGGAGACAGAGGCACCCGCACCACTGATCTTGCCGCGGCAGGTGCTCAACCGGGTTCTGACGGCCGGGCCAGGGCGATTTCTTCAGCAAGTGCCTTTGGTTCCCGTGGTCCGCCCGGGCCACCAGTTCGACGGCTTTCGCATCGTCTCGGTCTACGGCAATAACCCAGAAGTATTGAGATTTGGCGTTCTTCCAGGCGACATCCTGGACAGTCTGGCCGGCAAGCGGATCATTACGCCGGGGGACCTCATGGCGGCTTTTGACGGACTTCGCAACGCCAATGAACTGCAGGTGCAGGTGAGGCGTAACGGAAATCCTTTGATTTTCCGGGTACCTATCGAACCCGCGGTCCCGGGTTCTCCATAGCTTGCGCCGCAGGGGCAAAGGCGTATAAAGTCAGCATCTGGCCGTTTGGCGTGGTAGCAACGTGGAGCAGGCAATGGCGGTGGCCCCAGAGTTCTGGGTCAAATATTGGGGCGTTCGCGGCAGCATTCCTGCGCCTGGCGCGGATACGGTGCGCTACGGTGGCAACACCACGTGCATCGAAATTCGCTGTGGCGACCTGCGCTTCGCCATCGACGGCGGCACCGGCGTGCGGCTGTTCGGCGACGCCCTCATGCGCCAGTTGCCCGTGCAAGTCACTTTCCTGATGACGCACCTGCACTTGGACCACGTCCAGGGCTTCCCCTTCTTCGCGCCCTTTCTCCTGCCCGGCAACCAGTTTGACGTCTATTCGGCCCTGCACAATGGTAGCGCCGTGGAGGACGTGCTGCGATTGCTCTTTGCGCAGCCGGCCTTTCCCGTGACGATGGACATGCTCAAGGCGGAGATCGCCTTCCGTCGGATTTCTCCGGGCGATGAAATTCGTTTTGGCGACGTGGCGATTCGCACGGCTTGGCTGGAACATCCCGGCGGAGTCGTGGGCTATCGCATTGAATATGCTGGCAAAGTCTTCGTTCACTGCTCGGACTGGGAGCATCCGCGGGACGGCTCCCTCGATCCGGTGCTGCTCGATCTATGCCGAGACGCCGATTTGGTCAGCATCGACGCGACTTACACCGAAGATGAGTACTACGGCCGCAAAGGGCCGGCGCGCTACGGCTGGGGCCACGCGACGCACGATCAAGCGCTGCGCCACTGCAAAGCCGCGGGTGTCAAGCAGATTTTGCTGTTCCATCACGAGCCATCGCGCCCCGATGACGCCCTCGATGCCATCGCGGCCGACATTCAGCAAACGATGCCCAATGCGCAATTCGTCCGCGAAGGCAGTCGCTTCGAACTGCTGTAAGCGACGATCCGCGGCTACGACACAGATCAGGCGTTATCGCAATTGCCATGTTTTATTAAGGTGTTGACTGAGGCTGGCGTGTCGCCGTCCGCACGCCGTTCTCTTGCGTGGTAAACGTCCTGTGCGCAAAGGCCCCCACACGTGCGGCGCAGGCCCACGGCGAGATCAGGCATGCCGCAGCAGGTCGACCGCCATCTCAAACTTGTTGAAAGGCGGCATCAGGTAGGCACCCTGCGCTAACTTGCGCACATGCTGCAGGAATTCGCGGCCAATCGCCACGCCTTCCGCGGGCCCATTGGCTCCAGCCGCCTGCATCCGGTCGCGGATGGCCAGCGGAATGGCCATGCCAGGCACTTCATGGTGGATGAAATGCGCGTGGCGGGCGTTGCGCAGAGGCAATACTCCGACAATCAAAGGAATTGTCGGTTTTGCCTTGTCGAGAAACCGTTGCAAGTCCGCCGGATCGTACAAGGGTTGGGTCAGCGCGTACTGAGCGCCGGCTTCAACCTTTCGGTGAAACCGTTCGATTTCCTTAGGTAGATCGTCGGCGGTGGGGTTGACCGCGCACGAGAGGCGGAAGTTGCTGCGAAAGGGCAGTTGCTTGCCATTGGCGTCCTCGCCGCGGTTGAGACGAGCCAGGATTCCCAGCAAACCGATTGAATCCACTTCAAATACGCCATTGGTGCCAGGATAGTCGCCCAGTGACGGCGGATCGCCCGTGACACACAGGGCATGGCGAATCCCCAATGCGTGTGCCCCCATGCACTCAGACAGCAGCCCGAGCACGTTGCGATCGCGGCACGAAACGTGCAGCAGAATCTCGATGTCCACCTGCTGGCGAATCAGCACGGCCAGGGCCAAGGGGCTCATTCTTGCTGTTGCCAAAGGGGAATCGGCGATGTTGATGGCATCGACCCCTGCCTGTTTCAGCGCAATGGCCCCTTGCACCAGCGACTCCGCCTCTACGCCACGAGGCGGGTCCAGCTCGACGCTGATCGCAAAGCCGCCATTGGCCAACTTGGCGTCAAAAGAAGACTGCTGCTCGGTCAAACCCCGATATTGAAGATGGTCTTCCGTTTCGCGCGGTTCCAAGTAGGTGGGCGTGGCACCTGGCACGCGGATCCGTGGTGCTCTCACGCCGATTGCCTGAGCCATCCGCGCGATATGTTGAGGTTTTGTGCCGCAACAGCCTCCCATGGCGCGAACGCCCAGATCGGCCGTGCGCACGGCCCATTCAGCAAAGTAATCTGCTGAAGCTACATAGACATAGCGCCCATCGACCAGCTTAGGCATACCGGCATTGGGGCTCAGCGAAATGCGCGCGCCTTCGACCCGCAGCATGCGCTCGAGCACGGAGTCCAAACCCTGCGGACCCGTCGAGCAGTTGGCACCCACCGCTGCGGCACCCTGAGCGGTCAAGACACGAACGATTTCCTCAGGTTTATTGCCAAACAGCGTCTTGCCATCGTCCGTAAACGTCGCATTGGCGATAAACGCCACATCGGGCGCAAGGGACAGCAGCACCCGGGCAGCCAGGCGCATTTCCTCCAGATCGCTAAATGTTTCAAGGACAAAGAAATCTGGCTCAGCATCCAGCAACGCTGAGATCTGTTCGCGATAGACCTCTTGAGCCTGGGCGACAGTCACGTGGCCAATCGGCTGCAAGGGTTGCCCCAGCGGGCCCAAACTTGCCGCAACGTAAGGGCGATTGTGCGGAGGCCTTGTCTGCGCCGCTTCCCGGGCCAACTGCACCGCCGTGCGGTTGATCGCGCCTATTTGGTCGGCTAAGTGGTTGCGACCTAAGCGCAAACGATGGGCACCGAAGGTATTGGTCGTCAGGACCGAAGCGCCCGCGTCGACATATTCTCTGTGAATTCGCCGGACCACCTGCGGATGGCTGAGGCAGAGACCATCAAAGGCGTGTTCAAAGCCAAAGCCCTGGTCGTACAGCTCGGTGCCCATCGCGCCGTCAAGAATGAGGACCCGCTCGTCCAAAATCGCTTGCAGTTGGGGCCGTTGCAGCATTGTTCCTCGTCTCGGTCGTCGCGGTTCTCAGGACACGGTGCCGCTGGCCAACGCCCGCCGGAGCCCTTGAAATCTGGAGGGGCACCTACCGGCCCGGGAATTCCCCGGCTGTGGGGCCAGGATCCTCAGCGCCAGTGCGATTTGTGTCAAGCGGTTGGATTTGTTGTGCAATCGTAGCTCTTCGCCGCTACGTGCTGGTCTCTCTGCAGACTCCCCCCGGGCGAATCGCTTCCGCGCACACGGGGTTGGGGGACAGCAGTTCCTTGCAGGCCTACTTGAACAAGGACATCAACCAGGACAGGAAGCCAAAGTCGACGCTGTACTTGCTGTTGGCATCGCCCGTGGCCTTGCCGACCGGGCCGCTCGGTCCCACCAGCATCTGCAAGGTCAAGTTGCCAGTCTTGCCAGAGACATACGCGCTGGAGAAGGTCACTGCGACCGAGGTCGGCTTGCACCCTTCGTCAGTCTGGCCGTTGCAGTTGTCGTCCTTTCCGTCGCAGGCTTCGACCGCCGCCGGCGTGATCTCTCCGACGCAGGTCTTGTCTAACTTGCCGGCTTTGCACAGCTGTTGGCCGCCTGTGCAGGTGCCAATGCTCTTGGTGCCGTCCTTGCCGTCGTAGCAAGGCACGGTGGCGGCATTGGCGGCGTTGACGCAGCCCTTCTGGGTGTCGCAAGCGTCATCGGTGCAGACGTTGTTGTCATCGCAGACCTGCTTGACGACGCCAGGCAAGCATTCAAAATTGCTAGTCAACGGGTTCTTGCCGCAGCTATCGCCGACCGTGCAGGCATTGGCATCGCTGCACGTCGTGCCGTCCTTGGCATTGATGCACTTGCCACTGGCACCGTCGCACGCCTCGCATTGATTGCCGCAGTCGATGGCCGAGCCCGCGCACAAGCCCGCGCCGCAGATGTCATTTTCGGTGCAAAGGTTCTTGTCGTCGCACGCGGCCGTGTTGTTGGTGTTGATGCATTTGGCGTTAGCACCATCGCAGGTGTCGTCGGTGCAGACATTGCTGTCGTCGCAGGTGGCGTCATCGGTTTTGCCATTGCAGTCATTGTCTTTGGCGTCGCAGGCTTCCTTGACGGCCTTGCTGTCGGTGCTGCACACCGCGGTCAGGTTGTCCTTGCAAACTACGGTGCCGACGCCGCATTCACCCACGCCGCAGGCGTCGCCGTAGGACTTGGTGCTACCGTCGGGCGCGGCGTAGGGGAAGTCCTCGTCGATCTTGCCGTCACAGTCGTCATCTTCGCCGTTGCAGACTTCCAGCTTAGGCGTGTTGGCGTCGGCGCAGATGAGTTCACCGTTGGCGGCGCAGGTCGGCTTGCCGAAGCACTTGCCAATCAATTCCAGGCACTTGCCTTGACCTGTGTCGCAACCCTCGCCCGCCTTGGCGCAGTCCACGTCGGTCTTGCAGGCGTCGCCAGAACCAGAGGATTTGAAAGCGGCTTTGGAGCATTTGTAGTCGGCGGCCAAGTTGTCCACGGTACCGTCGCAGTTGTCGTCCTTGGCATTGCAGGATTCAGCCGCGGGCGTTTGGGCGCCACAAGCGGCCAAGCCGTCCGGCGTGCACTTACGCGTCGCGGTGCACGTGCCGTATTGGTTGGTCGAAGAGCACTGCGTCTGCAACCCAGCGTTCTTGGCCCACGAACTGCACTCGCAGACCGGTTGAACCACGATCGCGCACTTGCCGCTGACGCACGTTTCACCTTTGGCGCAAACCGTCGGATCGGTGCTGCAATCGGCATCACTGCCCTTGTTGGTCACGGTCTTGAGCTTGCATTGCTTGCTCGTGGTGCCACTGGTTTCGTCCTTGACTGGCGTGCAGGCAAACGAAGAGCTCGGGCAGTCGCCGTCCTGGCTGCAGGTGCCGCCGCAGAACTTCCCGGCCGCGCCGTAGTCGACGCAAAGGGCATCGATTCCGTTGACTTGGCAGTCCTTGTTGAACTGGCAGGGCGAGCAGGTCGAGAGGAAGTTCGACACGCAGTAGCTCGCGGCGTCAGAGCCCGTGCCGACGACTTTGCAAGTAAATCCAGTGCCGCAGCCCGTATCGCCCGAGCAGGTCTGGGCGCACTTCTTGCCGCCGGGGGTGTCCAGGCACTTGTTGCCGTTGCACTCGGCGTCGGAGGCGCAATCGCAGCCAGCGCCACCGGGACAGACAATGCCAGTGGTCTCAGCAACATCCACAGTGTCGGGACTGGTGTCTTGATCGGTGCTGCCAGTATCCGCGCTTGTGTCCAGCGGGACGTCTTGGCCAACGTCGGCGGTCGCGTCGGCGGTGTCATCCACGGAAGTCTGCGCATCTGCATCGGTTCCGCCGGTCGCTGTGCCAGGCGTTCCCGTCGCGGGCGTGTCATTGCCGCAGCCCGGCAGGGCCAGCATTGGCAGTGCGATCAGCGCGATGGCCAAGAGCCATGACAGGCCGCTGCCCACCCCTTGTGGGGGCAGCTCTGAGGAATTGCGCTTGATCGTCAACCACGTGGGCTTGATGGTCATGATGCCTCCCGCTATCGATCTTCCAAACGACGGAGCCGCTGCCTATCGCCTCGGCCTAAGATGTCTACCGCTACGGCCTATGCAGTCTGGCGCGCCGAACCCTATGGTTTAGCACGTTTAGGACCACGTCGCCCAGGGCGAGCCGCTCACCGGTACTTGCCTACGGTACGCTCGCAGCGACCGCAACGCAAGCCGTCCGCAAAGACGTGCTCCTGGGCCAAGGTAGCATTCGGCCATGGGCGCTGTCAATTTGCCCTGAGCCAGCGAGAGACAAGGCGAAAAAGGCTGTATTGTCAAGATGTTATTGCGGTCATGGCGCGTCTACTTCGCCCTGCCCGCTTGCTGCCCCGGACCAGGGGCTGCCGATCGAGGTTGTGGCGCAAAGTCACGGCCTTGGCTCGCCTAGCAGGGGCTCTTGGCCGTAGGCAGCGAGCCACGCGCCCAGACTAGCGTTACGGCCTACTTGCCTGCCCCGGCGTCAGCGCTTAGGCCGCCCCCCAGTTGCGTCCGAGGAAGGCCCGCAATTATCAGTGTTTTTCGGCGTGTCGTACAGTCGCAGGCGACGATGGACTTGGCCCCAATGGTCGGTGTCGGGCACGCGTACTTGCACAAGAAAATCGCCTATTTGTCCGCAGAGTTGCCAGGACTTGGCCGGATCCAGGTCCGTGTAGATGACGTAGATATCCTCGCGGTGCTTGGATGCTTGGTAGAGTCCCTGTTCATCTTGCTCGGCCCAGGCGTACGGACTGGAGTACATGGCCTCGCCCATGCAATTGATGAAGACGACCAAACGGCTCTGCAGCTTGGCAAGACATGCTGTTTGTCCGGGGAGTTGCACGCGCATTCGCACCAGAGACATCAGCGCTCCTTGGGCGCCGTGAATGACGGCCAGGAAGTCGCCATCGCTCAGCGGTACAAAGGACTCGCCGTGGTCGCCGGTGCGTCCGAGTTCCAGTTGCAGGTCGGGCTGGGGAATCGTTGAGCCAGAAGGCCAAAATTTCGGTGCGTAATCGCTCACATCGCAGGCCAGATCTGCGGGCATGGGCGCGACGAAATCGCCGGCTTGGGGCGGGTGGCCGTGAAAGCAGGTGCCGGCGGGCCAACCTTCCGGTGCTTGGGAGTAATTGCTTTCCGTAAACACGCAGTCCAGGCCGGCGGTGATGCCGCTGACGAGTTCTGGGTCACCGGCGTCGCTGGCCGCGGCGCTGCAACTGTCCTTGAGGTCGCTGCCCACGACATCGACGGTGCCGCCCGTCGAGTAAGAATCGTCATAAATAACAGTGATCTGGGTGCATCCCGCCAAAATGGTCCAGGCGACGATGTAGGCACGGCTGTTCATGGCGCCCCGGTGTCGTAGAGGTGAATCCATCGCTGTGCTTGTCCCCATTGGCCAGAGGCCGGCTCCTGCAACTGGGCTTGTAACAAAATGGTTTGGCCGCAGAACTTGGGGGAATCTGTCCAGACCTGATTGGTGAAGATGACGCGAACGTCCTCTGCCGGACGATACCCGAAATCGGGTGCAATTGCCTGCACGGCGATCGTGCTCGGGGGCCCAAGGGCCACGGCTTGGCATTGCACGCTGGCTTGGGCCTGAACTAGCAGTTTCATTTTAACTAGTTCCAGTGACGGGAGCACCACCACGAACGACAGTGGAATATGGATGCCTCCCTGGACGCCGTGGATAATGGGGGCCCAATCGCCGTCCTGCCAGGGCGTGAAGACGCCGGAGACCGGATCGGTCCGCCCGAGTTGCAAATCCAGAGTCGGTCCAGGTGTTTGTCCTTGAGGATACCAAGGCTTGACCGACGCACTGGCGCAGGTCGGCGTCGGTTCAGTCGGCGGCCATGGCTCCGCGGTATCGCTTGGGGCGTGCGGGCAGGGCAGCGCTTGGAGGTCCAGGGGCGCGGTGTCACTCTGCGAAGCTTGGGCATCTGAAACCACGTTGATCACGATGGTTTGTTCGGAAGTACATTGGCTAATGAGCAGTACGCACAGCCAAAGCCCAGCTAGCAAGCGCGGGTGGCGACCGCCGAGGACCTCTTGGTGGGCCGGCAGCGCTGGCAAGGACCCTGAATTGCGAGCCGGCGTGGAGAACCACTTGTTATTACGTGGTATTATTTCATGTCGGCGCATGCATTACCCTGGGCTCCGCGGTGGCGTAGTCAGCCCCTGACCGCCATTGGCGCGTTCGCACGCGGCCCCGTCAGCGTAGCAGAACCGGGTTAGCATCCACCACAGCAACGCGCCTTGATGCTGGAGTCATGATGAAAATCAAGGACAAAGCAGACCGCGGCCTGTAGCTGACCCAAGACCACCCAGGCCGGTTGTGCGGGCGGCGGAGGCCAGCGCGCTTGCAGGCTGGCTTGGCCCGGCGTACAAGGCCCGCGGAGGAGTCGCTGATGCACCGCAGAACCATTGCCGCTTTTGCTTTCGGCACCGTAGCGCTGGCTGTGGGCGTTTGGCAGCTAGCGTTGCACTGCGGGCCTCACGCCCGTGCGCCGGCGGCGACGCTGCCTCGGTCGGCCAACGCGCCAATTCACGGCGTTGCTCTGCCGCAATCGCCTACATCGTCAACGGCTTTGCGCCCTGGCCCTCGTCCCGCAGTCGACCTTGGACCTGGGCAACCGCTGACATTGCCAACCCATTTGGGGCAAACGGCCCACGCGACCATCTGGCCGGCGGCCCGAGGCAATGCCCCGATCCTATTGGCTCTTTCGGCTCAAGGTGAACAAGATCGGCAGTGGTTATCCGTCCTGCGTCTGGTACGCGCCCAAAGGCCGACGACGCTTGTGATTGTCGCCGCGCCCCCAGCGGCCGATATCGGCGAACCCCTTGTCGCGGCGCGTGATCATCTCGATGCCGTGCTCGATCAGCTCGAAGCGCGGACAGCTTTTGCGGGCGCTGCCGTGGCGCTGTTGGCGGGCAACGAAGCTGCCGTTGCGGCCCTGGACCGCACCGCTGTCGACCTGCGGGTGCGCGCGACGGTGGCCTTATCGCTGCCCGTGCAGGTCACAGATACGCAATGGTCTGAACGCATGGATAATTTGCAACGCCGTCAACTGTTTCTGGCCTGGTCCAAGGATGATCCGCACAATGACCCAGGAATCCTGCTGGCTCGCCGCCTAGTCAACAAGAGGCTGGCCCTGGCCGATGGCTACGCTCGTGGGGTACAACTGCTCGATAAAACACGCGTTCGCAGTGATCTCGCTGGCTGGCTATTTGCCGCCTTGGGGCCGGCGCAGTAGCAGTGATGGACGGCCGTCCCTCCGCATCCGTTCGGGCCGCGGGGCAAGTGGCCGACCGGCTGGACGCCTGCTACACTCGCGGCGCGCAAGGCAGCGCGGATGTGGGAGCCAGCGAGACCGCCATGGCTTGATTTCCGCTCCTTGGGCGTTGCTCGGCCGTCGCCGGCTGGGTCATGGAGGTCCTAGACCATGCGAAACCAAAGATGCTTTCTCACTGTTGCTGCCCTAGCCCTGGTCGCAATTGGGACTGGCTGCGGCAGTTCCACGCCGGCAGGCAGCAGTACGGCCAACACGGCCGACAGCAAAACCAATAATGATGCTGGGTTGGATACGGTTTCCACCGGCCAGGACGCCATCACAGGGGCCGACGCGGTGACCGGGGCCGATGCCGCCGATTCCGCCGATGGCAGCGCCCAAGATGCGCAATCAGGCGACACGAAAGCGGATACGGGCGATCCGATCGCCGCCCTGTGTGACAACTATGTCAGCGAGTACGACACGCTGATGACGCAAGTACGCAAATGCACAACCGATAGCCAGTGCGCCACGCAGGTGGCCGACAAGCTCAAATGCGGCTGTGGCCTATACGTCAACAGCGATAGCTCGCAATGGGCACCGTTGCAGCAGGATTTACAAGACTTTTTCAGCCATGACTGCACTACCGGTTATTGCGGCGGCAGCAACTGCGGCGACCTCGGCAATGCTTTGGGCTACTGCGACGCTGGGACCTGCAAGAACAAGGCAATTACGTGTTCAGACCTTGACGCTGCCTGGGCCAAGGCCCTAACCGACGTGCAAGTCTGCACAGCGCCTGCGGATTGCGATGGCAAGGCCGGCGTCGGCGTGATCTGCGATGCCTGCCAAACGCCGGTCAACAGCAAACTGGCGACTGCGCCGAGCGTGCGCGGGGTCTACCTGCAATTGCTCAAGAAACTCTGGAATGACCTCAGTTGCGGTCCCACCGTCCCTTGCGCTTGCGCACCCTTTGCTGCCGTCGACTGCGTGGCTGGTCATTGCGTGACCAAGTAAGGCCAGCTCTGCCCCGCTGGACATCAAAAACAGGAAGAAATTCTATATGCTCGATATCAAGTACGTGGTCAGCCATGCGCAGGCCGTGGCGCAAAATACGGCCAATCGTTTCGCGGCCGGGGACGTGGATGCCCTGCTCGAGGCCTACAAGAAACGCAACGAAGTCCTTACCCGGCTTGAACAATTGCGCGCCGTGGCCAATGCCATCGCCCGGCAGACCGGCAAGCTGGACCAGGATGCGCCAACGCTGTTTGCGCAAATTCCACTGTCATTGCAGGCTGATCTTGGCATTCAGACCGTAACTGACGTCCGCGCCCAGGACCGGCCGTGGCTCGTGACGACCGGCAAACGCTGCAAGGAATTGGTGCCGGCCCTGGAGCAGGAAACGGCGCAATTGGACAAAGAACTCGATGTCTTGGCGCGCGCATTGCCCAACCTGACCCACCCGGACACGCCCCTGGGCCGCACGGACGATGACCACCACGTGCTGCGTCACGTCGGTGAGCCGCGGGCCTTTGACTTTACGCCGTTGGATCACGTGCAACTGGCTGAAAAACTTCATCTCATTGACTTTGAGGCAGGAGCCAAGGTCGCCGGACAGAAGTTCTACTTTCTGCAAAATGAACTGGTGCTGCTGGACCTCGCCTTGCAGCGGCTGGCGCTGGAACTGCTGCGCAGCAAGGGCTATCAGCTCGTGGCGACTCCGGATTTGGCGCGGCCGGCCATCCTTGAAGGCATCGGCTTTAACCCGCGTGGGGCCGAGACGCAGGTCTATAGCATTGCCGACCATGACTTATGCCTGGTTGGCACGGCCGAAATTACCATCGGCGGGATGCTGGCCAACACGATCTTGCAGCCGGGCGAGTTGCCGATTCGAATCGCCGGTATTTCCCACTGTTTTCGCACAGAAGCGGGATCTGGCGGGCGCGAATCGCGGGGCCTGTATCGCGTGCACCAGTTCAGCAAAGTGGAAATGTTCATCTTTTGCCCGGGAGACTTGGAAGCCTCCAACGCCATGCATGCGGAATTGCTGGCGATTGAGGAGGAACTCTTCCAGTCCTTGGAGATTCCCTATCGCGTGCTCGATATCTGCGCCGGTGACCTTGGCGCGCCGGCGTACCGCAAGTTCGACATCGAGGCGTGGATGCCGGGGCGCGGCGTGTACGGTGAGGTGACCTCGACTTCGAACTGCACCGACTACCAGGCGCGGCGCTTGGACATTCGTTACTACCCGGAAGAAGGGCAAAAGCCGCGCTTTGTGCACACGCTCAATGGCACGGCGGTGGCTACCTCGCGGGCCCTAATCGCGGTCCTAGAGAACCACCAGCAGGCCGATGGCTCGGTGACCATCCCGGCCATCCTGAGGCCGCACCTGCCCTTTGCGAGCATTGTGCCGCGTTGAGCCTGGACTGAGTTCAGCAGCCGCGCCTCTGCTTTGTCCCTGAATCACCTCGGTAATTGGCACCAGCCGCCGGACCCTTGTGTCGGCCCCAAGCGTGACATTGTCAGCCAGCCCAACCTCCGCTAGCCTTGGTAGCACGCGTGTCTCCTTAGCCATTTGTCTGCGTTCGGCTTGGGCGACGCTCTGCAGGACCTAGGCGGGCTGCAGTTCGCAGCTTGCCGAGGCTCGGCAGTGGATTGCGCCATGATCCTGGCGCTTTGGAGGCTGCATGGTTGGCGTTTGTTCTTTGAACTGGCGGCGGGCCGTTTTACTTGGATTTTCCTTCGCGCTTGGCCTCTTGCCCTCCCTGGCCCAGGCGTCGCGCCCCTTTGATGACACGGATTTGTTCAGCGGTCATGCTCTGCGCCAATCGTCCAAGGACCGCAAGATAGCCTTTGGTATCAACGCACACGCGGCCCCCATCCCCTTTGTTGCGGCCAAGGCACTGGACAAAGCGACCGAGCAGGCTTCCGCCAAGCTGCCCGGCGCCAGCGACATGATCGGCGTGCTCAAGAACGCGGACCCTCAGCACGCCAAAGACCTGGCGGACGCTGGCAACATCTCAGGATTGCAGCAGTATCTCAAGGATGCAGCGGCTGCGCACCACGTGACCTTGTCGGCCGCCCAGCTCAAGGCGATCAATGGCATCAACGCAAGCAACGTCTCTTCGGTGGCAGACATCGCCCAAGTGGCCGGGCAACCGAGCAATGCCTTTGCCTTTGGCCTAGAACCGTGGGCCGAGTACAACTTTGGTACCTACGACCTGACGGCCTATGTGCCCCTAGCGGGCTTTCGCTCGGACGATGGCACGACCATGCAGCTAGGCAATATCAATCTAGATTTCCGTGCTGGCTCGCGGCGCGGCATGGGCATTGCCCGCTACGCTTGGACCGGCGGTCTGTCTCTGTACCTGCCCACCGGCTCCAAGGACGCCAACGTGCTGGCCCTGTCCAACATCTTGGTTTTGCCTAAGTATTTGCACGAGTACCTGACCGTTCAACCCTACGCCATTGGTGGCTTTGAACTTGGGATTCTCTCGCTTATGGGCCGCTTGGAATACACGCACATGCAGGCCGTGCGCGACAATCCCTTTTACAGTTCCGTGGATTACCTGAACTGGGGTGCTTCGGGCGTGCTGCACCTGGTCATTCTCGATTTTGTTGGTGAAATCGATGGCTTGACCCAGGTTCACAATGCGCCCGCGATGCGCGATATCCTCGGTACGGTCGGCCTTCGGATCCACGTGGGGCCGGTGCGCATGGGTGTGGGGGCGCGGATGCCGCTGACGCAGACGCAGTCGAGCCTATACGCGCAATCGCTGGGCTCTACGTTTGCTAACGTCGCTAAAGTCAACGTTCTTTTGCAGGGGATCCTGTCGTTCTAGCAGCCGCGGCGGTTCGCGTAGCTTCAATCGGCGCCGAAACTCGGCATATTTTGGGCGTCAAAGGCCTAGACGGACACGCCAAAGTCGCGCAATGCTGCGTTAAGGCTTGTCTTTTTGTCGGTGCTTTCGGTGCGTTGACCGATAATCAGCGCGCATGGCACGCCATACTCGCCGGCGGGGAACCGCTTGAGCCGCGACCCAGGGATGACCACGGATCGGGCCGGCACTCGGCCACGCATTTCAACGACTTGGGGGCCGGTCACGTCGAGAATTGCCGTCGATGCCGTTAGGACCACGCCAGCGCCGATCACAGCTTCCCGTTCAATATGCATCCCTTCGACAATGATGGCCCGTGAGCCGACAAAGCAGCCGTCCTCGACGATCACCGGCCGAGCCGTAGGCGGTTCCAACACGCCACCGATGCCGACGCCGCCGGACAGGTGAACATCACTGCCAATTTGCGCACAGCTGCCAACCGTGGCCCAGGTGTCGACCATCGTGCGGGCGCCGACGTAGGCGCCGATGTTGACGTAGCCCGGCATCAAAATCGCGCCTGGTTCCAAGAAGCTGCCGTAGCGGGCGACGCCGGGCGGCACAACCCGTACGCCTTGGCCCTGCAGGTTGTGCTTGAGGGGAATCTTGTCGTAGTACTCGAAGGGCCCCACCTCAAGCACCGTCATGGCAGCCAGCTGAAAATACAGCAGAATCGCCTCTTTGACCCAGGCATGGACCTGCCAGCCGGTCGGAGTCGGCTCGGCGACCCTCAAGGTACCGCGGTCGAGCTGGGCGATGGTTTCAAACACCGCTTCGCTGTGCCGCCGATCGGTCAAGAGGCTACGGTCGGCAAAGGCTTGGCTGATCAGCTCGGCGTGAGGATGTGCCACGTGCGGTTCCTTCAGTGTTGTCAGGGAATTGCGCGAGTTGGGAACAATGCCGTCGCGACGTTTCCGCCCGCACAGCCGCGCTCAATAGCCTTGCACGTGCCAATAGCTGGGCAACAGCTCGGGCATCGGCACCTAATTCAAGCGAAATAACAGGCGATTACGGTGCTGGAGCTGGAGCCGGAGCCGCCGGGGCCGCGGCTGCCGGAGCTGCTGGAGCTGGAGCTGGGGCTGGGGGGGCTGGGGCTGCCGGAGCTGGGGCTGCCGCAGCAGCAGGAGCCGGGGCTGCGGCTGGTGCTGCGGCCGGGGCTGCCTTATCGCCGTCTTTCTTAGCGTTGTCAGGCACTTCGGCCTTCAATGGCTGGACCGGCATGGCCTTGCCAGCAGCGCCTTCCACGACGGAATGGTCGGAATTCCAGCGCGCTAGCACGATGGACAGGATCATGAACAGCGCCGCCGCTACAGTCGTCGTCTTGGAAAGCACAGTGGACGCACCGCGGCCGCCAAAGACGGAGCCAGTCGATGAGCCTGCGCCAAAAACCGCAGCATTTCCACCATTTCGGCCGGGTTGCAGCAGGACAACGATGATGAGGAACAGGCAAACGATGACGTACAAGGTTACAATGAGGTAGTACAGGGCACCCACGAGAACTCCTTGGAAAAATCAAACTTTCCTGAGACGTACAGCCACTTGGGGCCGCGTCCCGACGGCTGAGCCGGTTAGTTGCCCGACTTGAAGCGCACGATATTGGCAAATTCCTCGGCCAGAAGGCTAGCCCCGCCGACCAGAAGTCCATCGATGTCCGGCTGCGCCATCAAGCCCGCGGCCGTGGCTGACTTGACGCTGCCACCGTACTGAATTCGCAGCTGTTGCGCAAAGTTCTTGCCAAACAATTCCTGGACTTGCTGCCGAATGAACAGGTGCACTTCCTGGGCTTGCTCTGGCGTGGCTACGCGGCCCGTACCGATCGCCCAGACTGGCTCGTAGGCCAGCACAAGGTCTTGTAATTGGCTGACTTGAAATGATTTTAGCACCTGGAGCTGGGCCGCAACCACCGCGAAGGTCTGACCTGCTTCCCGCTGCTCAAGACTTTCGCCAATACAAAGAACGGGTTTACAACCGCCAGCTAGGGCTGCGCTCAACTTCTGACCGACGATCGCGTCTGAATCGCCAAATACGGCGCGGCGCTCACTGTGTCCGCACAGCACCCATTGGCCGCCGACGGAGCGAATCATCGCCGCCGACACCGCGCCCGTGAAGGCACCAGCAGCCTGCACGGCCAGATCCTGGGATCCGACCAAAAGCTCAGATTCTCGAAGTTTTTCAGCGACTTCATGAAGAAAAGGCATTGGCGGAAACAGCACCACTTGCACGCTGCGCTGACTGCCGAGGCGGTTGCGCAATTGCCCCGCCAAGCTCACCGCTTCGCCTAGGCTTTGCGGATTGAGCTTCCAGTTGCCACCGATAATGGGCTGACGATCTGCGTGCATCTTCCCCAATCCTTTGGCTTAACGCCGACCGCCGCGCAAGGCGATGATGCCGGGCATGGGCTTGCCCGAAAGGAACTCCAGACTCGCGCCGCCGCCGGTGGAAACGTGGCTAATCAAAGGCGTTACGCCCGCTTTCCTGACGGCCGAAACCGAATCACCGCCGCCGACCACGGTGGTCGCCGTGGTGTGTGCGACCGCTTTGGCGATCGCCATGGTGCCGGTGGCAAAGCGATCCATCTCGAAGATGCCCATGGGCCCATTCCATAAGATGGTTTTGGGGGCCTGGGCGTCGTGGCGACCCTGCAGTACTTCGCTAAAGCGTTCGATGGTCTGCGGACCAATATCCACGGCAATATCGCCAGGTTGAAACTCGCCATTGCCGACGATGCGCATGGGCGCGTCCGCCGTAACTTCCTGGACGACCACGTGATCCACCGGCAAATGGACGGGGAGCCCTTTTTCCTCACAACGCTGCAGCAAGTGGCGGGCCAACTGCAGATGGTCCTTTTCAACCAATGAGTTGCCCATGTCGTGGCCTTGGGCGGTTAGGAAGGTGTAGGCCATTGCCCCGCCAATCACCAGGCGATCTACCAAGGGAATCAAGGACTCGATGACCTCGATCTTGTCGGACACCTTGGCACCACCGAGCAGCGCCACATAGGGCGTCTCCGGATTGGTCATCAGGCGGGTCAAGTACTCGATTTCCTTCTCTAACAGCAAGCCGGCTCCGCGCACGGGGACCAGCTTGGGCAGGGCAGAAACCGAAGCGTGGGCCCGGTGGACGCAACCGAAGGCGTCGCAGATGTAGACATCGCATAAGTCCGCCAACTTGCGGGCAAAATCCTCGCTGTTCTGCTCTTCCCCTTCGTTGTAACGCAGGTTCTCCAGCAGCACGATTTGCCCGGGGCGCTGATTGGCCACCAGGTGGATGGCAGCATCGCCGACGCAATCATCTGGGACCAGCACTTCGCAGGACAGGTGCTCGGCGAGCCAGCGACCGACTGATTCGAGTGAATATTTCGGCCCTTTCTTGCCCTTGGGGCGGCCCAGATGCGAGCACAGGATGACACGCGCGTCCGCCTTCCGCGCAAGTTCAATGGTGGGCACCGTGGCGCGGATGCGCGAGTCATCGGTGATGATGCCGTCGGCGTCCTGTGGCACGTTGAAATCACAGCGAATCAGCACTCGCTTGTTGGCCAAGTGCAGGTCGCGGATCGACAATAGGCCCAACTGCTTGAGCAAAGCCCCGGTTTCCATCATTGCCTCCGCTGCTTGAACGCGGCAAGCCGCTGCGCACGCTGTGGTTTTCAGCCCTGGCGGCTGCGATCCTATCTGCTGTGCAGGGTCCACGACGGTCGCCGCGGCGCTGGTGGTCAACAGCCTGGTTGTCTTTTAGTCATCTGGGGTTAGCCCAGGGTCGTCACGATGTGGCTGGCCAGTGCGTACAGGCGCGTGGCATAGCCCCATTCGTTGTCATACCAAGCAACGACCTTGACCAAGTTGCCACCCTGCACGTGCGTCAGTTGGCTATCGACGATCGCGCCGGTGCCGTCGCCCAGCAAGTCGCTGGAAACAATCGGGTCGTCCTCGATGCGCATCACGCCCGGCGAGAAATCGCTGGCGGCCTTGCGCAGCGCGGCATTGACTTCCTCGATGGTCGTGTTGCGCCCCGCCTGCACGGTGAGGTCGACCAAGGACACGTCTGGAACGGGCACGCGCAGCGCTGAACCATTGAGCTTTCCAGCCAGCTTGGGCACTACGAGGCCGATGGCCTTGGCCGCCCCGGTCGAGCTGGGCACGATGTTCTGCGACGAGGTCCGGCCCCGGCGAAAATCCTTCTTGTGCGGCAGGTCCAGGACCACTTGGTCGCCGGTGAAGGCGTGCACGGTCGTCATCATGCCGGTGACAATGCCAAAGGCATCGTCAAGGGCCTTGGCCACGGGAGCCAAGCAGGTTGTGGTGCAGGAAGCTGCTGAAATAACAGTGTGTTCCGGCTTGAGCGTCTCATCGTTGATGCCGCGAACGACGGTGGCATCCGGGGCTTCCTTGGCATCACCCGGCGCGGAAATCAGCACGCGCTTCGCACCGGCGGTCAAGTGGCCAGCTGCTGCGGAACGCTTGGTGAATTTGCCTGTCGATTCAATGACGAGGTCGACGCCCAAATCCTTCCACGGCAACTGCGCGGGGTCGGTCTGCGCGGTCAGCAAAATGCGATGATTGCCAACGACAATTGCACCTTGGTCCAGGCTCACGGGCAGGCCCAAACGGCCATGCGTCGAGTCGTACCGCAGCAGGTAAGCCAGGGACTCCGCGGGCGCTAAGTCATTGGCGGCGACGAGGTCAAAGGGGCACTGGGGGTCGCGAGCGGCTAAGCGTGCGAAACAACGACCGATTCGGCCGAATCCATTGATAGCGATCTTGGGGCGACGGGTTCTCATGATCCATCCATACGCGGCCCAGAGGTGGTGGCCGCAAAACCCCGCGCACCAGCGTCCAGCCAGGATGTGGGAGGCGCGCGAGGCGCGAAATGGTAGGCGCGATCGCGCTTAACGTCAACGGGGCGACTGCGACAGCGCTTCCAGCAAGGCCGCCAGTTGCGCTGTGTTGTGCGCGATTTGCCTCAAGCCCGCTGCCGCTGCGCCCATCAACGCCGTGATCGCTAGACCGCCGACGCTGACAACCACAGCAGTACCGGCCGCGAGCACCGATTGGCCATTGCCCAGCAAGATGCTGACAAGGCTAGCAATGAGCACGGCCAGGGACACGGTGCCAAACAGGCCTGCGCCGATTTCCAGGCCGCGGGCAAACAGATCGAGGTTCTGCAGGCGACTGCGGTGATCGGCGATCAGCACGGCCACGCGGTCAGCGGACAGGGGGAGCACCTGCGGTCCCAGTGCGGAAGGGCGCACGGGCGCTTGAGGAGGCGCGACTGCCGCGGGCGAGGCCGGCACTTGGGCGCGAACGCCGGGGGCATGACGCACCAATTTTCCCGCACTCGCAGGTGGTTGCGTAGGAGGTGCCCCCCGTGGCCTTTCATACATGGGTTGGGGGCGCGATGCCTCAGCCGGGAACATCTGAATCACATCAGAGCTTTCCCGGGGCTGCCCCACGGACGGCAGCGCCGAATCCGGGGCCTGCCGCGCCGGGCGAACCAGGGCGGGATCCGCGGTCCTCGGGGCCGAAGGCAGCTTGGGTGGCGCGTCAAAGCCGGAGGGCATCAAAGTCGGCCGGCGCTGCTGATCGACCGGTAAACGCCGTTGCTGGTTGTGAATTTGCCGCTGCTGGCGCTCATTGGTCGATTCGCGGCCCGGGTAGTGCTCGTCGATCGCGCGCAACGTGACCTTGGCGCCCGTGCCACCGACGATCGCGGGCGGCAAGTCATCAAGCTCGTCCGGCAAGAGGTCCGGTAGCGCATCGGGCAGAGCCAGTTCGGCATCGTCGTGTTGGCGCGCCACGTGCAGGGAGGTCTCTTCCTCGCCGTAGTGGCTGCCAGGCATCGGCGGCGGCTGATCGTCGCGGTTCATGGGCTCCTCATGGCTCAGTCACAGGCCCCACGCAGCGCGGCTGCTTCGGGTGCAAAGCGGTATCGCCCGCGGGCTTTGTCCGCCCACTTGGCCTGCAGGCAGCGGGGCGCAACGGCGCTGCTGAGGAATTATCCACCAACTGCCCCGTGTATGCCAGTGCCCCCCCTAGCGAGAGGCGTTGCCTAACGAGCGGAAGTGCTTACCGAGTGGAAGTGGTTTACGCGCCGCAGGACCTATCGAGCCGCACCGCGGGCATCGCGGCACTGCCCATCCACCGTTGCCAGCGCTTCGAGCAGGGGAGTGCGGGCAGCCTCGGGTAACGTAGCTTTATTAATGGCGAAGCGCAGCGCATCCACCTTGCCCGCTGCCTGACACAGACCGCTCATCCGCTCGAGATCGATCACATGCGCGAGGGCCATGACCGGGCCCAGCACGGCATTGGCTGGCAGCATTTGGCGCGCTCGTGCAAAAAGCTGTTGCGGTGCAGCAGTTTGGGCAGCATCCGTGTTGTCCGATGTCAAGCTCCGTCCGGCCAAGGCGTAGGCGTAAGCTAGGCAGAGTGCTTCCACTCCGGTCAGTTGCGATACAGCCAGCGTCGCCCGCACGGCAGTGCCGCGATCGGTCAGTCCGTGCCGTCGCAGCACAGCCAGCCAGGCGACATCTGCGTTGTCATCCGCAGAGATACGCTGCATGAGGACCGACGCATTGATCACCGCCAGCGTGATATCGCCGACCGTGTCTCGTTTGAGGACGTCTTCCAACCCGTACTCATCCAGTCGGGCGCGTTGGGCGATGCGCAGCACAGCCGCATCGTCCATGTAGCCCTTGAAAAAAGGCGCGATCATGACAAAGGGAATCGTGTGGTTGCCGGGGCCCCGACGCCGACCACTGACGTCATTGCCCGTGTCCGCAGGCGGAGCATAGCCGGTCTCGGGCTGTGGCGGCGGCAATTGCACGGGATTCTTATAGGGGCTGGTGCGACTAGGATGGCATTGCCCCTGCATCGTCGTTGCCAGTTGTACAACGCGTTCGGCTGCTGCCAAGCGAATTGCCGCCGAACCACCCGTGCGCGCAGCGGTTTGCAAGCCAATCGCCAGATCGCACGCCTGCTGATCGTCGTGGTCGACCGAGGCCTTGGCCAAAGCCAGGGCCACGCGGGCTGCCTGGTCGTCCGGCGCCGCCTGGGCTGCACGCTCAAGCAACTGAATCGCGCCAGCGCCGTCTAATGACCTAGAATTTCGCGATAAAATCGACGGGTCGTACGCTGCGGCCAGGGTGCGGACCCAGCCAAGAACCAGGGCCTGGCGGGCGTCAAGGTCGCCCACGCCGACGTCGCGTTTGCGCAGTGCGCCGGAAAGACCCAAGGTTAAGCGTGCTTGCAGCCCAAGCGTCACGAACCGGTCGACGTTGTTCTGCCGCACGCCTTCGCTGCTGATCGCGTCGATCACCGCCAGCGCGCGATCGGCGGGCAAATGCGTGTCGAGGACGCGCTCGCGCTGTACGATCGTCAAGGCGCTGGAATTACGCACTTCTTGGACCAGCGGCATGTCGGTGTAGGCCTCATGGAGCTGGGCCCGGACAGCAACAAGGCCGCCATAGGTTGAGGCGCCACGGCCGCGATCGGCCCTCGCCTCCACTGAGAAACCACTTGAAAGGATGGTGGTTAGGCCGACAAGAGCGGCCGCGGGAACCAAGGTTATGCGCATCGGGTAGCCTCCGTGCCGACAACGTAGACGGGTCCGGCCCTGCTGGCAACCGCGGCGGTAGGTGCGGCTGGGACAGCGTGGGCGGTGGTTGACGTTTGGCGCGGGGCCGCGCGCGGCCTTGAAGACGGCAGTGATGGGCACGTTCCCTTGTCGTCATGCATCTTTATAGCTTGATTTCTATCAAGAATTGATGGGCTGCCTCTGTCTGCCCTGGCCATATTTCGCTTGCCGAGCGCCGCCATGTCTGGACATTGCTCCATGCGTGCACGACGATCGCGGCCCGTGGACCCGCCGTCGCGCCCTTGGCACCTGGCCGGGACGGGTTAGTGGCCGTCGCCGATTTGCCGCGATGGCCGGCAGTTGGTTCGAACCCCTGTGGCTGTTGGGAACGGGTTTCCCGCGAGTTTGAGGCAGGTTGCGCAGTCAGTTGTTCCAGCGTCGGTTTGTGATTGTCTCTGGCAAAGGCGGCGTCGGTCGCTCAACGGTCAGCGCAGCGCTTGGGATTATCGCCGCCCGCTACGGGCTGCGGACTTGCGTGGTGCAGCTCAACACGCGCGATGACATTGGCGCGATGTTTTCAATAGATGCAGATAGTTACGAACCCGTTGCCCTGGACCCGCGGACCCCTCTGTTCGCGACCATGTTGCGGCCCGCGCCCGCCTTGCGCGAGTACGGGCTGATGAAGCTGCGCTGGAAGGCCTTGCAATCCTTAGTTTTTGACAATGAAGTCATGCGTCGGCTGCTGGCGATGGTGCCGGGGATGAACGAACTGGTTCTGCTGGGCAAAGCTTGGTACATGGAAGAACAGCAACGCACCGATAGTTTAGGACCTTTTTGGGACCTCTTGGTGATCGACGCGCCGGCGACGGGTCACGGCGTTTCCCTGCTGCGCTTGCCCCAAGTGATCCTGGATGCGGTGCCCGTCGGGCCGATGGCGGAGGACGCACGGCACATGCGCGATCTGCTGGCTGACCCGCGGCGGACAGCGCTTCATGTGGTTACTTTGCCTCAGGAATTGCCGGCGACTGAAGCGCTGGAACTAGCCGATCAGGCGCGCAATCTCTTGGCCGTGCCCACCGGTTACATGTTTGTGAATCAGGTGTTGCCTGCATTGCTATCCGATTCGCTGCGGATTCGGGCCCAGCAAGCGGCGTTGTACACCCAAGATCCCTTGGCAAAGGCGGCCTTGTACAACGTGCACGCGTATGAGCAGTGGCGCGGGGCTCAGCAGGAGCAGGTTCGCCATCTGCAGCGCGCGTCGGCCCTGCCCCTAGTCGAGTTGCCCCATCTTTTCAGGCCTATTGGTCGTGCTGAGTTGGACCATCTGGCCGAAGTAGCAGAAGCTGGCATGGAAGGTGCGGATGCCCGGCGCCAAGCGATCCAACCTCAGGGGCCGCGATGAGCGCTGCGATGGCTCGAAATCTCTTGGCAAAGCCCGTCTTTGCATGGCTCGCTGGCAAAGGCGGCGACCGCTGCTCCCGGGCTGCGGCAATGCTGGCTGTCCTCGTAGGCGCTTTGCCTGTCTTATCCGCAAGTTTTGCCGCCGAATCGAGGTCGACCATGCCTGCTCCAGTCCGTGATTCTACTGTTGGATCAGGTGCTTCTGCGGTAGATTTGGCCGCCGTGCAGCGCGGGGCTGATCAACTGGCCCACTCGGTGGACGCGGCCCAGGCCACGCTGGTGGGCGTTGTGCCCCTGGGCCAGTCAGGCGTGCAGCAGTGGCGTTTAGCCAATGGTTTGACGGTCTTGATTGCCCCCGACCCGGCAGCGCCTCTGGTCGCTGTGCACACCTGGGTACGCGTCGGCTCGGCCGATGAAGTCGTGGGCAAGACCGGGCTGGCGCATCTGCTGGAACACCTGATGTTCAAAGCGACTCGACAGCACGCGGCCGGGGTCTTTGACCGGACGCTTGAGCAAATGGGCGCTTCGGCCAACGCCGCGACCTGGCTCGATTGGACCTACTACCATGAGTCCGTGCCTCCCCAGCATTTGGCGACAGTCCTGGAATTAGAGGCAGATCGGCTGCAGCACCTGGATCTGACGCCGGTCGGTTGTCGCAGTGAACTAGAAGTCGTGCGCAATGAACGCCGTGAAACTTTGGATGATGATCCCGATGGCCGCATGGCCGTCGCCCTGTACCAAGCCGCCTATGGGACCCATCCCTATGGCCACCCGGTGATCGGCGAGTCTGCGGACCTTGGTGCCATTCAACGTTCTGACATTGAAGCCTTTTATCGCGCATACTACTTGCCTCAACGGGCTGGGCTCATCCTCACTGGCGCGGTCGATCCCAGCGTTGCCTTGCCTCTGCTGATCAAGCAGTATGGCGGGTGGTCTGGGACTTCTACGGCACAACAAACTGTTTTGCCTAAGGTATCTCAGCCGCCTGGGCAGGTGGAACTGCCCATCGAAGCCAGCGCTGAGCGGTTGGCCGTGGCCTGGCGCGTGCCCGCTGGCGATCACCGCGACCATGCCGCATTGGCTATTCTTGTGGAAGTGCTGGCTAATGCCGAGTCCGCACGCTGGTCGAGGACCTTGGTTCATGAGGTGCGCCTAGCCGATGCCGTCGACATGCACCTCAGCGAAACCCGCGGGCCTGGCCTCCTGGAGCTGCATGTGATCCTACAACCCGGCAAAAAGTCAGCGGATGCCCTGGCGGAGGTGGACCGACTTCTGGCCGATCTGCACGCGCACCCGCCGACCGAGGCCGAAGTTCGCGGGGCAAAAAATCGCTTGCGAATGGCGTATTTTCGCGAAATGACGGGTGTGGATGGTCGGGCCGAAGCGCTCGGCATCAACTGGGCGACCTTTGGCGATCCCGGGCGCGCCCAGAGCTGGTGGCAGGCCGTGGCCGAGGTGGCGGTGGCCGATGTCGGGCGCGTGGCCGATACGTGGCTGGTTCCTTCGGGCCGAGCCGTGGTGCGGGGGACCCTGCCTGTGCGCACTTCGCGATCAAAATCTGTAAAAGTAAAGGGGAAAATTGGATGAAGCGCGCGACCGCCACAGGGCTGGTGACGCTGATCGTGGCGCTTTTGCTGGCTGTGCCGGGGGCTGCGGGACCGCGGCCCAAAAGAGGGACCGTGGCTCCTGTTCTGCTCGTTTCGCGGCCGTGGCCGCCGGTTGTGACTGTGCGCGTCCATGTGGCCAGTGGCGCGTTGGTCGATCCGCCCGGCAAGGAAGGGCTGGCGCTGCTGGCCTGGACTCTGGCACTCCGCGGCGCAGGTTCGCGAGATCGTGGGCAATTTGCTGAAGCACTCGACAGTCTCGGCGCGAGCGTGGATGCCTCGGTTGATCGCTACGTGGCCGCCTTGGTCGGGGCCGCGCCGGTGGCCGAGTTGCCGGCCCTGCTCGGTTTGATGGCCGACGTGCTGCACAGTCCTCGCTTTGATGCAGAAGAATTCTCCAAAGTTCGTCAACAGTTGGTCGACGATCTGCTGCATTTGCGCGACGACGAAGAGGCCCTCGTCCACGATGCGATCGGCCGCTACGTGTTCCGCGGTACGGTGCTCGGGCGGCCAGGGCAGGGCACCGAGCAAAGTCTCAAGCGCCTGGACGTCGCAGATGTGCAGGCTTTTTGGCACAAGAACATCGCCAATGCATCGCTGCGCTTTGGCCTCGCGGGCGCCTTGACCCAAGCCCAGGCGCAAGCGGCGGTGCAAGGGGCGTTTGCGTCCGTGGGTACCGACCATCCGGCGTCGCCTCCACCCATCGGCAAGATTGCGGTGCAGGGCCGGCGAATGCTGCTGCTCGACAAACCGCGCAAGGCCCAGGCGCAAATCGTCTTGGCGTGGCCGACCGTGGGTGCCCAGCACAAAGATGCCGTGGCTATGGCCGTGGCCAATGCCATCCTAGGTGGCGCGTTTACTTCGCGTTTAACCCATGAAATAAGAGAGTTGCGCGGGTGGGCCTACCACACTTGGTCGGCCTTGGGCAGTGGGCCGACGGTCTCAAGCTGGGCGCTCGGTTTTGGCACTTCCGCCCAAGATGCCGCGCCCGCCGTGGATGTGGCGATTCAGATTCTTCAGGAAATGCACGAACAGGGCGTCACGCCCCAAGAACTTCGTTTTGCCAAGGATTTCCTCAAGGGCGGCCAGCGCTATGCGCTCGAAACTGCGGCGATGGAACTCGCTGTGCGCATGCGAGCGGCCGACATGGGGCTGCCGGCCAGCGATGTCGACTACTGGCCACAACGCATTGAATCTGTGGACTTAAAGACCGTCAATCGCGTTCTACACGAGCGCATGCAACCCGATCACTTGGCCGCCGTGGTGGTCGGAACAGCGAGTCAGCTGCTCGGGCCTCTGCAATCGGGCCGGAGTCAGTTTGGGGTTGAGGTGAAACCAGCTGATTCGGCGCCGGAAGCAACGACGATGCCCGGTCAGATCGTCGGCAAGCGTCCGCCCCCGGTCCTAGAGGAGGCTCCCCGCGCGGACCAGGATGCCGAGCCGATGTCAGAGCCGCCCGAAGAGGGAGACCCAGAGGATGCCGAAGACGCGCCATGAAGCCCCCGTATCGTACAACCATTTGAAATATCAGGTGCTTCTCGCGGGCACTGGACGGCCAACATGACCTTGGACTTAGCACGCGTCGACGCCTTTGCCCAGCACGCGCACCGCGGCCAAAAGCGCAACACAGGTGACGACACCGCGCCAGAAGTGCCTTATATTGTTCATCCTCGCGCCGTTCGCGACCTGCTGCTCCATGACCACCCCGACGCCGTGGTGCGTGCCCCTTGGTTGCTGGCCGTGGCGCTTTTGCACGACGTCTTGGAAGATTGCGATGTACATCACCAGGAAATAACTGACCTTTTTGGCGCAGATGTGAGCGCTGCCGTGCGCGCGCTGTCCAAGCAACTGCGGATGACGCCGGCCGCCACCAAGACCGATGACCAATATTGGACCGTGCTCGCCCATTCGCCTTTGCCCATTCGTCAGGTTAAAGCAGCTGATCGGATTGATAATTTGCGTTCCTGCTTGAAGTGGCCGCGGCCTAGGCTTGTGGCCAAGTACTTGGTCGAAACGCCGCGATTTGTCCTACCGATGATCGTCGAAGATAGCTTTCTTTACGCGCACCTCGCGCAGCTTCTGGCGCAGTTGGCCTCTCAGTATCCAGACGCGTGCCGGCCTCCCGCGCCTGGGCCCTTTGCGTAGTCACTTCGGGCCAAACCGACAGGAATTTTGCGAATTGGTCCGGTAAGGCGCACGCTTTGGGCAGCGCCCGATGCCTGTAGGGGCAGGGCTGCTCGGAGGTGATATGGCCTGGCACAATCGTTGGAAAAGCGCTGTTTTTGTTGGCTTGATCGTCCTTGTGACGATGGCTTGGCCGGCGCAATTTGCCGGGGCTGCCGGGCACAACGACGAAGCGGCTGCCCTGGAAAACTTCTTGCGCCAAGCGGCCAAGGAGAAAGCCGAACCGACCGTCGTCTTTGCCGCGCGTCAGAAATTAGCCCAACTTTACGCAGACATGGGTGATGGCCGCAAGGCTGAGGCGACCTGGAAGGACACCGTCAAGCTCTTTGCCAAGCTCAACCTCGAGAAGGACGGCGGCCTGCCTGCCAGCGTCACAGCGGAAGCTGCATTTCGTTTGCTTGAGCCCAAGGCCAAGTCCTTCATGGCGACGCCGATCCAGCCCCTGTTTGGCGCGCCGGCGCCTGAGAAGCAATTAGCCAATCTTATGAAGCAATTGCAGCAGCAGTTGGTGGTGGTTCGCGGTTCGCCGGACCTTGACCCCGAGGGCATTGGTCAAGCGCCGAACACCGGACTTTTTCATGATTATGTTGCCACGGTCGATCTCTACAATGCCCTGGAGTGGACCTACGCCTCGGCGCTCATGCGGACTCGCCTGCTCGGGCACATTGCAGCGAGTGCGGCAGATTTGGTGATCCCCGATGGCCTGCCTGGGCAAAAGTCTGAATTTGTGAAGAATTTGGTCAGGCTCGTGGTGAGCCATACCGAGTCCCTGGCCCTGCACGAAGCCGAAGCAGCCTGGACCGACGCAGAACGCCGCAACCAGGTCGGGCCGTGGACCGCTGAATTGAAACGGGAATTGAATCGCTATCGCCCCGACCAGTATCCGCTTTCGCGCATGCGTGCGGTGCAGTGGGTCGAGCCAGCGCCCGCGGCTGATGTCCGAGAACAGTTTGAAAAGTCAGTCAAACTCGAAGATGTGCGGGCTTGCTTTGACCGTTGGCTGGTGGCCCATGGCGACTCGATGCTGGGCGAGACGGTGTTGCAGCTGACCGTTGATGACAAAGGGTTTTGGACCGAGGTCAAGGCCCAGGGCCAAGGCGACAGCTTGGAGCAGTGCGTGCGCAAGAAGTGGAAAGATCTTCATGATTTGCCCCACGGCGCGGCACCCGTGACGTACCAGCTCAAGCTGCAGTTTGCTGCGCTGTAGCATCGGCTTGGGACAAGCGCAGTTGCCGCCCCCGGGGAATCTGCTGGCAGAAACTGTCCGCCATCAGAAAAAGCACGATAGCTTTCAAGCTATTGCTTTCTGCGCGCGACGCAGACGTCTCCGCCCGCGCTGCCAGGCTTGCCTGCGGTGAAATGGCGTCTTGACGCAGCAGATTCGCCAGTTGCACGCAGGGCAGCCCCAGGTGCGAAACTTGGCGGGCTCGTATACGATAGCAACTGACCAGCAGACCGGCCGATCGACAGCGCAAGGACAAGCGGGGGGACCATGATCAGGCAGTGCAGGCGCAATTGGCGCATGGGATCTTTGGCATTTTTGGCCATTGTCATCGGTTGTGGCAGCGGTGGCGGGACACCCGCGGTCGATACTGGCACGTCTGCGCAGGACGGCAGCGCCTCGGACTTGGGGTCCACCGACCTCGGGGGCGCTGACGTTGCGAGCGATGACAGCAGCGATACGCTTGAATTCGATACCGATATCGGCTCGTTGCCCGAACTCCCGGGCGGGCAGGACACTCAAGCCGGCGAAGTCGTCGACAACTCCGGCTGCGACTTCGTCAACGCAAAGCCTGGAGAATGCGGTTTTTCTTGCGTGGACGACGGCAAGTGCTTGTCCGGCTTCTGCGTCCCCACCCGCGACGATCGCGTCTGCACCAAGGTGTGCAACACCGCCTCGGACTGCCCTGTGGGCTGGACATGCAGGGAACTCACGACAGCGCCAGACGTTTTGTTCGGCTGCGTGCCAGCGTCGCTCAACCTTGGCAGGCCGTGCGAGGGTGACCTGGACTGCGTCTCCACCATCGGCCAAACCATTGCTGGCGTTGGCGATCTTTGCGTACCTCAGGGCGACGCCGGGGCTTTCTGCGGTGCGGATTGCTCCTCGGGTCAGGCCTGTCCGGACGGCTTTGCCTGCAAGACCGTCAAATCCTTGACCGGCAAGCTTGCCAAGCAGTGCGTGGCCAATGACGTCAGCGCCAACTGCACGCAACGCTTTGTCTTTGAGGCCGCCCAGACCAAGTGCGCCACAAGCAATGCCATGGGCTCGTGCCAAGGCGTGCGCCATTGCGACACTGGTCCTAGTGGCAAGGTGGTCTTGGTGCCCTGCGACGCCCCAGCGCCGGCCTCAGAGACGTGTAACCTCAAGGACGACAACTGCAATGGCGTGGTCGACGAGCCCGTGCCCGGCGCCATCTGCCAAATCAGCAGCGGTGACCTCGCGTGCCCAGGGACGCCGATTTGCGCAGGCGGCGTGCTCAATTGCATCGGCCCCAAGCCAGCGCCCGAGTCCTGCAATGGCCAAGACGACAACTGCAATGGCCAAACCGACGAAGGGTGCGACAAAGACGGCGACGGCTTTTGCGACGCCGCGATGCTCTACGATCCAAGCACCAAGGCCTGCAAGAATGGCGGTGGCGATTGCAACGACCAGAATTCCAACATCAATCCCAAGCAAAAGGAAGTCTGCGATGGCGTTGACAATGACTGCAATGGCAGCAGCGACGCCCAAGACCCGGGCCTGCTCTTGACCGACACTCAGCTATGCGAAGTCCAAAAAGGCGTGTGCGCAGGGGCGAAAAAGCCCGCTTCCCTGTGCGTCGCTGGCAAATGGATGGGCTGCGCTGATTCTGAATATCAAGCCAATAACCCCGCGTTTAGCAATGCAGAAGTTTGTGATGACAAGGACAATGACTGCTCGGGCGCGGCCGATGAAGGGTGCGACGACGACAAGGACAGCTATTGCGACGCGGCGATGGCAACCATTGGCTTTCCGCTGGTTTGCGCCAAGGGCGGCGGCGACTGCTTGGATACCTCTGACAAGGTTCACCCCGGCGCCCAAGAGGTGTGCGATGACCTCGACAACAACTGCAATAGCAGCGTCGACGAATACTGCGACAAGGATTCCGACGGTTATTGTGATGCAAATCTAGCTACTTCAGGCAAGCCCAAGGCCTGTGTCAACGGTGGCGGCGACTGTGACGACCTGAACAAGGGGCGCAATCCCGGCCAAGCTGAGCTGTGCAACGGGCAAGACGACAACTGCGATGGAAAAATCGACGAGAATTTCGCCAGTTTGGGCAATGCTTGCCAGGCCGGCCAAGGCGCCTGCCTCGCTGCGGGCAAAACGGTCTGTGCGGCGGACGGGTCAAGCGCCGTCTGTAGTGTACAACCAGGCGTTTCAATGGGTGAAATCTGCGACAACGTCGACAACAACTGCAACGGCCAAGTGGACGAAGGGTGCGACGACGACGCCGATGGCTACTGCGATTCCGCTATGGCTACAGCCGGTTTTCCAACAGCTTGCAAGTTCGGCGGCGGGGATTGCAACGACCTGCTCGGCTCGGTTCACCCCGGCGCGCCCGAAGTCTGCAATGGCAAAGACGATGACTGCGATGGCAAGACCGACGCCAAGGACGGCGACTTGGCCTTCGATGATGCCCAACCCTGCGAAAAACAAGCAGGCGTTTGCAAGGGGAGCAAGAAGGACCCCAGCCTGTGCGTCGACGGCAAGTGGACCGGCTGTACCGCGCCGGATTACGGTGGCTGGTCGGGAAGCTTTGAACCGGTTGAAATCATGTGTGATAATCTGGATAACAACTGCGATGGCCAACTCGACGAAGGGTGCGACGACGACGCTGACGGCTACTGCGATGCCAACATGGGCAACTCCGGCGCATCCATTTGCAAATTCACGGCAATCGACTGCGATGACACCAAGGCCAGCGTCCACCCCAATGCCGACGAGGTCTGCAACAACGTCGACGACGACTGCAACTACGTGATCGACGACAAATGCGACGGCGACGGTGACGGTTATTGCAATGCGCTCAAGGACTACCTGCCCCCCGCGGGCGGCATCGTCAACGTCTGCGCCAAGGGTGGCAACGATTGCGATGACAGCGATCCAACGGTCAATCCTGGCAAAAAGGACGTCTGCGCCGACTTCATCGACAACAACTGCAACGGCATCACGGACGATGGCTGCGCGCCAACTACGCTCGATTTCTCAGGATCCTTGGGGCCCAACTACGCAACCGAAGGCCTTTTGCAATGCGCCGGCTATCAGGATGACCTCGCCACCGACGACATTCCGCCCAACTGGGGAGCCAAGTGCGCCGGCGGCCAATGGAATCGCATCCGCGTAGTCTGCGGTCCCTCGCCCAACTTGGTGCGCTACATCGACGTCAAGCAGAACGTCTTCAAAGATGGATTGCCGTTCTTTCAGGCATACGGCTTGATTTACAATGCTAATTTCGACCTCGGCGACAACTTGATCAAGAGCGATTACAAAGACCTCAGCGCCGGCCGATCCTGGTGGGTCAAGTTTGAAGGCTGCGACGACCTGTCCGTCGACCCGCTGTACAGCCTGACCGTCAACAATGGCAGCTGTAAGTACGAGGCATCCAACTGCTTTGGCCAAAAACTGCCGGGCACGCGCTACCTCTATGTCTACGTCGGCAAGTGACGCCCCTAGAGCTACGGGCGAACCGGGGGCTGTTTGATGTCTTTCAAGTCGTTGTGGATACTCAGTATTCTTTTGCTGGTCATGCCGGCCGCCGCCCAAGCCAAGCGGGTCTTCATGCCGCCCGTACGCGCTGAGGTCAGCGGGCCGTGCAAGCATCAGGCCGTTGAAAGCCTGATTATGGCAAGACAATCGGCGCTGATCGCCTGCAGCCGTGGCCAGAGTAGCTTCGGCGAGTTTCAATTGCGGTGGAATGCGCAGGGCAAAGCCAAACGACGTGGCAGTGGCGGTGACTGGTCGGCCGCAGCAACCCGTTGTGCCTGGCACGTGCTGGAGAAGATTCAAGTCGCCAAGCAGGCTTGTGAGGCATCGGTGGCCATTCGGCCCGCGCCGCCCGCTCGCCTGCCCATTCGCGTGCCGGATGCTGGGTCCGAAGGTGGGCGGCCCGAGTAAGCGCCCTTGGGGTCGCATACAGCGAAGCTGCTGATTTTAGGGATTATTTGCTGTGTCGTCGCCCGCCTGCCGTGCCCGCCGCAGCCGGTTTCGTCATAGGTCCGATGTTCGTCAGAACTGGATCAGCAAGCCGCCCTGGCCACTTTGATAGGTCGGCTGGGTGACTTCCTTTTTGTTCGCAAGCAGATAGCCCACAACCGAACCGCCGGCGACAACGCCAATCACCGTCCAGAACCACCATGCCTTGAGGACCGATTTGGTCGTCTCTTTAGGGACTTGTTCCAGAGGCACGTCGGGCGTCTTGATCAGTTCATCCACCAGCTTGTCGATCGCGTCCTTGTCGCGCTTCAGCCAAGGCATCTCCCGTGTGATGCGATTGACCACCTGCCGGCCGCCAAGGTTGGCCAAGGCCAGTTCCACCTTCATCTTTTCGCGCGTGCCACTGGCGCGCAGGATCACGGCAAAGGGCGTGGCGCACAGTCCTTCGGCCTCGGTGAGGTCATTGGGCTCAACGGCCCCATCAAAGACGTCGGTTAGGCGATCGCGGGTGGTGTCAAAGGCCGCTTTTCGCTTGGCATTTTCCAGCTCTACGTGGATGGCGCTGTCGGCCTCTAGCACGGTCGCAATGTTGGCCTTGCGCGCATAGCCCTGCTTGGCGATGGCGATGAACTGTTCGCCGGCTGTGGCATTAACGTAAACAGGCGAAAGTCCGAAGTATTTTCCATTCACGAACACGCGGGCGTTGGCAGGCGTCGTGCGCACTTCAAAGTCGACCTTCTTGGCGGCCAGCACGGTTTTGCGTTGTTCATCATAGAGTTTCTGCACATTGGCCGGGTACTCGGTGAAGTCCAACTCCAGCTTCGGATCGGCGCGCACGGCTCGCGCAAAGGTGGCCGTGGCTGCCTTGGTGTCGCCCGAAAGCAGTTGCGCTGCGCCGAGTTGGCCCATGGCCTTGCCCAGCACGGTCGTGTCCTGCAAGTGCGCGTAACCAGAAAGGTAGTTGCCCACCGCGTTGTCGAGGTCGTCGGCGGCGTCAGACCACTGTTTTTTCTGCATTTTCAGCAGGCCCGCCTTGAGCAAGCCATCGCCGGACTTGACGGCTCCGATCTGCATTTCCTCGCCGCCGCGGTTCAGGGCGTCGTCCAGATCACGGAAGCGTACCTGCTTGGAACGTTTGAGTGATCGCGCCACATCGACCGCGATTTCCCGCGCCGCAGCGTCCTCCGCCGAAAGGTCAAATAGCGTCGTCAGTTGGGCATCGCGATCGACCGCCCACGCCGGCCGCGGCAACATCGGTGCCAGCAGGCCCGCGATCAGCAACAAAGTAAGGGCTTGCATTGGGGTTCTTGCCATCGGTTGCCCATCCGTCCGGCTCGGCCGCGCCGAGGTTGCTGCGCGTAGGTCACACGCATTGGCCACCATTTCAACCTGATTGTGCGGCTTTTGTCGAGCGTGCCGGCCAAGCAACTGGCGCTAAAGCGGGGTCGATTGACTCCAAATGCCTTGAAAATACGCGACTAAGCCGCTCAAGACCTTAGCATCGGTCGTGTGGACGCCGAGCTCATGGTCATCGACAAAACCTAAGTATCCCCAGTTGTTGCTGCCTAGTACGACATCATTGTCGACGATCAAGTACTTGGCGTGGGTAATCACCGACGCGGGATCATTGCGCACTTCCACGCCGATGCCCTTGAGAATCGCCCCAGACGCCGCATTGATATCATTGCCTTCTGCGGTGCCATCCGGAGACAAATCCAGCAAAGTCTGGACCTTGACGCCGCGTGTCACGGCCGCTTGGAGCTTCTTGACGGTCTTGGTCACATCCGCCGAGGAATCAGTCATGTCGATGTTCATGCCATAGGTACCCAAAATAATACGCGTTTTCGCTGCATCGATGAGGGGGCCAACGACCGTGGCGTACTGGTGGTCAGCATAGATGCCGATCGTCGCCTTGGCGTCATAGGTCGTCTTCGCTGGCTTGCCCGAGTTGGTCCACAGCGCGTCGGCGTACTTACCAATCGCCGCTCTTGCCGTGGCATTGCGCACTAACACATTGGTTTCATTGTTTTTCATCACCGAAGTGTACGACCAGTTGGTCGAGCCGAACAGGGCGGCCTGGTCCGAGAGAATTAGCTTGGTGTGGGTGCGAATGGCCGCGCTATCGAGCTTGGCGGAAACCCCGTTGTCATTGAGGTATTTCACCAAGGGCGCGTTGGCGGCGACCCCTTCATCCAGAAGGACACGGACGACAACCCCGCGCTTGGCCGCCGCAATGGCTGATTCAACCATGACCTTGATGGTATTGTCCGCAGTGGGATCCCACGATGTCTCAAACTGCACGATATCCAAGCGAGTTTGCGCCGTTTGAATCACCTGCGGGCCGCGCAGGTAGTAGGCCGTATTGGTGACCAGCTCAATATCCGGGCCCGCGGGCAGCAGCGGCGTTGCCGGCGAACCTGTGTCCGTCCCAGGAGGAGTCGTGCCGGTATCCGCCTGAATATCGGCTGAATTCGCTTCCGCATCGCTGCCACCAGCGCTCACATTTGCTGCGCACCCTTGAGCGACGAGCAAGCCAAGCACTGCTCCAAGGGTCAGAAGCGCCCGCAAGGGGGCATTAGCCTGTAAAAACAGACTCATCTTGGATGGTAGCAGCGGTAGGGCCGGTAGCGTGATTGCGCCAAGCGGGACAGGGGAAGGGCGCACGGCCTCGGCGAGGGGATTCATCATGCCCGTACAATGCCGAGTCCGCGGCCGCATCGCAAGCGGGGGAGCAGGGATGTGCCGAGAACCGAACCTGCGAGCGAAAAAACCGCAACGCTTATCGTGGTATGGGCGTGCATATGCGCGAATTGGCTGACATCCAGCAACGCTGACGTGGCGCGCGCGCCGCCGTGCATGTCCAGCCTAGCTTGGAGCTTCTAACTAGCTGGTTTGCGGTATTTTTGCGCTAGGCGCTCCAGGCGTTCCAGCAACTCATCGACCAAGAATGGCTTGTCGAGGTGGTCGTCGGCCCCGTAGAGCGGTGCGGTCATTTCATTGAGATTGGGCCCAATGGCGGTCAGCATCATTATGCCCACATCGGCAAACTCCGGGCGGGCGCGCAGGTTTTTGCAAACCTCCCAGCCGTTCATCTGCGGCATCATCACGTCGAGCACCACCAAGTCCGGCTTGTGGCTCAGGGCCGAGCGCAGCGCTTCCTCGCCGTCGTAGGTCAGGGCCAGGCGATAGCCGGCTTGGCTCAACGCCTTGCGCAGCATGCTGGCGATTTCCAGGTCGTCTTCGGCTACCAGGACGTGAATGCCGTTGTCTTTGGCCATGGTTTCCTCAACTGTTTTACCCGGTTGCCGGATACACTGCCAAACAGGGGTCCGGTCGGCGGCAGGCACCTTGGAGCACCCACACGTTCGGCAAAATCGAATTGACCTTGCTGAACGTTCCTAGTCGTTGTCAGCGTTCTGCGCCTCATTGGCCTTTTTGGCAATGTCTTGCGCCTGCTGAGACCGCGGGTCATTGGATGGCAGGATGTGGGCCACTTGCCGCGCGAGATCGCGGGCTGCCCCATAATTCTTCTTTTCTAGGTGGGACTTCGCCTCTGCGAGCATCGCGCCAGCCTGCGCCGTGCAGCGGTCGACGATCTGCTGGGCCTCGGTCTTTTCCGGCACGTAGTTCAAGGCTTCACCGGCCGCTTCGGAGGCATCGGCAAACTGCTTCTTGGCAAAGGCATCTTTGGCGATGGCCAAGTAAGCGTCGGCGATCTTGCCCACCAAGAAGGACCCTTGGCTACCGTCGACGCGTTTGTCCGCCGCATAGGCACGTTTCCAAGCAGTTACGGCCTTCTTGGGCGAGACACCACTGGCAGAGCCTTCGCCGATCGCATCGCCGACATCCTTGGCAGCAGCGGCGTAACCTAAGGCCTTTGCCTTCGCTTCCTTGGGGTACGGCCCTTGCGCGATCGCGTCAAAGGCTTGTTGGGCCCCGGCCCACTGCCTCGCCTTGTAGGCAGCCAAACCGGCTGAATAGTCAGCCTTCTTGCTGCCTGCCGCGCCCTCTTTTGCCGTGGGACCGGCATCGATCACGACCGCCTTGGCGTCTGGCTTGGCGACGGGCTCTTTGTCCCTAGACCCATTGTCTTTGTTGGTATTTTCCTTAGCCACAGGAGCCTTGACCACAGCAGCATCGCCCGTTTTCCCGGAATCCGCTTTGGGATCTGCCGGCTTGGCATCAGCCGCCTTAGGGTCTGCCGTCCCGGTTAGGGAATCGCGCAGGGCCTTGGCTTCCGCCCTCTTGGGGTCGACCTTGAGGACCGCATCGCAAGCCTTGATTGCCCCTGCTGAATCTCCGCCGTCCTGGGCCTTCTTGGCGTCTGCGAGCAAGCTGCCGACGTAGGTCTCCTTGGCGGCATTGAGTTCATCCTGCGCATCGGCATGAAGCGCGGATTTATCATCAATTTCGGCAAACTTCTTGAGGGCCGCTTCGTATTTCTTGTCCTTAACCAACTGCTTGGCGTCGTCCAGCGTTTCTTGGTTTTCGACTTCTTTGCGGGCTGTCTTGAGCAGGTCCTTGACCTCGGTGCTGTCGGGATCAATGGCCTTGGCCTGCTTGAGCGTGTCCTGCGCGCCGGAGAAATCTGCGTCCGAGATCTGGGACTTTGCCGTACTGATTAGCGTCTTCAGCTTGGGATTGTCGGCCGCCGCTCCTGTACCGGCTGCCGCAGCTGCAACGGCGGTTGCCGTCTTGTCTCCGCCCTTTTTCATCAAGAAATAGGCGGCAGTAGCGCCGCCGCCAAGCACGATCAAGCCGCCCGCCACAATGGCGACGATCTTGGTTGCGCCGCCCTTCTTCGCTGAAGAGGACGCGCCGCCACCAACAGCGCGCATTTCTTGGCTTCTTTCGCCCTGGCCACCGCGTCCAACTTTGCGCGGGGCACCCATGCCGTCGACAAAGAACTCCAGCGAGGAAGTGCCGATCTCAATCTGATCGCCAGCTTCAAGCACTTTGCGCTGCATTTTCGAGCCGTTGACCGTCGTCCCGTTGGCGCCACCGAGGTCAGCTAGGACCACCTCGTCGCCTTGGCGCTCTAACTTGAAATGCTTTCGTGAAACCGCAGGATCGGCCAAGACAATCTGGCAATCCAGGCCTCGTCCCACCAGGGATGCGCCTTGGGCAATGCGGTGGATCTTGCCGCGGTCGGGTCCGGAAACAACTCGCAATTCAATCGGAATTGCCGGTGGTTGCGCGGGAGCGGCTCGCCCCGGAATACTCGACGGGTCGAAGTCCACGGCATCGAGCATTCGCGTTGCGCCTTCTTCCTCCGGCTCTGGGGCCGGCGGTGGCGGAGCAGCTTGGGGTCGAGGGGCTGGGCGCGGCGCTGGCCTTGGCTGCGGCGCTCGGGCGGCCGGCGGTAGTGGCGCAGCGGGTGCTGGCGAGCGCACATGCTCGGTCGGCGGCGGCGAAAAGTCATCAATATCCATGGCGCGCGTCGCTTCAGGTGGAGCGTCGTCCTCTTGCCCGGGTTGCTGGGAATCCGGTCGCCGCTGGTTGCCGAAGCCGATTCCGCCTCGCCGTTCTTCGTTGCCCATGGAAAGCCTCGGAAGGTGCCTATCGGTCCTGCAATCAGGGGGTTGCCAGCGTCTGCCCTGGTAGGCATGGATGGCGCAGGCCAAGTCGCATGATGGCCGACCGGGCGCTCCCTAGCGCACCGGATTGCGCAGCGTTTTGTAGCACGAACAGCCCAAGTCGACAATTTTCGCCGTCGATGCTGCGCCTCGGGTCCAGAGGCCTCAGCCAACTGCCTTGGATGCGTACACTTTTGCACGCCGGCAGGCCCCTGCTTCCCTGGCGGACTAGGGCGCGCGCCATCGATCGCCTTTGGGGCATGGTGGGGGGCCTGTCTTCATCAGCGAGCGTACATGTGCAGCGCGCCAAATAAGCAGTCCTCCGCCCCACTTTGCAGGTCGCAAGGGAGCGAAGGACCGTATATGCTTTTATTTCAACGGGATCGTTGCCGCGAACAGGTCCGATCGCCCAGCACGCCAAAATCACGCCGTGGCCCGAGCAGGCGGCCGCGACGACGGTCTGCTAAGCAGCCGGAATGACGCTGACGATCTTGCGGCCGTGCGAAATGCCGTATTCGACCACGCCTTCGAGCTTGGCGAACAGCGTGAAGTCTTTGCCAGTTCCCACGTTCTTGCCGGCGTGGAAGGTGGAGCCAACCTGACGCACAAGAATATCGCCGGCAGGCACAGTCTGGCCGGTATAGCGTTTGACTCCGCGGTATTGCGGGTTGGAATCACGGCCGTTGCGAGAAGATCCTTGGCCTTTCTTGTGAGCCATCGTGGCCTCCTATGTTCGGGAAATGCATAGCTTTCCGCGGACAGATTGAAATCAGGGTCAGTCATCAAGGTCCAAGGCGAACTCGTTCGCGGGGAACGATGCGGTGCCGGCCTTGTCCGTTTGCTCAGGGGCAGCTTGATCAGCGGTGGTTCGCGTCTGGCGGCTTGTCTAGGCCATCCCCATCGCTCAGGTGGGGCGCCTTTTACCAAGCGTTTGGCGCAATTGACGGTCATTGTCGCCAACGACAAGGCCCCGGCCGATCAGGCCTAAGGCATCAGCGCCTTACGAGGCCTCAATGCCTTCGATGCGCACGCGGGTGATCCACTGGCGATGACCAATGGTCTTGCGGCTGTTCTTGCGGCGGCGGTATTTGTGGATCAGGACCTTGTTGTCCCGCGTCTGTTCCACAACAGTTCCGCGCACTTGCACGCCGGCAACCACTGGGGCACCAACGCGAACGTCCGTTCCGTCGGCATAAAGCAGAACCTGATCGAAAATCAGTTCGCTGCCGCGTGGACCGCCGATCTTCTCGATCGTCAATTGGGCTCCGGCCTGGGCGCGATATTGCTTGCCACCGGTCTTGATGATTGCGTAACTGGCCATGAGGCACTCCAGCGGACTTGCAAGATTACGTTTAGCGGCCGCGGAGTTGAGGCGTCGGTCAACCCGACCTGCCGCCAACCTGGCCAAGCACTTGTCTTTCTTCATGCCGGGCGTCCGCTTGCCCACGCGAAGGGGGACATAGTGTGCGCGCAAACGGCCACAGCGTCAAGACGCCGGGGTGGATTCTGGGGGATTCGCCGCAGGATTCCGATCGGCTCACCGCCACATCGCTAATCGACCAGCACAGCGGATACCCGATGTCCCGCCCCTTCTACCCGCGAAACTAGGTCGGCTAGGGAGGTGCCATCGACAACTTTGAGTGTCACTGCGTGCACTTCTGCCAGCAGCAGCCGCACGGCACAGGTCGCCTCGTCGCGGCACTCCTCACAGGCGTGGTACGCCGTCTTGGACAGGCAGGGCACCGGGGCCAGAGGGCCAGTCAAAACCCGAATCACATCACCGAGGTGAATCTTCTCCGCCGGCAGGCGAAGCGCATAGCCACCACCCCGGCCGCGGCGACTCGTCAGCGTGCCGTGGTTGCGTAGCTCCAGCAAGATCGTCTCCAGGAACTTGCGCGGAATTCCTTCGGATTTCGAAATATTGGAAATCAGCACCGGCCCACCGCCATGCTGGGCGAGGTAAACCAGGGCCTTGATCGCATAGCGGGATTTCATCGGCAACATGATCAGTTCCTTGGTGACATCGCGCCGGTTGGCGTCGCGGTCCGGGTGCAAAGGCGAGTTTGTCGGCGCGGCTTGCCTTGTGGTCTTGGCTACCTGGGTCGCTTCCGCTTACTTGGTCGTCTTGGCGAGCGGGTAAGTCGGCCCATGGCCTTGCTCTAGGCGGACCAGGTAGTTGGCGCGCACGTGCTGCCAGGTCTCCGTGGTGCCCGCGGCGTCGGGCCATCGCACCTGGATGGAATCGATTTCGCAACTATTTCCTAGGCCTGCGTGGATGACTAGGTCCTGCTGCATGCCGTAATGTCCGTGACCACCGCCGACCTCAAAGGTCTGCGTCTGCCCGCCCGCCGTTACTTGCACCCGAGCGCCGATCGCAGCCCGGTTGCTGAGCGGCCCACCGAGTAGCTGCAACTCGACCCAGTTGCCATGAGCCTTGTAATCATTGCGAAACACGTGAATCTGTTCGGTCGGCTGACATTCCGTGGGCGACAAACTGCAGCGCATCAAGCTATGGCCGAGCACGACGTCCAAATCGCCGTCGCGGTCGAAGTCGGCAATCGCAATGCCATGGGCGTGCTTATGGTCAATGCCCTGATCGACGGGCACTTCCTCATACGTTCCATCGACTTTCTGGTGAAAGAGCATGGCGTGCGTGCCCGGGTAGTCGCTCGAGGCCACCAAGATGTCCAAGCGTCCATCGCCATCAAAATCGAGCACAGCCACCATCATGTCACCGACATCGTCGGCCTGACCGGTCGGCCACGAGTGCTTGAGGCCCGTATCCTCGCCATGCAGGTGCGTGAAGTCAGGCAACTTCTGGCCATTATTGCGGATAATGCGCGTCGGATCGGAACTCGGCCCCACATCCGGATGCACGATCGTCCCTTCCACGAGGTCGAGGTCACCATCGCGGTCGAGATCGGCGCACACCGCCGTCCCCGTATTGCCACCGAGGCGATAGGGCTTGCGATCGGTGGCGTGATTCCAGCGATACTGCCCGCCAAACGCGGCCTTAAGCTGAACGCAGTCGACCACTGGCTTGGGTACCGTATTGCATTGGTCGTCGCTCGGGTTGTCGTGGCACCAGCATTGGGCGTTCCAGTTGCTGGTCCAGTCGTCGTTGTCGTCGCGGTCGAGGTGGGCTTCTTGGCGCAGATCGTCAAAGGGGTTGCCCGAGCCGCCGAGCTGGCCATTGAGAAAGAAGCCATTGAAATAACGACCATAACTGACCGTCATGATGTCCGGCCAGCCGTCGTTATTCATGTCGCACGCGGCCGTTCCCCAGGTATTGCGGTGGGCAGCGCCGGATTCGATGTTCGCAGTCTTGAGCGGCTGGGTCTGCACCCCCGCAGCGACGGTGGCATCGACAAAGCCTCCCTGGCCATCGCCTTGCAAAAGTGGATTCTGCACCGGCGAGTCGTTGGTCCATGTGGTGTAACCAAGGAATAGGTCGAGCTTTCCGTCGCGATCAAAGTCCAGAAAGGAGGCGCTGGACAACTGTTTGCGCAATAGCTTCTTATCCGCAAAAGTCTGCGTTTTGGTGAGGGAAAACTGCCCCGTGCCGTCATTGATCATCAACTCAGAGCTATCCTGGGGAAAGAGGTCCTTGGTCGGATCGGCTGGGATCGAATTACCCGCAAAGACATCAAGATCGCCGTCATTGTCGACGTCACCGTACACGACGATGTGCGAGGCACGGCCCTGGGCCCCATCGCGCGTCTGGGTGATATGGCTGTCCTGGGTGATGTCCTGAAAGGTCCAAGTACCTGAAGCTGCATTGTTTCTAAGCAGCGTGAGCGTCCGCTGACCGGGGACAAAGGCGTCACGCTGGCCCATGATCATCCGCCGGGCGGTCAAGTCGGGGTACAGATCGCCGGTGAGATCCGCAGTTGAAAGGCGCACGCCCGCGACGCCCGACACGTCCGCTGCCAGCGTGATGTCGGTAAATGTCGTCTGGCCTGCGCTCCAAGAGGCTGTTGCACTTCGACAAATGGCTGGCGGTGCTCCCGCCCAAGGGTCCACAGCGTCCTGGGCGTCGGTGGCGTCTATTGGCGCAGCCGCCGTGTCGGTGGTCGTTGTCGCGGGGCTGGCTTGGCCGCAGTGCAGCAGCAGGCCCGTGGCCAAGACGGTCGCGGCTCGCCTAACCCTTTGGTCCAATAGTGCTGTAGATACGCGGGGCATGATGGACTCCTGGTGGCGGACGCACGCAACAGCCTCGCCGCCGGTGGCCATCCTAATGCAGCGAGGCAGCTGGCGGCAAACGTCCCTGCCAGTCAAGACTAGGCATTGAAAAAATTGAGCGTTGTTCGGTGATTGGTGCCTACTGCGCTCCGGCCTGACGCAGCAGCGCTTCACCGCGGACGGCCAGAGCTGCCGCCGCACGTTCCTCAAAGAAATCATGGCGCAATAGCCAGCGGGGAAAATCGGCCGACGTGGTGAGGGTCCGGCGAATGTCCGGCAAGCGTTTGCGCCCTAGTTCCAGTTGATCCTTGAGTTGGGCCAGCAGCGGATCGGCAATTACCTGTGGATCTTGGGGATTCCAGCCGGCGTCCTTGAGTCGCTCTTCCAGCCCAGGCCAGCGGATGTCCACCTGCGGTGCCTGCAGGGACCGCTCATAATACGCCTGAGCCTGCATGGTTAGGGTTCCCCCCTGCCACGTGGCTGAGCCTGGCACAATAAGCCGCTCGACCTGGTTGGGCAAGGTGTCGATGAAGGCCACCAAGTCCTGGCGTCGCCCTTGGATTTCCATGCGTAGTTCAATCATGCCGCGCAGTTGGTCCAGGGTCGGCAGCCACCGCTGTCCTGGTTGCAAGTGCACGACCGGCGGCAACGGCGAGATGGGGGCGACGCGCGCCTGATACTGCAAGATTTGCAACTGATTGGCCGCCGCCGCCTGGTGGATTTGGCTGTCCATGGCGTCGAGCGCGGGGTCCATCGGCACCCGGCGAAAATAGCCGTGCGACTGCATTTTTCCATTCATTTCGCCTAGTAAGCCGCCTGTTCCCACGGCTGTACCGTGCAGGTCGACCATGCGCTCATTCTCCAAGGTCGCTTGCTTCAAGAGTTCAGCAATTGCAAGTGGTTTTGCCTGAGTAGCCCCTGTCGGCTCCTGCGCTGGCGGCGACGGACACCCCACCAGGCTCAGCCCGCCCAACGCCAGGCCAACCCAACGCCTGAGCCGTGGCCCCGCCCCTGGGCTTGCAAAGGACTGACCATCGTTAGGGTGAGAAAGCTGAACCATCGTGCCTCACTGCGTAACGTCCTGGTACTGTGCTGGGGGCAGCTTCAGTACCCGGTTGCTCAGGGGCCGCAGCTTGTTCGGCGGCGGCGATAGCACTGTACCCGCCCGAGGTCGATGCGGCCACTACCAATAGAAATAGCCATGCATATCAAGACGATGTCGAGTCTCTTCCCAGCGCGGACCCTCCGTTGACGGAATTCCCGAGCAGACCGTACACTGGATGCCGTCGGCAACGCGGCTCGACTAGCTGAATTGCCTCAATTGGCTGATATGGCTGGTGTTGTGAATCAAGGAACTGGTGCCGCGATCGGCGCCCAACGGCTCCAATCGTGCGGTCGCAGTTGCTGCCGGCGGGATTGGCGACCACCCGGGGGCAGGTTCCTGGCGCAGACGATCACAGTGGTCGCAGTGGGACGTGACGGTTCACGGCTAAGTCACTGTTGAAGAACGACAAAGAGCATTTTTCGCTGTTTATGGTGGTCATTCTGCCACCCCTTCGCACAGGAGCAACCGATGGCGCGCACGCACGAAGATCTGGAACGGTATGTGTTGGCCAGCAACATTCCTTTCGAGCAAGTAGGCCAAGGGACATGGATTTTGCGCGATCCCGATTGGGGCGGCGCGCAGATCGTGGTTCATCATGCTGACACTTTGGTGATCTATCGCGTAAAACTTTGTGATTTACCTGAGCAATTCTCGATTGAAAAGCAGGCAGCCTTATTCCGCCACTTGCTGCACCTCAACGCCACGGAAATGATGCAGGGGGCCTATGCCCTCGAAGGCAACATTGTGACGGCGGTAGAAGTCATGCAGATTGAGAACTTGGACCTCAATGAGTTCACAGCGGCGCTCGAATCCCTGACCACGGCCATCGTCTTTCATCGGGAAGAAATCTCGGCCCTGCTCAAGTAGTTGATCGACCAGGGCATCGCAGCCCCAAAGCGGGCCGAGGGCCCGGGTGCAGTTTGACGAGCGGCAGGAAGTACCCCGCCGCTTCCCTCTTGATCTCAGAACCTTGCCATCGACACCTTCCTTGGCAAGAGCGCACTGACCCACGCCGCCCGTTCGGCACACAAGGACAGCAACATGAGCTTGTTCGACCGCATCGGCCTTCTCCTTCGCTCCAACCTCAATGCCGCCGTGTCGTCGGCGGAGGACCCGGAGAAGATCCTCGACCAACTCCTGATCGACATGCGCGACCAGTTTATCGCTGCAAAGCAACAAGTTGCCGTGGCCATTGCCGATGAAAAGCGGCTTTCGGCCAAGCTGCAGGCGGCGCAGGAATCTGCTTCCGGCTGGGAGCGCAAGGCAATGCTGGCGGTGCAGTCGGGCAATGACCAGTTGGCCCAAGAGGCTTTGACCCGTCAGCAGCAAGATGTGCAGGCCATCAACGGCTGGAAGACCCAGTGGGAACAGCAGAAAGCGGCTACCGAGCAACTGCGTTCAGCGCTGGTGCAGCTCAATGAGAAGATTGAAGAGGCCAAGCGCAAAAAGGATTTGCTGATTGCCCGGGCCAAGCGCGCCGAAGCGCAGAAGACCATTCAGAATACGATGAGTGGCCTGAGCGATAACTCGGCCTTTGACGCCTTTGGCCGCATGAGCGATCGCGTCGAGCAGATGGAAGCAGAAGCTAGTGCATCTGCGGACTTGGGTGCCGAGGTGTCTGGCCAGAACCTCGAAGACAAGTTCAAGAAGCTCGAAGTGCAGCAGGGGAGCAGCGATGCGCTGCTTGCCCTCAAAGCCAAGATGGGCCTGGTGCCGGCTCAGGCGACGGTGCACGCGCAGCCGGCCCTGTCCTCTCAGTCGATCGACGACGAGTTCAAGGTGCCGGATATCGGCATTGACGTGCAAAAAGTGAAGTAAGACGTGGCGGTCTGCGAACCTGCGTCGCTGGTGAGCGGGATCGCGCGCGCGCCTCGGGGGCTCCTGTTCACACGCGCGCCGGTTGGGACCAAGCAGCGACCCGCCGTACATCGTCCATGAGATGAAGGTGTTGTGGCGCTGTCCGGACTCCTGCCTGCTGACGTATTTTGTGGCAGGATAACCGCTCAGCGGTCCCAAGGTCCTTGCCCACGCGTTCGCGCGCAAAGTTCTTGATACCATTGAGGTGGCTGGCAAGGAGGCGCGCAGTGAGCTGGCCAAGCGCCCCAGGCCAGCGGCCTATCCCTCCCTTTAGCCCCCAACCCTAGGGGCAGATGACCGCGGGAAGGACTTTTGCAGCCTTCGACCAACGGTCGCGCGCGCCCAACCGTCTAGCGGCACGGGTTTGGCGCTCAGGGACCCACTGTCTAGTGTTTTGAATTTACAAAATGTTATAGGTTGTGCCGCGCTTTCGACCTCGCAATGTTGCGCCCTTGGCGGGGCTACCGTACCCTGAAGCGCTGAGGTCTTGCGTTCTTGGAGTTGCCCATGTCCCCTACGATGCTGTCGGTCAAGCCAAACTCTCTTCAATCTGCCGGGGTTCTTGCCGCCCTGCGGCGGCCCAGTGCCTGGGGCCCCTGGACCTTGTGTGCCTTGAGCGCGACGTTGCTTGCGTGCGGCAGCAAAGCGACGGGCAGTACCGGCGGCGATGCTGACAACGCCGATACCTCGATATTCATTCCGGATGTGAACCACAACGAAGTGTCGGTCGATGTTGCGGACGCCGGGCAGGACACGACGGCCAACCCGACCGACGGCGATGCGGTTGTGCCGAGCGACGCGCCTGACACTGTCAATCCCGATTCGGCCGACCCGGGGACTGATGCCGTTTCCGTGGATGACTCGGACACAGCCGTGACCGACCAGGACATCCAAGACCAGGAAATTGATGATGTTGGCACCGATGAAGGCGTCACCGATACGCCAGACGTCGTCGACAACGATGTCGACGTCGCGGTCGATACCGGTCCGCCTATCGACATTCAAGTTCAGGACGGCGTTTGCCCGAACATTCCTGGCGATCTGCCCGCGGGCTCGCTGATCATTGAAGAAATCATGATTCACCCGATCTCGGTTCCAGAGATTCAGGGCGAATGGTTTGAGATCTACAACACCACGGATGTGGCCATCCCGCTCAATAACTTGCTGATTACGGACAAGAATGGCATCGAGGAACACTCGATCAACGACTGCAACCTCATCATCAAGCCCAAGAGCGTGGTCACCCTGGCGATCAACAGCGATCCGACGCAAAACGGCGGCGTTCAAGCAGATTACCAGTATGACGGCATCGACCTGAAGAACTCGGGCGACAGCCTTTGGCTCAAGACGGGCGTCACCGTTCAGGACAAGGTCGAATGGAACGGACTTTGGCCGATCGCGAGCTTTGTGGGCCACAGCGCCTCGCTGGACGCCGACTTCTTCAATGCCACCGACAACGACAACTTCAAGTCGTGGTGCGCCTCTAAAGTCTTGATGTCCGATGGTGATTTTGGCACGCCGACCCAGGTCAATCCGGCCTGCCCCAAGCCGCCGGATGCCGACAAGGACACCATCCCGGATGCGACGGACAACTGCCCGTATACACCCAACAAAGACCAGGCCGACAGCGATGGTGACGGTTGGGGCGACGCCTGCGATAACTGCCCCAATATATCCAATCCCGACCAAGCCAATGCGGACAAGGACGGCAAGGGCGACGCGTGCGACCCTGCGATTTGCGGCGACGCCGAGCTCGACCTCGGAGAACAGTGCGATGACGGCAACATGGACAACAATGATGGTTGCACCACGGACTGCAAGATCGCGCCGATCATCGCCTCCAAGGTCATGATCTCAGAGGTCCTTGTCCATTCTAACAACGTCGATGATGCCTTTGGCGAGTGGATCGAGTTACACAACTCCGACCCGACCGTGCCGACCCAAATCAATGGTTGGACGATCAAGACAGGCAAAGGCGGGCAGTTCGATATCCCCGCGTCGCCCGACTACATCATCAAAGGCAATGGCTATTTTGTGCTCGGTGCGTCGAGCAACAAGATGTTCAACGGCGGCGTTGTTGTCGACTATCCTTGGAAGTCTGCGATTACTTTGGATGATGCAGCGGATACCATCCAACTGCTGAACAAGGCGGTATTGGTCGACCAGATTGCCTATGGCACCAGCACCCCGCCGGCTGTCGCTAGCGCTGCCTTGCAGGTTGATCCCCAATATTTGAGCAGTGTTTACAACGATTCGCCCCTGTACTGGTGCTTGGCGGACGCTGTGATCGCCGGTTCTGGTGACACGGGAACGCCCGGCCAAGTCAATACCAGTTGCATTCCAGCAGGGAAGGACAAGGACGGCGACGGTGTGGTCAATGAAAAGGACAACTGCGTCTTTGTGGCCAATAAGGACCAAAAAGATTCAGATGCCGATGGGTTGGGCGACGTTTGCGACAACTGTGCCCTGGTTTCCAACAAGGACCAAGCGGACGCCGATGGCGATAGCGTTGGCGATGTCTGCGACAACTGCCCGGCAGCGCCCAATCCAGACCAAAAAGACAGCAATGGCAATGGCTTTGGTGACGCGTGCGACTCAGCGACCTGTGGCAACGGTGTCATCGACGCCGCCGAGCAGTGCGACGACGGCAACAAGCTTCCCGGCGATGGTTGCAGCGTCAACTGCCAGATTGAGCAGGTAGCCGCTGGATCTATTGTCGTTTCTGAATTTATGGTCAAGCCCAAGACCGTGACGGACGCCTTTGGCGAATGGGTCGAGGTCTACAACGCCACTGACAACACCATCGACATCAATGGTTGGACCCTGGCCGACATGGGCACCAACAAGCATGTCATCAAGTCTGCCAATGGTCTCAAGGTGTTGCCGCATGGTTATCGCGTGCTGGCGATCAACGGCGACGCCACTGTCAATGGCGGCGTCAATGTGGACTACGTCTACAGCAACTTCACCCTCTCGAACACCGCGGATAGCATCATCATTCAGTGGAATGGCCAAGTGATCGACCAGGTCAACTACGCCATGCATAACCCACCGCAGGGCAAGGGTTTTGACCTCGTGGAGGGCCATTCGACCTCCCTCGACCCCGGGCTGCTGTCCGCCGATGCCAATGACGACGAAAGCGGTTGGTGCGTGGCTAAGAAGATATGGAGCGGTTCCAAGGGCGACTACGGCACGCCCGGCAAGGGAAATCCGTCCTGCGCCAACCCGTGCAAGAACGTCGACAACAGCAACAAGGCGGACAAGACCCAGTGCGGCACGGATCAGTCCTTGCCAAACAATGGCTTGCAGTGGTGCATTGCGGGCGACTGTGTGTTCGAGCCCTTCTGCGGCGACGGCGTTGTCAACGCGTCGGCGGGCGAAACCTGCGATGACGGCAACAACGTGCCTGGAGACGGCTGCAGCCCGACCTGCAAGATCGAGCCCAAGCCCCCGGAAGCAGGCACCTTGCTCATCACCGAAGTCATGCCCGATCCCAATGCCGTGCCTGACGAAAAGGGCGAGTGGTTTGAGATCTACAACCCGACCAAGGATCCAATCGACGTGACCAACTGGTCCTTTGTCGATTCCAACGCCAAACCAGATAATTACGTGGTCAAGCCCGCCTGCTCCAATGGCAGGACCGAGAGCACGGAACGCTGCGATGACGGCAACTTGCTCAACTCGGACGGGTGCACTTCGCTGTGTGACGTCGAAGGCGTGTGCAAGGCCCTCGGTTTGGACGGCGCGGGCAGTCATGTGGAAGTGACACCGGCCAAGCCCCTGCCATTTGCCCAATGGTTGACCTTACATGGCTGGTTCTTGGCTCAAGCCACGGCGACGACGGGCAGCTGCACCACGGTCAATGGCCCGGTGCCCTGCTCAGACCTGTTCGCCTACGGAACTTCTGGCAAGTACGAGGTCGGAGCCCGCATTCTCAATGGAAAATTGGTCGCGGTCGCCGGCAATGACAGCTTGGACCTGGGCGCGGTGACGCTGGGCCAGTGGACGCACTTGGCGGTCGAAATTGACAGTGGCGTGCTGCGCGCCTTTGTCAACGGTCGTAAGCAGGGTGAAATTACTTTGACAGCCGGCACTTACCCGCCGGTTCAGGCCTATGCCGATACCGTTACGCTGGGTGGCGTGCAAGACTCGGTTAGCGGCGCTTACCTGCATCCGTTCAAGGGCCGTCTGTCCAACTTCAACATTCAGTCGACGCTTCAGGGCCGATTCCTGCGCAATTTCGGACCGCAAGTGCATTGGCAGGCCCCGTACAAAGGCGATGTGCTGTCCATCGCGATCGAGGAAGGCGCCGGCAGCAACTTGGCCGACACCTCAGGCAATGGCCACACGGCGGTATGGACGGGCGGCGCTACGTGGGCGACCGCGGCCAATGGCAATGCGTCGGGCCCTTATTGCAAGGTGGCCGGCAACTTGCTGGCAGAAACGACACCCATTACCGCGGGCACCGACACCTACGTCTTGCAGCCCGGCCACTATGGCCTGGTCATCAAGTACGCCAATGTACTTCTGAACAACAACCTGGACGCCTTCATCAGCTGGGGCGATCAGCCGGCCAATGGCTACTTCGTGCTGTCCAACGACACGGATTCCATCGGCTTGGTCAATCCCGCCGCCAAGCTCATCGACCAAGTGTCCTACACGACGCTTTTCCCCTGGTCGGCGAACTACTCGATGATGCTCAGTCCGGACTGCATGGACACCGTGTCCAACGACCAGGCGGGCTGCTGGAACAAGGCCAGTTCGGGCTGCATGTACGGCAACGCGGGTGCAGCATCGTCAGGCAATTCGTGTTCATCCAAGGCATGTTCCACCCTCAACGAGGAGTGCTACAGCCAGGCGGACGGCACCAAGAAGTGTCTGGTCATGGACCACGGAACGCCGGGCAAGTCCAACATCTGCCCCTAGTTTGGGCGTTGGCTTGACCTTTGCAAGGCCGTAAAGTCCATGATCGCTTGGTGGTTCCTGAAAACGCGCCGCAGGCGAGAGAGGACCCATGCAAGACCCCGTGCGCGATGAGGATCTGCGGGCCCCGGTCAGTCATTCTGACTTGGTGCTCTTGACGCAAAGCGCCCGGCCCTGGCTGCAACAGCTTGAAAATGCGCTAAGGGAACGAGGACTTGGCGTCAAGCAGGTCCCCGCGGCCGGTTTGGCCTTTGACGCCTTTGTGCACGGCGCTGGTGCGGTCATCCTCGAGCCGGCCCCCGCCATGTCAGTCGCCGAGCAGTGGCTGGCGCTCTGCGAACGGGCTTCGCGCGTCTTGCCGGCAAGCTTTGTCCTGCTTGACCCTGCCCAAGCTCTGCAGGAAGAAGCCTGGCTTTCCGCGGGATTTGATGAAGTTGTCGTGGGCGATGTGCCTGTGCAGCCTCTGGCCGGTCGCATCGTCGCCCGCATGGCCAGTCGGCACGTTCGCCATTCTTTGGGTGCCGTCGACCGGTTGACGGGGCTGCCGACCCACACCGCGTTCTTTGAGCGATTGGATCCCACGATTCGCTTGTCTTCCCGGGCAAGTATGCCGATGGCTGTTGCCGTGCTCGACCTCGACGGCTTTCGCGACCTGGAGAAGCAGGTGGGCCGGCCACTGGCCCGTCGGGTCTTGGCCGATGTGGTGCGTTATTTGCAAGAGAATCTAAGGCGTTCAGACTTGGTTGCTCGGCTGGGTGACGATAGGTTTGGCTTGATTCTCAATCACATCACGGCCTTTGAAGCCCGCCGCCTGCTGTATAAGCTCTGGAAAAGATTGCAACTGGCACCGGCGACCGTAGAGGCGCTCAAGGGCACGCCGCTGGCTGGCTTGGCGCAAGGCCGGGCGACCTTCACCGCCGGAATCGCAGTATTTCCTGGAGATTCCTGTGATCCCTATGAGTTATACACCCGCGCTGAAATCGCCTTGGACGTCGCGCGGGCGACTGGCCAACGGCGGATCTTGCTATTTGCGGAAACGAGCGGTGATTCTGGCTCCGATCGGCACAGCACGGATCTGCGTTACCACCGCGTCAACGACCCGTCGCGGGATGACCCGGAATAACGCCCCACTTGATCGAAATCAATCGGCGGCGATCGTCCGAGCCGCTATTGGCTTAATATCTTGATATTTCGTTAGATTGCACTTCAGCTGTCCTGGGCGGATGGTGCTGAGTCCTAGCGAGTTGCCAGTTTCCTCTCGGTCGGGACTGGACTTTGAGCCTCAATTGGTCGATAAACGCCGCCGCGTTAGCGTCGCATTGCGTCGCTGACGGGGACACTGACCGGAAACCTACGGGATTCAATGCAAAAACGGGGTCCTGCTGGGAGACCAGAAGAGCGCCCGTGGTTGAATTGGCACGTCGTGGCCCGGCCCCCCGCAAGAGCAACCGACGCTTTGGCGATCAGGGTTCCGACGGTTCGACGTAGCCATTTGTACCTAGTTTCAAGGCCTTGTCGCCCTACCTTGCTGCGGTCTGCGGATCGCTCAACGGGGCCCAGCTCCCAACGGCTGCGGCTGAGTAGGGGAGAAAGTCCTGGCCTCGACCACGCTAACGGTCGAGGAACGCTTCTGATTTCAGTTGCAAGACGACGGTGTTGGCTGCAAAGCCGCGCTGGTCTTGGCCCACTGCCAGATCCTGTTCGCCGTTTCGTCCCTCTGTCCACAACGCTGTTTCTGGTCGAGCCGCTGCCGACCTAGACCTCCAAGAGCGGTTAAGCCGTGACCGCACAATGCCTTGCCGCCAACCTCGGCGGCCGCGACCCATCCTCCCCCGCTGCTGTCCCCGGGACCGCGACGGCCGGCAAAGGAGCGCACGCTGACATGACCTGTACTAGCAAGTCCGCGAAATTTGATGCAATTGGTGGCTGTGGCACCGCCCATACGCCCGAAGAATGCTCGGAGCGGCCACGGGCAGGCAGCCAAGTCGCGTCGGCATGGGAGAACACCATGATTGGCCAGGGTTTCTGTTCGTCGATGATCCGCAGTTTCGCCTGCGGGCCCGGCTTGAGCCACGGGGTTGTCTGGGCGCTCTTGATCGGCCTATTCGCACTCAGTCTGGGCGGTTGCGAGTTTTCCGATCGCAACGTCCTTGGCTACTCCAAGGGCTACAAGCCCCTGCAACCCATCAGCTATTCCCACAAGATCCACGCGGGAGAACTCAAGCTCGATTGCAAGTACTGCCACTTTGGTGCCGAATCATCGGAGCGGGCCGGCGTGCCCCCGGTCAATATTTGTATGAATTGCCACAAGTTGGTGCGTACGGACTCGCCGCAGATCAAGAAGCTGACCGAGTACTGCGCCCCGGACAAGGACGGTAAGTGCACAGGGTCAGTGCCCTGGGTGCGCATCCATAACCTGCCTGATTTCGTAAACTTTCCCCACAGCCGGCACGTTGACAAGGGCGTTGCCTGCCAGACTTGCCACGGCCCGATCCAAGAAATGCCGGAAGTCTATCAATACGCGAACTTGTCCATGGGCTTCTGCGTCAATTGCCACCGCGATTACAACAGCAACCCGCCAGCCGACTTGAAAGACAAGCACTTACATGCCGCCATTGACTGCGCGGTGTGCCACCACTGACCAATGGACCGGTCCTTGCAGCGCTTGGTGCTGCGCCCGGACCGGGTTGACCTGCGAATGCGGCACCAGGACCAGCCTGTGTGACCAACAGCGCAAGCGCTAGGAGTTCTGCCCATGGATCGCCTTTCCCCAAAGCCGGATCGCCCGACGAACGATCGGGAAAAGCTCAAGACAATCCAGTATATGCCTCAGACTGAGGCGGCCCGTCGCTTTATGAGCGTCGAGGAACTGGTCGGCGATCCGCAGATGGCGGCGCTACGCGATCTGGAGTTTGGCGGTGCGCCCCAGCCAGGGGACGGTAGCGAGCTGGAACGCCGTGATTTCCTAAAGGTTGTCAGCACGACCTTTGCCGCGGCGAGCTTGACGGCGGCCTGCGGGCGACTGCCTGAGCGCTTGACCATTCCATACGCGCAGAAGCCCGAGGAAGTGACGCCCGGTAAAGCGCTGTATTATGCCACAGTTTGCCGTGCCTGTCCGGCGGGCTGCAGTGTGCTAATGAAGAGCCGCGACGGTCGGCCGATCAAAGTCGAAGGCAATCCAGAACATCCCGTGAGTCACGGCGGTGTTTGCGCCATCGGCCAGGCCAGTGTACTCAATCTGTACGACGGCGATCGCTGCAAGAAACCGCAGTTGGCGGGCAAGGATAGCGACTGGAAGACGGTCGACGCCGAAGTGACCAAGGCCCTGACTGCTTACAAGACGGACGGCAGCAAGTTGGCGTTGTTGTCCCGGCGCGTCTCGGGGCCTGGGTCGACGGCGCTCCTCCAGCAGTTTCTCGCGCAATTCTCGGGTGCTCGCCACGTTCTGTTTGAGCCGGCCGAGTTGTCCGCCAGTGTGCAAGCCCATGGTTTGACGCACAGCAAGGCGACGCTGCCGAGCGTTCTGCTGGATCAGGCCCAGGTGGTTGTCTCGCTAGGCGCTGATTTCTTAGGCACTTGGGGCAATCCCGTCGCCCAGACCAAGCAGTGGTCGCGCACGCGCAAGGTGTCCAAGGACAAGAAGACCATGAGCCGCCTGCTCGTGGCGGAAACCCGCATGTCTGTTACGGGTTCCAACGCCGATGAACGGCTGCGCGTGCTGCCGAGTGAAGAGCGGGCGATCGCCTTGGGTCTGGCCCAACGGATTGCCAAGAGCACTGGATTTTCAGGCACGTTTGAGGCACCTGCTTCGGACAAAGCCAAGGTGCTCGACGCCTGGGCTCAGCAACTGCTGGCGGCTCCGGAGAAGGCAATTGTGCTGTCCGGGTCGGCTGATGTGGCCGTGCAGGCCGCGGTCAACCTGATGAATCAACAGCTTGGGGCCTACGGCAAGACGCTCAGCCTGGACAGTTCGGTGCAGCGCGGCGGCGATGAGGCGGCCCTCGACAAGTTGCTGGACGACCTCAATTCGGGCGCCGTCACGGGCATTATTGTCTGCGACGTCAACCCGGCGTATGCACATCGCAAGGGCGCTCAATGGGCCCAAGCCATTGCCAAGGCTCCGGTTTCGATTGCCCTGAGCCAAAGGCCCGATGAAACGGCGCAGAAGTGCAAGATTCTAGCAGCGGTGCACCATCCGCTGGAGTCTTGGGGCGATGACGAGACAGTCCTCGGCACCGTCAGCATGCAACAGCCGCTGGTGCAACCGATTTTTGATACGCGCGGCCTCGGCGACTCGTTGCTGGCGTGGACGGCTGGACAGTCGATCAACCTGCGTGACGCCCTGACGCGGACCTGGCAGCTGACGGTCTACCCCCGCGCTCGCAATAAGGCTGGAGATTTTCAGACGTTCTGGGACAAGGCGGTTCATGACGGATTTGTCCAAGTTGGGCGCGAGCAAGCCCAGCTCGGTGCTGCTGCCGGTGGTCCTGCTCAAGAGGCTGCTCCGCAACCCGCTGCTGCTGCTGGGGAAGCGCCTGCCTCTGCTCTTGCTGCTGCGGTGACAGCAGCCGCTTTGCCGGCCGAAGCATCCGCTGTGGCATTGCCCGTCGCGGCGACACCGGCCGCGCCAGAGGTCAAACTTGTGGCAGCACCGCCCGCGCAATTTAGCGCCGCTGGTGTGCAGAAAGCCCTTGCAACGCCAGCGTTTGTCGCGGTGGGCTCAGGCGCGTATGAGGTAGTTGCCTATGCCAAGGTTGGCGTTGGCGATGGCGAACACGCCAACAACCCCTTCTTGCAAGAGCTTCCCGATCCGATTTCCAAAGTCACTTGGGGTAGTTACGTTTGCCTATCACCGGCGACGGCCGCCAAGCTCGGCGTGGCCAGTCAGGATGTCGTCAAGGTCAGCGTGGCCGGCACGACCGTGCAAGGTCCCGTTGTTCTTTCGCCGGGCTTGCATGACAGCGCCGTAGGTTTGCCCCTTGGCTATGGCCGAACGGCCGCCGGACGCGTTGGCAATGGCCTGGGCGCAAATGCTTGGCCCATCGCCCATCTAGGCGTGGCGAAAGGCGAAATTTCCAAGACCGGCGAACGCGAAACGGTTGCCTTCTCGCAGACCCACCACAGCGCAGAACACCGCGATCACGTGCGTGAAGCCAGCCTGCACGAATGGCAGGCCAATGGCGATGCCGGCAATGAGCCGATGGCCGCACTGCTGCGCGACAAGAAGGCCGGTCCCTTGACTACCAAGGGCAGCAGCACCGTTCGCGAGACCCGCAGCATGTGGGACCGCCACAAATACCCCGGCTACCGCTGGGGAATGGTCATCGATCTCAACAGTTGCACGGGATGCGGCGCGTGCGTCATCGCCTGCAATGTCGAGAATAACATCCCGGTGGTTGGCAAGAGCGAAGTCGTCATCCGCCGCGAAATGCACTGGATGCGCATTGACCGATACTTCAGTGAAAAACGCACCTTCAAGCGTGGCGAATACGACTGGGACCCGACGGCGGACGATTTGCTGGCCTTGGCCGAGAATCCCGAAGTCGTGCACCAGCCAATGCTTTGTCATCACTGCGAAAACGCGCCCTGCGAGACAGTGTGCCCGGTCCTGGCCACGGTCCATACCACCGAGGGCCTCAACGCCCAGGCTTACAACCGCTGCATCGGCACCCGCTATTGCGCGAACAACTGTCCGTACAAAGTGCGTCGTTTCAACTGGTTTAACTACCCCAGTGGCGACATGGAAGGCAAGCAGGACGTCGACCTCGTTGCCTTGGCCCTGAACCCCGACGTGGTCAAGCGGACCCGCGGCGTCATGGAAAAGTGCAGTTTCTGCGTCCAGCGCATTCAGGAAGGCAAAGCAGAGGCCGTCCGACTGAATCAAAAGCCGCGCAATCAGAAAGAGTTGGATGCAGCCGATGCCTTCAACCATGAGCTCGAGTTGGCCCAGCAGCAGGGACAGCGGTTGACGGAAAAGCGTCAACATATTCAATCGCTACAGGTAGCTGATGGTGATGTACTGGCGGCCTGTCAGCAGACCTGCCCGGCGGATGCGATTGCCTTTGGCGATTTGAACGACGACAGCAGTGCCGTGCGTAAGGCATGGGAAGACTCGCGTAATTACGGGGCTTTGGCTGAAATCGGCGTACAGCCGGTGGTGAGCTTCTTGACCAAGGTGCGCAACGTCGATCGACCCATCGCGGGCGAACCGGCGTCGCACGGCAAGCATCCAGAATCAGGTCATCAGAACGAAAAGGCGGAGGGCTGATCCATGTCCGGTCACTACTCGCATTTGCGCCAGCCCTTGGTGCAAGGCAATCCGACCCTGGCCGATATTTCCGACCAGGTCTGCGCGCCCATGGAGCGCAAGCCCTCGACCATGTGGTGGGCGGCCTTTGTTCCCGCCGTGATCTGCATGTTGATTGGGTTTACAGCCATTGGCTGGGAATTCTATCAAGGCATCGGCGTTTGGGGCTTGAACCGCACCATCGGCTGGGGCTTTGACATTACCAACTTCGTGTTTTGGGTCGGCATCGGTCACGCCGGAACGCTGATTTCGGCGATTTTGTTCTTGTTTCGTCAGAAGTGGCGCACCTCGATCAACCGCTCGGCCGAAGCCATGACGCTCTTTGCGGTCATGTGCGCCGCGCTGTTCCCGCTGATTCACATGGGCCGCCCATGGTTCGGCGCGATTTGGGTCTTCCCTTATCCCAATCTCCGCGGCCCGTTGTGGACGAATTTCCGTTCGCCGCTGGTCTGGGACGTGTTCGCGATTTCGACTTACTTCACCATTTCCGCGGTGTTCTGGTTCATCGGCCTGATCCCAGACTTGGCAACCGTGCGTGACCGCTGCACCTCTAAATTGCGCCGAACGATTTATGGTATCCTTTCGCTGGGTTGGTCTGGGTCGAACAAGCACTGGAACCACTATGAGACCGTCTACATGTTGCTGGCTGGCCTGTCGACGCCGTTGGTGCTGTCGGTGCACACCATTGTTTCCATGGACTTTGCCACCTCGGTGATTCCGGGCTGGCACACGACGATCTTCCCGCCCTACTTTGTCGCGGGCGCCATCTTTTCCGGCTTTGCCATGGTGCTGACTCTGCTGGTAATCGCTCGTAAAGTCTTGGACTTGGAGCACATTATCACCATCAATCACCTCGAGAACATGTGCAAGGTCATCGTCGCCACCGGCATGATGGTGTCGATGGCGTATGCGACGGAGTTCTTGATTGCTTGGTATTCAGGCAGTAATTACGAAGGCTTCCACTTCCTCATCAACCGCGCGCAGGGCCCCTACAACTGGGCTTGGGCGATCATGACGACGTGTAACGTCATCTCGCCCCACGTGTTTTGGTTCAAGAAGGCGCGGACCAATATCTACATCATCTTCTTCATGTCGATTGTCGTGAACATCGGTATGTGGTTTGAACGCTTTGTGATTATCGTGATTTCCTTGCAGCGCGATTACCTGCCTTCGTCCTGGGCGATGTACAAGCCGACTTGGGTGGAATACACGACATTGCTAGGCACTTTCGGCTTGTTTTTCACGCTGTTCCTGCTGTTTACCCGCGTCTTGCCGGTGATCGCCATCGGTGAGGTCAAGTCCGTGTCCGGGTTTGGCAAACCGCACAAGCACGCGGCTAGCGAACCTGCGAGCCACGACCACGGCAGCGCAGAGCCGGTTGGTGCCGCTTTGGCTCAGGAGGTTGCTCATGGGTAACACCCCAAAGACGCTTAAGAATTTCTTGGTCGGCACCTTTACCGAGGAGGACCAAATCCTCGCGGTGACGCGCGCTGCCACGGATGCCGGTCTGCCCGTGCATGACACGTTCACGCCCTACGCAGTTCACGGACTCGATGCGGCGCAGAAGTTGCCGCGCAGCAAGCTGACTTTTGTCTGTGGCGGCGGGGCCTTGCTGGGATTCTGCACCGCGCTGTTCTTGCAGACCTACACGCAATCCATTGAAACGCCGCTGCTTTCTGGCTGGCCTATCGATGTCGGCGGTAAGCCTTTCTTGCCGCTGACCGCCTTTGTGCCGGTCTGCTTTGAGTTGACGGTGCTCTTTGGTGGCCTGATTTCAGCCGCCGGCCTGCTGGCCTTTTGCCGACTGTATCCGGGCAATAAACCCAAGTTGCACATCGCAGGCGTCAGCAATGACCGCTTTGCCATTGCCATCGATCCGCAGGGACCGAACTACGACGAGTCCAAGGTGCGCTCCTTGCTGGCCCAGCACGGCGCTGTCGAGGTCGCCTTCATTGGAGAAACGCCATGAATTTGCCACTGTTGCGAAATGCTGCGGGCGTGATGACGCTGCCGGCGCTGCTGGCAACGCTTCTGCTGGCGGGCGTCGGCCTAGGCGGCTGTCGTGTTGACCGTGAACCGGCCTATGAATGGCTACCCTGGCTGAATTCCATGGAATTTTCGTCAGCGGCCGAGACCAATACCAAGAACGCCAACTTCAAGAATGGCTTGACGATGCAAGTGCCGCCAGCGGGAACAATTCCTCGCGGATTTAAGCCCTTGCATTACACTGCAGCCGAAGCAGAGCGCGCCGGCGGCGACCTCAAGAACCCACTTGAGGCGACACCCGAGAATCTGGCCCGCGGCAAAGAGCGTTTCGGTGTGTTTTGCTCGCCTTGCCACGGTCCCGTTGGTGCTGGCGATGGCTTGGTCGTCAAGCGCAACGTCGGTTTCGGCAGCTTTCCCATCAACAATCCGCTTGCTGGACCGGGCACTTGGCCTGACGGCAAGGTGTTTCACATGATCAGCTTTGGCCGGGGCAATATGCCCTCGTATGCAACGCAGATCCCGCAAGAAGACCGGTGGCGCATCGTGCTGCACCTGCGGGAACTGCAGAAGGCTAATAAGTAGTTAGAATGTTTTAAGAATCTGCCTTGGCGCAATGTTGGCCCTGTTGCGCGCCGCCCGTCGGCCCTTGAGCCGTCGCATCCGATCGAGAGGTACGCCGTGAGCGCTTCCGCCCAGACGATTGACCTGCAAGACGCCGTCAATAAATCGCAATTTCAGACGCCCGCCCCAGTGCGGGTGATCGGCTTGGCCCTCGTTGTGGTCGGGTTGGCTCTGCTCGGTATTGGCATTTCCAGTGATCCTACGCGAGGTTGGGGCGCGGCCCTGATGGGGTCTTACTACGTCCTGTCCATCGCGGCCGGTGCCGGCGTGATCATCGCGCTGATGCACGTCACCAAGGCCGGCTGGGGCGTGGTTGTCCGCCGCATTCCGGAAGCCGTGACCACCTATTTGCCTTTGGGTTTGCTGACTTTAGGTACCGTGACCGGCCTGGGCATGCAGCACCTCTACGAGTGGAGCCATCCCGACGCGGCCGAGGATGAAGTCTTGGTTCGCAAGTTGGCGTATCTCAACGTTCCTGGCTTCTTCACGCGCATGGTCGTGATCCTCGGGGCGTGGATCATTCTGACGCTGCTGATGCGTAAGACCAGCATTGATCAGGACAAAGACGGCGACGAGAAGAAGACCGCCCGTAACGTGGTCCTCGGCGTCTTCTACCTGATCGCCTTTGGCCTCGGCATGACCTTTGGTTCCATCGACTGGCTGATGAGCCTGGAACCTCACTGGTTTTCAACGATGTTTGGCGTCTATCAGTTTGCGGGAGCCCACGTGGCAGCCGCCGCGACGTGCACGATCATTGTGGTAAAGCTTAGGGCCAACGGGCAGTTGCCGCTGGTCACCGAGAATCACCTCCACGACTTTGGCAAGATGATGTTCGCTTTCAGCGTGTTCTGGGGCTACATCTTCGTGAGCCAGTACTTGCTGATTTGGTACTCGAATATCCCTGAAGAAACAGGCTATTTCCTGCTGCGATGGAGCCATGGCTGGCAGCCGCTGTGGGCCCTGAACATTGTCATGAACTTCCTGGTGCCGTTTGTCTGCCTGATTCCACGGCCGAACAAGCGCAATCCGAAGTGGCTCTTGCCAGTGGCGATCGTGATTCTCTTGGGGCACTTCTTGGACGTGTACCTGCAGGTTGCTCCGGCGCTGGGCGACATGGTGGCCGCCGAGCATCACGCGGAAATTGCAGGCCCCGTCTTTGGTCTGACCGAAATTGGTGGCGCTGCGACGTTCATCGGCCTGTTTGTGCTGGCTGTCACCATGGCCTTGGGCAAGGCATCCTTGCTGCCGGCGAAAGACCCGTATTTGCAGGAAAGTATCCATCACGCCCAGTAGAACTTCGCTGCGCGACCGGCCGATTCTCCGCGACCCATGCCCTTTGCTCTGCGGCGCTAGTCGCGGCATACTTGGCGGTATGAGGTGAGCGTGTCTGCCGGATTTCTCAAGAAAATTGCCGCTTTGGCTCTTTTTGCCATGACCACGCTGGTCGTCGGTCCGGCCTCGGCGGCTTCGCCCAGTCGGGCCCAACGCGAGGCTGAGCAAAAGGCCCAGGTCGTTAATGATCAGGGGAAACAAGCATTTAAGGATGGCCGTTTTGCCGAAGCGGCCGACCTGTTCATGCAGGTTTATGATTTGGTGAAGACGCCCACGGCCGTGTTCAACGCGGCCCGTGCCCGGCAGATGGCGCATAAACTGCCTGAAGCTAAGGCGCTTTTTGAGCTCTATGTCCGCATGGAGAAATCGCCGGCCGGCGTCGACGCGGGTCAGGCGAAAATAGGCGAAATCGATAAGCAGATCAAAGAGGAAGCCGATGAACTTGCCCGGCAAAACGCCGCGCGCGCCCAGGCCGAGGCGGATGCGCGTGCCAAGGCAGAGGCCGATGCCCGGCGCGCCCGAGAAGAGGCCTTGGCTTTGGCCAAGAAGGCGGAAGCCGAGCGCTTAGAACTAGAGAAGATGAAAGCAGAAAAGGCCAGGCTTGATGCGCAAGGCACCAGTCCGCAACCGCCGACCGTGTTGGGCGGTGTGGCGCTGTTGCCACCGTCCGGGGCCGGGACCGAAGAGGCGGTGCGCACGGTGGGCCAAGTGTTGCAGGTGTCTTTGCAGCAGGCCCAGGCGGCGCAGCAGGGGCCGGTGCGCAGCGTGGCCGATTATGTCCGGGCGGAAATGAGTAGACCTCAGCGAAATACTTGTGATTTTCCTTGCCAGTTAGCCACCGCCCGTAGTCTGGGCGCAGCGTGGGCCGTGACGACCACCTTGAAGCAAGAAGCCGGACGAGTCCTTCTTATTCAAGGGCTTTGGCGCACAACCGATGGGTACGACGCCGGGCAGACCGAAGTGGCGGCGCTCTCATTGACCGGACTGCTACCGCGCGCGAAGGTTGCAGCTGGTGATGTCTTTAATCCGATTCGTGTTTTCTTGCCTCAGCCTGGCCCAGCCGGTCCGCCGGGGGCTACGGTCATCACGCTGGAAACAGACCCCGCCGGCGTGCAAGTCAGCATCGATGAACAGGAACAAGGGGTGACGCCTCTGAGTCGTACGTTAAGGCCTGGCGATCACGTTCTCCGGCTGCGCAAGCTGGGGTATCACCCGCGGTTTGGCATGATTCGTTGGCAGGGCGGCACCCAGGTTTTGCGGGTCACGTTGCCGCGCCAACTGCCCGCTGACAAAGTGGAATCTGCGACTGCACCACCGGCTACGCCCGCAAATGGCACAGTTGTGCCTCAAGCCATGCCGACGGGCACCGAAGCAGCGTCGGGGGCACCGTCCACAGCTGGAAATGCGCCAAGGACCGGTGAAATCAAAGCGTCCAAGCCTAGTTTGACCACGCATCCGGCCTCCGAAGGGGAGGACCCCGCCGGCGTGCGCTGGGGAATTCTGCTGCGAGCCGAGGGTGGCGCTGCCTTGATCGAAGACGCCGCCAGCAGTATCAAGCCTGATTTGGCGATTGGTTTAGGCGCTTTAGCTCATGTTGGATATGCTGGGGAGGCCGGCCCCGCGTGGGTTTCCGGCGTCGTGGGCCTGCGCTGGCAACGTTATTTGGGATTGTCGGCTGCCGGTCAAGCGGCCAGTCCCCACGGCAATGGCCTAGAACTCGGCGTCCTTATCCCGTCTGCCAACCTGATGGTGACGTGGGCGCGGCAGTGGATGCGCCTTGACAATAGTTTCCCGGGCTTCTCTTATGATACCATACAGTTGCGCATTCTACAGGCGCGCTCCTGGTTCTACTTCGCCCTGGGCATGGAAGTCCTTGTTGGCAATGACCGGCCTCCCCTGCAACTCGACGAGTTTGGCACAGGACCCAATCTGCGCATGAACGTCGAGTTTGGCCTCAATATTCCCGGGACGCCGATGTCGAAATAGACGTCCTTGGCGTGGCCTCGTCCCGCTGGGGCGGCCAGGTCCCAGATCCGTTGCCGTTCGCCTGCGGCCGGGGTACAGTGCAGATCGTGCGATTGGCGCGTCGGCGGCCCGGGTTCTCTGAGTGACGGGCCAAATCAGCGTGCTTGGCCGGCTGTTGAAAGCGGCCACTTCCTATTTCGTGGAGGCCCCATGCCAGGTCAAGCCCGTCTCGGCGATAAGTCGCAAGTGCCTGCCGATGCTCATGGTTGTCCGGCATGTCCGCATCCCTGCGTCGGCCCAGCGGTGGGCGGCTCTCCCGATGTCATGGTCAACGGCAAACCTGCATTGCGCGTGGGCGATCCCGGTGTTCATGCAGCGTGCTGCGGGCCGAATACATGGACCGCCCAAGCTGGGTCAGGAACGGTCAATATCAACAGCAAGAAGGCCCACCGACTCAGCGATGCCGACTCGCACTGTGGCGGCAACGGCAAGATGATCGAGGGCAGTTCTGACGTTATTACAGGCGGTTGATTCGTGCGTCCCCGCTGATCGCCGCCTGTCTTTACCCGAAAACATTGCACGACTCGGCTGTCTCGTTGAGATTGCGCCAGTCCGTCAACTCGCGGAGCTTCAAACATGAGTGATTTCGATGTGGTAGTCCTTGGCGCCGGCCCGGGCGGCTATGTAGCGGCGATTCGTTGCGCGCAGCACGGGCTGAAAACAGCTTGCATTGAGCAGGGTTTACTCGGCGGCGTCTGCCTCAACGTCGGTTGCATTCCGTCCAAGGCCCTGATTCATGCCAGCAAGACGTACAAGAAGGCCAAAGATGGCGCAAACATGGGTATTCTTGCCCGTGACATCGGCATCGACATGGTCGCGATGCAAAAGTGGAAGTCGGGGATCACCTCGCAGTTGTCCAAAGGTATCGGCATGTTGTTCAAGGGAAACGGCGTGACGCACATCCAAGGCCGCGGCGTGCTCTCGGGGCCCGGGCAAGTCGTCGTGCGCGGGGCTGACGGAAGCGAACAGAGGGTGGGCTACAAGCAACTGATTCTGGCGACTGGCAGTTCGCCGATTCAGATTCCGGGATTTCCGTTTGATAATGAGGCAATCCTGGACTCCACAGGCGCGCTGGCTTTGGCACAGGTGCCTGCGAGCTTGGCGGTCATTGGCGGCGGCGTGATCGGCCTGGAACTCACCGATGTGTATGCCCGTTTGGGCGCGCAGGTGACGGTCATCGAAGCCACAGATCGCTTGCTGCCCGGCATCGATGCGGACGTTGTGCAACCCGTGGAACGGAAACAGAAAAAGATGGGGGTTAAGCACCTGCTGTCCACCAAGGCGGTATCGCAACGGCAGGTCGACGGCCTCATCGAGCTGACCCTAGAATCGGCCGGTAAACCCTTGACATTGCAGGTTGAGAAGGTCTTGGTGGCGGTGGGGCGACGGCCCAATACCCGCGACCTAGGCTTGGAGACCATTGGCCTGAGCCTCGATGCGCGGGGGCAGATCCCCGTGGACGCCCAGCAGCGCACTGCAATTGCAGGTGTTCTTGCCATTGGCGACATCACGCCGGGACCGATGCTGGCGCACAAGGCGTCGCGTGAAGGCGAAGTCGCTGCGGAATTCGCGGCCGGTCACAGCGGTGCGGCGATGGACCCAGTGTGCATCCCCAATGTGGTCTATACCGACCCGGAGATTGCCACAGTCGGGCCTAGCCTAGCTGACCTGCAGAAGAGCGGAAAACCAATCAAGATCGGTAAGTTTGGCTTTGGTGCCCTCGGTCGCGCCATGACCGCCAATGCCACCGATGGCTTTGCGCGGATGATCAGCGATTCTGCCACAGACACGGTGCTGGCGGTCCAGATTGTAGGTGCTGAAGCGTCTGAATTGATTGCGGAAGCGGGATTGGCGCTAGAAATGGCAGCGACCACCCAAGACATCGCGTTGACGATTCACAGCCATCCGACCATGGCCGAAGCCCTTTTGGAAGCGGCGCACACGGCCCTCGGGCATCCCCTGCACGCGTTGAAATAGCTGAGAATTAAGGCTTTTTGGGCTGCTCTGGTGGAGGATCGACCGTTGACGTCGCCCCTTCGGGCAGGGGTACATCGGCCTGCGGGGTCGGCCTGGGCCTCAGGATCGGCGCACCCTTTGTGGCAATCCATAGTCGTCGCGCTGTGTTGACCTCGATCGCCTTTTCCATCCGCACCTTGCCGGCCGCCGATTTCTGCACCCAATCGCTGTCTTTTTCACCGAGTCGCGTGGCCAGTTCGATGTTCTTTTGGTAGATGGTCACGGCGCGTTTAGCCAGATGTTCCGTGTGGTTCCACAGCTCGTCGCGGTAGATCTCCAGGGTGTCCTCGGCGAGGTTGGGCGGCACCTCAGCATGGTCAATGTCGTCAATCAACTGCTGGTACAAGTGGCCGATTTCATAGCCCGCCGCCAAAGACCAATGCTTGTGGTGAATGCGGACACATTGGAAGTACGCGTTTTCACTCTTTAGGAACAGGTTTGCCTTGTCCTCCAGGTCGCGCTTCATGCGGTCGACCGGCAGGCGAAAGCGAATATTGGCAAACAATTCTCGATAGATTTCCCCGCGCTCATAGAGAGACCGCACCACCCATTCGCTGTCCGCCACCGTTGAAAGGTCCCGCTTATCGCGGTAGATGCGGTCCACGCGCTTGAAAGCCTCGTCCGCCTTGGGTAAATCGCCGCCTTGACGGAAATCGATGCCCATGCGCGCCGTTGCTTCCAGGGCGTCGAGCACGCCAAGCGCGCCGCCAATCTGCGTTTGCACCGTGGGGTCATCGAGGGCGCTCTTGAGCAACTGTGCGGCCCCTAGCCAATCCTTTGCCATTTCTAAGGATTCCGCCCACTCGAACAGGCAATCACGGGCATTGCGCGTACCCAAGGACCGCTGCATCGCCTGCTGAAACAGCGCGGCGGCTTGGGGTCCGTGGCCCAACTTCTGTTCGCAAAGGCCGGCATTGTACTCAAGGGCAAAGACCCCGCTTTCTTTGGGAAATTCGCGAATGGCAATCTGAAACAGCCTCAGGGCCTCGGCCCACTGTCCGGCTTGAAAATGACCCAGTCCCTGCTGGGACAAGGCCTCAAAATCACGAATAAAAACTTGAGGCTGCTCGCCCTTAGGGCGATCGACTTTGAACTCGATGGGGTCCAACTCGGTCGTCCGCACCGCCGCGTGAGGCGCGCAGGCTCCGAGCAGCAAGACCGAAACAGTTAGGAGATTTAGGCAGATGTCAAAAGAGTTGACTGCGTCCAGCTTGGGCACCGCCCGCTGCGGTGGCTGATCTGCCCTGTAGTATTGCATATTTATTTCAAGAGGTTGCCTCATATTGTGTCCATTTGCAGGCCAGGGGCCAGGGCGATCGTCAGAGGCCAGGGAACGGCATGCCGCTAGGGGCGCCACAATGGCTCCAGGAGCCACGAGGCCATTGGTGGCGAGGCGAACTGGTAGAACAAGTCGTCCGGCGTTTCCATGTCAAAAGCGGTGGCCACAAAGGGCTCGCCAACCTGCAGACGTCCGGCAAAGCCATCCGGTTCACCCAGCGCCAAGGCCGCACAGCGCGTCACGGCACGCAGCGCCTCCTGGGCGGTCAATCGTCCAGCCAAAACAGCCATTTGCATGGCCAAGGGCAAGTTCGTGGTGTTGGATGAACCCGGGTTGCAATCGGTCGCTACAGCCACGAGCGCACCGGCGTCGACCAGTTGCCTCATGCGCGCCACGGGTTCCCGCAGGAAGAGCGAGGTCAGCGGCAGGCATACAGCGACCGTGTTGCTCTGTCCTAGTAGGCGGATGTTGGCGGAACTAGTTTGCAAAAGGTGTTCGACGCTGGTAGCACCTCGCTCAATGGCCCAGGGCAAGGCACCGATGTCGGCAAATTCGTCGACGTGGGCCTTGAGGCGCAGTCCAAGAGCGCTTGCGGCTTGGGCAATTCGTTCAGCAGAGGCTAGGTCAAAGTAGCCTTCTTCGACAAACACGTCACAAAAGTCAACGTGAACAGGACTTTGAGCCATGGTCGGCAGGACGACTTCGCAAACGCGCGTGGTCCATGCGGCCGGATGACTACTGAATTCAGGCGGTATCGCGTGCGCGGGCATGGCCGTAGCCACCACCGTTAGCCGCCGCCGGTACTTGCGGCGCAGCAAATCAATGACCTGCAAGAGCCGCATTTCTGTTGGCACATCAAGGCCATAGCCGGTCTTGATTTCGACCACGCGCACGCCCCAGGCCAACATCTCTTCGAGGCGCACGCTGGTGGCGTCGACCAGTTCTTGCACCGTAGCTTGGCGGGTCGCCGTGACCGTCGCTTGGATGCCGCCCCCAGAGGCCGCAATGTCCTGGTAGCTGCGGCCGGCCATTCTCTGGACGAATTCGCCACTGCGATCACCGGCATAGACTGCGTGCGTGTGACAATCAATCAGGCCCGGCGTCAGCAGGCGGCCTTCCAAATCGATGTCGGAGTCCGCCGCAGGACCGCTGGCATCGGCCGGACCGATCCACGTCAGGATCCAGGTGTCGTTTTGCATTTCCACAACAACGTCACAGTCTTGGCGGGCGCCGAGCTGACTCCACTCTTGCAAAGGGCCCCGCTCGCGACCCCGGCACGGGACCAGCCAGCCGATGTTGCGAATGCGTATGCGGTCAGGACGACTCACTGCAAGCCTCCAAAACCCATAGGGATTGCGAGATTGTGCTGGATGGCCGCTTGCTCAGCCAACGGGTAGCCGGCGTCGACGTGGCGCAGCACGCCCATGGCCGGGTCCGAATGCAAGACGCGGCTCATGCGCTGGGCCGCTTGGACCGTGCCATCGGCGACGATAACCATGCCTGCATGCTGAGAATAGCCCATGCCGACCCCGCCACCGTGATGGACGCTGACCCACGACGCGCCGCCGACGGCATTGATCAGGGCGTTGAGGAAGACCCAGTCCGAAATTGCATCGGAACCGTCGAGCATCGCTTCGGTTTCGCGGTTGGGGCTGGCCACAGAGCCGCAATCCAAGTGGTCGCGGCCAATGACGATGGGGGCTTTGACTTGGCCCGTTGCCACCAGATCATTGAACAATAAGCCGGCCTTGAGTCGCTCCCCAAGGCCCAGCCAGCAAATGCGTGCGGGCAGCCCCTGAAACGCCACACGGGGAGCACCTTCGCGTAACCATTGTTGAACGCCGGGATTGTCGGGGAAAGCGGCCAGCAGCGCGCGGTCGGTGACGGCGATGTCTTCCGGATCGCCCGACAGCGCCACCCAGCGGAAAGGGCCTTGGCCTTGGCAGAAGCGCGGACGGATGTAGGCGGGCACAAAGCCTGGGAAAGCAAAGGCTGTTTGCGGGTCCAGTCCCCCTTGCACCGCCTCGGCGCGCAGGTTATTGCCGTAGTCAAAAACGTGGACGCCCTGTGCTGCGTAATTGCTCATTATCCCAACATGTTGGGCGATGTCCGCGCGCACCCGAGCAATCCAACCGTCCGGGTCCGCTTGCCGCTGCTCCTGCGCTTGCGCCAGCGAATAGCCGGTGACGTGGTAGCCGACCAGCGGGTCATGGGCTGAAGTCTGGTCAGTTAGCAAATCCGGTTGAATTCCGCGTTCTTTGAGGCGATGAAGCACTTCCAGCGCTGTGGCCTCTACGGCGACCGACACGGCCTTTCTTTGCGCCTTGAGGGCCAGAACGCGGTCGATACCGGCGTCGATCGAAGGAGCCCACTCATCTAAATACTTGTTCTGTAAGCGTCTTTCGATGCGCGTGCCGTCCACTTCTGCGCACAGGATGGCGCCTCCTGCCAAAGCGCAAGCCAACGGCTGGGCCCCACCCATGCCTCCTAGTCCGGCCGTGAACGTCCAAGTGCCGGCCAAAGGGCGATGAGGGTCAAAGTCTGGCTCTTGGCCATAGTGCTGGCGACCAGCTTGTGCAAAGGTTTCATAGGTTCCCTGCACAATTCCTTGGGTGCCGATGTAGATCCACGATCCGGCCGTCATCTGGCCAAACATGATGAGACCCTTGGCCTCTAGCTCGCGGAAATGCGCCCAAGTCGCCCACTTGGGCACCAGGTTGGAATTGGCGATCAGCACGCGCGGCGCATCGCTGTGCGTTCTCAGCACCCCAACCGGCTTTCCCGATTGAATCAGCAGCGTTTCATCATCTTCCAGGTTTTGCAGTTCGCGCGTGATCGCATCAAAGCAGGCCCAGTTGCGCGCCGCCTTGCCGATGCCGCCGTAGACGACAAGGTCCTGCCATCGCTCAGCAATCTCTGGATCGAGGTTGTTGTGCAACATGCGCAGGGCCGCTTCCTGAACCCAGCCCTTGCAACTGATTGTATTTCCACGGGGAGCGCGAACGGGCGGGTGAGATTGATCGGTCATGAAGGCTTCCTGGGCGCTGGTAAGAGGCGGCAGCATGAACGAGCTACATCATGCGTGGCCGTCGCAGAGCGGTAATTCATCTCTTCATAACAAGGGCTTGCGGTTCATTGAGCCACGACTACGCTTACGCGCAAAGCCGAAATGCCCGGCTCGAAGCGTCGTGGCACCGCCCCCCTATGTCTCGGCCGGCGCATCAATAGGCGTAGCAGTCATTGGGCCCAACGGCAAGCCGGCGCACCGTGTCGCCATCGTGGCCGCCACATTGGCCGGTGTAGCTGCCGCCAATGTGCCAGCCCGTGGCGCACCAATTCATCGTGTAAGTCTGCGTAGATACCCAACCCGCGCCGTTGAGGCTGCACATGCCGTTGGGGTCGTCGCCGGAATGGTTGCAGCCACTCCAAAGGACGTGGGCGGTGTTAGCTGCGGCCTGCGATTGGGCAATGCCGGAGTTGCTGGACCAAACCCAATGGGTTGTTGTGCAGTTGACGGCTGTCCATTGCGGGTTGTTCAGGCAGCTCGAGGTAGACACACACGCGCTGGCCGTACAAGTCAGCCCGCCGCCGCAGACGTTGCCACAACTTCCACAATTGCTTGAGTTATTGGTGGTGTTTAGCTCGCAACCGTCGATCTTCTTGTTGTTGTTGCAGTCGCCAAAGCCGGCGTTGCAGGCACCGGTGCATACGCTTGCCGTGCAAGTAGGCGAAGCGATGTTGCTATTGGAGCAGACCGCGCCGCAGCCGCCGCAGTTGTTGGCATTGGTCGCGGTGTTGATTTCGCAGCCGTTGGCCAGATTGTTGTCGCAATCTGCGAAGTTGGGCGAGCACGCGCACGTATTGCCGCCGGGCGTGTTGGTGCAAGCCATGTTGGCACCGCAACCGCCGTTGTTCACTAGGCATTCGTTGACATCGGTGCAGGTAAAGCCGTCGCCCGTGTAACCGGCGTTGCAGACACAGGAAACGCTCTGAGCGCCGCCCGTACAAATGGCCGTGGCCGCACACGTCGTGGTGCCTTTGCAGATGCCGGCTGCGCACGTGTCGCCGCCGCTGCAGCCGTTGTTGTCATTGCACGGCGCCGTATTGTTCGTGAAAACGCAGCCTTTGCTGGCGTCGCAGCTGTCATTGGTGCAGACGTTGCCGTCGCTGCAGGCGATGACCGGGCCGGCTTTGCAGGTGCCGCCCGAGCATTGATCGCCACCGGTGCACAGGCTGCCGTCGCTGCAGGACGCTGCATTATTGCTGTGGGTACAACCACTTGCGGCGCTGCAGCTGTCGTCGGTGCAGACGTTGCCATCGTCGCAATTGATCGTCTGGCCGCTGATGCAAGAACCGCCTTGGCAAGTGTCGCCCGAGGTGCAGGCATTGCCATCGCTACAAACGGCAACGTTTGCGCTATGTTGGCAGCCCTTGGTCGGGTCGCAGCTGTCATTGGTGCACGGGTTGGTGTCGTCGCAGCT
>CAIMEY010000045.1 GCA_903840165.1 uncultured Myxococcales bacterium | reverse complement strand
GCCAGATCTCGCTTGACTCGGGCTTGAGCCGGGTGCAGGATTGGTCTGCAGCCGACGGTCGGCGGCGGATTTGGGCGGAAAATGGCACGGACTGGCGGGGCGGATGGTGGCGGATGGCGTTTGCAGATCCTACGCGCGGCAAAGGATATCAAGGCGACGATTTTCGGCCACGCGCAGTTTACAGCCTTCAACGCTGGGTTGACTGACCTACTAGCTCGGTGGCAAACCGCTAATACGCCACAACTTGAGGCGCTTGGCGAGGATACCAGGCCCAAGGAGTTGATCGAGTCGCTGGCGGAGACCTTGTTGACCAGTTTTGAGCACGCGCGGTTGCTTGATCCATACGATATTTATCAGCATTTGATGGATTATTGGGCGGAGCCGATGCAGGACGACGTGTACCTGATTGCCAGCGAGGGCTGGGAGTTGGCTGCCAAGCCGCGGCGGTTGCTCGAAGAAAAAGGTAGCAAGAACAAAGAGAAAGCGGACTACGTTGTCGGCAAGGTCAAGTACAAGACCGAGCTGATTCCGGTGGCGTTGATTGTGGCCAAGTATTTTGCCAAGGACCAACTCGCCGTTGAGGCGCTGGAGGCTGAAGTCGCGGCAGTTGGCCAAAGTCTTGAGGAAATGGCCGAAGAGCATGGTGGTGAGGATGGGCTTTTGGCCGATGCCAAGAACGACAAGGAAAAGCTGACCAAGGCGTCTGTGGCGGCGCGGCTCAGCGATATTTCGCGTGATCTGGATGCGGCAGAAGAGCGCAAAGTGCTTAAGGAATACCAGACGCTCATCGACAAGGAAGCGGCGCTCGGCAGTCAGGTCAAGTTGGCGCAGGACAGGTTGATGGCCACGGTTGCTGCGCAGTACGGCAAGCTCAACGAATTCGATATCAAGTCGTTGGTTATCCATGATAAATGGCTGACCACCATTGCGGTTGCGGTGCAGGGTGAACTCGACCGAGTGTCCCAGACGTTAACCGGGCGGGTGCGGGAACTGGCGGAGCGGTATGCCACGCCACTGCCGAAAATGATGGAGGAAGTTGCGGAGTTGGAGCGCAAGGTCGCGGGGCATTTAGCGACGATGGGGTTTTCGCTATGAGCAAGCACGCGCTATCGGTCCCGATTGGTGAGCAGCTCGCTGCCCGATTATCGCGCGCTTGGGCGCCCGAGGAGCAGGCATGAGCGGCGCAGTGAAAGCGGGCTACAAGCAGACTGAAGTTGGGGTGATTCCTGACGATTGGGAGGTCACCTCGCTTGGGAACCTGTCGCAGTTTGTCACCAGTGGCTCACGTGGGTGGGCACAATACTACGCGGACCATGGTTCGCTCTTTGTTCGCAGCCAAAATGTGCGCGACGGTCGGCTCGACTTTGAGGACTGCCAGTTTGTTGCCCCGCCGAAAGGCGCTGAGGGTGACCGAACGAAGCTCTGTCGTCGCGATCTGCTGATTACGATTACGGGAAACAGTGTCGGCAACGTCGCGCTGGTCCAGGAGGACCTGGGCAGCGCTTACATCAGCCAGCACGTTGGTCTTGTACGCCTCGGGGAACCCTCATCTGCGCAATATGTTTGTCGCTATCTGGCCCCTGGGTCCCCTGGGAACAAGCAGATACGGGCGAGTCAGTCTGGCCAAAGCAAGCCGGGCTTGACCCTCACGAATCTGCGCGATTTTCTTGTGACCGTCCCTTCCGAGCCCGAACAACGCGCCATAGCCACAGCCCTCTCCGACGTAGACGCCCTCCTGACCGCCCTGGACCAGCTCATCGCCAAGAAGCGCAACCTGAAACAGGCCACCATGCAGCAGTTGCTGACCGGGCAGACGCGTTTGCCTGGGTTTTCTGGGGGTTGGGAGGTTAGGCGGTTGGGGGATGTTGCAACATTTCGCACTGGCCCGTTTGGCAGCGCACTGCACAAATCCGATTACACGTTTGACGGAATTCCGATAATAAATCCGATGCATATCATCGATGGCCAGATCCTGGCGTCCCGAAACATGACGATTACTGAAGCTGCCGCCGTGAAGTTGAACGAATTCCGCGTAAAGGTTGGCGAAATCGTGATTGGACGGCGAGGCGACATGGGACGATGCGCCATCGTGACTCCCGCCCAGGATGGATGGCTTTGCGGTACGGGATCAATGATTGTTCGCCCAACCTCTGGAGTCGACGCTGGATTCCTTCAAAGGGTTTTGAGTAGTCCGCCCATAATATCAGCAATCGTGGACACGTCGGTCGGAACGACGATGGTCAATCTAAATCAAGGGACCTTGAGCAGGCTAACTCTGCAATTTCCGCCTGTTCCAGAACAACAAGCCATCTCCACCCTCCTCTCCGACCTCGACGCCGAACTCGCCGCCCTGGAGCAACGCCGTCACAAGACCCGCGCGCTCAAACAGGGCATGATGCAAGAGCTTTTGACGGGTAGGACGAGGCTCCTATGAAAGAAGCCCAGCAAATCGAGTGGAAACAGTCGTGGCGCGATGAGCACTTGCGCTGGATCTGCGGCTTTGCCAATGCCCAGGGTGGCACGCTGGCGATTGGCAAGAATGACCACGGGCAAGTGGTAGGCGTAGCGGATGCGCGGCGATTGCTGGAGGAGATTCCCAACAAAGTCAGAGACCTACTTGGCGTTGTCGTCGATGTGAACCTGCACACCGAGGCAGGAAGGGATTGGCTCGAAATCGTGGTCGAGCCATACCCGAGCCCCATCAGCTACAAGGGCGAATACCATTACCGTACGGGCAGTACCAAGCAGGAGTTGAAGGGCGCAGCGCTAGATCGCTTTTTATTGCGCAAACTTGGCAAGCATTGGGACGGTGTGCCGGTGCCGCATGTCGGCCTGGGCGACCTAGATCCGGTCGCAATCAATATGTTTCGCAGGCTTGCCGCCCGCAGCGGTCGTGTCAATGCCGACTGGCTGACGGAGGCCGATGCTCAGCTGGTCGACAAGCTGCACCTGATGGAAAACGGCTACTTGAAGCGGGCTGCGACCTTGCTGTTTCACCCTGACCCGCAGAAGTTCACGACGGGAGCCTGTGTCAAGATCGGCTTTTTCCGCACGGATTCCGACCTGTTGTACCACGATGTCATCGAGGGTGGCCTGTTGGCCCAGGCGGAAAAGACGCTGGACTTGCTGCTGACCAAGTACCTGCGCGCGGGCATCTCCTACCGCGGCACACAGCGGACGGAGCGCTTTCCCGTGCCCGAGGCGGCGTTGCGCGAGGCTGTGCACAATGCGATTGTCCACAAGGACTACGGCGCGGCAATTCCGATTCAAATCAGCGTGTATGACCACAAGCTGATGCTTTGGAATCCGGGGCAGTTGCCGCTGGATTGGACTTTGGAGCAACTGCTGGCCAAGCACGCCTCGCAACCCGCTAACCCCGATATCGCCAACGCCTTTTTCCGCGCGGGCAAGATCGAATCCTGGGGCCGCGGCATCGACCTTATCCGCAGCAGTTGCTTGGAAGATGGCCATCCTGCGCCGCGTTTTTCCTGTGATAATAGCGGATTTTGGACTGAGTTTGCGTATGCAGCACCCCTTGATGCGCAGGTGGTCGACGCCAGGCCCGAGCCACGGCTAGAGTCACGGCTAGAGTCACGGCTAGAGTCACGGCTAGAGTCGGCCTTGGCGGCAAAGGTCGTCATCCTGCTTCACGAGCGGGAAATGGGCAAGGCTGCCATTGCCCAAGCCCTTGGACATACAACGGTTTCTGGCGAACTGCATAAGCAAATACAACGCCTCAAGTCCTTGGACCTCATCGAAATGACTTTGCCGGACAAACCGAACAGCCGCATGCAGAAATATCGGTTGAGCAAAAGCGGATTGGAACTGCTGACTTCCGTTGATAAAGGATCCGGGAACGAAATATGAGCGCCGTGGTGTACGCAATGGCGATTTTGCGCGCGAACCCATTATGCCGAAAGGACTTTCAATCGCGAGGAGGAAGCCATGAGGAGCTACTACCGGATTATGCTTGGCAAAGCCTGTGTGCACGCCAACGAATGCATCGCTGGCGGTTTCATCGGCACGGGATTTGGCATAAATGAGGATTTGACGTCCAAGCTCTCCCCGGAGTGGCGGACCTTCAATGCTGCGTACATCCCCGTCTACCTGAGCCTGCATCCAGATAAGACCAAGATTGGTGCGGGCTTAGCGTGCGGTGCCCTTTGGACTGTGTCCAAGGAAATTCTCAAGGGCGACGTGGTCCTGAGTCCAGATGGCACGGGTTCCTATCGGGTTGGCGACGTAACCAGCGACTATTACTATGCACCTGGGTCTGTTCTTCCGCATCGACGGAGAGTCAGCTGGCGGGAGCAAACCATTGCCAAGTCTGAAATGACAACGGCGCTGCAAAACTCCGCCGGTTCGATAGGAACCGTTTGCAACATTACGGTTTACCATGAAGAAATCGAGAGACTTCTTGCCGCCCTGGGCGCACCACCTGCGAATCCAATCGTGTCCATCGACCCGGAAGTTGAAGATCCGCTGGCTTTTGCAATGGAAAAACATCTGGAAGACTTTCTGGTCAAGAACTGGCAACAGATGAGCTTGTCCCAGGATTTTGATATTTATCAGGAAGATGGAGAACTCGTCGGCCAGCAGTACCGCACTGACGCAGGCCCGATCGACGTCTTGGCCATTAGCAAGGACAAGAAGCGGCTTCTCGTCGTCGAGCTCAAACGTGGACGCGCCCGGGACTCTGTGGTTGGCCAAATCCTGCGTTACATGGGCTTCGTGAAAGAACAGATTGCCTTGCCTGATCAGCTAGTTGAAGGGGTCATCATCGCCCTTGAGGACGACCAGATGCTGCGCTGGGCCTTACTCGCCGTGCCGTCGATATCGTTTTACCGCTATCAAATCAGCTTCAAACTGGTCAAGGGGTAACATGACTGCCTCGCCTCACCCCGAAAGCGCCACGCAACGCCGCGTCATCGCTCTGTTTCGCGATGAACTCAGCTACCGCTACCTGGGCAACTGGACCGACCGGCTGGGCAACAGCAACGTCGAAGAAGCCATCCTTACCGCGCGCTTGGCCAAGTACGGCTACACGGCCGCGCAAATCGCTAAAGCACTTCATGGATTGCGCTCGGCCTACAACCCCAATCACAAGCTGTACGACAACAACAAGGCCATCTATGGCCTGCTCTACTACGGCGTCAAGGTCAAGACCGAGGCTGGCCACGACACCGACACGGTCCACCTCATCAACTGGGCGCACCCAAACGACAATGACTTCGCCATTGCACGGCAGCAATCCGTCGTTTCTGGCTATCCTCAAAAGCGCCACGCTGCTGGCGACGCAGCTTAGAGAGCATGGGCACGACGCGCAGATCCTCGACGCCAACGCCCTGGAGTGGACCGAAGAAGAGACGCGCGCGCAGATCGCGGCCTTTGACCCTGATGTGCTCGGTATTACAGTGTTCACCGACG
>CAIMEY010000044.1 GCA_903840165.1 uncultured Myxococcales bacterium | reverse complement strand
GGCCAGATCTCGCTTGACTCGGGCTTGAGCCGGGTGCAGGATTGGTCTGCAGCCGACGGTCGGCGGCGGATTTGGGCGGAAAATGGCACGGACTGGCGGGGCGGATGGTGGCGGATGGCGTTTGCAGATCCTACGCGCATGGCCGGGTGGATGCGGCTACGGCGGCGATGACGTCCTTGCTCGTGGCCTACAGTGCCGTACTGTACCGTCGGCATCTGCCACCAGCATGAGAGTCGGCGCGAGATCCTGTACTTGCGAGCGCTGAACGCCTCGGCTACGCTGCGATTCGAGGGAGTACTCCATGTTTGCACTGACTTCGACATGTTCAAGATCGATGCGTATTTTGTCCGTGATTGTCGCTACTTCATTTGCTGCGACCGGTTGTTTTCGCGTCGACGCCATCAAACCCACCGAGTTGCCAAAGCTGAACGGCAGCAACGTCCGCAACCTCGGCCAGACCGGCAACGTGCAGCTCATCGGCATCACCGTCACGCCCGTGGAACGCATCGACGGCAGAACTGTTGAAATCAAGGGCAACTATGACGCCTCGATAGTGAGGAACGATGGGCGCACGCTGAGTTTCGAGCATCCCGTCCTTTCCGAGATCGTGAACAACACGCTGACGGTCAAGGGCTCCAACCGCGGCGTCGCGTCCTGGCCGCTGGCGGACGTTTCGCGTGTAGATGTGCAGACCTACGATGCAACCAAGACGATTTTAGTCGTTGTGGCAATCAACGTGTCGATCCTGGTCGTTAGCGGTCTCATTCTGTGGAAGGCTACGCAATAGCTCACATCCTGGCGCACCAATTCCAAACCGCGATCAGTTGGACTTGTTCCGCAGCTAGCGGTCTGCAATCGTACCCGCCGTGATCTTGCGCAACCTCACGCTGCTCCTGCTCCTCGCTTGCACGCGCGAAATCGTGGTCGTGCGGCACCCTCCCTGCCCGGACGCGCTGGCGACGGACGCGACGATTTCCGATAACATGACGGATCTCCAGACGTTCGACACGGGACTGCCGCCAGACGAGCAGGCCGCGATCGACGTGCCGCCCGCTGTGGACCTGGGCCGGCCGGTGCGGCTGCAAGCCACGGGATTGTTTATGGAATTGCCAGGACTCTTACCGGCAATGACCATGGACGCGGGCGAGAAAGGCAGTAACCCCCCGACCACCGGCGCATGCCACAGTCAGGCAAACCATGCCAAACTCCACGCAGGGGCGTCCAAGCTCTCGTCAGGGATGTTCGCGCCGTCAAACCGTGGCTTGGTCGGGCACAGGTTCCGGCTGCGGTTTCCAGTGCTCCGGCAGCAGTTCATCCAGCCGCGAAACCGGATGGTTCAAAATCTGGATCAGCACATCCGCCATGTAGGCCTGCGGATTGTGACCGAATGCAGCGGCCGTATGCACCAGCGTCAGTAATTTGGCTAAGTTTTTACCGCACTGGTCGTTGCCGACAATGAGATATGAATCTCTTCCGCGAGCCACGGCCCGTCCATTCTGCCCATGTCGCGCCATTTGTGACGATCCATTACAGGTGGCATCCGTGGTTCGGTCGCACGTTGCCAGTCGCGTTTGTTCGTGACCAGGCATATGGGCGCATGTATATCATTGCGAATTCAACGCGCGATCAGATCATTGTGCCTGCCTGGATGTGTGACCCAATCCTCTGCGGTGCGATGGACGAAGGGCCTGCATTGGCGTCGGTGCAGGCGCTTTCCGACCTGCAAAGCTTGATCAATAGCATCGTGTGCGGCATCGCTGCATTCGGGGATGATCCCCGCGAGGATGCGGTTGATGAAAACTCAAGGGAAACAGACGGCGCAGACGAGTGTGCTGCATTGGCGGGAGTCACAGCCAGTGGCGATGACGCCGACCGAAGTCACGGCAGTCACGGCGTTACTCGCGGAATTACTGCTGTCTGCGGCATCGACCGTTGTGACGACCCATGCCAAGACCCGTCGAGCGAAGGAGGTGGCCGATGAGTCCCATTGAACTCCCTGAAAGCGTCACTTCGCGCGCAGCAGTCGTCTACGTGCGGCAGTCGACGCTTGGGCAAGTACAGGAAAACTTGGAGAGTCAGCGGCGACAGTACGGTCTGGCCCACCTCGCGCGCAGCTATGGCCTTAGCGAGGTTCACGTTATCGACGGCGACCTCGGGCGATCTGGCAGCGGCCTTGCGGAGCGTCCAGGCTTCGAGCGCCTCGTGACGCTGGTATGCACCGGTTCGGTCGGCGCCGTATTTTCCTTGGAAGCTTCGCGGCTTGCGCGTAATGGCCGCGATTGGCATCGGCTCGTTGACATGTGCGGGATCGTCGGAACCCGTGTCATCGATGCCGACGGCGTGTATGATCCGCGTCGACCCAACGATCGGCTCTTGCTGGGCCTAAAGGGCACAATGAGCGAGTTTGAGTTGACGCTGCTCCGTTCGCGTCTGACAGAGGCGCAAACCGCCAAGGCGCGCCGGACCTCGGCCCAGGACAGTCCAATCTTGCCAGCCGGGACAGCCACCAACGCGCAGCTCCGTCACGGCATCGATAAGCGATATTCTTTCATGCAGTTCAGTCACATTCATGGTGTCTCAAGGAGCCGGGCATCAGCGCAGCAGCGTTCGCAACAGAACCCCCCTCGAGCGTGGCCCCCGCCCCCACTGATCCACCCCACCAACCCCACGCATTACTGACTGGCGGGCGGTAGACACAGTTTGGTGCCAAACATGTCGCATTTCCAGCCAACCGGACAACACCCGGTGCCCAGGGTCCCGCAAGGCCCTGCGCAGACGCTGGAACCATTGAGGGTTGTGCATTTGCCGCTGGAGCAGTCGGCGCTGCCCCCGCACGCGGCCAAGGGTTCGCCGGGCTTGGGGCTGGGGTTGCTTTGCCAATCCTCGCAGCCGTTGACGTGGTCGCACAGCAGGCTGTCGCTGGTCGTGACGCCGCCAGGGCATTGCAGGCCGCCCTGTGTGCAGCACGCCTTGTACGCGCAGGCAAGTGTGCCAAACAAGTTCATGCACTTGCCCGTGGTGGGGCAGTCGCCATCGACCTTGCACGCCCCGCCTGGCTCGCCCGCAGCAGGGTTGATCTTGGCTTGCGTTTCGGTGCAAATCGGTGGGTCGAAGGGGCCCGTCTGCGCGTTGCAGCCGGAGCCGCCCACGTCGGCGATGACCTCGGCCTGTGCGACCTCAAGCGTTTGCGCATCGTCCGCATCGACAAAAGTTTCAGCTGGTTCGCCAAGGTCCTGGGCCCCGCCGTCTGCGACACTGCCGGCGTCGCCGCTATCGGCCAGCGTATCCACGGCATCGGTCGCGTCGCTGTCCGTGTCGGCGCCGATGTCGGTTTGGCCAGCATCTACCGTCGATTGCGTGGTTTCACCTTGGTTTGGGCCACCATCCGTTGCCGTGACCGCCGGTTGGCAGGTCTGATCGATGCAGACACCGCCGCTGCATTCACCGTCAGTTTGGCAGGAAATGGTGCAGACGCCGCGGTGGCAAAGGCCGCTCTGGCATTCGCTGGCGCTCGAGCAACTGGCGAAATACCGGCGCAACTGCTGGCAACTGCTCAGTGAAAGCAGCAGCAGGCCTAGCAAAAGTCCCGTGCGCAAGGCCCCGGGCAGCAATGAGCTGGCCGGCTCACGCCAACTCGTCTTTGCGTGCAACGGTGAGTTAGCTTTGATGGACGCGCCCTTAGGACCCAAGAGGCATTGGGGCGGATGGGCACGACGCGCCCGGCCCTCAAGGCCAATCTTGGTCCCCAGCCGGCACCAAGCGCTCGACCTCGGCAATCGCCTCTTGATGGGCGGCAATGCGCGCTGAGGTGTCGCGAATCTCCGCCAAACTCTGACTGATTTCTCCAAGGTCGGGCCCATGGCGTAGAATCTCCAGTTGGCGCAGCGTCTCGACCGGCAGGGTCGGCTCCGCAAAGGCCTGACGTGCATCGGGGGCTCCCACCGCGAGAGCCGCCGTTTCACGCAGGATCAGCAGCTGCTGCAGCCGCTCGCAAGCCTGCAGAAGTCGTAGCAATGCGCCCTGACAGCGGGTCGCGAGGTCCGATTCGCCCTGGGGATGGGCCTGCCAGCGCCTTAGCATCGCGTCGCCGTCCGTGAGGGCATTACTGAGCGTGTGGCGCGCAACTTCGCATTGCGCCACAGAATACTGTCGCCAGCGCATCTGAATGGGCTGCAGCGGATTTTGCCACATCGCCAACTCTAGGCGCCACAAGCTGATTTCGTCGCGCAACGCCTGAGCCTGCGTTGCCTGCTCGGCCAGGTCTAGGGCGTGCAGGGGCGACGCTTGCTGAGACGGAGCGACTGATTGCTGAATCTTCAAGCGTAGTTCACGCATCTTTGTCAGGTTCTGGTCATGCCCCCGCACCCGCGCCTGGGCAGCGTTGCGCAGCGTCTCCACACAGCGCCCGTCGCGTTCCGCCAGCGCCCGATCGCGCTGCACGCCCTGCCACAGCCCCAGCAGCCCGCCCAAGGTCAGACCGACGCTACCCGCCAGCAGCAGCGGGTGGTACACCATGACCGGCCGTGTCGCCGCAATGCCCAGGCTGAGGGCAACCAGCGTTACGGGCCAGAGAAAGCCGCGTTTTTCAAAGAATATCAGGGTACCAACCAGGGCAGCCAGAGGCCCCGGCACCAACCACCGCGCCGCCTGCAGCAGGTGCATTTGACCCTGCGCCGCGACGGTCACGCCGCCCAGCAGCAGACCGACGCCCGCGCCCAGCAGCGCCGCTCGAGACGCCCAAACGGTGGACCAGCACAGGGAAATGCCGTAGATTTGTGCGAGCTTAGCCGCTGGCTGTACCGCGCCACACAAGGCGCAATAGGCCGCCCCAGGGGCATTCCAGCCCTGACAGGCGCGGCATGTTTCGACAGCCGGCTGGATGGGCTCGGCGGTCGGCGATTTAGCTGGGGGCATGGGCATTTGCAGCAGCGGAAGACCTCGCGCAGGAGCGGGGCTGATCATGCCGTTGCCCGCGCTTTTCGGCAAGGGGGGGCCAGAGCCACCCCGGACCAGCGCCAAAGTCCCACAACCATTGAACCTTACGCCAAAATAGACGGACGCCGTTTGCCAAGCGGTGGCGGCTTCTCCGGCAACCCTCACGGTTTCCAAAGGCCGCGCAGGCCGCTCGGTTGGGGGCGGCCGTTGGCAGCGTATCTACTTGGAACTACAAGATATTTCAAGTAGTTCCACCGTTGCACCTGGGCCCGCTGGCGCCATCGCGATTCACGTCGTAATCGGTCAAGCGGTCGCTGCCGAGGCTGCGGTCGTGTCGCTTGAAGCCACGAAAATGCGAACGATTTTTCGCAATGCGGAGGCTAGGACTGTGGCGCCCATCGCTGTGCAAGTCGGGGAATCTGTTGCGGCTGGTGCAGTTGTGGCGACGGCAATTGCGCGCGGGCAAGCTCCGGGGTGAGCGGGGTGCCAATGCCCCATGTGGGGTTTATGGACCCCTGGTCTATAGACCCCAGTTGGCTCGCCTATAGGGCCTAAGTTGTGCAAGAGCGGAGGCGGGGGGGGGGGGGGTAATAATATAAATCATTTATCGACTTGTCTCGACTTGGCATGGTATTTGCACGCTTTGCCTGGGTCCGTTGGTGCGCACGCCAGTCGCTTCGGAGGCAATCTTGGGAAAATGGAATCCTAAATACACCAATGTCAATAACGGCAACATTCAAACCTACTCAAGTACGGACGAGCACACGTATATTTACCTAGACGTGCAGGCGCTTATGGGCGGCGGCGGCCCGCTCAACTTGCCGGACCACTACCTGACCGACTGCGCGGCCGCCTTGGTGCGCGTTGTTGTTAAAGATCTCCTGTTCAAGCCCGACGGTGTTCCAGACGGCCCAAACGCCTTTCAGTCGTACCAGTGGTACGACGGCGTCGAAGCCAACGAAGGCAGTCTCCGCTTGTATGCCTGGCTCTCGCCCAGCAGTTTCGACGAAGTGACCTTTGCACCGCGACTTCGCGACTTCATGACTGGATTTTCCCTGTTCCAGCCAAACGCGTGGCAGGCTATCGGCAAGGATTTCGTGCCTTTTGAAACGATTCCGAAGGGGACCCAATTCGATGATTCCAGCCTGACTGCCGACGCCTATTCCTCTGTGCACCAACTGCCGTTTTGGTCGCCCGATTACGGCAGCGGCCAGCAGATGAGCGGTGCAGGGCTTCCGCCGATCGGCGTCCTGAGCTTTCTGATTTGCTTTGTCGACGCCAACAACAAGCAATGCAAGTTCAAATGCAGTGAAATCCGGTGGCAACTGTGGGGCTACTCAGTCTGAGCGGGAAACGCAAGGCAATTTGGCGGTGTAGCATGTACCTGAACGTACTCAAATTTCGACTAGTCGGTCTGCCTCTCGCGGTGGCGCTATCGGCTGGCTGCGGCCATACAGCCCCCGCAAGTAGCCTGGCCGATGCCGGCGCAACGGCAACCGATGTCGACGAAACTACTCCAGATATCCGAGATGATGTCGGTGCAGGTGGTCTTGGCCAAGACACCAAGTTCGACGCTGATGCCGCCGACGTCTTGTGCGATTGCGACAAGCAGAACGGCAAAGCATCCTGTTTCGATTGGGTTTGTAACCCGAGCCCCGCAGTCAGCCACGTTTGCGTAGGCGGCGATCACCTATGGCCCGTTGGAACGCCCTGCGCGAACGGCAAGGGGAAATGCGACGCCAACGGCCACTGCATGGGGCCACCCTAAGCTCAAGTAGTTCAAGGAGGTTGCATGGCTGGCAGTTGGATCCCCCTCGTCGATACGTCGGATCAAAACCAGAGCGGTTATAAGGCTTTAGACCCGAGCACTTCCCTACCCTACATCAGCCAATTTCTTCTCGGCGAGGTTGACAGCGGTAAGGCGAAAGCATATTTGGACAAATATTACGCGGCGTTGCTTCGGGTTCAGGTCAACGACCTTTTCGTAGAGACGGATCCCAAAAAACCGAATTCATTTGTCCAATACGATTGGTATGACGGTGTCGCTAAGGACTTGGGCGTTCTGCGGCTGCACGTCTTTCTCGTGCCAAACGACAACGACGGCATATCCTGGCCGCCACCTCTACGAACGTTTACCTATGGTAACAGTGAGTTTCGTCCCAATGCGGATGTGATGAACATTGGCGTCGGCAAGGGCTCGCCCGCCGTGGCGTCGATTGCACCGATACTGCCCAAGAGTTTGGCACCGCCACTGGGCCTAACGGCGGATGCATACACCTCGGTGTCGCACTCCGTCGAAGGATTCGTGGATCCAAAGAATAACTCAAAGCTTCTCCAGATTGGCGCCCCGCCGCTTGGACTGCCGACAATGCTCATCTACTTTGCCGGGCCCAGTGCCGATGGCAAGTCAATCGTCAGGAAGAATTTCAAAGCAAAATCGCTGTTTATACGAATGTGGGGGCTAACGACAACGCCAATTGCGTGACGCAAGCCGTCTAGCAAGCGCGAACGACGGCATCGACCTACAACCGCGGCATTTGCAGCCAACATTGGAAACTCGGCCGAAGGACGGGCGGGTACGTGCTACAGGAAGACAGCAGCGTAACGGGTAGATAGGGGGTAGAAATGGCAAGTGAATATCGACAACTAGGCACTTACACCTTGACCATACCGGCCGGCGGAACCAGGGATGTGACGACAGCTCTGTCGACGGCAGATTGGACCAAGTTGATGTATCAAATCGACGTCTTGGCCTCAACGGCGGCGGCGAGCACAGACATCACGGCGCAATGGCAGACCGCAATGACGACTGACAATTTTGCCAAATGGTCGACATGCGGTGCGGCGGTATCGGTCAGCAAAACGGGCTACGACAGCAGCGTTGGCGACATCGATTGGAGCACCGGCCACCTGAGCCGTTTCGCCAAGCTGACAGCCACGAACACGACCGGAGGCCCGATCACACTGACCGTGCAAGTGTCTGTGCTGCTTAAGGAACGGGCAATTTGATTGGCGACCCTGGTGAGCGTCCAGCACGGCGGCGCTGGTGCCCAACCCTAGTAGTCGAAGACCAGGCCCCCGGCTAAGCTTCCATACCGTCCTGGCAGGACCAGGCAGGCCGTGCTGCGGGATCGGCGACCGCGTAGCGCATTGCGGCGCGGGGACGTGGTTTAGTTGGAATTTTCTACGGTTGCACGATCGCTTGAATCTCACGGCGCCTCTAGGCCCGTAACCGCCTAGGACCAACGGCAGCGTGGTACACGTAGCCCTAAGCGCTTTCGGGGTTACCGCAAAGCATAGGGCGCTGTGGACTCTGGGCCGGGGCCACGGCTCAACGCATTACCCGTGACCTCCCGGATGGCGACTCGGTGTTCGCCGCGACACCGGCCACCGCACCCGTCGCAGTTGCTGATGTCCCTTGGCCATTTGCCGACGCCGATGGTGTCTTCAAAAGGCCAATTCCCCCGCCAACTTTTCGGCCTCCATTCGCCTTCCAATCACGGCCGTTCTCCGGTGCTGACGCACGCCGCGTTCGCGCCGCCGCAATCCCATGGCCCACTTCGCGCATCAAGTCCGTGCTTTGATTGTCATTGCCGGGGAATTCAAGCCGGATTCTGTGCAGGCGCAGGCCGACGTGGCCATGACGACGCTGCGTCCGCGGCTTGCGAGACCCGACCGTACCCGGCGAATACGCGGGGCGCTGGCGCTCAGGGGTTTGAGAATGGATCGGCCATACTGGAGCCAACCCGCACCTTGCCCGAGCCGCCGCAAAAGCGCACACTGGGCCCATGATGCATCCCTGCGCCCCCGATGTGCCCAGCCCGCCCCGTGTCGCCGCCAAGGCGTTGGAAACTGCAATGAACAGAAAGACTTTTCACCCCATGACTCGGGCTGCGCGCACCTCCCTGGGCCTGGCGATTGTGCCGCTCATCCTGCCGCTGATCCTCGTTGGCGCCTGTCAAAGCAAGGATTCTAAAGCTGTTTCTACGCTCGATGCCCAAGGCGACGCACAGTCCGATGCCGTTGTTGCCCCGACCGATGCCAGTGCGACCAGCGATGGCCTGCCGACCTCCTTGCCGCCGCTGACCGAACGAGGCTGGGAATTGCGCCGTAGTGTCGTGCACATCCACAGCGCCTTTAGCCACGACGCCTGCGACAACTGGATCACCGACCATCCCGGCGACGTCAATCAGGACTGCTTGGCCCAACTACGCACTGCCCTTTGCAATTCCGGCCTTGACGTGGCCTTCATGACCGATCACCCGGCGCGCATGCTGGATCACACCTTTGAGGAGTTGCTCTTTATTCACAAGGATTTGGGTGACACGCCTGTGGGGCCTGCAGGCGCTCCGACCGCCAACATCATCCACTGCGCCGCGACACCGGTGCTGCCGGCCCACGATTTGATGATCAACGTGGGGTACGAAGGCACGCACGACATGGCCATCGGCCTGCATAATCACTTTGATAACAAGGATTTGGAAGGCCGATCCTTTGCCGATGCCGACACGGCGCTGCCCGATGCAGTCTCCACCGTGCAAGCAATTCACGCGGTTGGCGGAATTTCCCTCAATGCCCATTCCGAGGAGACGGACATTTCTGCCCAGCGCCTGGTCGACGTCGGCGTCGATGCCATGGAAATCTATAATATCCATGCGAATTTTCTCACACTCATGGGCATGACGGGCAGTGGTGGCACCCCTAAACTCGGCCGTCTGTTGCAACTCGAGGCTTTCTTAGGCGATCCAGCAACTGCGCCACATTCTGACCTGGTGCTGCTGGCCATGCTCGACATTGAACCGGAAGCCGCCTTCGCAAAGTTCCAACAAGTCAATGCCTTACGTCCGGTGACCGCCGTCGTTGGCAATGACGTGCACCAAAATGTCAAGCCCGACAAATACTGTGCGCCCGATGGCCAGTTTGCCGGCGCTTGCGATGGCCTCAAGGACCAATACCCGCATCTTGTCGCGGCCTTGACCAACGGCGGTCCCATCATGCTGTCGGACGGCAAGCGCATCGACGACTACACGCGCCTGCTGCGCTGGGTCTCCGATGTCAGCCTGATTCCAAAGCAAACGCCGGTGCAGGACCGGTCTGAGGCCATCAAGACGGCCTTTCTCACGGCGCGCAACTGGGCCGTGTTTCAACTGCTCGGCGATCCCCAAGGCCTTGATTTTGCAGCGTGGGATGGTGCCAAGCACGCCTGGGTGGAAATGGGCGGCACGGTGCCCCTGGGCTCGACCTTGTACCTGCATTTCCCGGCCTTGCAGCCAACGCCCTGGGCCCCTTGGACCCTGGCTGACGCACAGATTGCTGGGCAAGTTCCAGAAATTTCAGCAAATATCTGGCGAATCGTTCCCGGCGCTACCGACCCAACCCTGGTGGCCGAAAAGGCCCTGACCGTCGCGAGCAACGGTGCCACGGTGCAGTTCAAGCCTACCCTGCCGGGCCGTTACCACGTGGAATTGCGCATTGTGCCCAAGCATTTACGGACGCTGATGAAGGGTCTGGGCAAGCTGGTCGACACCGAGCAACGCTGGGCCGTGGGCAATCCCATTACGGTGAAGTAGTCGTGTGGTCAACGGCTTGCTTATATTGAGTTTTTCCCGGTTCGCGGCTGAGGTTTGATGAACTATTCCCTTACGCGCATTGAGTTGCGCGGTACCCCCCAAGAAATGGGCACCCAGCACGGGCAGCTTCTGCGCCGGCAAATCCGCGATTTCGTGCCGATGCGCCTTGAAGCGACGCGCGAATACCTGCACGCCTTGGGCCATGCCGACTTATCGCCCCTGTTTGACTTGGGCCGCCAGTGCATGCACGTGCATAAGCAGTGGGATCTGCCCGGTTTCGTTGAGCATTCTGCCATCGCCGAGGCCGCGGGCGTCGACCCGGTGCGCCTGTATACCGCGGCCAACATGACCGATGTGCGCGACATCCTGGCCAGTCAGGAGCAGGGCGACATTTCTCCAGCAGATGCTGAGGGTTGCTCCACGATTCTTCTGCCCGGCCCATGGACCCGCAGTGGCCAAGTGCGGGTCGGTCAGACCTGGGATCTGAACCCGCAGGACATCGATTTTGTTGTGGCTATTCGCAGAGTTCCTCATGGTGCTCCCCAGACTTGGAGCCTGACCTGCAGCGGTTGCCTGTCCCTGGTCGGCCTCAACAGTGACGGCCTAGCCGTGGGCACCACCAATATCAAGACCCGCCGTAGTCGCCCGGGCGTGGGCTATATGGGCATTTTGCATCGGATGTTGCGTTGTCGCACCTTTGCTCAAGCGGCCCAAGTGGTCGAGCAAGCGCCGCGGGCCGCCGCCCACACGTATTGGCTGGCGGATGCCCAGCAGGTCGCCGATTGGGAATGCACGGCGTGGCAGTGTGACCGCCGAGATTCCCAAGAAAAACCGCTATTTCGCACCAATCACTGCCTGCTGCCGGCCCATAAGGCTGCCGAATTTGAGCCAGCTTCGCCCTCGAGTCAGGCCCGCCTGCAGCGTTTGTCCCACCTTTTGGCGACGCCTGGGCTGGATGTTCCTGAAATAAAAGAAATCTTTGCCGATCGGGCCGATGGCGTCGACAGCCTCAACCGCCGCGCGGAAGATGACCAAGGCACCGCCACCAACAGCGTCGTGGTGGCCGAGCCGGCCGAGTGCAAGCTCTGGGCGTGTCGGGGACCGGCGGATCGCGGGGTCTGGCAATGCCTTGATTTTGTGGATAAAACGCCCTAGGTCAAGGGCGGGCTTAGCTGGGCTCTTGCCTACGTCACGCCCATCAGCCAGCAGCCTTTGCCTACTGCACAGCGAACGCTACGTCATCGACAAACCAGCCCTTTTGCGCCGCCACGGCATTGGTCGTCTTGGAATCAAAGCGAAAACGCAGTTGAAACGCTGCGCCGTTGACGGCCGATAGGTCCAAAGTCACGAGTTTCCACAGCTTTTTGCTCCCGGTATTGTCCAGCTGTGCCGCCACCGCCAGCGTCGCAAAGCCATCGGTCGACGCTTCCACCCACCGTTGGTCCACCGTCGGGTCCGCTGAAACATCGTCGTAGGTCCAAAACGTAAGCGTTACCTTGGCTTTGCCAGCTGGGTCGAGCCACTTGCTGCTCGTTGCCGTCCCCCAACTATGCCCAGGGTACCCAGTGCCATCGTTGTAATTCAGCGAACATAATGCGGAATGATACCCTCCCGGATTCGGCGTCGCGTCCACACCCCAGGCCACCGTGGACGTCTTGGCCGGCACACTGGTCGACTTCAGGCCGGGGGACAGGGTCCAAAGCGTGTCGCCACAAGCGATTGCGTCGGTCCAGGGCAGCGCCTGTTTGCTGCAAACGCCCACGGTGTGCAGGCAGCCGTTTGCCGTGCAGCTGTCGGTTGTGCATGCGTTAAAATCGTTACAAGTCGGGTCTTTAGCGATGCATCCGAGCGAGTTGCTGCACGTATCGGCCGTGCACGCCACGCCGTCGTCGCAGTTGGTGGTCGTCGTGGCTGTGCAGGCCATGCCCGCGGCGCTCGGCGTGCAGACGTCGCCCGCTGTGCAACTGTTGCCGTCGTCACAGACGCTGCCCTCCGTTTGCGTGACGCTCGCGCACAAACCGCTGATTTTATCACAGGAATCGACCGTGCAGGAGTTCTTGTCATCGCAGTTCTTGGCCGTTCCCGCCACGCACGCCTTGGCCGCGCACTTGTCGCCGGTGGTGCAGGCATTGCTGTCATCGCAAGCGCCTGTACCTGCGTCATTTTTGCACCCCTGGGCCGCGCAAACGTCCACCGTGCAGACGTTGCCGTCATCGCAGGCGTTGGTGCCGGCGCAGACGCCTTTGGTACATATCGCGTTGATTGTGCAGGCGATTTGGCCATTGCAGCTGGCCCCATCGGCGACATTGCTGTGCACGCAGCCTGTGTTGGAGTTGCAGCCGTCGGTGGTGCACAAGTTGGCGTCATCGCAGGCCGCGGGTTTGCCGCCGTTGCAGATGCCGCCGTTGCATAAGTCGCCGCTGGTACAGGCATTGCCGTCGTCGCAGGCGATACCGTTGGCGCCGCCGACATGCTTACAACCGACCATGGCGTCGCAAAAGTCCGATGTGCAAGGGTTTTTGTCGTCGCACACTGTGGCGCCGCCGCCGATGCAGACCCCGGCTTTGCACGCGTCATTGCTGGTGCAGGCGTTGCCGTCGTTGCAGGGCGTGCCGTCGCCGGCCAGGGGGTGCGCGCAGCCCTTGGCGCCGCAGACGTCGACCGTGCAGCCCTTGCCGTCGTCGCAATTAGGGTTGGCGCCTAGGCATTCGCCGTCTTGGCAGTTGTCCGGCGTGGTGCACGGATTGCCGTCGTCGCAGGGGCTGGAATCAGAGCCGTTCTTGTGCTTGCAGCCGCTGATATTGTCGCAATAGTCGTATGTGCAAGCGAGCTTATCATCGCAGGACCCGCCAAGGCCATTGCAGACGCCCGCCGTGCAAAAATCCGCCGTGGTGCACGGATTGTCGTCATTGCAAGTCGCACCGTCGGGCGTGAGAACGTGGGTGCATTGGCCGTTTGCGTCGCAACTATCGGTTGTGCAAGGGATTGAGTCGTTGCAGTCCTTGAGCTGTCCGCCCTTGCAAGCGCCGGCGCTGCAGGTGGCCCCGAGCAGGCAAGGGTCGGTCAACGCGCAGACTGCGCCATCGGTCAACGGTATCCAGCTGCAATTGCCGGTATTTACGTTGCACAGGTCCTGGGTGCACGGATTTCCGTCGTCGCAATTGCTGGCCGAGGGCTGGCAAACACCTGCTGCACAAAGGGAAACGCCCGCGCAAGGGCCGACGCCGGGCGCGCAAACGGTGCCCCCAGGCAAGGGCTGGTGCAAACAGTTGCCGCTGCCCGGGTCGCAACTGTCTTGGGTGCAGGGGTTGTTGTCATTGCAACTGCTCAGTATTCCTTGGCAATTTCCCGCCTTGCAGCCGTCTGGGCCAGTGCAGGGGTTGCCGTCGTCGCAGGGCGAGCCATCGCCGATGGCGGCGTGGCCGCATTGGCCGCTCACGGGATCACAGGTGTCGCTGGTGCAAACATTGCCGTCATTACAAGACTTTAGCCCGCCAATGCAGGCGCCGCCCCCGCACATGTCCCACAGCGTGCAGGCGCTGCCGTCATCGCAGGGCGAGCCTTGCTGGGCGGCGAGAAACACGCACACGCCGGTGCCCGGCTCGCAACTGTCCTGAGTACAAGCGTTTTTGTCGTTGCACACCTTGAGCGTTCCCAGGCATTTGCCGCCCTTGCAGGCATCGCCGCTGCTACAGGCATTGTTGTCATTGCAAGGCGTTGCGTCGGCCATGGGCAACATGGCGCAGAGGCCAGACTTCGCGTCGCAACCGTCAATTGTGCAAGGATTCCCGTCGTTACAGACGATGTCGACGCCGCTGCACAGCACGTTCTTGCAGATGTCGCCGCTGGTGCATTTGTTGCCGTCGTCACACCCGCCCCCTTCGGCGATGGCTACGGCAGCGCAGGCTCCGGTGGCAATCGTGCAACTATCGATGGTGCAACTGTTTCCGTCGTCGCAGCTCTTGGGGACGCTGACGCAACTGCCCCCCTTGCACGCGTCGACGGTGCATTTGTTGGCGTCGTCGCAAGGCGCGCCGTCGTCCGCAATGGCCGTGCACTGGCCGCTGAGGGCAATGCAACTATCCTTGGTGCAAGGGTTTTTGTCGTCGCACGTGATGACGCTCGCGGGCGTGCAGGCGGCGGCTTTGCAGGTTTCCCCACTGGTACACGCCGATCCGTCGTCGCACGGCGTCCCGTCCACCGCTGTGGCATGGGCGCACAGGCCGGTGGCTGCCACACAACTATCGATTGTACAAAGGTTTGCGTCGTCGCAGCCGGTCGCCTTGCCGGCGCACAAGCCTTTGGCACACACATCGCTCACCGTGCACGCATTGCCATCGTCACAGTTCATCTGATTTTGAGCGTAGATACAGCCCGTTGCCGGGTCGCAACTGTCGTCCGTGCACAAGAGCCCATCGTCGCAACTCAGTAAAATACCTTTGCATTTTCCGCCGGCGCAGACATCGCCCGTGCTGCACGCACTTAGGTCGTCGCATGAAGCGCTGTTATTGCTGTAACTACAGCCTGTTGTGGGCTCGCAGGCGTCATCGGTGCACGCATTTGCGTCGTCGCAACTGACGGTCACGCCTTGGCACAGGCCCGCCGCGCAGGTGTCCTGGCCGGTGCAGGCAGAATTGTCATTGCAGGGCAGGGTGTTATTGACGTGCGTGCAGCCACTGGCCGGGTCGCAACTGTCGTCGGTGCAGGTGCTGGCATCGGCGCAGTCGATGGTCGTGCCGGTGCAGGCGCCAGCGAGGCAGATATCCGCATTTGTACAGGCATTCTTGTCATCGCACGCCAAGGCGTTGTCCGTATGTGTGCAGCCCAGGGCAAGGTCGCAGCCATCGCTCGTGCAGGCATTTGCGTCGTCACAATCCAGGGTTGTCCCGGTACAGGCACCAGCGAGGCAGGCATCAGCCCCCGTACAGGCATTGCCATCGCTACAGGGCGACGCGTCGGGGAGGGCCGTGTGCACGCAGGCCCCATCTACGCAACTATCGCCCGTACAAGGATTTTCGTCCGTGCACGTCGCCGGGCAGGGGATTACCACGGCGTCGGTCGTGTCGGCATCCTGATCGCCCACTTCCTGAGTATCTTGGCTGGTATCCGTATCGGTGCCGGCATCGCTCAGGTCGTCTGCGGGCCCAGCGCCATCAGCCGCGTCATCTGCGTCCTGAGGACTGCCAAGGTCATCAGCGATTTCGCTGCTAATTGCAGCGTCTTGGGCGGCATCCTCAGCCGCATCGCCATCCACAGGGGCGCCGCCGTCCGCCGCATCCGCCGGCGGAGGTGTCGCGTCCTCTGCAGCCAAATCACCTTGCTGAGCAAGGTCTTGGGCAGCAACGTCTTGGCCCGCAACGTCTTGGCCCGCAGCCGCTGGGGCATCGCTCCCGGCATCGGCGTCCGCAGCGGCCGAAGCGTCGGCAGAAACCGGCCCAACCGCAGCCTTATCATTCGAACAGCTGAGCGCCAATAGCGCTGCCAAAGCCCCAACAACCAGCTGCAACGCCGCGCGTCGATTCACGTAGGCCTCCGTGGCAGCGATTCATTGGGCTGGCACAGAAGGCACCGTAGCCCGCCGCAAGCTCCGCGTCAAATCAGGGTCTTGGGCGGGGCTGTGACCTGGGAAACCTGCTCGCTAGCGGCTGCCGGGACCCGGTTGGGGATCCAAGAGCGCCCAAGCGGCAAAGGCGGGTACGCAGAAGAGAATGCTAATAATACCAAGCTGTAAGACCAAGTCTCGCGGCGACCGTACCGTCCGCACGGCCCAGAAGATCCCCCCGGTGGCGATGGCGGGCAGGGCGACCAGAGCCCCCCGCCAGGCGCGGCTCCACCAAAACGCGATCGGCGGTTCATTCATGTTGCTGCAGGCTTGCCAGCCAAAAACCACGGCGGCCAGCAGCAGCGTCAGCACCGTGGCCCAGGCGGCACCCACCACGCCCAGGGCACTGCTCGCCAAGGTCACGCTCAGCGCGGTCGCCAGGACCGCGAGGGGCCACAACACCAACACGCGCACAGGCTTTTGCTGCGCCAATGTCGGCCCGGCAAAACATAGCACCGCGGCAAGGGGCGGCCAAAAACAGAGCAAGTGCGGCCAGATAGGTCGGTGCGTGAGGCCCACCAGCCATTGCTCCAGCAAGGGCCCCCCTACGGCGGCCAGCAGCACGGCCACTAGCAGCGTCGGCCACAGGACCCCGTCGGCATGGCGGCGCAGGGCCCAGCGTTGCATGTCGCGGTTCTGCTGCGGCACCAGCCAGGGCCAAGGCGGGGTCCACAGGTCCGAACCCAGAGCGCTAGCGGCGACCGACATGCGGCAAACCTGCATTAGGGCTGCAAAAAAGGAGGCCTCAGTCCAGGGCAGGCCAACGACCGCGCCGACCACCGCCGCTTCGGCCAACAGCAGCATCGCCTGCCGAGGTCGCGCCGAGACCAGGGGCCCCAGGGCGATTTGACGCACGGTTCGCAGCGAAAGACTTGAAATGCGTGGGAAAAGCGACAGGCCTGCCGTCTGCACAGCCGTGATCGCTGCGACCAGGCCCAGCACGGCGACGGCGACTTCGGCCAGGCCCAGGTCGAGTAGGCCGCGATGTTGGGACAAAACGGCAAGCGTAACGCTCACTTCGCTGATGGCTTGCAGTCCGCGCAAGGCACTGAGGCGTCGCTGCGGCAACAGGCCGGCCACGGCACCGCGGACCGAGCCCGTGATGCACCACACGATGGCGCGAACACAGGTAAAGCCTGCATAAACGCGGATTTGCGCAGCCATTGCGCCGCTGCCCTCAGGGGTGGCAACCCGCACCAGCGCTGTGCCAAGCGCCGTCAGCACCAAGGCGGACAGCAACTGCACGACAAAACCGGCATCGATAATAGCCTGTAATCCTTGACTATCACCCACTTTTCGCGCCGCCGCAATACGCAGGGCGACTTCGTCCTCGGTGGTCGAGGGCAGCCAGAGCACCAAGGCTGCCACGGCATGGCACGCAGCAAAGATCGCGAAACTACTGGGAGTAAGTGAGGCATACAGGGCCGGCGTCAGCAGCAGCAACCCAGCCAAGCGAAACAGGCCCGAGTCAAATGGCGACAGTAGACGATCGAGGACTGTGCCTCTTTCCCGAGAAAATACCGAAACTTCATCCAGCTCGGGCGGCGTCGGTAGCATCCAGGTCTCGCGCATTGGGACCACGCGCCCCAGCCGCCAGCATGCCCAAACCTGGCCATATGTCCAAGCCGTGGGGCGCGGGGTCCACGCTGGCGATCGCCCCGCGCAGGAAAGCCGTTTTATATCGGCGTGTAACGGCCCTTGCTGTTGACCATACGCGGGCGACCTGCTGCTATGTGCCGGCGTCGTGGAGGGCGTACCTAGCCAATGGACAGCAAGCATCACGAACCGTATGACCCGCATAATCCAGTAGATTTGCCGCCCCGCGAGCGGATTTGCGCCCTGTGCAAGATGTTCTGGCAACTCGGTTGGGCCAGCGGCACAGGCGGCGGCATCAGCGTGCGTATCGGCGATACGATTTACATGGCGCCGTCCGGGGTTGAGAAGGAAAACATCCGCCCCGATCACATCTTTGAACTCGATCGTAGCGGCCAAATCATTCGGCAGCCGGCGGGTCCGTTCAAGCTCACGGCCTGCGCGCCGCTGTTTATGGCCGCCTATCGCCACCGCAATGCCGGCGCCGTGCTGCATTCGCACAGCCTCGACGTCGTGCTCGCGACCATGCTTGTGCCGGCGGGGCAGCCTCTGCGTCTGACGCGCATGGAGATGATGAAGGGCCTTGAAGGTGTTGGGTATTTCGACGTTCACGAGATTCCCGTCATCGACAATACGGCCCTGGAGCACGAGCTGGAGGAAAGGCTGGAGCGAGCGATTCTCGCGTATCCGAAAGCCAACGCGGTCCTGGTGCGCAATCACGGCATCTACGTCTGGGGACGCGATGCTATCCACGCGAAAACACAGGCAGAATGCTTAGATTGGCTGTGTCGCGCCGTCGTCCGCATGCAAGGGCAAGGTCTTTCCAACCTGCTGCATGACCACACCCAGCCCGATGCACCCACCGCAGGTCTGACGCCCGCGCGCGCAGCCTAAGCGTCGCCAAGATAAACCATTTTACATCAAGGAGTTTTACCCATGCACGCCTACCTGCTGGACCAGCCTGACCATGCCCTAAGCGCCGAAGTCCTCCGGTCCGAAGGCATTCTCTACTGGCAACTGCCTGTCGAACCAAGTGAATACGCCGGGCCCGTGGCAAACATCTGCCAGGACCGTGGCTACGTGCAGATGGATGAAATCTTCTTGGGGGAAAATACGCCTGATCTCGCGGCCTTGTGCACCAAGTTCTTTGTCGAGCACCTGCATACGGATGAAGAAATCCGCTTTGTTGTCGCAGGGTCAGGGATCTTCGACCTGCGCGACGTGCACGACCGCTGGATGCGTGTTCATGTCGTGCCGGGAGACCTCATCATCGTGCCCGCACAAAAATACCATCGATTTACGCTAGATGCACAACAGACCATCACCTGCAAGCGCCTGTTTCAGGATACGCGTGGCTGGGTGGCGGAGCCGCGGGCGGGGCAGTAGGGGATTGCGGAATTGCTGCTTTTTTGGCAAATTGACCGCCCGGCCCTAATCGGCTCGCCTGGAACTCTCTGAAAATTCGGCTAATTGGTCGTTCTTGCGCAGAAATTGATCTGAATCAAGAGTCGACTTGTCCTGAGACAATGAAGTACACCCCGGTGCCTGCGATGCTGGCTGAGTCTCGCCCACAATGGGCGCGGCCCACCTAGCCCGCGGAGCACCCCATGCCCAGCCACTGCCAGCCGAAGAATCAAGAGCGATATCAGCGCGTTCTTGTGGCGCGTCCCCAGCCCTCCAGGCCAAAGCCGACCCTGCCTTTGCTGTGGTTGGCAGCGCTTGGCTGCGTGGCTACGCTGGCCGCGTGCGATCAGACGACGACGCCTACTGTACCGGCGGATACGCATGGCCCAGTAGCGCAAGGCGTTTTAGGCGAGTTGGGCAAGGCATGGCCGACCGCGACTGACGAACAACTCAAGACCTTTGATCGCGGCAAACAGGTTGCGCTGCATCGCTATTCGCTGGCCGAAGGCCTCGGGCCGGCCTACAACGTCACGTTCTGCACGGCATGTCACGAAAAACCAACCCCAGGTGGCAGCGCTGGTGCTTACCGCAACTTCTTCATGGGCGGCAGCAAAGGCGCCGATGGAGCCTACGTCCCGACGACCTCGGCAGGCAAAGCGGGCGGCGTGCTGCGGATGTACTCGTATGCCAAAGATCAACCGGCGCGTCCTCCGGTCGATCCGGCCATGAACATCATCGCCCAGCGCAATCCGATTCCGTTCTATGGCGCTGGGTTGATTGCGGAATTGACCAACGCTGAAGTCCTCAAGCGTGAGGATGCCAATGACAAAGACGGCGACGGCATTTCCGGCCGCGCCAACTGGGATCGCGGCTATGTCGGTAAGTTCGGCCGTAAGTCGCAAACTGTGAGCATTGAAGCGTTTTTGCGCGGCCCTCTATTCAACCACGCCGGCGTGACCAGCGACCCGCTGACCGACGCGCAACGCGCTTTGCTGCCCGTGGACTCCTCGGCCAAGACCGTCAAGGCGACAGCGCAATTGCAGAAGAATCTCCGTGGCCTGACGCAGTATGCCCAAGCGGCGGCGCCGGACGGTCCCACGGTGGACGATGATGGCGTGCCCGATCCGGAGATGGATACCACCAAACTCTTTGATTTGGTGAGCTTTGTCATGTTGATGGCTGGCCCCAAGCCAGAGGCCGAAACGCCGCAAATTGCCCGTGGTCGCCGGTTGTTTGACGCCACCGACTGCGGCAAGTGCCATACACCGCGCCTCGAAGGCAAGCATGGACCTCTGCCCGTGTACTCGGACCTGCTCCTGCATGACATGGGCCCGGATCTGGCCGACGGCGTGGAACAAGGCGTCGCAAAAGGCAATGAGTTTCGTACCCATCCGCTGTGGGGCATTGTGGCTGACGGTCCGTACCTGCATGACGGCCGGGCAGCGACGCTCAAGGAAGCGATCTTGGCGCACGGTGGCGAAGGCCAAGTCTCTCGGGACAAAGCGGCCAAGCTAACCGCCGAACAGATGGCTGATTTAATTGAGTTTCTCTCGTCCTTGGGCGGTCGCGATCAGGCCAGCGCCGGCCTGCTGCCGCCCAACGCGGTGGTCCCCGATGTTGGTGCCTATGGTGGCCCTGGCCGAACGCTTTCTGCAGCCGAAGCCCAGCAATTCGTTCAAGGTCGCGCAGCCTTTGACAAAGACCATGGCCGATCCTCCGGCATGGGCGGCCCGCGCTTCAACGGCGACTCCTGCCGCGCCTGCCACTTTGACCCCATCATTGGCGGCAGCGGTCCCCGCGACGTCAACGTGATGCGCCATGGCCTGCTGGTCAATAATGCCTTTGTACCACCGGTGATTGGCACGATGTTGCACAAGAGCACGTCCCTGAGCGGGGTGACCAACTCTGCGCAAAAAGAGGCGACTATCTTTGAACATCGCCAAACGCCACCGCTTTTTGGCGTTGGGCTCATTGATGCCATCGACGAAGCGACCATCCTAAAGCAGGCCGATCCCGACGACCTCAATGGCGATGGCATACGCGGCCGTCCAGGTTGGGCCGATGGCCATCGCTTGGGCCGCTTCGGCTGGAAGGCGAACGTCCCGTCCATCAAGGAGTTTATCCGCGACGCCACGTCCATGGAGCTCGGGCTGACGGTGCCCGTTCTTTCGGACCTGACGTACGGCCTGCTCCAAGACGATGATGCCATCCCCGACCCCGAAGTGGATGTCGCTTTCCTAGACCAACTCCTCTTTTTCTTGACAGAATTGGCGCCACCGCCGCGTACCTCGACCGACGCAGCGGCTGAAACTGCGGGTGCGCAGGTGTTCACGGATATCGGTTGCGCTGCCTGCCACACGCCGAGTCTGCCTTCGAGCAAGGGCGCCGTGCCCCTGTACTCTGACCTTTTGCTCCATGAAATCATGGCGCCTGGCAGTGTTGGCATTGAAGAAGCGTCCGCCGGTATGCGCGATTTCCGCACCGCGCCGCTTTGGGGCTTGGCCAAGACCGGGCCCTACATGCACTCGGGAGTTGCTGATACAATTGAACAATCCATTACTCTGCACGATGGTGAAGGCAAGGCCAGCCGCGACAAGTTCGCTGCATTGCCGGCTGACAAACGCGCCCAAATCCTGGCGTTCCTGGGGAGCCTCTGATGAAACAGCGTATTCTTTGGCTGGCTAGCCTCCTGCTGGTCGCGTGCAGCAGCAACACCACCGCAACGCCCGACGCGGCTTCGACCGATACCGGCGCGGATACCGATGTGGCGGTCGCGGTCACGGACCCTCTGTCCATGCCTGCGGTGCCGACGCTCAAGTCGGATTCCTTTCCATCGGCAACCACTTGCAAGGATTGCCACGCCCAGCAGTTTGCCGAATGGAACGGCTCGCGCCATGCCTATGCGGCCAAGGATCCCGTGTGGGAAGTCCTTGTCGGCCTTCGGCAAAAGGCGGAAAACGGCCTGCAAGACCGTTTTTGCACCCAATGCCACTCCATCCTTGGCGTGCGTAGCGGCGAAATTAAGCCTGATTTCAAGTTCGCAGACCTCTCGCCCACGGTCATGGAAGGTGTGACCTGCGCGGCATGCCACCTGTCCGACTCGGTGGCGCGCACGCACAACGCCGGTCTGACCTTTGCTGCGGACGGCAAGATGCGCGGTAACCTCGCTGATTCACAAACGACTACAGCACATGGTTCGGTTGCGGGGCCGCATTTGGCCGCTGACAACTTCTGCCCTAGCTGCCATGATGTGATTGAAATCAACGGTTTGCCACTTGAGCGTCCCTACGAGGAATGGCTCGACTCGCCGGGTACCACCAAGCAGCTCTGCCAGGACTGCCACATGGCCAAGTATGACGGTCAGGCAGCGACCGGAGGGCCGCAGCGCAAAGGCTTGCATTCGCACCGCTTTATCGGTCTTGACCCGCCGGGTGCCGCCACAGGTTCGGATCCAACGATGCAGGCGATCTTTGCGGCCGACCGCGACCAACTGCTCGCCAGTGCAGCCAAAGTCACCCTTGGCTCTGGCGCTCTCGCTGCCGGCCAGACGCTGGATGTGACCGTGAACATTGAGAATCTTATCAAAGGCCACAGCCTGCCGACCGGTACGACCTTCCTGCGGCAGTGCTGGCTCGAAGTCGTTGCGACCGACGATGCCGGAAAAGTGCTGTATGAAACCGGAACCTTGGATGCCAATGGTGACCTCCGTGACCGCTGGAGCGATCTCAAGCCCTATGACGACCATGACCTGGTTTCTTTGTCGTCGTCGCTCATCGACGCCCAGGGAAATCCCACGCTTTTCCCGTGGTTGGCTGTGGAACATAAGCGCGGAGCCCTGCGCTCGGGCGAATCCCGGACCTGGACCTTCTTTGTGCCCGTGCCGGCCGATGCCAAGGGCAGCGTCCACCTGACAGCGCGTTTGCGTTTGCGGAGTTTCCCGCCCTTCCTGTTCCGCTTTGCTGGGGCGGCGGCGCTTATTCCCACCATCGTCGTGTATGATTTGGCCAAGGACGCGACGCAGGTGACGTTGCCTTGAGACGGTTTGGCTGAGAATTCCTTCATCAATCTGCGTAGATGTGCCTCGCCAATGCAGCGAAATCCGCAGCGGCCTGGGAGCCCAGGGCAGTTCACGGCCCTCCTGGCTTTCTCGGCCATTTTCTTAGCATGTACGGCGCTTTGTGCCTGCCGCAGTCCCACTGTGCCGCGTTGCACACCGCTGGCCCCCGGCAAGGTGCAGGCCAGCGTCTGGCTTAGCGTCGACGCAACACTGCCCGATCAGGCTGAAAAGACAGTTGAATTGGCGCTGCATGACGCCGGAATCGCCGTGGGGTTTGGCCTGCAGTTGGTGGGCCATAAACGGGCGAATCTGCCGATTCCCTTTGCCGTTGGCCAAGATGCCTTGGCGCAAATGTCCCCTGCCCAGGCGCGCGTTGCCCTCACCCAGCCTCTGGCGCAACTGGTGAGCCAGATGGCCGAACAGCCGGCCGCGGCGCTGCAGGTCGCGCTGTTGCCAGACTTGGCACCTCCCCAAGGTGCGGCCTCGTTTATCCTCACGGAATTGCAAGGAATAGGCCTGCCACGGGTGGTCACAGCGCAAGCGGATGCGCCGTGGATGATTAGCCTGCCACCGCGCAATTCGCCACTTATTCTGCTATCTTGGGCGCAATGGCAGCGGCTCGGCCAACCGGCGCGGGCCCAACTGCTGGTTCACGAAATGGGCCACGCGCTGGGCCTACAACACGATGCCCGTCCCGGCAATGCCATGGCGCCGCCCGAGCCTCAGGCGGGGCTCTGGCTGGACCCTGGGCAGCTGCAGACGGTCGTGCAGGCGGTGTGCGCGCCCTAGGTGGCGGATGACGGCCGTGCCATGGTGGCGACGCTGTGCTACCCTACGAACCGCGCCACCCAGGTCCACGGGGGCCCGGAGGCAGGGATGTCCGCAGAACAACCACGCAATCCACTGCACGGCGTCACTTTGGAAATGATGATTCGCCTGCTGGTGCAGCATTACGGCTGGGAGGAACTGGGCCGGGCCATTCCGATTCGCTGTTTTCTCTCGACGCCGAGCATGGGGTCTAGCCTCAAGTTTTTGCGGCGCACGCCTTGGGCGCGGGACAAGGTCGAATCGCTCTACCTGTACACTCGGTTCAAGCGCCCAGAACCCTTTATGAAATAGGGGCGGCTAGCGATGAAGCCGTAAAGGCCCTGACCCAACGCCGTTGCTGACCAACATCCAAGTCCATCCCCTTGAAACCAGAAGAAAATGCAGAAAATCTCGCCCCGTAACGGCATTGACGGTGCTGGCCTTCCCCTGGGCCCATTGCGTGCTACTTTGCGCTTAGGGCCCGTGCGAGATCACCTCGACCTTGCGCGTCCGCCCGTTGGCCGCTTCATGGGTCCCAAGTCCGCATTCTCAAAGGAAGAATCCGCGATTCCGGACAAGGCGGCTTAACCTGGATCGGTTGATTCCGCCGCGGTGCCTGAGCCGAAACGGCGGATGGAGGATGGTGCTGTCATGCGAAGCAAGATACCTCAAATATCATTAGGTTTTGTGTCCATGGTCATCAGCTGCAGCGGCGCTGTACAGCTCGACGAAACCTCCTCGCAGGGGCACCGCGCTGAGGCGGCCAAGGAAAGTGACCGCGCCAAGGCCGAGCAAGCGCAGTACAAACCTGAAGAAGATCGCTTACGTTCGGTGCCGACCGGGGGCTATGGCGCCTTTGGTGGCGCGGGCTTGGTGACCCTGGTGGTCAATCCGACCGACGAACATCTGCAGGCGGCCCAGGCCCACCGCGATCACGGCCAGCAGCATGAGAAGGCGGCCAAGAAACTAGAAGAGTTTGAGGATGTTGCTTGCACGGGGATCCCGCCGGCGGCCCGCGATGCCTGTCCGTCGCTGCAGACCCTGTCGGTAGAAAAACTGCCCGGCGGCGTGCGCTTGCAGACCGGAACCCAGCGTACCGACAAGGTGCTCGCCCTGATGCGCTGTCACTTGGCCTTTGCCCGCGCCACAGGCTATACAGGCACGACCCTTTGCCCCTTTTCGATCAAGGGCGTACGCGCCGAGCCGTCGCCGGACCATGCCGGGGTCGACCTTTTGAGCGAGGACGTCACGGCCATCGCAAACCTGCATAAACTCTTGCAATCTCCAGAGACAGGCATGTAGTTAGGCGCGGGACTGGACTAAGCGACCCCGTGGCGGGCAGCAAAGGGCCAATCGCTGTACAATAACTTGTTTTGCAAGGGATTGTTACAGGGACCACTGCAGCAGCGTACCGTGCATCTTGCCGGGCCAAGCCGCCAGATTGCCACCGCCCGCCAGTGCGTCGCCACTAGGGAGGCGCAGGACGAAGTGCAGGCTGTCATTGGTCAGCGTGTCGCTCAATTCCGTAGACGTTTTGCCGTCTACGCTGTCCTGCTCGAGCCAGCCGGCATCGCCACAAGCCCAGATGCTGCCGTCAAAAGTATCAAGGCCGGATAGACCCGTTTTGGCGTCGTGCACCGTGGTCCATTTGCCCGCCTTGTCGCGTTGCAGAAGGATTCCAGTCTCTTGCCCGCCCACGGCTAGGTAAGTGCCATCGGCCTGGGCGCGCACGGTCGTCAGTTTGGAACCCGTGCCGGTGGGCTCTTCAAGCCAGGCTTGGCCATTCCAGTGCAGTGCAACCCCATCATCGCCAACGGCAACTACGTCGGTGCTGCTGTGACCATCGATCTTGAACAGCCGTATTTTCGGGCTCGACAAGGCCGGCAGCGTCGCCGGGGCCCAACCGTTGGCGTCGCGGTGGACCAGCACGGGCGAAGCGGACGCATCTGGATTGGGATTGTCGCCCACGGCCCAGGCGTCGTTCTGAGAAAAGGCAAGACATCCCCAGAGTTCTTCGCCATCGACCGTCGATTCACTGGTCCACTGACCGTTGCTCGTGCGCCACAGGGCCCTCTTGCCATTGCCCACCACCAGCGCGGTGCCATCGGCGACCAGGGACACCCAGGCCAGCAGTTTTCCGGCCGGCGGCTGCTCATCCACCAGTTTGCCCCCCTGCCAGAGCCAAGCACCGCCCAGGTCTGACTGTCCGCCGACCAAAAGAGGCGTCTTATCAGCCAGTAGCGCGCCTGACATGATGACGCCGCCCGGGGCATTTTCGGCAGCCATCCGCCACGAACGCGCGGGCAGGGCGGTAGTCTTGGCGGTATCGCAGGCGCCCAAAGTCAGTACGCTGCTTAGGAAAAGAGCTGTCCCAAGGGCACCGTTGCACATCGCAAATGGAGTCATCATGGCTTCACCTATGCCTTCCATCCTGAAGGCCGCGCAAGCGCTTAGGGTACGATAGGCTTGCCGGGCCGACATTTCAACTGGATCGCCGGCGAATCAGCCACCAGCAGCCCCCGGGGCATCAAGCTTCGCGTGCAGGTGGAGCATCGGCACCCCAAGCGGGCGGTCGCCAAGCAACAGCCTGGGCCGTTCTGCTTGGCGTCGTCTGGGCTTGCCGCTATGATGCCGAACCAAGGGCGACGCGCGCCGATTTGGGGAGGCACAGCATGGCAGTTCCATCTTCCGCACCGGCCGCCGCGCCGAAGTCGGGCAAATCCGGTGATGCCGCAGAAGGCGCAGCCAAGCCGGCTGCCGCTGCAACACCGGCCGCTACTTCAGCAAAGCCGGCCAGCGCCTCAGCAAAGCCGGCTGCAGCTCCTGCGCCAGCTTCCGGTGGAGCCCCCGCTGCCAAGCCGTCTGCTAGTCCGAGCCTGCCTGCAGCGATGGCGGAAAAGGACAAGGGGCAGCCGTACGCGGCAAGTCGCGACCGGCACAGTCCCGGTGCAGTTGGGCAAAATTACGACAAAACCAAGGACGCTATGCAGCCCTTGCGTCCGGGCGACGTCGCAGCCTCGGGCAAGCCTGCGGCCACGCCTGGGGCAGCTGCAGCTGCCAAACAAGCCGGAAAAGCCAATGCTGGCGCGGCGCAAGCGGCTGCGGGTGCTGGGGATTCAGCGGCCAAGCCCGGTGCAGCAGCGGCCCCGCCGGCCCCAGCGCCCAATCCAGAACAGCAGTGGCAAGAATTCTGCAAGGCATTGCCCGAAGTTAGCGTGCGCACACCGGCCTTGGCCTTGGCTGGGGCTGAACGCGACGCCTTCCGCGGCCTCAACCCGGTGCAGCAGCGCAACTGGGCCGGGCTGGATGCGCCCAATCGCTCGGAATTCCTGACAAATCCTTCTGTGCGCTCGGCCATTGGCGTGATCGTGGCCTCACAGAGCCACTTGGCCCTCTACCAATCCCTGCCTGACCCGGCTGCTCGCGCGATCTTTCGTGGCATAACGCCTGATGAACGTGGCGATTTTGCGGCTGGGGCGGACCTAGGCAAGACCACGGCGACGTTGCTCGATCCCCTCAAGCTGCAAGAGTGGCGAACGTGGCGCAATATCAAGGCGTTGCAGGGGCATCCAGACGTTGCCTTGGCCCTGGCCCTGGACCTCAAAGGCGATCCCGCCGTGTTCGCGGCCGAGGTCGATAAGCTGTCCCTGGGCTGGGCCGGCGAGCGGGTGCGGCGGCTCATTAGTGAAAATGGCTTTGAAGTTCAGACGCATCGCGATGATTCGCTCAAGGCCGTGCGCGATGGCGTCAAGGCGGGCCAGGAGCCTGAGAAGGCCCTGCGGGATCAGCAGCCGAACTGGACGGCCAAGGGCAAGTTAACTAAGAATGACGGGCAGTTTGGTAAGGTGCCGATGCTCAAGGCCTGCGCCTGGCAAACCATGGTTGCGCGCGGGACGTTGACCGACCTCTTCACGCGTAAGTTATTGCAAGCCAACACTTCGGATCCTCGTTGCCCCAAGAACCCCGATGGCACGGTCAACACGGCAGCAGCGTTGGATGTGCCTACCAAGACAGCCTTTTACGCCGCTTTTCGCGCCGCGGGCGGTCGCTTTGATCCGAGCAAGGACCTCGCTAGCTACGCCATTCGCAGTGCAACACCCTATGCTTATTGGATGTTTGACGCTGGGATTGCCGCAGTCATCGCTGGTGCCAAAGCGGGCATTGACGTCATCAAGGCCTGCGCGATTGAAGAATCGCCGGAATACAACCTGGGCTTTACGGTTGTGCAACTGCCGCCGGCGGTCGCAGCGGGATCGCATTTGGAGCAGATTCGCCGCCCAACCGTTTGGGATGGTTTGCAATTTGACCAATTCGCCGCCGTGACCGACCCGAGCCAATGCCACGGCGTCACCACGGGCGGCACGGGTGAAGTGATGGTCG
>CAIMEY010000043.1 GCA_903840165.1 uncultured Myxococcales bacterium | reverse complement strand
GTGCAGGCGTTGCCGTCGTTGCACGCTTTAGGCAGTTCATAGCCACCGCCATTGCTGGAACAGGCCCAAAGCTGCCCGGCCACACAGCTTCCCGTGGTGCAGACATCCGCTGCGCACTGATGGCCACTGGTGCAAAAGGCGCTGGGCGGGCAATCGGTGTCATCTCCACACTGAACGCACTGTCCCAGTTTTTTGTCGCATATCAGGGTGTTGGGGCATTCCTTGCTAGAAGCGCAGGTGCCCGCGCCGGCGCTGCAGACGTTCTGAACGCAGCTTTGGCCAAGGCCGCAATCATTGCTGGACAGGCAGTCCACGCACGATCCCACTGTTTTATCACAAACTTGGTTGGTCGCCTTGCACTGCGTGTCGGACTGACAAGGTACCGAGGCCTTGCAAACCTGGGCCTGGCAGACAAATCCGCCGCCACAATCGGCTGTTTTGAGGCAAGCGACACAGAAATGGCCATCAGGATTGCAGACGCCCGCTTTACAATCAGCTGTCTTTACACACGGTTGTGGGCTTGGTGTACAGCCAGCAAGCGCAACATGGGTGCACGCCCCCGCGGCGTCACAGCCGTCGGTGGTGCACGCCTCGCCGTCATCGCAGCCCTGCGCTGTACACGGAGCGCCACTATCCACTGTCGAATCGCCGGATTGGAGTGCATCGTCAGGAGCAACGGCTGTCGCGTCACCGCCCGCAGCGACTGCGTCTCCAGCAGAATCATCTGTATTTTCAAGACTATCACTGGCTGTTGCGGTCAGATCACCGGCTAGGCCATCGGCGGCGGCATCTGCCGAATAAAACGCTGTAGGCAAGGGGGCTTTGGAAGCGCAACTGGCCGCAAAGACCAGGGCGCAGGCCCGCACGCGCCAAATCGCGCCATCGTGTCGTCCTGCCATGATGCCACCCCTTACCGCACACGACATCAGGGCCGTGGCGGCGCTAGTGTACCAATCTCTAGGGCCCAAGGGCAGGGCAACTGCGGGCACACGCAGCAGGATAGGCGTCCGTGCGGTCATCGTTCCGTCACAGCCGGCCCGTAGCGGCAGCGACGCTGCGCATACCTTGGACTTTTCGCTGCACCTTGTGGTATGTACCCGCGCCCGTCCTTGCCCGGTCGGGCGGTTGTCCTCCTGCGGACCGCCATACAGCGCCCTCTGCCTTGGCGGATCCGCCGCTGCAGCAGGGCAACGCGTCATGCAATGCGCTGATTGTTCTCAACTCTCGCGCGTGAGCCGTTCGCGCCCTGAACTTCGCACTGAGGCCCAGTTTCGCCTGACCTCTGAGTTGCCGATGCCCAACGCCGCCTCCCCAGACGACCCGCAGCACGCAACATTGGCTCCAGACGGGCCGCCAGACGCGATCGCGGTTCAGCCCGCAGCGCCATCGGTGACGCTAGCCCAAACCACACCTGCGGTTGAGACGGCGCAAGAGGCCAACACAGCAAGCCAATTGGGCAGCGACGACCCGCCCAACTTTGCGCTGCCCATTCTCGCCGAGCACCCCGAACAAATACCAGCCTTTACAGCCACATCCACTGATCGATGGGTGCGATGGGCCGTCATCGCCCTGCTCTTTGGTCTGTACCTGCTGAACGCCGGCTCCTTTGGCCTATGGGATCCCTGGGAAACGCACTACGGCGAAGTAGCCAGAAACATGCTGGAAACCTTCGACTGGGTCAATCCCTGGTGGGGCTACCACAACAAGATCGGCAGCGAACCGATCGCCGGCGAATGGTTCTATTCCAAGCCGATTTTCATCTTCTGGTCCGAGCTGACTTTTCTCAAGCTCATCGGCTACACCGATTGGGCTTTCCGCTTGCCGCAAGCACTGTTGGGCGCATCGATGGCGTCCATGGCCTACCTGACTGTCGAGCGCATCGCCAGCCGCCGCTACGCCCTGTTAGTCAGCCTTACCATTGGCTTATCGCCCTTTGTCTACATGGTGAGCCGCCAAGCGCAGACGGACATTCCCTTTGTCGCCACCTTGTCCATCGGCCTGTTTTCCTTGCTGATGGCCATGTTTGCACGGCGCGAAGCCCTGACGGCCCGTGGGTTTACGGTGGCCACGGCGGCGTTCACGACGTTCGCACTGCTCAATATCATCCCGCAACTCATTATTATTTCAACCGATCTCTTTGACGCCAATGCCGGAGCCGGCCAAAGCGGCCTTGGCGCCTGGGGCGACATCGTCCAGCAAAATGGCATCTACCACCTGATCTTCTATGTCCCTATCGCAGTTGCTATTTTGGGCAGCGTGCTCTGGCCGATCTGGCGCGCACGTGGCGCTTGGGACGCAGCCTTCATGGACCGCTGGGTACGCCGCTTTTGGCTGCTCGGCGCCTACATGATGATGGCCCAAGCCACCTACGCCAAAGGCCTTTTGGGCTTTATGCTGCCCGGAGCCCTGCTGCTGTTCTACTTCGGTGTCACGCGCCAGTGGCGTCTGCTGACTCGCCTACAGCTGGCTCGAGGCGTGCCCCTGTTCTTTCTCACCGTAAGTCCTTGGTATGTAGCGATGTTTTGCCGTCATGGCATGCCGTACTACCAGCGCTTCTTCATCCATGACCACTTCAACCGCGTCGGCGCAGGCGTTCACGAGATTGACACCGGCACCTTTGAATACTTTGTCAAATGGCTCGGTTACGGCATGTTCCCTTGGGCTGGCTTTGTGCCCCTAGCCCTGCTGGCCGCCGTGACGTCTTTGCGCGGTGAGCGTGCCTTTGATCTGCGCCCGGCAAACTTTGAGAAATCATCCCTTAACCACCTGAGAATCTTTGCGTTTATCTGGTTCTTGGTGGCCTTCTTCGTATTTACCTTGTCGGCCACGCGCTTTCACCACTACATCCTGCCCGGTGTGCCGGCGCTGGGTCTGCTCGTAGGCTGCTACCTGGTTGAACTAAAAGATGATTCTGGCGTTCGGGGTCGCTTGCACGTGCTGCTGGCCCTGGCGATTCTGGGCGCAGTCGCCGTTGGCTTATCTGGTGATTACCAGAACTTGCGCGAGATGTTCACCTACAAGTACGACCGGCCCCTGCCCGAGAACTTGCCAACTGATTGGAATGCTTCGGTGATTTGGCCTAGCGACGCCCAACCCATCCTGCCGTGGAGCAAACAGCCCTTCGGCCGGCATGTCGGGCCGATGGTGGCCAATATCCTAAATATTCAGTGGTTCCGCTACGACGTCTTTGTCAAAGTCGCCAGTGGCCTGGGCTTGCTGGCCGTGGGCTTGATGCTGGCCCAGCGCCTGCGCAAATACGCTTTGGTGCTGCTGACTTTGACTGCCGGCCTATGCGGCTTTTGGGCGCTGAACTACTACATGCCCAGCCTAGCGCCGCACTGGTCGCAAAAGTACCTGTTTGAAGCCTATTACGGCGACTGTAAGATGCACCCAAACCCGCCCCTCATCGAGGAAGCGTACACGCCGATTTTGTCCCGCATTGGCCTGGGCGCCATTCCGGCGTTCTTTGATGCCAAGCCTAAGCGCGTTTGTGAAGAAGATATCGTCAGTTGGCTGATCACCTGGCGCGGCGAGACCTTCTACAGTTCCAATGAAATTCGACCCCTCAACAAGGCTACTCAGCTGGAACCGTACTTGCGCGAGATGAATAAAGGCAAGAAGTTCTATGCCTTGCTGGAGCGCGGTCGCATGGGCGGTTTTGAGTCCAAGCTCAAGGCGGAATCCAAGAAACTGTCCTCCGATGCGTCGAGCGGGTTTGCCGGCATTGGCGACTGGGATTGCGACCTAATTTCTAATGATTCTGCATATTTTGAACTGGCTCGCTGCCTCCCAAGTGCCGGCGCGCCAGCCGAAGCCGTCAAGCCCAAACCAACCAAGGTCGCGCCTAAGTTAGCGCCCAGCAATGACGATCGCGCTTCGTCGCCGAACCCGAGTTTCTAGACCGAAGGGCCCGGGCAGAATCAAATCGATTTTGCCGTTGCGCCCACCTGCTGCTGGATGCGCCCAAGCGCGCGTCCTTAAAGGCCGATTCGCCCCGGCACGCCAAGGACGCTCAGCGTCACTCGATCGGATTCTTGCGTCGCGGCCCCTAAGACCGCGATGAAAGACGATTGAGCCAGGGACCGGTCATCCCTTGGGCGCTTGATCGCCCCTGGGCGATCGCCGATGCTTAGGGATAGGGCAGCGTCGTGCTGGCTATGCGCCGCCGACGAAATACGCACTCGATGGCTGCAATATCGAGTGGTTACATACCTAGTCGCCGCTGCGGCCTCCCAAGGTGGCCCAGCAGGGAGCGACCCGTACTTGCACGGTGCCCTGAGTTAGAGGCCGTGCCGATTTGGCGGTACCGCCGCCGATGTCCGCCTGGAGGTCACCTAATGATGCCCGTTCTGCCGCACGCCCAACGCCGAACACTGAAGTCCGCACACAGCTTGACGATTCTCCGCCGCGTCGGACTCGCTGTTGGCTGCTGCTGGCTTCTGGCCGCGCCGAGTGCCTGGGCCGTAGAACGCGCCGAAGCCCATATCTACGTGCTGGAACTGGTCGATAACGGGGGCGTCATCCTGCCGATGATCGTGCCCTTGGCCAACAAATCTGTTGGCGAAAGCGGCCCTTCCTCGCGGCCGACCAAGGCTTTTGAAGCCCTGCGCGCGCGATCGCCCAAGGCCTATGGCGCTACAAGCCTTCGAATTGATTCCGCAACTCGGGCAACAGTGGTGCTGGACAAGATTGCCGATGCCGACCAAGTGCTGTCCGAACTGTTCTGGACCCTTGGATCGATGGGCTTTTCTGAGATTCTCGCGCCCCCGTACGTCAAGGACGCCCTCAGGGTGGACGAAATCAGCTACGCCGCGCACGTGCCCATCGTCCACGTTTGGGACCTACTGAAGTTCGGCGATCAGGCTAATTTGCTTACAGAATCCTTCGTCTTTGTCAACGGTCGTCCCGAAGGCGCGGCCGAGGCCGTGCGCAAACTGCAAAAAGGCGACGCCGCCCTGAAAAAAGAGTTGGCCGATGCCATGGGTAGCAGCGCCATTCGTCCTAAAGTCGCGATTCTTGAAGCGATTGCCGATGGCTCCTCCCGCGAACTCTTCCGCCTCAAGGCCGACGACGCGGCCCTGGGCCTGGGCGATCCCTCGGTGCAGGTGCGCAACCTGGCCCTAGATGCCGTGATCGCCGCCGGTTCACCGTCAGGCAAGGTCAAGGAAGCCCTTGAATCGCTGGTGGAAAATGACAGCGACAATGAACTCAAACTGCGTGCGGTCAAAGCCTTGGCCAAGGCAGGTGTCAGCAAATACAACGACTTGCTGGAGAGCGAGAAGCTACGCACGGGTTCCGCCAAAGAGGCCTTGGAAGCCGTTGATAAGCTTTCTAAATCAGCGCAAGTCAAGATCGCAGCGCCCGCTTTGGTCGGTGCTTTGTCGCATAGCGATGCCAACGTCCGCGAGTCCGCGTACAAGGGCCTTGTGAGCCTCAAGCAATGGGAATTGCTGCATCAAGCCTTGGGTGGCGACACGCTCTCGGCCAAGATGCGCGAGCAGATCGCCCTGGTGCTGGTCGACAACGGCTCGCCGGCGGCTCAGGACCAGGCGCTGCAATACCTGATTAGCAAAGGGTCCGCGGCGGGTGCGATTGCCGCCTGCCAGACCTACGGCAAGCGCGGGGCCAAGACGGCGACGCCCACCCTACTGGAGGCCCTGAAGAACGAGTCAGCAGAAGTCCGTGGCGCTGCTGCGGATTCTCTGTCGCTGCTCAAGGACGAACGCGCCCTGGTGCCCCTGGCGGATGCGGCCGAAGCGCGCGCCCGCGATAAGGATGCGATGATGAAGGCCGCCGGCGAGATCATGACCACGCTGCGCCTAGAGCAGGTCAAGCAGTTCGTGGCGTCCAAGAACCTGACGATTCGGCAGATGGCGATTCGTTCGCTGGCCGAGTTTGCCAAAGGCAGTCGTCCGCGCCCCGACGTGGTGGCCTTGCTGCAGGAGGCGCGTAAGGACCCGGATCCCAACATCAAACGCGCCGCTGTCTACGCATTGGCTCGGCTCCAAGACGACGGCATCGCCCGCGACTTGGCCGAGATGCGCAAAGATGCCGACGCAGAAGTACGCCAGCAAGTGGCCCTGGCCTTGGGCAGCGCCTCGTCCAAGTTCAGCGAGGCCGATGCCATGCTGGAAGATTTGGTCAAAGACACGGACAAGCGGGTGCGCATTGAAGCCATCGGCGGTCTTTCCAAGCGAAAGTCTTCAGGATCCGTGCCGATGCTCTCGGACATGGTTCGACAGCCCGATCCCGAGGTCAAACGCGCCGTCTACGCGACGCTGCTGGTCCTGCGCGACAGTAGCAACGCCGACAAGATGCGCCCCCTGTTTCGCAAAGGCATGGAATTCAAGGACTCGCAAGTGCGCCTGACCTGCATCCAGGCCCTTTCAGACAAGGTCGTGGTGGACGACATCGAAGCACTGCGCCAGGCGAGTTTCGACGCGGCCAAGGACGTCAAGGCCGCAGCTGTCACCGCCTTGGGTGTGTCAAAACTCCCGGAAGCCATGGATGCGCTTGCGAATTTCTTTGCAGATGCCGACATGGACATCCGCGACAAGGCCATCGATGCGCTTTGCAGCATTCCGGGGGGCGACGCCAAGAAAGCTCGGCAGAATTACCTCAATGATGCCACGCAGATGCCGGACATGCCGGAAGCGCTCAAGAAGAAAGCCGATAAGTGCGCCAAGCAGTAGGATCGTTTTTTGACCAACCTGTTTTGCCAAGAAAGTTACAATCGTTGCGGGTCGTGTAGGCACTTCCGGCCGCAGTTTACGGACCGCATGCAGCGCACGCTGGGCGAATGCCGGGGTAAGCCGACGCATCCTACGGTCGGCGCTCAGGAATTTGGCTGCACCGAATATCACCTAGACCGCAACCGCCTGCTGCCCGGCGTACCCGTGCCGGACGATGCGGACCTTTCGCCAAACGACAAACGCGCGCGCGACCGCCAGCAATTGCAGCGAAATCCGCCGCCTCGACAGCCAACAAGCCAAAGCCGGTCCCGCAGCATCGACCACGACCAGAGGCGGGCACCGGAAAAACTTCAAAATATTCCACTGGAAGACGGCGAGGACAGCATGGACCGCGACACGCTCAAACGAATTCTGGCCGATGTCCTCGATGACGCCCTGGGCCAAAGCGATACGCCGATGCACCCGCGCTATGCGGGCGGCAAACTCATTGTCCAACCGGCCAATCTTGAGCTGCAAGCCAAGGAAATGGAAGCAGAAGTGCTGTTCAAGAAGGTCGTCGGCATCCGCGACAAGTTGCGCTTGCTCGAACAGAAGGTCAACGCGTCAGAGCTGATCACGGCGGACAAGGTCCAGATCCAGCAGTACATCACGTCCTGCTATGGCAGCCTGACCAGTTTCAACTATCTTTTCAAGGATAAAGAGGATTTCTTCGTCGGCCAAAGCGGCAGCTGATTGCCGCAAATTCGCGAACCTGCGTTCGGGCCGAAGCCTCTAGCGAACGCAGCGCGCGCGGGCCTGGTACGTGATGTCGTGGTAATGGCTATTGCCTAGCGAAAACAAGACATACCACGCGACGTTGGGATTCTTGCCGTAGGGCGTGCTCGACCAAAACCAATCGGCCGGCGTGTTCGGAAACGCATCGTGGTCGATGACGGTGGGCGTCTCTTTCATATCCACAAGCGTAAGTAATTCCTGAACATCCGGTAAATGCCAGCCTGTCCCAGGTAACTGGGCGATGTTGTCTTTGCAGTAGGCCTTGGCCGTCTCCCAGCCCACGTTGTTGGCCGGCACGTCGCGCTGCCAGGTCTTATGGGTGCGCGTGTCAAAAACCAAGTGACCATCGGCGGATACGACAAAGCGACCCGGCGACGACTTGGCCCAGGCGACGCCGGGCAAAGCCAGGACTGCTGCCAACAGCAAGAGACCGGTAAACTTTATGAAATAAAATCGATTCATCGCGTGCCTCCGAGCTGTGGTTCGGGCTCGTGCAGAATCAATTCGATTCTGCGCCTTTGTCCTTCTTGCTGCTTTGTCGGTCTCAAGCGGGCGTCCTCAAAGGGGCCGCCTCGCCGCTCAACGCTCAACGCTGCAGCTTGACGTGATGCGAACAGTTCCTTCTTCCAAACCTTTAGCGCACGCAGCGCACGTGGTAGGAATCAACCGTCACCGTACCGTACGAATAGCCAGTGCTGAAATCCACGAACCACGAGGGCGAACTCGCCCCTGGGGTCGGCGACGCCGTCCAATACCAATCCGCCTGGGTGCCGGTAAAGGCGTCGGCAATAACAGGAGGCTCGCTTTTGTTGTAATCCAGGAGCGTTTGTAGCTCAAAGCGGCTGGGCAAGCGCCAATCCTTGGCACCCGCCAACTCCAGATTATCGCAATAGGTCACGGCGTCTTTGAGGGCAAAGTGGCCGATGCCGTCAGTGCCTGGCGCTGTGTCCTTCTGCCACTGCAACCCCGTCAAGCTATCGGCAACGGTGCCATCGCCAGCATCCTTGAAGGTCGAAGGCGTCAAGGGCAAAGCGCCCCAAGCCGCATAATCGTGGGCGCAGACAGTCTTTTTGGTGCCACCGTCATCGACAGCCAAGGCCAAGTCGCCCGGATCCGGACACGCTGTGCACGCGGCCGTGCAGGACAGTCGCCCTCCAGCGCCACATGTGCAACTGCCTGCAGCGCAAGCGACATCGTCCACTTTGCCGTTGCAGTTGTTGTCCTTGCCGTCGCACCACTCGAGGGCACCAGGATGGATGGCCGGGTCAGTCACCGCGGCGGCCCCGCACGAGGATTGCTCTTGGCAGTCCGGGACGCCATCGCCATCGGAATCCTTGGCTGGATCCGCGCAACTGCTTGAAGTGGTTTCAGATTGACAGGCGACAACGCCGCCAAGCACCAAGCTAAGTACCGTCCCGGACCAGAGCAGGGCATGGCCCAACCGGTCGCGCGGCGCAACGGTGCGACATTGGAGACTTAGGGCTCGACCCGCGGTAACGGGCCAAGAACAAAGGATATGGCTGACAACGATCATTAGACGCCCCGCAAACAACCAGGACGCCCCACCACCGCTTGCAAGCATACGCGGGTCAGGGACGAATGCAAGCCCAGATATTGCGGCGGCAAGTCGGGGACGACGCGGCGATGGCGCACGGCAATCGCTCGCAATTGGGCCTGTTTTTTGCGCCCACCGCTGCGAGCAACAATCCGGCCCGAGCACAGGCGCGCCGCCCTCGTCATCGTCGGCGGCTGCGGGCATGACGGGGCCATGACGAAGCCCAAAGGCCTGCCCTTGTCGCTTTGGCGCAGTGCGTTGTACAGTGCCCGCGCTAGGAGACCCGGGCTGCGAGCCCAATCTCCCGGTTCTGAAATGATATAAGGCAGTTACCGGTTCGGCGCCGTGCGGATGCCGGGCAATCGGTGCGTCATGATCGTGCGAACTCCGTTGGCTGATCGCCAATTGAGTCGTGACAACCGAGCCGCCTGGGTCCCAAACGCCCCCGGGCAGAGCGCGAGCTGCGAGGAGAGACGGTGCCATGGCATATGACCGCAAACATACTGACAAGTCTCAGGATTTGCGCAAGATCACCGCAGGACTGACCCTTCTGGGCGGCTCGTGGGCGAGCACCGCGTGGGCGCAAACGGCTCAAGACACGCCGGCCCAGGCTTGGCTGGCAGCCCTTGGTTTCTCCTTGGTTTCTCTGGTGATAGCAGGCACCCTTCTGGTTGCCGCGCGGTTCTTGCGCGTCCGGGCCCGGCAGGACTCGCCGCTCAAGACGCGTCCCTATGAATGCGGTGAAGAGCCGCTTGGCGAAACACGAATCCAGTTCCATCCCCGCTACTACGTCGTGGCGCTATTCTTTGTGCTGTTTGACGTCGAAGCCGCGTTCCTGTTCCCCTGGGCCGTGGTCGTCAAGCGCATGGGCGGCGCGGGCCTAGTGATGGTCGGAAGTTTCTTGGGTATTTTGCTGCTCGGCTGGCTCTATGCCCTGCGCAAGGAGGCGTTGCGATGGCAGTAGATGAACAGGGCTCTGCCCCAAATGCCGCCGGCCAGGTTGAGGCTGGCACTCCAGAAGTTCCAGTCATTCAAGCACAATCTCCGCCAATCGCTGCCAAGACCGCAGTCCCGCTGGCGGCCACTGCCTTGTCTGCCGCAATTGGCCCGGGCCACGGCAGTGTTGACGAATCGGTACAGGCGTTTGAGCACCCGATTTACAAAACGCTTTTGAATGTTCCGGGCTTGTCAGTCGCTGTAGCGTCCCTGGATCAGTTGCTGACCTGGGGCCAAAAGAGCGCGCTGTTTATGTTCCCCATGGCCACCAGTTGCTGCGGCATTGAGTTCATGGCCACGGCGGCCAGTCGCGTCGACGTCGATCGCATGGGCGCCATCGTCCGCGGCACGCCGCGTCAAGCCGACGTCATGGTCATTGCAGGCACCATCACGGTGAAAATGGCGCCTAAAGTCAAGCGCTTGTGGGAACAGATGCCTGAGCCCAAATGGGCCGTCGCCATGGGTTCCTGCGCCATATCCGGCGACTTCTACCGCGACCTGTACCCGACGATTCCCGGCATTGACACCGTGCTGCCTGTGGACGTGTATGTACCTGGATGTCCTCCGGATCCGCAGTCTTTGATGCATGGCCTGATGCGCCTGCAAGAGAAGATTGGCCTGAAGCGCGCAGGCCAATGGGTCCCCACTGAAGTACGCCCAGAAACAGAGAAAATGACCAATCCCGGCGTGCGTCGCCTCATCGATCCGCAACGGGATCCGGAAGTCACGGCCCAGCAGACGCGGCTGGCGCTGGCGGCCACGGTCGATGAGCCAGAGGGTGAACTGCTTGAATCTGGAGCGGAAGCTGTGGAGCAACAGTTGCCGCAGGACCTGCAAACCCTGCTGCGCGAACGCTTTGAAGTCGAGGTATTTCCAGCAGATGCCGCGCCGATCGTCGCCCGCAAGCACCATTTGCACTTGGCGCGCACGCTCAAGGCCATGGGCTATCTCAACTTCGTGTACGTCGTTGCCAGCCATTGGCCCAGCAAAGACGGCGAAACTTTTGAGGTTGCCTACGCCGTCCGCCGCACGGGTCCCGGTACGACCCTAGCTCAGTGGCGGGTGCAACTGGCAGCCGATGAACCGATTGAATCGCTTGCGGAAGTTTGGGCCGGTGCCGATTGGCAGGAACGCGAGCAGTATGACCTCGTCGGCGTGCAGTTTGCCGGCCACCCGGATCTGCGGCGCCTGATGCTCAGCGACGACTGGCAGGGACACCCCCTGCGCCGCGACTACCCGGCCGATAAGGCCTGCTTCCCCTGGCGCTAACCGTACTTGCAGGTTGAGGAAACACCCATGGCGACTGCCGCAAACAGCCCGACCGAATCGCGCTATCGGCTTGATCAGGTCGATGCCGATGCCGACCTGATGGTGCTCAATTTTGGCCCTCAACATCCTAGTACGCATGGTGTTTTTCGCATCAAGCTGATCCTCGACGGCGAAATCGTCATTCGCGCCATTCCTTATGCTGGCTACCTGCACCGCGGCGTAGAAAAGCTTCTGGAAAAGCTGACTTATGCTCAGGGCGTGCCGATTGTCGATAAGAACGACTACGTCTCGCCGATGTCCAATGAGCAAGCCCTGGTCATGGCCTTTGAGAAGCTACTCAAGGTTGAAGTCCCCCGGCGTGCTCGCTATTTACGGCTTATTTTCAGTGAATTACAGCGCATCGCTTCGCACTTGCTCTGGCTCGGCACCTTTGCCCTGGACATGGGCGGTGCCCTCGGCGGCGGGTCGACGGTCTTTATGTACTGCTTTCGCGACCGCGAAGGGATTCTCGACCTGTTTGAAGCGGTCACCGGTGGGCGATTCCACTATAATACCCATACCATCGGCGGCAATCGCCACGACATTCCCCTGGGCTGGGACAAGAGAGTGCTGGCCTACCTCGACATGCTCGAACCGCGCATTGCCGAGTGCGAAAGCATGACGACGAACAACAGCATCTTTGTCGCCCGTACCCAGGGAATTGGCTTGATTGACAAAGATTTAGCCCAGGGCCTCGGCCTTTCCGGACCTCTGCTGCGGGCCTCAGGCGTCGACCACGACCTGCGCCGCGACGCGCCCTACCACGCCTACGATGAGGTGCCCGTGCGGGTCATGGTGGAACAGGCCGGCGACTGCCAAGCGCGAGCACTGGTCCGCGTCCGCGAAATGCGTGAGTCGATTCGCTTGGTTCGCGAGGCCTTGGCCGGATTGCCCGAAGGTGGCATCAACAGCGGCAAAATCATCAAAATGCCCCAGCAATTCAAGGCTCAATCCGGCCAAGTCTATGCTGCCATCGAAACGCCGCGCGGCGAGTTGGGCACTTTTGTCATCGCCGGTGGTGGTGACAAGGGAACAGCGCCGTATCGTTTGAAAATTCGGGCACCTAGCCTGCACGCGCTTTCGGCCTTGCCGTGGATCCTGCCCGGTCACACCATCAGTGACGTGGTGGTGGTCTTGGGCTCTCTCGACCCGATCATGGGTGAAGTGGACCGCTGAACCAGGGAGCCTGTTGACGCCATGGACTTGATACAACACGGTTTTCTCCGAGGCATTGCCTACGGTCTGCTGATCATCACCGTCGTGATGACGGCGACCGCTTGGGGCATGTGGCTTGAACGCAAGATCGCAGCGCAAATGCAGAATCGCATGGGCCCGATGTTCGTCGGCTTCCATGGCCTGCTGCAGCCCGTGGCGGACATGCTCAAGCTCCTGCAAAAAGAAGACATTCTGCCCGCCGGGGCCGACGATTGGCTCTTTAACCTGGCGCCGATCCTAACGGCTCTCTTTGCCATTGCGACAGCCGCCGTGGTGCCGTGGTCAGCGCAAATTGTGGCTTCTGATCTAGATGTTGGCCTGCTGTGGGTCCTGGCCCTGGGCGGCATCATGGTGGTGCCGGTTTGGATGGCGGGCTGGGCTTCCAATAACAAATTCGCCCTGATCGGCGGCATGCGCGCCGTGGCGCAGTCGGTTTCCTACGGCGTGCCGCTGGTCCTGACCTCGATGGTCGCGGTGGTGTTCACGGGAACGATGAGCCTATCGGGCATTGTGCAGTTCCAGATGGCCCACGGCTGGCTGATTTACTGGCCGCCTGGGCCCGGCATCATCGCGTTTTTGTTGTTCTATATGGCACTTCTGGCCGAGTCCAACCGCATCCCCTTTGACATTCCAGAAGCCGAGTCCGAACTGGTGGCCGGCATCTCGACCGAATATACCGGCATGAAATTCGGCATGTTTTACGTCGCCGAGTACGTGCACACCATGGTCGGCTCAGCCATTGCCGCCCTGATCTTCCTTGGCGGCTGGGATGGGCCCTTTCACTGGTTGCCCGGCCTGCACTGGATGGTCGCTAAGACCGTGATTTTGTTCGTTTCTGTCTACTGGGTGCGCTGGACGCTGCTGCGTTTTCGCTCGGACCAACTGATGCGGCTTTGCTGGCTGTATCTGGTGCCGATGTCCCTGGCACTCTTGGTTTTTGCTGCCGTCTGGGTGACCTACTTTGCAGCCTAGAAGCTGACCGAGTTTGCAGGGCACCAATCGAGTAAGCCGGCGTTCTAGGAACGAATTCCGAGCCACTGAGGGCGCCAAGATGAGGAGGATCCGACAATGGGCTACTTGACCGACAGCCTGCGCGCCCTGGGCACGACTTTGCGCAACATGCGCCGGCCGGCAACCACGATCCCGTTTCCCCAGCAGATTCGCGAGCGCGAGGAGCGTTTTCGCACCAGTTTCGCGCTCTTGCATGACGAGAACGGCGAAGAACTGTGCGTGGCCTGTCTAGCCTGCGAGCGCATCTGTCCCTCCGAAGTCATCAAGATGAAGGTCGCCCCCAAGCGGGAGTCGCCATTTTCCGGCAAGCGTCGCGGCTATTTGGAAGATTTCACCCTAGATTTAACAGCTTGCATCTACTGCGAGCTGTGTGTCCAAGTCTGCCCGACCGACGCCATTGTCATGACGCGCGTGCCGGAAGTCCCTGGATTTGACCGCGAAGACCTTGTCCTGACGATGGATAAACTGTACGCCAACGAGCACGCCAAACCCCTCACCTGGGCCACGGCGAGCAAGCTCAATGAAATGCAGGAACCACCCAAGGTCGCCAAGGTGGAACCGGCAAAGACCGAGCCAGCAAAGACCGAGCCAGCTAAGTCCGCGCCAGCAAAGACGGAACCGGCCGCAGCGGAGCCCGCCAAGCCAGCAGCCGTCGCCGAGGCGGTGGCTCAGGAGGCCCCATGAGTTCCTTGGAAATCAGCCTGTATGCCGTGGGTTCGCTGACCCTAGCCTGCGGACTGCTGGCCATGGGCGTGCGCAACCTCGTGCACGCATTGCTGTGGTTTGGCCTTTCGCTGATGGGCACGGCTGTCCTGTTCGCGCAGCTAGGCGCTTCCTTCCTGGCCGGCATGCAAATTCTGCTGTATGTGGGCGGCGTTGTCATGCTGCTGATCTTCGGCGTGATGCTGACGCGGGAACACGAGCACCTCGGGGCCGTGCGCGAGGTCAACCACCGCATTCGCGCCGCCGTGGTTTCCCTGGTGCTGTTCGCGGCCTTGGTCATGGCGATTTTGCACACCCCAGGGCTCGACCAGGCCCCGGGGTTGGCGTCGCAGGCAACGGCCGGCGTCACGCTCGATCAACTGGCAGTGGCGCTGCTTGGCCCCTATGGCATTGCTTTTGAAGTGCTTTCTCTGCTCCTACTGGCGACCATGGTCGGAGCCATCGTTCTGGCTCGCAAGCGCGACCCGGGTGAACCGACTGGACGAAAACCGATTGGTCGCCAGAACTTGGGCAAGCAACGCATTGAGGGCTTGGCGTCGCCCATCATTGCGCTACCTGCGGCCGCTGCCTCGGTGGCTGCCATCGCCACTGTGCAAGCTCCTACCGTGGCCGTGCAAGCCCAAGCGCCACAAACCACCGAACCAGCTGTTTCAGAACATGAATCACCTGCCGAGCAGCCCACCGACGACACGACGGACGCCCCTGTGGATGTCGCTGCTGCGGTCGCCCTGAGCGCCCAAGGGGATCAGCCATGACCGCGATTTTGCTCATTTCTAGCGCGCTATTCTGCGCTGGCGTCTATGGCTTGCTCAGCCAGCGCCACGCCGTCGGCGTCCTCATCGCCATCGAGTTGATGATCAACGCCGCCAACCTGCTGCTCGTCGGCTTCGGTTGGCGAACAGGCGGGGCTTTCGGCCAAAGTTTCGCGCTCTTCACCATGGCCATCGCCGTGGCCGAGGTCGTCGTCGGCTTGGCCCTGATCCTGCTGATGTACCGCAGCCGCGGCGACGTACAGGTCGACCAAGCAACGGAGCTTGCTCAATGAATCCGCTTATTTCAGCTGCCCTGGTCGCCCTTGGCCTGCCCGCTGCCCTGGCCCTGCTACTCGCCGTGGTCCCAAAGCTCCGGCGCACAGGCAAACCCGCGGCTTTGTTGTCGATTCTTGGATCTCTGCTGGCCCTCAGCGCGGCCGGTTGGCTTGCGGCCACTTGGCTACACGATCCCAAGCAAGTCCTTGATTTAACGACCTCTTGGCTGCCCCAGAGCGGCAAGAGCATGAGCCAAGTCGGCGTGCACCTCGATGGCATTTCGGTCTCGATGTTGCTGGTGGTCGCCATCGTCGCCAGCTGTGTCCAGCTGTTTTCCTTGGGTTATCTCAGCGATGAGCCGGCACCCGCCCTTGGCCGCTATTATGCGTACCAATCCCTGTTCCTCTTCAGCATGAACTTGCTGGTGCTAGCCCCGGACCTGATGCAGTTATTCCTGGGCTGGGAACTCGTTGGCGCCACAAGCTATTTGCTCATCGGCTTCTGGTTTACCCGACCCGCCGCCGGCAAGGCAGCCCTCAAAGCCTTTGTCGTCACCAAGTTTGCGGATTCAGGCTTGATTCTTGCCCTCATCACCTTGGTCGCTTGGACGGGTAGTTTCTCCTGGAACGCGACCCTGCCCGCGGGCGGTGCCGAGTGGCTAGCCCTCTTTCTCTTCATCGCCGTAATGGGAAAATCCGCGCAGTTTCCGCTGCATATCTGGCTTCCGGACGCCATGCAAGGCCCCACACCCGTGTCGGCCTTGCTGCACGCGGCTACCATGGTGGCGGCCGGTGTCTACCTCATCGTGCGCGCCGATCCGATCTTCGCCGCAGCGCCGCATGTGCGCTTGTTCATGACAGATTTGGGCGCCATCACCGCCCTGTTCGCTGCCTTGATCGCCATGGTGCAGACCGACATCAAGAAGGTCCTGGCCTACTCCACGTGCTCGCAACTTGGCTATATGATTTCAGGTTTGGGTGCAGGGTCGCTGATGGGCGGCTACTTCCACCTCACGACCCACGCCTTTTTCAAGGCCTTGCTGTTCTTGGCGGCCGGCGCGGTCATTCACGCAGTACATTCCAATGAACTCAGTGACATGGGCGGCCTATGGCGCAAGCTCAAGTTCACGACCGTGGCCTTTGTCATCGGTTCGCTGTCCCTGGCGGGCCTGCCCGGGCTGTCGGGCTTCTACAGCAAGGATTTGATTCTGGAAGCCGTGCATGAAAGCGGCAATCCACTGGCCCTGGGCCTGCTCATGGCCACCGCCGGGCTGACGGCGTTTTACATGACGCGGACGGTGGTGAAGGCCTTCTTCGGCAAGCCTTCCCACGCCGCCGAGCACGCCCATGGCCCTGGCCCTTCGATGACGATTCCGCTGCTCATCCTGCTGGTTCCGGCCATTGGCCTCGGTTGGCTAGCGGGGCCGATGTCCAAGCTCTACGGCCGCAGCTACGCCTTTCACCTCGACACCATCGGTATGGTCACAATTGCGCTTGGTTTGGGGGGTATTGCCCTAGGGTGGCTCATCTACGGCATGGGACTTTTGCAAGCCTTGCCGCGGGCCTTTGCGCCGATTGCGCGCATCGCCAACGGTTCGACGGTGGATGACTTGTGGGCCCTCTCGTACAGCAAGCTCGGCATGGGCCTAGCCCGCGCAATTGCTTGGTTTGACCGATACATCATCGATGGCTTGATGAACTTCTTAGGCTGGCTGTTCATGTGGAGCGGTCAGCGAGTGCGCACGCTGCAAACGGGCAATGTGCAAGACTATCTATACGCCGTATTTGGTGCCGCGGCCCTGATCGCGCTGTGGGGAGGCTGGCGATGAGCCACTTGCTGTCGATCATCATTGCCGCGCCTTTTGTCGCCGCGTTGCTGCTGCTGCCCTGCCGCAGCACCGACCGGTTGCTGATGCGCTGGATTTCCCTATTGGGTTCGCTGGTTTCTCTCACTGGCTCTCTCATCGTCGCCTGGCGCTATGACATCAAGGCCGGTGGCTTGCAAATGGCCGAGCTGTACCCCTTGGTGCCCAGCCTAGGCATCGATATCCGTTTAGCGGTCGATGGTTGGGGCGTATCTCTGCTGCTGCTGACCGGCATCATCATCACCACCGGCGTGCTGGCGAGTTGGACGCTCAAGGACCGGGAGAAGGAGTTCTTCGCCCTGCTACTCATCCTGGTGGCCGGCGTTTTTGGTGTATTTGTCTGCCAAGACCTGTTCGTCTTCTTCTTGTTCTATGAAATCGCAGTGTTGCCGATGTATTTGCTGATCGCCATTTGGGGATCCAGCAACAAGGTCGCCGATGCCGGACCGTTTCGCTTCATCTGGAAGCTGTTCGATATTGGCGGTCGCGAATACGCAGCTATGAAGCTGACTTTGATGCTCTTGGTCGGTTCCGCCTTCATCCTAGTCGCCGTCATTGCCCTGTATCAGGCCGCGGGCGCCCATACCTTTGACATGGGCGTGCTCGGCGCGTTCAAGTACGACGCAAGCCTGCAAAAGTGGATTTTCCCTCTGGTCTGGCTAGGTTTTGGCACGTTGGCCGGCGTATTTCCCTTTCACACCTGGTCCCCGGACGGCCATGCCTCCGCGCCCACCGCCGTCTCGATGTTGCACGCCGGCGTCCTTATGAAATTGGGCGCTTTTGGCGTGATTCGCATCGGCATGATGATGCTACCCGAAGGAGCCCACGCGTGGGTCTGGGCGGTCGGTTTGATTGCCGCCATCAACGTCCTTTATGGGGCGCTGTCGGCCATGGCGCAAAAAGACCTAAAGTACATCATCGCTTACAGCTCTGTGAGCCACATGGGCGTGGTGATGCTTGGCGCGGCCACCTTGACCCAGGGCGGCTGGAACGGCGCGGTCTACCAAATGTTTGCCCACGGCATCATGACGGGCCTGTTCTTCGCCTTAGTCGGCCTGGTCTATGAACGGGCACACACGCGCGAGGTTGGCAAGATGGGCGGCTTTGCCCAAGCGATGCCCATTGTTGCAGCCTTTTTCACCTTAGGCTGTCTGTCCTCCCTGGGCTTGCCTGGCACGGCGGGATTCGTCGCAGAATTCCTCGTCTTTGCTGGCGCTTGGAGCGGTCCTCACCTGTGGTGGGCCTTGCCCGCAGTCGCCGGTGCCTTCATCACGGCGATCTACGTCCTGCGAGTCACCCGGGACGTGTTCTGGGGCCCAGGGCCTAGCGAACAGTTCCACGACCTGCTCGACGCCCGCAAGACCGAACTGGGCGCCCTGTGGATTCTAGGCACCTGCATCGTCCTGTTTGGCCTGTGGCCCCGCCTGCTGCTGGACTACATCGATCCCGCAACTACGCAGAACTTAGCCATGGCCACCCAGACGGCCCAGCTGACTCCAACACCTGCTACCGCTGTGGCCGCGCAGGCTCCGCCGCCAGTCGCCCCGCCCGCAGCAACTGCCGCAGTTGCCCATGCTGCCGCCGGAGGTGGCCGATGAACTTCCATGATCTCCAGCCCATGGCCCTTGGCGTTTTGCTTGCAGCGGCCGCGGCCTTGGTGCTCTTGACCGACCTGTTTACCAAGCCTTCGACCAAGCCCAACCTAGGTTGGTTGACCTTTGGCCTGCTCAGCGCCGTGCTCGTCGCCTCCTTTACCCTGGATTTACGCGGCGAAGTCGCTTCCCACGTCTGGCGAGGCGGGGCGTGGCCCGTGTTCCTAGCGCGCCTCTTTTTGGTGGCCGGCCTCATCACGGTCCTGGGCGGCATGGACCACATCGCCCGCAAATGGACCTATCGACAGGGCGAATTCTACACCGTTCTGCTCCTTTGCCTCACCGGCATGGTGCTTTTGCCCGGCGCGCGGGACCTGGTGCTGCTCATCGTCTGCTTTGAGTTGATGGGCATTCCCCTTTACATTCTAACGGCTTTTGCCAAGACGGATTCGGGGCCCAAACCGGTGGAGGCCGCACTCAAGTTGTTCCTCATCGGCGCGGGTTCCACGGCGCTCACGGTCTTTGGCGCCGCGCTGCTGGCGGGGCTAGCAGGCACGACGGACATGAGCGTGCTGGTAAGCAGCACCCTCTCGCCGCTGCAAGGCATTGGGACAATGCTGCTTTTGGCTGGTCTGGCCTTCAAGATTGGCGTCGCGCCCTTTCACATGTGGGTGCCCGACACCTATGAAGGCGCCCCGACCCCGGTGGTGGCCTTCCTATCTGTTGCGCCCAAAGTAGGCGGATTTGCGACACTTGTCATGGTCCTGTGGCAGGCCTTGCCGCGCCTGATTCACGTCTGGGGGCCGGTGACGCTGGTGCTCTGCGCCTTGACCCTGACGGTGGGCAACCTTGGCGCCATTGCGCAGCGCAACATCAAGCGATTGCTGGCGTATTCGGGCGTGGGGCAAGTCGGCTATGTGCTCCTCGGCCTGCTCTCCGGGCGCGAATTCGGCGTAGCCATGATGCTTTTCTACCTCGCCGCCTATGTGGTGACCAACCTCGGCGTCTTCCTGGTGGCCCACGCGGTAGCCGAAGCGGGAGATGGCGAAACCATTTCGTCTTTTGACGGTCTAGGTCGCCGTTCTCCCTGGCTGGCGATGAGTCTGCTGCTGTTCTTGCTGTCGCTGGCCGGCATTCCGTTTGTCGCCGGATTTTGGGCGAAATTCTTTGTCTTTGTCGCTGCATGGCGCGCTGGCCAAAGCGAAATGGTCCTGGTGGGTGCCCTGTTCGCGACGGTGGCGCTGTTCTATTACTTGGGCGTAGCGCGCGCAGCCTACGTCAACGTGTCCGCCAAGACAGAAAAGATCGTCGTTTCGCGGGCTTTGGCTGGAGCGATCATTGCCTGTCTGCTCGCCGTCGTCGGCCTAGGTGCCTGGCCGAGCCCGGTAGTCGAGGCTGCCATGGCTGCCGCCCGGTCGGTTTCAGGCATTGGGCCGTAGTGGGCCACGGGCCAAGAATAAGCCATACAAATCAAGTCGATCTGCCTATTGATGCCGGCGTCAAAAGCGTACGCAATGGGCATACGAAGGGACGGCCTTGATTTGGCCTGCAGCCAACCAATCCCTTACATCTACAGTGATTCTGCACGCGAAGGACCGCTTGCGCGCACCACAGCCGCAACCCGGGTCCCCGCCGGCGCGACGTCCTGCACAGTAGCCTGCACCGTCACCGAGCCGCGAAAACTATTGCGCTCCAGGCGGATCACGGCGTCGACGCACTCGCCACGCACCACTTCGCCGAGCAGCGAAAACGCGCCAAAGCCCGCGAGCGTCTTGCGTGCCCAGACCGCCTGGCGTCCCGGCAAGGAAAAGGCGCAGCGCACCCAGGCACGGTCCTTGCCAACAACTTGCAAATCATGGACTTGCACATTGCGCAGCAGGAAAGTCGGCCGCGGATTGCCCTTGCCAAACGGTTCTAGGCGATCGAGCGCCGACAGCAGTTCATGGCCGGCAGCGGCAAAATCCAGTTCCGCATCAATTTCAAGCGTTTCTAAACGATCCTTGGCCGGTAGCACTTCGGCGACATGAGCGGCTAGGCGCTGGCGAAACAGGGGCAGCCGGTCTGCCTGAATCGTGACGCCGGCAGCAAAGGCATGTCCGCCAAATCGTTCAAACAATCCGCCCTGATGACAGGCGCGCAAACCCTCGACCAAGTCGTACCCAGCGACTGAGCGTCCTGAGCCACGCGCCACGCCATCTTCGCCCACCGCCAGAACAAAGGCCGGCACGCGAAAATCGTCCTTGACACGGTTTGCCACAATGCCGACAACCCCTTGATGCCACGCTAGATCTGCCACCACGACGGCATCGCCGCGTTCTGGACAATTCTGCGCCTGAGCCAGCGCTGCTTGCGTGACTTGCATTTGCAGTTCGCGGCGGTGGTTGTTCTCGACATTGACTTGTTCGGCAAGGATTTGCGCCCGGGCCGGGTCCTGCGTCGTCAACAACTCAAAGGCCGTCTTGGCCTCGGCGACGCGGCCTGCGGCATTGATGCGTGGCCCCAAGGCAAAGCCTATGTGATCGCTGCCCAATGCGTACAAATCCGACTGCCGAGCCAAGGCTTGCACGCCCGGCCTCTGGGAAATCCCCAACTGGCGCAGGCCGTGCCAGGCGACGATGCGATTGACCCCGCTAAGGGGCACCATGTCGGCAATCGTGCCCAAAGCCACGAATTCTAAAAGGGGACGCAGTTCAACCTGTGCACCCGGATGCCCCTGCGCATGCAAGGCCCGCCGCAGCGCCATGCACAGCACCAGCGCCACGCCAACGGCCGACAACTGCTTGTCTGGATAGGCACAATCGGTTCGCTGCGGATTGAGCAAGGCCGTAGCCGGCGGTCGTTCAGGCCCCAGGGCGTGGTGGTCACAGACGATAAAGTCTAGACCTCGGGCGCGCATAGCGGCGATCTCGTCGACGCTGTTGGTGCCGCAGTCCACCGAGATGAAGAGGTCGACGCCGCCATCGGCCAGTTCGCCCAGACGCGCGCCGTGCAGGCCGTAGCCGTCGCGGAAGCGGTCGGGCAGAAAGGTTTGGACGGGATAGCCAATTGCCTGAAAATACGACCAAAGTAGCCCGGTCGCGCTGATGCCATCGACATCATAATCGCCGTAAACGCAGATCTTCTTGCCCGCGGCGATGGCTTGGGCCAAACAAGTGGCCGCCAACTCGGCGTCGGCCATGGTCAGCGGGTCGGGCAAATCGCGCAGGGCGGGCTGCAAGAACCGTTTGGCTTCTTGGGGTTGACCATGTCCCCTCAGGCACAGCAGGCGAGCGAGCAACGGATCGATGGCCAGGGCCTCGCTCAGCGCCGCCACAGCCATGGGGTCCGGCTCGTGAAGACGCCAGTCCGCGTGCGCAGTCATTGACCCACCCGTCTGATGATAAAGGAGATCCGCAGGATTGCGGCTCTGACCCTAGTGCGCCAAACCCGCGGTACCTGATGGACTGGCGATCGGCTACTAGACTTCAGCCGGCGTCGCGGTGGCAGCGGCCACCTTGGGCTGAGGCTTGCGCTCCAACCGATGATGCAGCCACAAGAAGATCGGGCTGGCCACGAAGATCGACGAGAAGGTGCCGACCACAACGCCGATGCACATGGCGAAGGCGAAATCGCGAATCAAACCGCCACCGAACAAGAAGATCGAGATGGAAGTCAGAAAGGTCGTCAAGGAAGTCAACACCGTACGAGACATCGTGGTGTTGATGGCGGCATTGATCAGCAGTTCGAGCTTCTGATCCGGGAATTTCTCCTGCATTTCGCGAATTCGGTCAAAGACCACAATGGTGTCCGTCACCGAATAACCCGCAACGGTCAGAACGGCCGCGATAATGGGCATGGAGAACTTCACCTGCGCAACGCTGAACGCGCCGATGACCAAGACAACGTCGTGCACGGTCGCGATCAGGGCCCCGGGCGCATAACGCACGTCAAACCGCAGGATAATGTAGAGAACAATGCCGACGATGGCGTAAAGAATCGCCACCAAGCCTTGGTCCATCATTTCACCGGCGACTGAGGGGGAAACGGCCGTGGCCGACTCGACACCAATGAATTTCGGGCCATACGCGGTCTTGATGCCCGTCTCGAGCCGGGTCTTGAACTCCTCGACCAGAACGGTGTAGCGGGTGTCGCTTTCCTTTTCCAAGTCAACGGCTTTCTGATCGCGCAGCTTCCTTTCTTCCGCCGTCATCGCCGTGGCGTCCTTGCCACCTTCGCTCGACGTCATCTGCAGCGAGCGGTACAGCGCCACATCGAGCTGCACTTCTTTGTCGCTTGAGGTCTGGGTATTCGGAAAGCCCGCGTCCGCAAACGCCTTCTTGAGCAGCGGATAAGTATCCACGACCTTCTTGGGCTCTTGCACGTTGACAAAGACGCGGTCTTCGCCCTCAGACGCCCACTCGATTTCCGCTTTGCCGACAGCCGCTTGAATGGCCTTGCCGATGGCGTCCTTCTTTTCCTTGGTCACGGTCGAGGTCGTTTCGGTAATCACGGCGAAGTGCTTCTTGTCACCCGTACCGCCAGAACCCGTATCGAATTCCTGGACTTCGACTTCGCCCACGGCCTTGCCCTGAGTGACTTGCTGAATGACCTTCTCGACGGCGGACTTCAGGCTGGCGCGATCGACCTGGGCGTCCTTGGTGAACGCCATGATCTGCTTGGTGCCGCCCTTGAAGTCGATGCCTTTGTTGAAGCCAATGGTGGCAAAGGCGATAAGCGACGACAAAATACCGAGGCCGGTCAAGGCGTAGTACAGGTGGCGGCGTCCGACAAAGTCGTACTCAGCATCGGGATTGAACAGGGTAAAGTGCTTGGAAGCCATGCTTGCCTCTTACTGATTTGCCTGATCCAGGACGGGTGTCTGCTGCGCGAGGTTCAATCAACCGTGCGATTATACGGAGATTTCATTGAGCTTGCCGCGGCTGAGCAGCCAGTCGTAGATGAGGCGGGTGCCCACGATGGACGTGAACATGGAAGTTCCGATGCCAATGAGCAGCGTCACGGCAAATCCGTAGACGGGCCCCGACGAGTACACCATCAACACGCCACCGGCCATGGCGGCAGTGATGTGCGAGTCAAAAATCGTCCAGAATGCGCGGCCATAGCCGAGATCCAGGGCGTTGCGCACGGTGCGACCGAGTCGCAGTTCTTCGCGAATACGTTCAAAGATCAGGATGTTGGCATCCACGGCCATGGCGGTGGTCAGGGTCAAGCCCGCCATGCCAGGCAGCGTCAAAGCGGCGTTGAACGCCACAAGGCACGCCAACTGCAGGATTAAGTTGAATGCCAATGCGGTGTTGGCAATCATACCACCTTGGCGGTAGTAGACGACCATGAACACGACGACCAGCAGCACGCCGACGAGCATCGACACCAAGCCGGAGTTGACGGCGTCCTTGCCCAGCGAGGGGCCGACTTCGATATCGTGCACCTTGATGACAGGAGCCTTGTAGGCGCCGTTATTGAGCACGGTGACTAGGCTTTTGGCCTCGTCGAGGATGGCGCGCGGGTTATTGCCGCGGCCCAAGGTGATGCGGGCGCGACCGCCACCGATGCGCTCTTTGATCACGGGGGCCGAATTGACGTCGTCATCGAGCATGATGGCCATGAGGTTGCCGACGTTTTTCTCCGTCAATTCAGCGAATACCTTGGCGCCACGGCTGTCGAATTCCAGGTTGACGACCCAGGCGGCATCGCCCTTATCGCCGGGACCGATGGCGGCGCGCGTCAGGTTGTCGCCAGTCAGCTCGGTCTTGGCCGTGAGGTTATAGGTGCGCCAGTACTTGTCTTTGAGCTGGCCGCTGCTGTCCTTTTCTTCAAAGAATTCATAGCCAATCAGCACATCTTCGGGCAGGGTCAAGGTCTTGACGTAGCGAACGATCTCCGACTTCTTCTTGCTCTTGAGGTAGGCCCCACGACCATCAGGCACGATGCTGAGATCTTTAGCAAATTCGGCATTCGCCTTCTTGTAGGTCTCGAGTTCCGCCGCCTTGCCGTCGAACACCTTGGCGTCCTGACGCACCATGCGGAAGGTCAACTGCGCCGCTTGGCCGATACGCTCGCGGATCATCGTCATCTGTTCTTTACGCAATCCAGGCAGTTGCAGGTCGATATCGGTATCGCCCGAACGCCGCACATCGGGCTCCACCAAGCCGAAGGCGTCGACGCGTTTGCGAATCACCTCAAGGGTCTGGCTGACGATGTCGTTCTTGAGCTTGGCGACGTCCTTGTCATTCATCAGCAACTGCACGCCCTTGTCGCCGTCGTCGCGCATTTCAAAGCGGGAATCGACGGTCTGGACTAGGTCCTTGGTCAGCAGCTTGCGGTCGGCGGCGTCCTTGAAATCCACGCGAATCGTGTTGTAGCTGGTGCGAGTGGCCTTGAAGCGCTCAATGACGGGCTTCTTCTCGGCATCTGTCAGCGTATTCCAGTCCTTGGGCGGCGTTTGCGCCTTGGCCCAAGCATCACCGAGGCGCTCTTGCACATTGTCGCCGAGGCGATAGGCATTGTCGCTAATGGCCTTTTTGTAGTCGACCGTGTAGCGCAGCTCCAAGCCGCCCTTGAGGTCCAGGCCCATGCTGATCGTCTTTTCAAAGACGGCCGTGTAGAACGCAGGCAAGTGCGATTTTTCGTTGCCTTTTTCGTCCTCGTAGCGGGCGAAAGTCGGCAGAAGTTGCAGCACCGCGATAATCAAAATCGCGAAGGTGAACAGGGCTTTCCAGTTGCGCTTGGCTTGCATCAGTCGGGCTCCGGTGCTGCAGTGCTAGCAGCGCGCACGGGTCGGGAACTTGGGACAGAATCTTCTGTTTCTTCAGAGGCTTGGCGCACCTGGGCGCGGTCTCCGATCAGCTATCCACAGGGGAACTATCGGGCGTTGGCGTCAGCGACAGCCTGTGCGGCGGTGGTTTCGGCCCCCGCAATCTGGCTCTTGAGCATGCGGATGGTGACGCGATCGGCGATCTTGAGTTCGACCTCCGAACCCTTCATCGTTACGATTTCGCCGAATAAACCGCTGGTTGTGACAACGCGCGCGCCGACCTTGAGGTCGTCCAGAAAGGACTTCTGCTTCTTGGCGCGTTGGCTTTGCGGGCGAATCATCATGAAATAAATCAGGACGAACATGCCGCCGAACAGCAGAATATTGCCCCACATGGGCGGCTGACCAGAGGCCGCGGCCGCTGCGGGTGCCGCGCCAGCTGCCGCTGCAGGAGCGCCGGTGACCGGCACATCGACCTGCGCAAACAGGGCCTGCATGTTCATCAAATGTCCAGCGATTTGCATTCCTAACAGTTGCATATCTACGCCACCTGGCCCGAGGTTACCTGCGGTTGATCGCGGCAGGAACGCCTGAGCCTGGAATTGCACTGGCCAAATAGCAGTTGGGGACAGTGCGGGAACAAGGTCTGCCAAAAGATTCTGAAACTACTGCTCTTTCCCCTAAAGCCCTTTCGAGCCTAGGCGTAGAGCCGCGCCGGTATAGCAGACCGCGAAGGGACGGTCAAACCTCGCGGTCAGCGCCACGCCCGCAAACCCTTCTTGCCTTGAACAACTTTGCGCTGTTGCCGCGAATTCTAGGCGTGCTGGATGCGACTCCGCCGGCGCTGTGCGGAAGGCATCGGCAGGCGTAGCGTGAACTCAGCGCCACCGGCCGGCGGCGACTGGGCCGTGAGCGTGCCGCCGTAGCCCTGGGCGATGCGACGACTCACAGCCAGACCAAGTCCCCATCCTGCCTGACCTTTGGTGGAAACGAAGGGTTCAAAAAGCCGCTCGGGGTCGCCGGCGGGCAGACCGGGTCCATCATCGGCTACGGCGATGACTTGCTGAGTATCTTCTTGCGTAATCGATAGATGCACATGCCCAAGGCCCGCTGTGGCATCCGCAGCATTGACGACCAAATTGAGCAGAATCTGTTCGACATGGCTGGCCGAAGCATCGGCCGGATGGCTCGATTCGCCGGCCGCCAAAGTCAACTGCAACTGCTTACAACGCGGATGGATTTCAGCCAGTTGCACCACGCGCAAGGCCACGGCGGCCAGGTCACAAGGGCGGTCCTTTTGCCGCGTCTGGTGTAACCCAGGCTCGCTTAAGTCCGCGAGAATCGTATGAATTCGCTGAGCTGCCTGCTCTGCGCGCTCCACGCAACGCATGCGATCGTCCACGGGCGCACCGTCCTGTTCGTACTGGCGCAGCATGTCCAAGGACGCGACCAAAACAGCAAGAGGATTGCCTACTTCATGCGCGACGCCGACCGCAACGCGCCCCACCAAAGCCAAGCGATCGGCCTGCTGAAGGTGGGAAACGGCCTGTTCCGCCACATCGCGCAAGGCTTGGGCTGCTCCGAGTTGGGCGTGCAAGTCCGCCTGGTCGCGGCCCAAGTCGCGGCGTAAAGACTGTAAAACGTCTTCAATTCTCAGTAGTTCATTGGCTGAGTCGGCGGGGCTGGGATGCGGTTGCGCCAAGCGGGCCAGTCGTTCCAGGGGGCCAACGAGGCCTAGGCGTAAAAGTGCTAAACCTAAGGCTAAACCTAGAGCGCCGATCGCCGTTAGGCCCAGCCACAGGGCAACTTCGGCCCCGACCCATTGCCCGTGCAGGGCAGCGTCAGCATTTTGCCCAGGATTGACAAGCTGTTGCCCGGCCACATCCGCCAACTGCCGCAGGAGCAAGGACCCAAGACTACCGGCGGCCAATAATACGGCGACCAGGGTCCAAAGCAGGGCGGAAAAACCTCGTCGGCGCGCCCACATGGTCACAGACCAAGGTAGCGGTGGCCTAGTTGCAGCCACACGGGGCGCAGCAGGAGCCACTGGATCGCCGCCAGCGCAAGGAAGGGGCCAAAGGGCAAGGCAAGGTGACGAAGGCTAGCAAGCCCACGTTCCTCTTTGACTTTTCCACCTGACACCAAGGCGTAGACCAGGGCAAAGCCAAGGCCTTGCAGGGCCGCCAACAGCATCACCGCCGGTAGCGCTACGATCCCCAGCACTGCGCCGATGGCGGCCAGGAGTTTGACGTCGCCAGTGCCGAGCCCTTCGCGTCCCGTCAACCGCGCATAACCCCATTGAATCACAAGTAAACCACCTCCGCCTAGCAGAGCCCCGGTGCCCGCAATTTGCCAGGACACACCGCGCGCAGGGCCAACGACGACGCTGAGTAAAAGCCCAAGAATCACAAGAGGCAGGCTGATCACGTCCGGGACCATGAAGGTATCGGCATCGATGAGCGCAATGGCCACCAGGGCAAAGACAAACGCTTGTTCGCCCAGGACTGCGATAACCAAGCGCCAAGGCTCGAGATCTCCCTGCAGGGCTATAGGCAACCACGGCATGACCACGGCCACGCTCAGGGCGGCAACGACCGTCTCGACAGCAGGATAGCGCAGAGAAATAGCCATCTTACAATGAAAGCAGCGACCACGGAGCAGGGCCCAGGAAACGATGGGCACGTTCTGCCACCAGACGATCGGTCGCAGACAGCCCGGGCAACGCGATCTCGGCCGGACCACCGACAGGCCCGCGGGCAGGCGGTACACGACAACATTGAGGAAAGAGCCCCAGAGCGCGCCCCAGAGCAATGCGAATCCATAGGCGATGGCAAGGACGATCTGCACGCTGCTCAGGCTAACACAGGCTGCGGGTGGCGAGAAACCGCCCCAGCGCTTGGTAGGCATCGGGCAGGGGAGGCCAAGGAAAATCGGCGGGCAATTGCGCTAACATTTCATGGAGCCGAACCACCTCGTCACTGCCACTGTGGACGGTCCTTTGGCCTGAGGACGGTGCGCGCAAGCGCAGGGGCCCCAGACCAGCCCCCCGCAGCAGCGCCTCCAGCAGAACCTGCAAGGGCTCCGGGTGCGGGTGGGTCAGATAAACCGGGCCTAACGCTTGGTCTTTTTGCTGCAAAGCCCAAGCCACCCAGGCTGCGGCCGTACCGGCGTCGATAACGGCAGGACGGTTTTGCGCCAGGCCGGCGACCGCAATGGATCCAGTTGACGCAAAGTCCTGTAAATACTTGATTTCGCGCGCTTTCGCATCATCGACGGCGACCACTTGGCTGATCAGCACGGTCGTGACGGGCCCTGGCCAACGCGCTGTAAGTAGGCGCTCAACCTCGTATTTCCCTTGGCCATACTCATCGAGGGGCTGCCAACTGGGTGCCTGCGGTGGCTCAGTCCATACAGACAAAGGCCGCGCCGCTAGCGATGAAAACCACAGCAGAGGCAGCCCTGGTGGCGGATCGGCTTGCAACAAGGCAATCGCTTGATCTGGTTGAAAAAGCGCGGTGTGAACAACGGCTCGCACACCCTGCAGCAAGGGACGCAGCGCCTTGGCATTGGCGGCATCAGCGGCAACAAAAGAGGGCCACTGCTCGGCAATTTCGCAGCGATTGCGCGCAACTGCCCGAACATTGGTCGGACCCAAGGCAGCCACCACGGCGCGGCCAAGGCGTCCCGTCGCACCGACGATGAGAACTGGCTTGTCGGCCAAGACCGGCATTTAAACCTGCACTTGCAGCCAGTTATCAGGCAGTGGCAGATTGGCATCGCCAGCGAGCTGCCAGAAATCGCGACCTGGCAAGCGCTGCACCTCCAGATCTTGCCCCGTGAACGGATGGCGCAAACGCAGGGCCGCAGCGTGCAGGCCCACGCGTGGAAGCTGCGGTTCCTGTTTGCGATCGCCGTATTGGACGTCGCCCACCAAGGCACCAATGGCCCATGCGCAATGCAAACGAATTTGATGGGTTCGCCCCGTGTCCAGCTCGATCAGCAGCAGGGCCAACTGCGCCCTGGCGTCAAAGGCCAACGGCAGCACACGGGTCTGCGCTGGCATGCCCGTCGCACAAAGTCGCATCACGCCAGGACTTTGCTGAGCAATCGGCTCGGAAATCGTCTGTGCCACGGGCGGCACAGCAGTGCGCACCAAGGCCAGGTAACGGCGGCGGGCCGTGTGATTCTTCAACTGTTCCGCAAGATTCGAAGTTGCCTCTGCACCCAGTCCGTACATCAGCAGCCCAGAAACGTCGCGATCCAGGCGGTGCACTTGCCCCGGCGTCGGCTGCCCAGGCTGATCGCGCAGCCAGAGGGCCAAGCGCTGCTCCATCGCGTCGCCGCCCCGCGGTGGTTGCTGGCTGGGCAGGCCGGCGGGCTTGTCGACAATGCACAAGGACTCGTCCTGAAAGACAATATCCACCAGACCTTGGCCAATGTGACCGCGATCGGGCGCGGCTGGCATCCAGCGAACCGTCTGCCCGGCCCGCACGCGAAAAGCGACGACCGATTGCCGCGAACCGTCCACGTAAACAGCGCCATCGGCAATCGCCCGCTGGACCGCCTGACGGCTTTGCCCACTGATGCGGGCCATGGCCGCGTCGAGACGGGCATTGTGATCACTTTGCGCAATGAGGAATTCTAAATGGGGTTGCATCGCCGGACCTTCCCGAGTGCGCCCGACTGTTCAAGTAGGCAAAGGCCACACACTAGCGTATGATGCCACGAGCCGGCCCAGTCCCCAAGCGACCAAGCCGGTGTCCGGCGTGCGGACGGAAGCAGGCTTTCGCGCAACTCGAAATACCCTGGATGTGCACTAGGCATCCGCAGCCCCAGAGGTCCTGGCTTTGGTCTCAAGCTTTGCCATTGAACCCGATGTGCCCCGCGATCCCTTGGCGGCCGCGGAAAACGCCCAGTGGGCGGTCCAGCGCCACTTGGCGGTTGTCGGTGTGCCCCTTGAGCCACGTGCCGTGGGGTTGCTGGCAGCGCTGGCGTCGTTGGACGCCGTTCTCGACCAATTGGCCCTGGCAGTTCCGACTGACCTGGCGGCAACATTGGACCTGCAAGCCCCTGCAGCAATTGAACAATCCCAGCTTACCGATCGCAGCAGTGCCGAAGAACGCGTCACCCAGCAGATGCCCGCGTTGGGCCACCAATCGCTGACTGAGGCGGCCCGAGCCGCGGTAGCTGAAGCAGACCGCCGACACGCGTCCGCAGCTCCCAGCCCAAGTGCCGCGCCCCAGACCGCAGAAGACGATGGTGCGATTGAGCTTTCGCCCGATGAGGTCGACGACGCCGAGACCATCGACGTCGCTGAAGCCTTTGTGCGCGCTGGCTCCCGCGAACGCCGGGAAAGGGCCGAAGCGCAGACGATCGTCCTCTCAGGTCCTGATATTAAACGCAAAATTCGCCACAAGCAAAGCGTCATGCCGGCCTTCATGGGCCAGACCTTGTACGAGGACATCGGCGCCCTGTTTGAGATCGGCGACCGCGAAGGCGCACTCATTTCCTTAGAGCGCTTGCTGGCCATCGCGCCGATCACGCCTCAAGTGGAAGAATTTCTTGGGCATAATGAAGGCAGGCTGCTCGAGTACTATGAAAGCGTCCTCGGTCCGTGGCAGCGAAGTGGGCGGACACGCTTGGGCGAACAGGGCATGCCCCAAGGCTATTTCAAGGTGGAGAAGATCGCCATCGTCACGGCCTTGCTCGATGGTCGTTCCCTGCAGGCGGTGATCGACCAAGCAGGCCTGAGACCGATTGAAACCTGCGCGATCTTATCGCAGTTGTTTCGCTCGTCGAGTCTGGAACTCAGCGACAAATAGCCGTTATCAATACAGTGTTCTCGTTTCAGCGTGCAGCTTACTGCCCCTGATCGCTTCTATGGCGGCAGGTAAGCCAGGGTCATGGCGTGCCCATTTCCCCATGACTTCTCAGGATCTTAGGCCACTCCACGCCGGGTTCGCGCCACGGACTGGTCCAAAAAGCCATCGACCGCCTGTCACACCCCTCACGAGAGAGGCAGAGACAGACGGTCGACAGCGAAACAACCGTAGGTTGGCTTAGTTACACATCACAACCCAGTCATCCACATAAGCCTTGGCGGCCGGCAACATGTCTGGGTGGCCAATGACCATGCACGGGTTGGCCATCATGCCCCAGACCGGCTGCTTGAGGTCGCCGGTAATCAGGCCATTGGTCCAGCCATTGGTCGAGTTGCACACCGAACCGACTGTGTAATTGCCATCCAAGTCACCGAAGACCTTGGTCAAATCGGTGGTTGGAGCGACCAAGCACATCCTCAAGGCCAGGGCGCACTGCGTTGGGCTGGTGGAAACGTTGACCGTCGCCGCCCAGGTGCCGCCAAGTACCGATACTGCAAAGCCCTTCTTGTAGCTCGCCGTAGTCATGGCATTGGACTTCAGCGCCGGGGTCAGTGCCTTGTCAAAGCCCGCATACATGGCATTGGCCGGCGAGGTCGGTCCCGGCGGATTGGACGCCAGAATCTTCCAAGGTGCCAAGCTCTTGTTATCCGTCGACGACGTTTCCCAAACCGTGCTGTCGTTGAAGTGCTCCACGAAGCAGCCGTAGGTGCAACTACCGGCAATGGCAATGTCGTCGATTTCAAACGTACCCGAACTGCCTGCACCTGCTCCGGAATTCACCACAACCGTCAGGTCGAGCGTCTGGCTGGCGTAGTCGGCCAAATCGACCGATTCCACCTTCCAGCCGTTGGTGTTGTCGCAACGCTTGTAGATCACCTTGTTGCCCAAGTTGATCGTCAAGTCGTCCGCACCGCAGGTCTGGTCGCCGACGTTGGTCGACTTGATGGCGAAGTACAGCTTGTCGGTCACGCCGGTGACGTCATTCTTGACCGGACGCAGCAGGGGCACCGTGAAGGTGGTCGTCTGGGCCTTGCCACCGGTCGGCAATCCTGTGTACTTGGCCAGCAATTCCGTCTTGAACGAGTGCGCGCCCTGGGCCGAAGGCGCCCAACTCAAGTACGCCGCACTGGTCGCAGCGATGGCGGTCGGCTGCAACAAGGAACCCTGGAACGGATCGGCTGGCGGATTGTTCGGATCAGCCACATCCGGTTCAAAGTTCATGCCCATGCAGCCAGGACCGCACATGCCGGTCATGCGCAAGTTGTCGATGTCGATGGTACCCGAGGTCTTGTCGTCCACACCTGCAGCGGCCACAAAGTTGAGGTCGATGTAGCTGCCGGCATAGGGCGTCAAGTCCAGGGTCACGTGCTCGTACTTGCTGTTGGGCTCATACTTGAGCGGATCGGTATCCGTGCAACGCTCCATGATCTTCTGGTTGTTGATCAGCAACTGGAAGTCATCGACGCCACAGTTCTGGTTGGACACGGTCATCGACAAGTAGAAGTCCAACTGCGGCGGCACCGACGGATCGACGTAGATACGGCGGTAGCGCAAGGTACCATTCAACTGGCTGAGCTTGTTGGCATTGGTCGGCGGACCCTTCCAAGTCACGCGGTAGTTCTGCGTACCGGCATACGGCGCCTTGTCCGAAGCGGCCCAGCTGATGAAGGCCTTTTCGTCCGATAGGGTCATGAATCCGGGCGGCGAGGCCTGGTCAAACTTCTCCATCACGCACGCGGAGCAGCCCGCGATGACCGTGTTGGTGCACTTGCCGGCCTTGCAGGCGTCCAAGGTGCACGGATCTTTGTCATCGCAATTCATTGGTTGGCCCGACTTGCACGCACCGGCGAAGCAGGCATCGGCCTGGGTGCAGGCGTCGCCATCATCGCAGTACACGGTGACGGTCGGATCGCACTGACCGGTAGGCGGCACGGCATCCTTGTTGAGCGTGGTGCACGCGTAACCTGTTGCGCACTTGGTCGGACTGTCGGTCGGCGTGCAGGACACGGGCGGGACCAGCGCTGGGTAGCTGGGCTTGGCGGTCACGTCACACTTGTAGGTGTTGTCGCCCGTAGAGTTACAGGCGGCATCGCCACACAAGCCACTGAATGCCGAGCAAGTTTGCAGATCGCCCTTGGTGCAGAAGCCGAGTTGGCAACTGTCATCGACGGTGCAGCCGTTCTTGTCCGCATTGCAAGCCGTGCCATCCTTGAGGGACGCAGCGTCGCACTGGTACTTGTCCGAGCCGGCATTGAGGCAAGTGCCCGTCATGCAAACGTTATTGCCCGCTTTGGCGCTGCAGTCGGGTGCGGCACCTGGGACGCACTTACCGGCGGTGCACTTGTCACCCACGGTGCAACCGTTGGTGTCGGCGTCGCACGAGGTGCCATCAGGCTTGTTGTTGCCGTTGCAGACAAAGGTCGAAGCACCCTTGGACTGGCAAACGCCGGTAGAGCAAGTGCCGGTAAAGGCTAAACAATCCACGGCCGGGCCGGGCAAGCAGGCGCCGTCCTTGTTGCAGGCATCGCCCTTGGTGCAGCCGTTGTTGTCGGAGTTGCACGACTGGCCGATGGGGGCGGGGGCGGTGATGCAGGTGTTGGCCGAAGCGCCTAGAGACTTGCAAGTGCCGACTAAGCAACCGTCAGCGCTGGTCTTGGCCGAGCAATCCTGCGCCGTACCTGCCTTGCAGGCGCCGGCAGCGCACGAATCGCCCACGGTGCAGCCGTTGTTATCAGCTTCACACGGCAATTTGTCCGGCTTGGGTGCGCCAACGCAGGTGTAGGTTGCGCCACCGGTGGACTTGCACGCGCCCGTGGCACAGGCAGCCGTGAGCGAATCGCAATCATTTGGCGGTTGGCCGGGTACGCAAGTGCCGCTGAGGCAAATGTCGCCCACTGTGCAACCGTTGTCGTCCGCATTGCAGCTGCCGCCTTCATTCTTGGCCACCGGCACGCAAGCGCCTGTACCGGCGTTGCCGGTCTTGTCGCAGGCTCCATTGGCACAAAGCGTCGCCATGCCTGAACAATCATGGGGCTTGGTGCCCGAAGTGCACTGACCGGCCTTGCAGGCATCGCCTTCGGTGCACAACTGCCCGTCATCGCACGGCGTACCGTCCACAGCCAGAGTTACTGCGCAAGTAAAGCTATTGGTTCCTGTAGACTTACAGGCCGCTACCTGGCAAGCCTTCGCCACGCCAGAGCAATCGACTGCCGCACCCTTTTGGCACTTGCCGGCGGCGCAGAAGTCATTGGCCGTGCAGCCGGAGCCGTCCGAATCGCAGGCTGGCGACCCGTCCTTGGGCAGGGCAATGCAGACAAAGCCGGCCGGACTGGGATCTTCCAAGCATTTGGCGTCGTTGCAGGCATCCTTGACGCCAGCACAGCTGTTGGGCTGACCGGCGACGCAAACGCCGTTGTTGCAACTGTCACCGACGGTGCAGCCCAAGCCATCGGAGCACTTGGATCCGTTGAGCGACTGCAGCATCTCGCACTTGCCACTGGCAGGGTTGCAGGTATTGGTCGAGCAGGCCAAATCACCTGTGGAATCGCACACAACCGGTTCCGGCTTGGGCGTGCAGACCGCCTTGTTCAAGTTCTTGTCCAGGGCGCAAACAAAGGTGCCGTCGCACTTGTTGTTGTTGTCCAAGAAGGCGCAATCCTTGTCGCCATTGGCTACGTTGCAGTATGAGCAGGACACGATGCCGCCCGAGCAAATGCCGCCCTGGCAGACTGTGCCGGTGGTGCAGCCATCGCCGTCATCACACTTGGTGTTGTCGGTCAAGTCGCTGGTCACGCAACCCTTGAGTGCATTGCAGGAATCAGCGGTGCACGGGTTGCCGTCGTCGCACACCTTGTTGGTGGCGGTGCAGGTGCCCGCGAGATCGCAGCCGTTGTCGGTGCAGGGGTTGCCGTCGTCGCAGGTGACGGTGGTCGGATCAGCGGGGGTGAAGACGCAGCCGAGCTTGACGTCGCAACTATCGATGGTGCAAGTGTTTTTGTCGTCGCAGGTGACGGCAACGGTCTGGCACTGGGCACCGAAGCACTGTCCGCCCTGGTGGCACTTGTTGCCATCATCGCACTTGGCACCGTCGACGTTCTCGTGCTGGCAGCCCAGGACCTTGTCGCAAGTATCGACGGTGCAAGGATTCTTGTCGTCACAGGTGTTCTGCTTGTACAAGCAGCCGACCTTGGAATCGCACGAATCCACCGTGCACACATTGTTGTCATCGGGGCAGACGCCATTGGTCGTGCCCTGGCAGCCGCCTAGTTTGCAATGGTCATTTTGCGTGCAGGCATCGCCGTCATCGCAGACCTTGGTGTCGTCAAACTGGTTGATGCAACCGGTGGTCGGCGAGCAGCCGAAGTTGACGATGCAGGCGCTGCCCGTCTTGCAATCGAGCACGATCTTCGGCGAGCAAGTGCCTTTGGCATCGCAGGCATCGCCCGTGGTGCAGACGCTGCCGTCATCGCAAGGCGTACCGACCGCAACCGTAAAGCCGCAGGCGCCGTTCTTGCAGGCATCGACCGTGCAGGCATTGCCGTCATCGCAAACGATTGCTTTGCCTACGCATTTGTCCGCGGTGCAGATGTCTCCCGTGGTGCAGGCATCGCCGTCGTTGCAGCCTTGGCCGTCAATGCTGACGTGCTTGCAGCCGCCGTTGCCGTCACAAGCGTCCACGGTGCAGGGATCTTTGTCGTTGCAATCCAAGGCACTGCCGGCGCAGGCACCGTTGATGCAGCTGTCTTTGACCGTGCAGGGGTTGCCGTCATCGCAACTGGAACCGTCTTGAATCACAGAAGAACAGCCCTTGACCTTGTCGCACACGTCGATGGTGCACGGATTCTGATCGTCGCAGTTGACCTTGGCGCCCGCGCAGATGCCGTTGACGTCGCAATTGTCGTTCTGGGTGCAGGCGTTGCTGTCATTGCACAGGCCGCCTTGGGCCAGTGGCGCGTTGGCGCAGCCAAAGACCTTGTCGCAGACGTCGACCGTGCATAGGTTCTTGTCATCGCAGAGGATCTTCGGATCGACGGCGACGGCGCTGCAGACGCCCTTGCTGCAGGTTTCGCCAAAGGTGCAGGCGTTGCTGTCGTCGCACATCAGGCCATCGACCTTGGCGACGGGGGCGCACAGGCCGGTCTTGGTGTTGCAGAGATTGTCATTGCAGGGCTGGCCAGCCAAAGCTGGGCAATTCACAACGGAATTGACCTTCTGCTGGCAGACCGTGTCGGTCGGATCGGTCGGATTGAGCGGGTTCTGCAAGCAGGCCTGAACGCCGTTGCAGAGGTCACCGTCGTCATAGACCGCGCACGCAGCGTCGTTCTTGCACTTGCAAGTATTCTCCGAGCCGATGCACTTGCCTGTTTTGCAAGCAGAACTTGGCGTACATACGTTGTTGTCGTCGCAGGTCGTTGCGTCGGCGACGGCGGTATAGCCGCAGCCGAGAATCTTATTGCAACTGTCCGTTGTGCAAGGGTTCTTATCGTCGCAAACCACCGGGATACCGACGCAGCTGCCGTTGGCCTGGCAGGTCGCGTTTTGCACGCACTTGTCACCGGCTGAGCAGGTGACGCCGACGTTCTTCTTGATCACGCTGCAGGAGCCGGAGTTCGGATCGCAGGTATTCTTGGCGCATTCCAAGTCCTTGGAAGCGTCGCAGGTGATGATGGTCTTGGTGTCGATCGAGCAGACCTTGCCCAGGGTTGGGTGACCGGTCATGCACTTCCATTGGCCATTGCACAGGTTGGTGTCGTCATACTGCTTGCACTCGCCATCGGTGGCGCACTTGACGCAAGTGTCTTTGCCGCCAATGCATTTACCAGTGTCGCACTGATCGCCGCTGGTGCAAGAGAAGCCATCGTCGCAGGGGGTGCCGCCGCCGACGTTGGCGTGAATGCAGCCCTGCTTGGTGTCGCAAATGTCGTTGGTGCACGGGTTGTTGTCGTTGCAGTCTAGCTTGACGCCGCCGCAGGTACCATCCACGCACAAGTCGCCGCTGGTGCAGGCATCGCCGTCATCGCAAGGACCGACAAAGGTGTCATGGGCGCAGGCGCCGTTCTGCACATTGCAGGAATCCTTGGTGCATTTGTTGGTGTCGGCGCAATCCTTGGTCGAACCTTGGCAGGAACTGCCAGCGCACTTGTCGGCGATGGTGCAGGGGTTGCCGTCATTGCAAGCTGCGAGATCCTTGGCGTTATGCTGGCAACCACTGCCCGGCTGGCAGGTGTCTGAGGTGCAGTCGTTCTTGTCTTCGCATTGGCCGGAGGTCGCCCAGTCCGTGCCCTTGCAGGCCCCTGTTTGGCAGGCGTCGTTGCTGGTGCACAGGTTGTTGTCCGTGCAAGTTGCGCCGTCAGCCAGAGGGGCATAGGCGCATAGGCCGCAGGTCTTGACCCCGCCGGAATCCGTCGCGCACTTGAGGGGATCGCATTGGTCCTCAGTGCAGGAGTTTCCGTCATTGCAAACCAGCTTGGCGCCTTGGCATTGGTCCTGAACGCAGGTGTCGACCTTGGTGCACGGGTCGCCGTCATCACAGGATGCGCCATTGGCTGCGGCATGGGTAATTACGGCCTTGGTGGCACCCGCCGGCACTGTGCAATTGTCCGTTGTGCAATCGTTTCCGTCACTCACGGCAGGATTGGGTTGGCCTTTGCACTGTCCGGCATTGCAAACACCGGCCGCGGTCTGGCAGAGGTCATTGGTCTGGCAAGCCGCGCCGGCGGCAGCGGGGCTGAACTTGCAACCGCTCTTGGGATCGCAAGTGTCGATGGTGCAAGGGTTACTGTCGTCGCAAATCACGACTTTGGCGCCGACGCACTCGCCGCTCTTGGCGCAAGCATCTTGGGCGGTGCAGGCATTGCCGTCCGAGCAAAGGTTGAGCATATCCACAGTGTTGCTGCAGCCACTGGCTAGGTCGCAACTGTCGGTGGTGCAGTCTTTGCCGTCATCGCAGTTCTTGGGCGTGCCGTTGCAAGCGTGACCGGCGACGCAACCGTCGTTCTCGGTGCACAAGCTGCCGTCATCGCAGGGAGATCCGAGCTGAGCACCGACAAAATCGCAGGTAAAGTCGGCTTTGCACTGGCCAACCCAGCAGGGCAGCGGGTTGCCTTTGTCGTCCTTCTTGACGCACGCACTGCCATCGGCCACGCCCGCGCAGGTTCCGGCAGTGCACTTGTCCGGACCGGTGCACTCCTTGCCATCATCGCAGGTCGTGCCGTCGGCGGCTGATTTCACGTCACAAGTTCCGGCGTTGCAGTAGCCCGTCAGGCACTTGCTTGCGTCGCCTTTACACTGGTCGTCGGAGGTACACGTATTGCCAATAGTATCAGCCGTATCGCCGGGTGAACCTGCGTCCACATCACCGCCGGGGCTGACTGCGTCGGCGTCGGCTGCGACATCGGCGGTCGGTGCATCTTGGTCGGTACTGCCGTCAATGCCAGCATCCACGGCAGCATCATCGGTGTCCTGATCTGTGACGGTCGGTCCGGTCTTGGTCCCGCCCGAACAACCGGCGCCAATCAAGAGCATAGCAGCCACAGTCAATGTGCTGAAATTCCTGGATAAACCAAGGCCGCAGCGCATGTATACCTCCCCGCATTCTGTCGGTTCCCGGGCCAATCCTCCACGCAGGACGGTCCCGAATTCTGACACCATAGCAGAGGGGCCAGTCCGCTGACAAGTTAGTTGGTGCCAGGGCCGACATAATTGCCGCGGATCGTCACGCGGGGCCGTACAACCCCGCCAGGCGATGCACAAGGTTGCCCGAGTTGGCGGCAGAATCTATACTTGAGCCGTGAGCGTGCCGGGTCCCGGTGCGCGCAATCGGTGTGACGCCGCACAAATTTTGGGCGACGCCGCGGGTTTGCTGCCGTTTTTGCAGCAATTGCACCCGTGCTTGAGTCCCCGAGCGCAGGGCCTGTCCGGGAGGATGCATGAACCGAGGCGAGATGGGCTCGATAGATGACCGCTGTCGTCTTGGCAAGTTCTTGGCGGCGAGCGCCTTGGCCGCGTTCTGGGCGGTGCTTGGGGCGGGCTGCAGCAACTCGCCGGCCACACAGGGCCAGGTTGTCTATGCAGCGGGGCAAGACGCGACGCCCGATGGAACCCCGGATAATGCATATGATTTCAGCGATGTGCCGGTTGCCGATCCCGGACCCGCTGCCGATGTTCCGCCTTTGCCCGGTGCCTTTGGTGCCCCGTGCGAGACACAGAACGATTGCGATTCGCAGATTTGCGTGGATTCAGCCGCCGGCAAGGTTTGCTCGCGCGCGTGCAATGGCGATTGCCCAACCGGCTTTAGCTGCCTGCAGGAACTGGTCCCGGGCTCGTCGGACACGATCTACATCTGCGTGCCCAAGTGGAAGCATCTGTGCGAGCCGTGCTCGGCCAACAAGGACTGCAACGCCGACGGAGAAAGCAAGAATATCTGCGTCTTGCACGGAAAGACCAAGAACAACCTCGGCAGCTTCTGCGGCGCGTCGTGCAATCCGATGACAAACGACTGCCCGGGCGGCTATGTCTGTGAAACACAAACGGATCAAGCTTCAGGATCGGCGACTAATCAATGCGTACCGGCCAATGGCGGCGAATGCACCTGCAGCGCCTCCTCCGTGGGTCTGAGCCTGGAAACAACCTGCGCCACGCAGAACTCCTATGGCAGTTGCCTGGGCAAGAGAACCTGCTTGATTTCAGGGCTTTCTATGTGTTCAGCGGTGGCAGCCGCCCCCGAGGAATGCGACGGGATTGACAATGATTGCAACGGCTTTACCGACGATTTTGATACGAACAGCGCCACGTGTTCGCTGCCGCTCAATGAATTCAATGTGGTAGGAATGCCATGCAAGGGCAAGCTGGTGGCGTGCGTCAACGGCAAGCCCGACTGCCAGGGTGCGCCGGCCACCCCTGAAATTTGCAACCAACTGGACGACAACTGCGACGGCATCACCGATAATGTCAAAGAATGCGATGATTTAGATCCCTGCACCAACGACACCTGCGACGCGGCGGGCTGCCAGCACAAGCCGCTCAACGGCACGCCTTGCGACGATAGCAATGTCTGCACCCAGCAAAGCAAGTGCCTGTCGGGCATCTGCACGGGCGGCGATCAGCTCAACTGCGACGACAAAGATCCTTGCACAACGGATAGTTGCGATCCTTTCACGGGCTGCGTGCACACCCCCGCCTCGGACGCGGTCTGCCCGGACGACGGCAACCAATGTACGCAAGATCTTTGCAAAGACGGCACCTGCAGCCACATCCAGGTCAGCGACGGCGCGGCATGCGTCGACGACGGCCAGGCTTGCACGGCTGATGTCTGTATGAACGGGATCTGCAAGCACAATCCGGCCGACGGCGTCCCTTGCGCCGACGACGGCAACGCCTGCACCGACGACGTCTGCCAAGCCGGCGGCTGCGTCCACAAGAACAACAGCGGCCCTTGCGAAGATGGCAATGCGTGCACCGAAGGCGATGTCTGCGCCAACGGCAACTGCCTCAAAGGCACCGACAAGCAGTGCAACGATGGCAATGACTGCACCAAGGATTCCTGCAACCCAAATGTTTCAGGCGGTTGCGTCTATGATTCGTCCTCGGTCAACGGCGGTCCTTGCACCAAAGGCGGCGAGTGCCCGACGGGACATTGCTCGGCCGGCAGCTGTTTGTCTGTGCCCAACGTGACTTGCAAGACGTCGGTCAAGGTGGATTTGTGCGGCAGCGTCGACGTCGCCGGCGTCTGCACGTCCAACGGCAGCTGCGTCGCCACCAGCGCCCCACAGAGCTACGCCTGCCCCGGCTGCAAGAGCGTGTGCATCAAGTGCTACAGCATCCCGGTATGCTTGGACTTTATTTTCTCGACGCCGTAGCCGTCTTTTGCCGCGAGCGGGCGCGCCTGACCGGAATTTGCGGTCAGCGACGGTTCGGGCCAGACCAGCCCCGTCCACCTGGGATGAGCCCGCCCCGAATTCGGGGCCCGCTACGGCATGATCTTCCGCCCAGCAAGCGGCAACCAAGGCGCAATGGTTTACAAAGTGGCCGAGTGGCGTGACGCGGGCTACACTGCAGGCATGGCAGTCTTGAGGATTCCAACCCAAAGTCCAATAAACAAAACCACTTGTGGTTTTAAGCACTTTTGCCGAAGTGGCCGGCGCCCAGAGGCGTGTCGATGAGCAGTGGCCTGCGCCAACTGCCCGTGCGACCGCGGCGCCTAGTACGGGTGGGGCGCGCGGTCTATTTGCTGCTGGTGCAGAGCCTCGTTGGCGTGATGGCGCTGGGCCTGTTTGTCTACCTTGCGGTCAACTCGCCAAGTTTTCCTACAATTCTAAGCAGTTTCCTAAGCGATCTTCTGCCTGGCACCCTACGGGTCCATGCCGTGAACCTCGGTCCCTCCCCCGGTCACGTGGTGCTGCAGCGCTTGCGGATCGAGGCCCCGAACGGTGAGACGGTGCTGGCTGCGGGGCGGATTGAAGCGACGTTGGCCTGGACCGAACTGGTGCATGGCCTAGTCAGCGGACAGAGCTTAGTCTTGCATTTCAATGATCTTCAGCTGCACCATCCGGTCATCAACCTCGATCAAGATGCCCAGGGGCAACTGCTTTTGCCGCAGGCCTTTGTCGACCCAAACGAGCCGCCCAATCCAAAGCCCGGCATGCCTATGCGGCTGGCTGTGGATGAAGTTCATGTAACTAATGGTGTTTTTCATCTAGCGATCCCTGACATTGCCATCGATGCCCAAGGCATCAGCTTGGCAGCAAGCGCGACGCTGCGCACCCGTCACGGGTCGCCGCCCAACCTGCAGTACCAGGTGCATGATGTGCGAACCCAGTATGCGCACACGCAGATCGCCGCCCTACGCAACCTGCCTGCCGTCCCGCCGGGCATGCTGACGGCCAAGTTCGTCGACGGAAGCCTGGAGCAGGTCCGCGTGCTGGGTGTCGATGCCTTCTTGCCCGTCGAGGCCGGCTGGCCTCAGATGCCCAAACCCGACACGGTCATGCAAGGCGGTGATTTTAACATACATCTTGCCGACGTGGTGCGTGTCCTTGCGACCAACCTGCGCCTGGCTGCCAGCACAGATTCGAGTTTTCTGGGGCCAATGCTTGGACCGAGCTTTGCCGCCAAGGCCCATGTGGAAGGTGGATTTACTGTGGATGAACAAGGCTTTGCCGCTCAGGGCCTAGTGTTCGGCCAGGGCAAGATGTCCGGCTTTGACTGTGAACACGTGCAAGGCGAGGTTCGAGTTCAGGCAGGGGCGCCGGGGCAGGCCCTAGTTGGTGTGGATATTCAAGGAGTTCAGGCACAAGGGTATGGCGGTACCGTCGCAGCGCCGCAGGTCCAGTACCGCATGTTGGCGGGGCCCAATGGCGAACCGGTTCACGCGGTAGACGGTCGCTTCAGTCTGGAACATGTGTCGCCGTCAGGCCTTTTGGGCAGCGAAGGCGTGGGGATGAAGGGACCGGTCGTGCAGGCCCTGCAAGGAGCTCTGAGCGGCGATGTCAGCGCGGCCGTGCGGGTGGTGCTCGACCCAAGGCAACAACCATCCTTGGACATTGATGTGGCGCTGAGCAGCGAATTGAGCCTGCTGCGCCAAGGAGATTCAACGCCATTTGTCCATGATATTCCAGCGTTGGAACTCAGTGGCGGTCTTGAGTACAGCGAAGGTCCCGGGCGCGGGCCTCTGCTGCGCGTCCACAACGCTTGGCTGCGTTCCGGGGTTGGGCGCGAGGCCAGCAAGGGGCCTGGGCATAGCTGGGTCAAGGCCGATGGCCAACTGGCCTTGGCGGGCGGCGACATGACGCTACAAGTATCTGCAAATATAGCAGATTTATCGCACATCCTGACTCCGCTGGGCGTTCGTGGCGTCGGTGGCTCGCTGCAACTGACACCCAGCAAATTCACTGGTGATTTTGAGGATCCGCACGTACTCGGCGCGCTTTCTTTGAACCATGTGACCTACCGGAACTGGGAAATTCGCTCGGCAAGGGCCCAATTGGGCTTTAACAAAGGGATTCTTTCTTTGGGCGGGCTCCAAGTCGACAGCAATGTGGCGCGCGTGTCCGCCCAGGTGCACGCCAAGCTTATCAACCAACCGGGTGAAAGGCCTACGCATCAAAGCGTTTCTGTCGATGCGCTGACGGTCGATGGCGTGGAACTGGGCACGGTGCTGCCACGCCTGGGCGTGCGCGATATCAGCGGCCAAGCAAACCTTAGTGAAGGGCGAATTCGTTTTGATCTTGAAGACATTCGCCGCAGCATGGTCTTTGATGCCCACATTGCCCTGCGCCAGCTCAAAGCCCAAGGGTACGCATTTCCAAAAGTTTCTGCGGTGTTAGCGATCCACGGACCAGCGTTGGTGCTTCACGGCTTGGAGGCCCAACTCTGGAATGGCGAGATGGCGCAATTGTCTGGAGAATTCCATACCAATAGCGGCAAGTTTGCGGCCATTTTGGACCTGCCTGAGATTGATTTGGCGACGCTGCCGGCTATCGCCCAGGCCCAACTGCCCCTGCGCGGCGTAGTGCAGGGCCATGTGGAACTGACGGGCGATCGAAAGGGCGTGGAAATCGATGATTCGACTATTGAAATTCGTGGTCTAGGCTGGGACCACATCGACATCGGCGATGCGGACCTGGATCTGGGCAAAGCCTATGACGGTCCTCTAGAAATTCGCAGTGATGCCTTTTTCAAACGGTTCAAACTCTTGTCGGGCAGCGAAGTGGCTTTTGACGGGTCCAAGCCGCAAACGGCAGTTCTCAAGTTCTCGACAAGTGACCGTTTTGACCCCTTTGTCGTGCTGGGCCGCGACAAGCCGGCGATGGTGTCGCAGGTGCAACTCGAGGCAGAGACGGAAGTCGACCTCGACCTGCGCCCGGGCAAACCGCTGTGGCGGGTCAAGACGACGGTTCCACGCACGGGCATCGACCTCGACATCGGCAATACCCAGCATATTCGCAATGTTTCTCCGATGGAGATCTGGACAGATGGCCAAGGCGTGACCATCGGTTCTACCTTCATCGAGTCAGGGCGCGAACAGCTGGAGATTTGTGGCCAATACTTGTTCGGTGCGACGGCCGAGCAGGCGGCGACTTTGACCCTGGCGGCGGCCGGCACCCTGGACGTTCCGCGCTTGGGCACGCTGGCGCAGACGCTAGCTGCCTTGGACCTGCGGCTTGATCTGTTGCCGGATGGTGAACTTGCAAAGAATCCAAGGACTTCTTGCCTCATCTCGGGCCAAAACAAAGGACGGCTGCTGATGCAAGGGCCGCTGAACACGTTGCAAATCACCGGCGCGGTGCAGTCGCGGGCCGGTCACGTAGCGATGCGCGGGTTCGGCCACGAGATCACCATTGCCGCGGGAGGACAGGTTAAGCTAACAAGCAGTGATGATGGGATCTTATCGGTCAATCTGCCGCGAGAGGCCTCGCTGACGGGCACCTTTGACGAAGGTCGGTGGGGCGTCTGGGGCAAGGTGGAACTGCGCGATTTCCTGCTGCCGACGGACATCGATCTAGACATGACGACTGCGGAATTGCCCTGGAGCGTGCCTAAGGAGTACGCCGTCGCGATCAGTTCGCACCTGCAGCTGACCGGCACGCACATTCAAGACGAGGCCAAGCGCGACATGACGCTGAGCGGCACGGTGGATGTCCACGACGGGCGATACTTCAAATCTTTCGACAATTTGGGCGGCGTATTTGGCAATGGCGCTGTCCGCAACGTCGAGTCGTTTAGCAAACCGCTCAAGGAATCGATGCCTTGGCTTGGATGGATTGACCTTGACCTGACCGCGACGGCGGAACAATTCGATCTCGCTACAAGAATCCCACTAGGAAAAGCGGAGTTAGCGACCAAGTTTGGCTTGCATGTGACCGGGACGATGTTCGACATTCGCCTGCAAGACCGGGTTGAAGTGCTACGTGGTAGTGCCAGCCAAATCGTGTTTAAAAACATCGCCTTTGACGTCGTACAGGCGACGCTGGATTTCCGTGGCGATCCAACACGACCCGTGATCAACCTTGAAATGAAAGCGGATGTGCCGATTCGCAGCGCCAACGTCGCGTCACGTTCGCAGATGGCGCTCGGCGCTGACCTGGACACGACGACGCAGAACGACATCGTGGTCATCACGGTCAAGGCCCAAGGCGTATACGGGGACCCGAACTTCAAGCTGGAGTTTTCGTCCAATCAGGGCGATTCTCCCGATGATATTCAGTACATCCTTCTCACCGGCAAGAGGCGCAATGACGTCGGTGGCGCGCCGCAAATCAGCACCGCCGCGCTGCTGGGCAACTCGCTCAATGAAGGCACACAGCGCGTACGGGACGTGGTCAAGAGCGTCTTTGGCCTGCAATTAGATGCAGTTCGCTTCAATATCGACTATGACCCAACCTCGGGCAATGCGACGACGGATTGGTCGGTTCAGCTCGGGCGGCAGATTTCCGTGGCGGCCAAGGTCTTGACCGGACGTGAAGAAGCGCGCTACAGCGCCACCGTGGCCTTCCGCATGTCCGACAATCTTTCCTTCAACGGCCTGTGGCGGCATCAACAACTCACCGTTGGCGGTTTAGCTGAACAGCCGGTGGATCAATACGATTTCAAGCTCCGTTTTAAGGTGCCACTGGACTGATGTGCCGCAATTGCTCCATCCGTACAGTGATTTGCGCCCTATGGACGGCGCTGTGCTGCTGTCTAGCTTGGCCAGCCATGGGTTTGCAGGACAAAGGCGTGGGCCTGCCCAAGGACGCTACCGCTGGCGACGCCCCGAGTCAGCCAGTTTCGCTGCCAAATCAAGGTACTGCAACCCACGGCGAAGGCTCCTCGGCCTCAAGTCCCGAAGCCGCCGAACGCACCTGCCGCGGACGTAGCATCGCCACGGTGGACATCGTCGGCCTGAGCAACGAGCGCACGAGCTGGCAGGCGCGCCTGCTGTCCTTGACCGACCTCGTGCCCGGCAACACCCTGCGATCTGGCGAGATTTTGGCGGCAACCGAACGGCTCAGGCTGCTCGGATTGTTCCGCCGCATTGAGCCGCGCTGCACGCTCGACCCTCGCGGGCAGGCGTTGGTGTCCTTTGTCACCACAGCCCATGAGCTGGTGCGACACGTCGATTTCAGCGGCAATAAGTCTATTTTTATTGATGAGTTGCGAGCAAAAAGCGTGATCCGTGCGGGCGACATCCTCGACCGCGACACGGCCGATGGTGCCACCATACTCGGACGGCAGAAGGAAACAATTCAGCTATTATATCAAAGGCTTGGCTATGACGATGCCCATGTAACCGTCGTGGCGACGCCCGCAGAACCCGGTCTGGTGCGGGTGCAGGTGACGGTGGATGAAGGCGAAAGGCAACGTGTTAGTGAAGTCCGTGCAATAATTGATGATTTACCAGATCCCACGGACAGCGAACGGCAGGCCGACCTCATCTGCCCGCGCATCCGGGAACGCAGTGTCCGCGACGAGAGTGGCCTAGTGGGCGTGCAAGTCTTTAGCCGTCGCCAAGCCGACAGAGCGCGCAACAATGTTCGCAACTATTTGAGACGTATGGGCTATTCATCCCCGGTGGTCGAGGTCGTCCATGAACTCGGTGGCGCCATGACCATCCGCATCCATCCGGGCCGTTGCAGCGTGGTGCGCATCCTGGTCCGCGACGAGGCCGGCAGCGAGCAGGGGCAGGGCTACACCCTGAGCGATGACAAGGAGTTATACGACGCCTTACCCTTTGGCGAAAGCGGCCAGTTCGACTTTGAGGAAGCCGACCGCGGCCGTGAGGAGTTGCTGACGGCGCTGGCCAATCGCGGTTTCCTGTTTGCAGACGTGAAGTTGGACTGGCGTCCGGTCCCACCCACCTTGAGCCAACAAGTGGAAAATGCCTTGACGTACCGGGTCACGACCGGATTTGTCTCGCAAGTTCGCGGTATTTCCTTTCCGGGCAGCCAAGGCTACGCGCCAGCCAAGCTCAAGACGGTGATCGGCACCAAGGCCTATGACTTCTTTGACAGTGGTGGTTACGCGCAAATTGGCCAGTTGCTTGCGGACCTTGATGGCCTGCGCGAATTCTATGTTTCACAAGGCTATTACCAATTTCACAGCGCCCTAGGACTGCCCGAAGGCGAAACGCCAACGGCGGCGACCACGCGCAAGAGGCTGGAAACCCCAGAGGCGACAATCTACGAATACCGCTATCCAAACGGCGGGTTTCGCATCAGAAAGCTGCATGGCGAGAACTTCATCTATGTGGAAATCCCGGTGGTCGAGGGCAGTCAGACGCGGTTGGGTCAAGTGCAAATCGACGGCGCCAAGCAAGTGCCAAGCCGTGAAATTACTGATGTTTTTGGCCTTCACGGCGGCGATGTCTTGAGCTTTCCGGTACTGGAAAAGGCCACCGCAGCGGTGAGCGGTCGCTACCGCAACAACGGCTATTTTCGCATGACAATCAAGGCTTACTGCACGTCGCATCAGCCCGAACGGCCAACGACCCTGTGCACGCCCGAAGCGATGAGCGCCGCGCGGGTGGATGTCCGATTGGCCATTGAGGAGGGAGAACAGGCTGATATTGGTGAGGTTTTTGTCCTTGGCAACTTTCAAACCACCGAGGCCGTGATCCTCCGCGATTTGCCGCACATTGGCCAACCTTACTCCGAAGCAGCGCTGTTCGAATCGCAGCGACGTCTGCGAAACCTTGGCGTTTTTACCCAGGTGGCCCTGCGCTACATCGGCCAAACGGAAGATCCACCGCGCAAGCGCCTTGCCGTGGTGGTGCAAGTGGTCGAAAGTCCAAATCGTTACATGGAGTTTGCTGGTGGCCTGCAAACAGTGAACACCCAGCGGTCTCTGGCGACGCTAGGACGCAACCACCAACCAAATTCCGCTGGTGAAGTGCCTAGTTCGCAGACGGTGATCTTTGACCTGGTTGGGCATTTGGTGTCTAGCGCCGACCGCGTCGCCTTGGGCTATGGGCAGTCCGTGGGCATGACGTTGCCGAGCGTGCTGTTTCTGGGGGAGGCGACCTATGTCAACCGTAACTTCCTCAATACTGCTAAGGAATTTCGGATACCGCTCAAGGTCGGTGGCAACCTCTGGCCCCCTTATGTGCAATGCGAGCCTGACCAAAATCGCCCAGACACGGTGGGGCCGATTGCTGAGTTGGGCCACTGCACCACGGGTTCCCACCCTGACGGAATCTTGGAAAAAAGCTTATCTTTCGTGCGGTTCATGACCCTGATGCCGTCCTACTACGACGCCCGACTGTTCGGCAGCGATTTCGGTCTGCGCTTGACGGCTCCCTACCTGGTCCACGACTACGCGATTGAGGCCGTGGACATTGACAAATTCGGCGCGCTGGCTGAATTAAGCCGTCGTTTCGGGCGGTTGGCTACGTCGCTCGGGACCGACGTTGGCGGCATTCGCTTCAAGCAGCCAGAAGAGCCGAACTTCGTGGTCGCCAGCGGAAACAGCAAGACTTCTGCGGACTATGCCGGCTTCAATCCCCAATATCAGCTGATTCCGCGGTTGACCTACGACGGCACGGACAGCCCGCTGAACCCAACCCGTGGTTTTTACTTGACAGCTGCCATTCCGCTGATCCAGAGCGCCATCAAGATTCCAAAGCTGCACTGTTCCGATGCTGATAACTCCACAACAACACTAACGTTTTGCAGCGTAAAATTCATCAAGTGGGACATCACGGGCAAGGCCTTTTTCCAACTCGGCTCCTCCGTAACACTGGCGCTTCTGGGCCACGCCGGCAACGGATGGTCTTTGGAAGCGGATAAAACTAAACAGGAATTGCCGCCTACGGAGCGTTTTCGCCTTGGTGGCCAGTTTGGCTTGCGCGGCTATGACGATTACGGCTTGCGCCAGTACGACGCCCGAGGCTGCACCAAGGCCCGCCGTGGGGACGCCGCCACAGGCTCCTACGTCTACATCGGCACAGCTGCCGGTTGCGAACAGCCTCAAGCCGGCGATGTTGTTGTAACTAGTGGTAATCTAGTCGCCAATGGTGCGGTCGAACTGCGCTTTCCCCTATTTCGCGGCGCGGGCCTATGGGGCTCGGCGTTCTGGGACTTCGGCGCAATGGGTGAACAAATTCAGGACTTGCACCCGGCGTCCTTCCGCCATGGCGTCGGCGTCGGCATTCGCATGCTGCTATCAGGACAGATACCCCTGCGATTAGACTATGGTTTTCCGGTCGACTCGCGCTGCCGAGACTTGCCCACCAGCAGCGCCACCTGCATCGCCGATTCGCCCTACGGTCGCCTGCAATGGGGCATTCTCTATAGCTTTTAGCGCCGAACCTCGCCCACATACCGTTTGGCGGCGGCGGCATAAGCAGCTGGCGTGCGGCGACCCTGCAGGAATTGGCGGACAATGCCCTTGCCGTCGATCACGACCGTTGCAGGAATACCGTTGATACCAAAAGCAGAAAAGCCCGAGCCGGTCGCGTCGACCACGGCTGGCACCCCTGGAGCCTTGGCCCGCAAGAGGGGCAGCAGCGCCTCCGTGTCGTCCCCGCCAACCAGCAAAACGTCATAGCCGTGGCGGCGACCATCGCGTTCAATTGCCTGCCATTGCTCGAGTTCTTCGACGCACGGCTGACAGGACGGCGCCCAAAAATGCAGCAAGAGGACTCGGCCGCGGCTGTCCTGAGGACCACGGCGCAATCCTTGGCGGCGGTCGGCATCACCGAGTAAAGGCAAAGCAAAACCGGGCGCCGGACGATCTAAAAGTGGAGCAAAGTCAATGTGTTGCTGGCTGTCTATGACGACAAGCAGCGCCGCGACCACTAGCGCAGCTGCAGCCGCCCACAAGAGCCATCGTGGCGCAGCGATCCGGGAATCAGGGTTGGTTACGATCCTGGGGTCAGGGTTAGCCATGACTGCCTTGTTTGCGTTCGCCCATTTCCTTTTGCAAGGAGCGCAGTTGGTCCTCCAGCTGCCTCAATCGATCCTGCACAGGTTGCCCATGGCCGAGTTGAGCGGCGGCGTGGCGCATCTGTTCTGCAAGCCTGCGCAATGGCTCACGATCTGCCGCTGCCTGCAGCACATCGCGGCTGGTCGGCAGGTCGAGCAGCACCAGAGCCTGGGTCGCCGCCTGGCGCACGCGATGGTTCGGGTCCTGCAGGGCTTGGCGCAGGGGCGGTGTCAGTTCGTCCTGCAAAGGCGGATGGTGCAAGGCAAAACTTGCCAGTGCCGCCAGGGCGCCTTGACGCATGTCGGCCCCGCGGCCCGCCTGCGTCGCCGCCAGAATCAGTTCCTTGTCGCGCACATCGGCAAGGCTGCCCAGCAATTCCAAAGCCTGGACCTGAACTTGCGCGCCGTGCGAAGGCCAGGTCAACGCCGTCAAGAGCAAATCCCGACTGCCAATGCGATCCAGGGCAAAGGCGGCACGTAATGCCGCGGTTTGACAAGCATAACTCTGGTCTAGCTTGGCTGCCTGTTCCACCACCGGCAAGGCCGCCAAATCCTGAATATCGCCAAGTGCTTGTAAGGCTGCGGCCCGAACCATGGCCTCGGCGTCGGTTCGCGCCGCCCGCTGTAAAGGATCGCGAACGGTCGATCGCGCCGCGTGCCCCAAGGCCTGGGCGGCCGCTGCACGGACGTGACGCGCTGAATCTGTAGTCAAAGCGCGAAGTAAGGCCTCCATGGCCCGACCGCTACTGAGGTCGCGGGCCAAGTCGCGCACAGCCCTCAAACGCACATCGGCACTGGTACTGGCATCGCGCATCGCCGCCAAATCGTCCGGCCCGGCCTGCACCTGCCAGTGGGCCAGCAGGGTCATTTGCGGATCAAACTCAATGAGTTCAGGACGCTTTTCGCAGGGAATTGTCAGCGACCCACTGGCCTTGTGCAGCCTGAGGTGATGGAGCACCGGAGCGCCTTTGGCCTGGCTGCGCACGGCGATCGGTAGGTCAAGGTCAAAGAGCGGTTCGAGGGGCCCGACACGCTGGACCTGGGCGACGTCGATCTGCAACTGCTTAAAAGAACTGTCATAGCGCACCTTGGCCTCGAGCTTTGGATAGCCCGCCTGGCGCAACCACCGCGTAAAGAAGCCGCGCAAACTTTGGCCCGAGGCTTGCTCCAAAGCGTGGCGCAGGTCGTCGGTCTCCGCACTTGCGGGGCCCGCCTTGAAAAAGGCTTGCAGGCCGGCAAAGAAGGCTTCATCGCCCAGCTTTGCCCGCAACATATGCAGCACCCACGCGCCCTTGGCGTAGGTATGGCCGTCAAACAGGTCATCGGCATCGGCATACCGGTCGGTGACCACGGGGCGCGCATACTGCGCAGATTCATTGAAATACCCTTGACGATCTTGGTCGAGCGCCTCGGCCAAACGGTCAGGCCCGTGCGCGTGCTCAAACCATAGGGCTGTGGCATAACTTGCGCCGCCTTCCTGCAGCCAGATATCGGCCCATGTCCGGCAAGTCCGCAAATCGCCAAACCATTGGTGGGCCAACTCGTGGGCCATCAAGCCGTCCGCCGGGTGGTCCAAGGCTTGGCGGGCGTCCGGAATGTGCCGGTCAGCCAGGGTTGTCATCGAGGCATTTTCCATGCCGCCAAAGGTGAATTCGCCAACGGCAACTTGGCCATAGCTGCCCCAAGGATAGGCAACGCCAAGGCGATGGCTGAAGAACTCAAGCATTTGCGGCAAGCGCACAAAAGCTCGCGCCGCGTCCTCGCGCTTGTCTGCCAAGACATAAGAATGACTGGCAAATTGCGCATGGGGATGGACGACTTCGACAAAGGGCCCAATAACGATGGTCAGCAGGTACACCGGCAATTCACTGGCCATTTTGTAGTTTGTGGTCGCTTGGCCAGCCTGCACCTTGCGCCCGATTAGTCGCCCACCGGAGATCACAACGTCCGGAGCCGGCGCCGTCACAGCGACGTCCCAGGTCAGACGCTCATCTGGGTCATCGGGACAGGGCAGCCAGTGACGCGCTTCCTGTGTTTCCCCTTGAGTCCAGGCATGTAGCGGACGATCAGCCGCATCCGGGCTGGGCCGAACAAAGACAAAGCCGCGCTGAGGCATCGCAACAAAAGTCAATCTTAGCAGCCAGTTACCTGCACCCTGCGCCGATGGCAGCGTCACATGCAATTCGTCGCCATTGCGGGTAAAGATGGCGGCCGTTGTTTTGTCGCCATTCAGCCATTCTGCTTGCGTAACATCGACTTCCAGCGCGGCATGAAAGAGCAGGCTCGGCGTTGGCGCCAGCAACCGGCCGCGATACGTTGCCGTGCCACGCACCTGCCCGGCCTGAAGGTCGACGCGCAGGTCCAGGTCCAGGTGCTGCACGTCCTGCAGACGAGGCCGCGGCTCCTGAGTCGGCAGGCTGTCGTCGAGAAATCGTCTTTCCTGATCAAGCGGTTCAGCCTGCAGACTACAGGGTAGAACCTGCCATAGCAGGGCCAATAGCGTCCATAGATTCAAGTTCTTTGCTTGCATGTGCTGCCGTCCGCGATCGAGGCGCAGAGCTTAGGGCCCCGGCGGCGCCAAGTCGAATTGGCCCGTAGCGCGGCAGCAGGGCAACACCAAGACAACTACTTGTTTCCCCTTGTTGATCGGATACATGACTTGACGGTATCCTGGCGCAGTTTTGCCGAGATCGCGGCCCTGAGGCCGCGACGGATCCTGCGGCACGCGATGAGGGGCCCAAAACGCCTGGACAGAGGTCCATTGCACCGTCGCCACGGATGGTTATGCTGCAGCATTGGGCGTGGTTTCACCGGACCAGGGTGCCTCCACAGACTGCGTCTACCCACGGTGCTTGCCTGAGGGCCCTACCGCGGGGAACCCAGCATCTAGACACGGAATCATTCGCGAAATCCGATCAGCTGTCCACGGGAGGTGTTGTGTACGGTCCGTCGCGAATCTTGGTGATCGGCAATGATACGGACACGCTGACCGGCTTGGCGGCCGTGGTGCAGCCCTTGGGCCACCTGCTGCTGCAAGCGCATCACCTCGAAGATCTGCGCCAGCGTTTGCGCGACCTTCGGCCGGAACTGGTTATTTTGGATGGGGACGCTGCGATCAGCCGCGACATCGACGCCCTGGGCGAAGCCCTGTTTCGCGATCGCACGGCCGACGATCCGCGGCCCCAACTGCTGCTCATGGTCCGCCCGGACGATTCGCTGCGTCAACGCCTGGCAGAAGCGACGCGCGCCGATGACGTCATCGATAAACCCTTCGATATTCTGGATATGCAGGTGCGCATCCGTGCGCTGGTGCGGGTGCAAAGGCTCACGGCCCAGGCGCTGCGGGACCGGGAATTGCTCAGTGCTTTGTTTGAGTTGACGACGTTCAACGGTGCCTACGCCAACACGGACGAAGTGCTGTCCGCCCTGGCCGGTCGGGTGGCGGCGTGGACCGGCCTGGCCCACGTGGTTGTGTCCTTGGGACCAGCCAGTCAACCTCGCATTGTGGCAGAGAAACATCAGAATAACGGTGGCTCTAGGCAGGTGTCCCTGGTCGATCGTCGCCATGCTGAGTTGATCGGGCGCGGCGATTTGCTCCTGCTGGACGAGGCCGAAGGTGTGCTGGCTGGCGAGGCACCGAGTAGCCTTCCCTACGTGGGCGTACCGCTTCGCACCCAAAGTCATGAAGTTTTAGGGGCTTTGCACGCCTGGGGTCAGCCTGACAGTCGGGTGCCAGCGCGCCTGCCGGGAGGATCGCACTTGCGCGTGCTGCAGGTCGCTGCGGAGCGTATTTCTACTGAAATTCAGCTACATACTTCGAATCGACGCCTTGAGGAATTGATCGAAGAAAGAACGTCGGACTTGACAGCGGCGCTCGAGCGGTTGAGGGCCGTAAACAGCCAACTGCTTGAAGCCAGTAGAGATACGGTGATGCGTCTGGCGCGCGCTGCGGAATTTCGCGACGGGGATACCGGCGAGCATGTCGAGCGGATGTCCAGCTACTCCCAAGTCATTGCGCGGCAAATGGGCATGGCGCCTGAGGAACAGGCGCTTATCAAGCTCGCGGCACCGATGCACGACGTCGGCAAAATCGGCATTCGCGATTCGATCTTGCTCAAGCAAGGTCGCCTGACGTCTGAGGAATGGGAGCAGATGAAGGAGCATCCGACCATTGGTGCCCGCATTCTCGGCGGGTCAAGGTCTAAACTCCTTCAAATGGCTGAAGAAATTGCAAATAGCCATCATGAACGCTGGGATGGGACGGGCTATCCACATGCGCGAAAAGGCGAAGAAATTCCGCTTGTTGGCCGGATCGTGGCCCTGGCGGACGTCTTTGACGCCTTGACGACGCCGCGGGTCTACAAGGACGCCTGGAGCGTCGAAGATGCCGTGGCGCACATTCAGCGCGAGCAAGGAAAACACTTTGATCCCGCGGTTGTTGCTGCGTTTGAGCAGTGCCTGGATCGAATGTTGCAGGTGCGCGCCCAGTTCACCGATGAGCGCAACGTCGACGCGTAGCGCTTGGTCTGCGGCACCCACAGGCGCTTTGCCGCTGGGTCGGACATAAGATCTTGTATTCAAAGACCTACTTGCGTCTCATCAACAATCAGGCTCAGCTTGCTTGATGCGAACTATTCCTGCTGATCCGGCCGCGGTCCCTTGGCGGACTTGGCGGGTGCACGCGTGGGCCGATAGCCGGGCAATGTTCGCGGCATTTTCACTGCAGCGGAGCGTGCTTGCATCTGCTCGGTTTGGGCGGGCGTCAGCGTCGCGGGGCCACTGCCCTGTTTGGCATCGGCGCGATGCCGGCGGTCAAGGTCACCGGGCAGGACACAACCGTCTTCGGTCAGCAATTCCTTGAAATCTTGAGGCAATGGCGACCGAAGGCTGACGTGAAGACCGGTGCGCGGGTGGGCGAACTCCAAGCTGCGCGCGTGCAAGAGGACTCGCTTGGCAAGTCGTGCGGAAAGTGCGCCGCCATAGAGAAAATCACCGCAAATCGGCGCGCCGAGCGACGCCAAGGCCACACGAACCTGGTGTTTGCGCCCCTGATCGGGCAGGACCCGCACCAGGCCCAGACGTCGCCCGCGGGCAAAAACCTCAACTTCACTGTCGGCTTGCAACCCTTCGGGCACCACGGTCATGTACTCGCCGCCGCCGATCCGCCGCGGCTTGAGGGCCTGCACCACCCGCGTCCAGCGCAAGGCCGGCAGAGGCGAACAAACGGCAAAATAGACTTTGTGAACTTTTCGCTCGCGAAACAACTGGTTCAGGAGGTTGGCGGCTTCCAAGTTGCGCGCGAGCAGCATCACGCCGCTGGTGTCGCGATCGAGACGATGAACTAGGTGGATTTCTTTGGGATCTCGGCCTGCGTCTGCTTCCCGACGCTGCACACGCCGCAGCACGGAATCGACATCAGCTTGCCCGTGCGACAAAAGACCGGCTGGCTTGTTGATCGCGAGCAAATCCGCGTCTTGAAAGATAACTTGCAGGTCTTGAGGCTGCTGCGGGTTCATCGCCATTCTCCCAAAGGGCCCTTGGTCGACGCCAGTGCCATCGGCCGGCCGCCTTGCCACGCGGCCCAGCGATGCCATGCGCCAGAACTGTGCGTACTTGGCGAAATCTACGGCAAAAAGCAAATCGCCGCTCCAGGCCTACTGCGGCGGAAGCGGCGATCGGCGTCGGCCTCAAGCGGGCGACGTGCGTGCGGAGGCTAAACTGGTCGGGGTGACTGGATTTGAACCAGCGACTCCTTGCTCCCGAAGCAAGTGCGCTACCAGACTGCGCTACACCCCGAATGGTTCGCCCTGACGCCCTTAGCCGCAGCCCGGGACGTCAAAGCGGCCGGCAGTGTGGCCAAAAGCGCTGGCGGTGTCAAGGAGCCGTGGCGTGCAGACAGCTAGCCCCCGGGGAAGCACAGCCGAGCATCCAAAAAATGCGCAACCCTGCGTGGTTGGAGCGAGTGCACCAGCCATGCAGGGTCACAACGAACTGGATCGACTGCGACAACCGCCTGAGGGGGGACCAAACAACGGCAGGCCGCATCCGAACCAGATGGCACAAATAGTTGAACAAACTATGGAATCAGAGCAAGCAATCCCTGCATGAGAACTTTGGCATCGGCCAAGTCGGGCTGACTTGCATCGACCGTCAGCAGGTCGGCCGCCGCAAAGGTCGCCAATTCGGCGTCATGCTTGGCGATCGCATCCTGCAGTAATTGCTTGGCCTTATCAGCGCCATTGCCTTCCACCTGCGCGCAGGCCTGTTGCAGGGCCAGACCGTCATGCAGCAAGAGCCAGGCGCGATGGACGATCGGGCTGCCGAAGTAGGCAATACCACCGTCGGGAATCGCAACCAAGCCAGGGACTTGTACAGGCACGTCGAAGGATTCGGTCGTATCCGACTTGGCCAAGTGGTAGCTGTAGGTGACGGTCGCTAGCAGCAAGTCCGCGATCTTGCTGAGATCCTCTCCCTGCGGCGCTGCCAGGTGGATCATCACCAAGCCGTTGCGTTTGCTGGCAAACAACGTCGGCATCGCCACAGGAGCTTCCTGCGTTGAGTCGGTCGAACCGGCATCCGGGCTCCCACCGCTGCCCGCGTCCGCACCATCGACAGGCGCTGGCGGTTGCTTGACGCCGGTAATGTTGACCTGATCGCCGTTTTGCGCCCACTCGAACCCATAGATATCAGTTACTTTCCAGCCAGAAGCCAGTTTGAACTGCAGGGTGAGCTTGTCGGCCACTGGCAGCAACAGGGTTTCCAGGTCTTGGATGAAAATGTCGGCTGCGTGCTGAGCGTCCGGGAGAAACCAGCCGGTGCCACCACCGATCTGTGCGATATTGGTCATCAATTGCGGGTCAAAGTCGTAGCCGACGCCGACGGTTGAGATCGAGCAACCGGCCGCCGCCGATGCGGAGGCAACCGCAGTGATGTCAGCAGATTGCGTATCGCCGACGGTTGGTTGGCCATCGGACAAGAGCAGGATCCGGCGAATCTTGTATTCCGCGCTTGCCGATTTGCACGTTGTTTCACCCTGTTGCAAAGCGTCGTGGAGGTTGGTACCGCCGTTGGCAATGACTGCGTCGATGACCTGATCGGCCTTGGCCCGGCTGGCATCGTCAAGCAGGGTGGGCGGCATGTCGACTTGGACATCACTGGAGAAAGTCACAAAGGAAAACAATGTGTTCTTAGGCAGTTGCTTGATGAGCGCGTGCATCCCCACTTTGATGTCCGCGAGCTTTTCACCGCTCATCGAGCCAGATCGGTCCAGAACGACAGTCAAAGCAATGGGATCGCTGACATCGCTCAGGGTCTTGCCACTGTTGAGTCCCAACTGAATCACCGTGTCCGCCTGCCCTTGCCCGGCCGCTGGCGCGATCAGGGCCGCCATGGCGTGTAGGGTAACCACGCGATCTGACAAGGCCTTAGGCAGGACCGTGTCATGTTCGTTGAGCCAGCCTTCCAGGGTCATGTCCGTCGACTTCGGTAAGGTCTTGGCCGCCACCTTCATGCGAAAGTAGTTGATATCTTGGGCACCCCCTGGCTTGAGCCCAATGCCTTGATCGGTCGAGCCGCCCGCACTGGGGGTCATCTTGGCTGAATCGGCCAACCCGCTGCTGGACGCATCACTGGATGAGTCGAACGCACCGGTGCCGGTCGCGCCGGTATTGGACCAGCCACCGGTGCCATCTGCACTGGCCTGTCCTGCATCGGCAGCCGCCAAGTCTTGGCTTTTGCTATTTGTTGCCGCACCGGACATGGCGGTAGAGCTGGCGCAAGCCGAGCCCAAGACCGCCAGGGCCAGGGCCAAACAAGCCACTTGAAATCTTGGGGTACGCATGGGGTCCTCCTTGGCAAATCTTGGTTCGCAATCCGTCTCTTGTCCACGATCGTGTCGGTCAAACCCGCGCTGCGCGACTGCTCGACACCGTGCCGGGTTGCCGGCGGGCTTGCCTTGCGCGGCGCATGGTCAACGCCGTCTCAAGCCTGATTCAAACGTGTTTCAAGGTCCGTGCCAAACCCCATGTTCTTTACACAACAGCCTGTATTTTTTTGGATTTATGTCGATTACATCTGGTCAAGTTTCGCCAGACGCACTGCCAGCAATGTTTTAATTCTGATCATGTTGTCTTTTTAAACACAATCACCCGAAGCGGCGACAGCATGGCACGGGACGAAACCGCGGGCGCACAACGGGCAGCTGCAGAATTGCGGCAGGCTTCGGAACGAAACTCCCGCGAGTCTTGCCGAACCGACTTCGATCGAGGCTGGAATGTAACTTTTGTGTGACATCGCAGGCACTTATGGATTGACTGCCTTGATGCTTGGTGCCCCTAGGTAGCTAAACCCATTGTAAAACCTACCAATTGACATTGTGCACCTCTGGCCCTGAGGGCCAAACGCGCGAGGGAACGGTCCGAGATTGCTTGCCAAGCCTGCGGGGAAACCTACCGTGAGATCAGGCGTCTTGGACAGACGCCGTTGCCCTAAGGGGCTGAGGAGTCGGTGCCATGGCCTCGCCAATCGCAGTCGACCACGCGTCACAACCGCCCATGCTGCCCCCGCAGCCACAGCGCCCTGTGTGGGCAACTACCTGCCGCGATTGTACTTTGATCATACAGGGAAATCTCAAGAATGCTGCAATCGCGGCGGCCTGTCTTGGGGTCACTATCCTGCTGCAGTCGGCCCCCCTCCAAGCCCTGCCAGTGGCCGTTCAAGATGCGGCTTGGAGCCATCTGCCAGCGCCAGCCTGGGTTCAGGTCGACATGGCGTGGGTTCGCGAATTTCCCAAAATGAATAGTCGCTTGTCGGGTTCGCTGCGCCGAGGCGACCAGGTCCTGGTGACGGGCTGCACGCCGGACTGCCAGCAGCCCCACGCTTGGGCCTTGCTCGGTACCGACGGAGCCGTGCCTCTGAAGATCTTACATACATTGCCGGTTCCCGACCAAGCCCTGTCAACGTCCAGCGCTGCGTTGTACATCTACGGCAAGCTTCCGCATCCAGCGAGCCCGGTTTTTGCGCAGGCCAGCAGCAAGTCCAAGGTCTTGCGCCGGGAGAAGGCGGAGTTTCGCGTCGCTTTCACCGCCAATCCACAGGCCCAGGCTCAGGGCTGGCTGCAGCGGCCGGACGGCGGTTGGATGCGAACACAGGACGTCATTCTGTTTACGCCCAGTGAATTCGAGGGTATCCATGACCCTCATGATCGCGCCTTTGTCTTCGTGCGCCGCAAAGTCAAGCTGCATCAAGCGGACAATCAAGGGCCAGATGTAGGCTACGCGCGCTACACCACGTTGCCCCTACTGGGCGAAAAGGCTGGAAAAGCTCTGGTTCCAAACGGTTGGCTGCCCCGCTCTCTGGTGCGCGTGGTCAGAACGTATGCGCGACCGGGGACCGTAAAGCCCAAAGATCGCTGGATTCACATAGACTTAACCGAACAAGTGCTGACAGCCTACCAAGGCGACCGCATGGTCTTTGCAACACTGGTGTCCACGGGTAAGTCGGGACGCAAGAGCACGCGAACTCATGAAGGAACCTTTCGTATTTACGCCAAAAGTGTTCACACCAACATGCGTGGCAAGCCCTGGGACGACTACTTCGCCGAGGGCGTTCCGCACGCGATGCACTTCGACGGCGGGCGCGCGCTGCATGGCGCCTACTGGCATGACCAGTTTGGCATTGAAAAGTCGCATGGTTGCGTAAACTTGTCGCCCAAGGATGCGGCATGGCTCTTCGAGTGGGTGCCGCCTTCCATGCCGGCCGGCTGGACGGAATTCCTCCCCCTGCCAGGGAAGAACCCCAGTGTTGTTGTGCAGGTAGATAAGAAGGGTAAGGTGGCACCGTCCAATCTTTCTCAAGGGCAACCCCAGGCCCAACTGCAACAGGTGGTCGAGGCCCGCGAGCCGCGCGATCAGCGATACGGCCCGAACGCGCCCTACCATCGCCCAATCGCCCGAAATCACTCACATCTCTAGCTGTTTGGTCAACTGGTTGGCAGCCGAGGTCGCAGCGAGACCACGCGCAGGGTTGGCGCTATTAGCCCTGCGTCGCGCGAACTTCCGCTGGTGCGACAGGCGCTTGCACGTGGACAGCCCCGATAGGCAAGGCGTGCACTTCATCGCTGTTCCACAGGTGACGGATCGCCACTAGGCCCGTGGCCCGCCCCGGGAAAGCACCTTCGAGCCACAGCTTGATGCTACGGGACCCGCGGAAAGGAACGGCAACAACTTGCATTTTGCTGGATCCTGTCCCTTGCTGGCCATAGAGGAGCTGGCCTTTGTCATCGCTCAAGATGTCCTCGGTCTGCTTGACCACGGTGGTCGTCGGCACCGCAATCAAGGCGTAGTATTGCAGCGGATCCGCGCCGGCCGGCAGCGTCACCTCGAGTTCAGCCTGCTGGCCCATCTTGAGGTCATTGTTGGACAATACAGCCGTTGCGCCCCCGGGCTGCCCCTCACGCAGGTCCACTACGCCGGCCCGGTCAATGCGGGCCACCGCGTCTGCCGGCAGTTGCAGGGTCGCCCCGCGATCACCCACGACGACACGTTGACCAAAGGCCAGGGAACTGACCTTGTCGCCCTGCTGCAATGCAATGTTCCCTTTGGATTTTTGCCGCGCCGAGGCCAACGTGGTCAGCTCCAGAAAGCGCACCAGCGCCATAGGTGTGGAGTAAACGCCACCGAGCAGCGCCGGCCCCTGCAAGAGACCCGGCTCCTGGGAAAAGACTAGGCCACGTGCGATGATCGCGTACAGTCGGTCGAACTGCGCCCGGCCCTTAGGCCCCGCGATCAGGGCCGCCTTGGCCGCCGTGATGAGGTACTGCAGACGCCCGGTTCGCGACATGGCACGAAGAAAGCGGAAATGATCAAAGGACTTGGCGCAGGCCAGTTCCAAGGTCGCCTGGTCGGGGTCCAGATCGGGCGCCAACTGCTGCAACACAAAGGCCTGCACGGCGTCATCGGTGATGATGCGGTCGACCTCTTGACCATCGATCACCACGGGCAGGACGTCCTCGCCGGCTTGGGAGGGGTCAAACCCGGCGAGCTTCTTTGGATCTTGGCCTCGCTTGGCCATCCCGACGTCGAGGTCTGCGGTCAACCGAGTCAGTAGCAGGACCGCATTGGCCGCCTGCTGACTAGTCCGCGGCGCCCCTTGCAAAGCCCGCAGCGCCACGTGGAGGTTGCGACTCACCCACAGCGACCACAGCGGTTGAGGCGGCAATCCATTGAAGGGACGCATCATTTGGCTAGCAGGATCGTACAGCCGCTGTTGCAAACCTTGGGCCGCCTTGGCCATGTCGGCCTGCAGCTTGCGGGTCAGCCCCTCATCGTCCAGGACGTGGTGTTCAATAGCGGCCAAAAGCACAGCCTGCGCAGCGACTTGCGCAGACATGGCTTCCGCGTGCGGAAACCAAGACTCCAGGGTCGTCACCACGTTGTTGACCACGCCGTGCAGGAGTTCGCCGGGACCATGGAACACAACCACGCGTTCACCCGGCGCAAGGCTCAATTTTCGGTCTTCCGAGGCAAAGGCGAGGCGAGACCAAGTGACCGGTAGGCGGGCGACGTCGGCCAGGGCGTACTGCCGGTGGTCCTTGACGCGTCCGCCGGGCACGGCCAGCTGAATATCCAGGACACCTGCGAGGTTGCCCTGCCAAGGCAGGACCAAGTGCTGCTTGCCTGGAGGCACGGCAAGGACTTGGAGATTTGGTAATCCGGCGCCAGAAGCCCTTAGTTCCAAAGGTGTTTGCCCACCGTTGACTGCAAATACCGCAAGCTGCAGATCTGCCCCGGGGACAAAGACCTTGGGCACCTGCAACTCCACGTAACTACTGCGGCGCACGTCCAGGCTCGCCTCAGTCTTGGCCCAATCCAAGCCCTTGGTGGCGGTGAAGCGCACGGCCACGCGTCCGGTCTGGGGAGGCAAGATCGCAAGAACATTGGCTTTTCCGTCGGGCCCGGTGCGAACGACGGCGGACAGAAGGACCTTCTTCTCGCCTAAGCGCACTTGATCATTGCCACTTTCGTCGTCATCGACGTCCACGTGACCGATGGCGCGCTTGCTAAGCTTGGCGCGGGCCATGGTGGGGCTCGACGGGGGCGGCGCTGCGGCTTCATCGGCGGCAAAGAGTTTGGACCCTACCCATGCCGACCGGGCATAGGCCGGACCGCCGCTACCCAAGGCGAACACGCTCTCCTTCTTCTTGCTGGCCTGGCTGCGCATCCGTGCTTCTTGCAGCTTTTGCTGGCGTTCTTCCTCTAATTCCCGTTTACGTTCAGCGGCTTGTTGTCGCTTGATTTCCTCCGGGTCCACCCAGCTAGCAAGGCCATTGGCGGCCGTTCTCTGGGTCTCCCCCAGCGCAGAGTTCAGCGGTTCCCCGGGTTCACGGGCGGCAACACGGTTGTCGTACACCTCGATAATCCCTGAAACTTGCAGCGGTTTTCCTTGCTGATCCTGGGCCTGCACGATCAGGGTGACGGGCTCAAGGGGCTCGCCCCGTTCAGGCGCAGTTACAGTCAGATGCAAGTCCACAGAAGGATAAACAAAAGCCCAGGCTTCGTGCAGACCATCTTTGTCCCAACCGCCCACAGTGACTAGGCTCAGGGGAGGCTGAACCTCCAGAAGCAACTCCGCGCCAGCACTCACTTTATTCGGGATTTTGGGGCTTTGGGGCTCAAAGTGGCCATCGCGCCCGGGCGTCCAAACAACGGCGTGCAGGCCATGCAAGGGCTTGGTGACATGGACCGCCACCTGCGAGGTTTTCGTCGTTACATCAAGCAGTTCAAAGGCATCATCTTTTTGCGCCTGGGCCGACTTCTCCACGAAAATCTGGCGCCCCGTCACTTGAACTGTGCCACTGTAAGGCGCTAATCCCGCGCGGTAATTCCACGTCATGCCCTGGCTGATGGCGACCATGTCGCGTTCGACATGGCTCGACCCCTGGAACTGATAACGCAAGCTACCGTTTGGCAAGATGAATTCCACCTGAAACGGCCCTGAATGACCCCCTACTTGCAGGGTGCCTTGGACCAGGCCATTGCGCACGGTCAGCGTTTGCCGGGGCCCTGCGTCCACACCATTGCAACCCGGCAACATGCAACGGGAAGCCAGTTCCACCTCGCCGTTATAGGGTTGATTGTCGACGCGCAGCTCATTCTTGAAGGACAGACCATTGCCCCAGCGGCTGCCTGCGCCCCCCGCGTTGCCGAGGAACCAGCCGGCTTTGGCCTGATCAAGCTCAGCAATGCTGGTGACTTGCACAAAGGGGTAGGCCAAGGACACCGGGCTGAGGACGCCCTGAACCACCGACCATGTGGCGCTGGCCTTCCATTGGCCATCGGACGTGACAATATCCGCCCTATATTCGCCAAGTTCTAGCGGTGTTGTTGCACCGTCTTGGAGCACCACGGCCGCCACACCGCCTTCATCGAGCGTCACCGTCTGTTTTTGCGGGGCCGCATCGCGCTTTTGCCAAGTAATCTGCAGGGTATCCTTGGGATGCGCCGGACACAGCAGCCTCAAACTGACAGACTCTTCGGGCCAGTATTGAGGCTGGTCGGTGGTCGCCGAAAGGAGTTGCAGCCCCAGGAGAGGAGGCAGGTGCAAGGCCGGCCCGCTGATCGCTGAGCCGTCTTTGTTCAAGCGAAACAGGCGACTATCGCGCCCCGGTTCGTCCGACAGCAGCAAACTCGGTGCAAGAACCAGACCCAGGACCAGCAAAGAGCGCAAACGGCTTCGATTCATCGGACTTTCCCCCATGCGACCAGTTCGACCGCCCAAAACGTTGCGACGCGCGATTCCGCCTGAGGATCTACGCCGCAACCTGGCTAGGCATGAATGCGTGGCAGCGGCAGAACCTCTTGTAAGATCTGGCACTCTGCCTCGGCCAAAGCGTGCAGCCGCGCGCGCACCTGATCGCGGTAACCCGGGTCAGGCTGCAGTTGTTCCGCAAGGCGGACAAAAGTGCCATGGTGACGGGCTTCGCTCTCCAATAACCCCGCAAAAGCATTTCGCAAATCAGGGTCAGGATGGTGCTGAGACAGCAGGCGAAAACGTTCACAGGAACGCGCTTCTATCAAGGCCGCAACCAGCAGCAAATCCATGAGCTTATCCGGCTCAGGCCGCACCAGCGCGAACAGTTTGGCTTGATAGCCGGTCGGGGCCTGACGGTGCATCGTAATGTTGCGGGCCTGCATCAATTGTAGAACAAGTTCAAAATGTTCTAGCTCTTCACGCGCCAAGGCGAGCATCGGTGCGTGCAAGGCCACGACTTGCGGATACCGGGCCAGAAGGTTGAGGGCATTGGTGGCCGCCTTTCGCTCACAATGCGCGTGATCGATAAGAATTTCTTCGGTTTGTTCAATGGCGCGCTGCAGCCATGTGTCCTGAGTTCGCGACTGCAAGCACAGCATGAATCCCCCTTGGCCTCGTTGAGCAGGAGGATGCCATAGTCGGTGCCGGCGGTGTACCCTTGGCTTGGCCTGAACGGTCGACAGGAGCTTGGATGCGAAAAATTAGCCTTATTTCAGTAATTTGCTTAGGCCTTCTACTCAGCGGGGTCGCCCAGGCCAAACCCAAGGCGGACAAGTCTGGTACAGCGACTGCGCCACCCGCTCAAGCATCTGGAACAACAAGCGAAAAACCGAAAGGTAAAGAGGTGATACCGGCCGTCAGCGATGCAAGAGTCGCCGAAATACTCGCCGGATTGCGCCGGACCTTGGCAAAGACGACCAAGACCACGGGGGATAAGCTGAGTCCTGGCGAGGCGTTACTGGCCAGTCTCGGCAGTCAGGCGCTGGTGCATATCGTTCACGCCCATTTTACGCTCGGTACGTTGGGGCGCGTGGTCAAAGCCGGGGATGGGGCCAGCGCCGACCTCGAACGCATGGCGCAGACGATGCTGGTGAACTACCAGGCTTTGTCGAAAGATTTCAAGATGCTAGCGGAGGACAAGTCCTTTGAACAGCCCCTGCTCGACATCTTCATGAGCCTGCATTTGTTGATGCAACGCGCAGCTACTGCCGCGGAAGCACTGACGAACTGGGCGCATCAGCCCGAAAATACGCAGGCTGCGCAGAATTTTCAGAGCACGCTCGAGGAATACCGCAGTCGCGCCGAAGCCTTTGTCCAAGCTGCGGGGCATTGAGTTGACTCGCTAACGGCGCTACAGTGTTGCGCTTATGACTCGGCGGGCTTTGCCGAGCAAGGAATTATCATGTCCGCACGCGCCTATACCTTCGGTCCGACCTTTGATGAGATGCTCCACCCCGACAAAATGCCGGCCGCCAAACGCAAAGCTGCCCTGGCCGCCAAGGCCCGGGGCGATGAGCTAAGTCCCGACCTCATCTGGGATATCACGTGGCGCGGTGCCGATGGTCGCATTCGGGCTCGGATTTTGCCCAAGGCGCTGACCGGAATCGATGCCAACATCGTGCTCTTGCATGGCCATGATTTTCCCACCGGTGCCCACAAAGTAGGCGCGACCTATTCGTGCGCCATGGAACGACAGCTCAAAGGCGATATTACGCCGGGCGTTCATACACTTGTGTGGCCCTCGACCGGCAACTACGGCATCGGCGGGGCCTGGATCGGGCCACGGATGGGCTACGCCTCGACCGTGATTTTGCCTGAGGAAATGAGCGCTGAGCGCTTTGAACGCATCGAACGCTACGGCGCCAAGGTCATCAAGACCGCCGGCTGTGAAAGCAACGTCAAGGAAATCTTTGACGCGTGCAAAGAGATCAGCAAGCAGGGAGAAATCCGAGTCCTCAATCAATTCGAGGAAATGGCCAATTACCGCTTTCACTGGCACGTGACGGGCAACTCGGCCGTGCAGGCTGTGCAAGAGTTCGCAGCCGAGGGCAAGGTTGGACCGCGGCTAGCAGCCTTCGTTTCCGCAATGGGTTCAGCCGGTACCATTGCCGCTGGCGACCGCTGCAAGCAACTCAGCCGCGATTGCCGGGTCGTGGGCCTTGAGCCGGTGCAATGCCCGACCTTGTTCAGCAACGGCTACGGCGGCCATGACATCCAAGGCATTGGCGACAAACATGTTACCTGGATTCACAACGTCACCAACATGGACGCGCTGGTGTGCGTCGATGACATCGAGTGCAAACTCGCCCTGCAAGTGCTGACCGACCCGGTGGGCCACGCGTACTTGGGCAAACACCTGGGTATTTCACAAGAAGATCTCGATTTTTTCGCGTCGCACCTGGGCATTTCCGGGGTCTGCAACATCTTGGGCGCCATCAAGACCGCCAAGCATTTCGGTCTAACTGCGCAGGATACCTTGGTGACTGTCGCTACCGACGGCTTTGACCGCTATCCCTCGGTCATGGCGCAGATGACGGCGGCTTATGGCCCGCTGAGCGAAATGGAAAGTCACGCGCGGGTGCGGCAGATTCTGCACAAGCAAAAGACTGATTTTGTTCAAGAAGGCACGATGTTCGACCGCAGCCGCTGGCATCAGCTCAAGTACTACACCTGGGTGGAACAGCAGGGCAAGACGGTGGGTGAACTCGAAGCGATGCGCAGCCAGGACTTTTGGCTGTCTGAGCAAGCCAAGGTCGCCGAGATGGACGTGGCGCAAAAGGCCGCGCGCGGCTTCTAAATTCCTCAAGACGCAACGGTTTTGCACTTGGCCGTGCTCAGGTCGCTGCGTGACAAGAGGCCAGCCGGGCGTATCGCCGTCGACACGGCAAAAATCCTTGAGATATAAGCGCTTGGCCTTGGGCACGACATGCAGCCCAAGCGCCTGATTGGACCGTGCGCTTGCACGCAGCGCCGATTTGCGCCACCGTATCGGCCCCTGCCGCCCCGCAATTGGCGCGCGGAGCCGACCATGACCGAGCCTAAGACTGCAGATAGCACCGCCAATCCCCTGGACATGATCCAGTCACCCCTGCTCAACCGCAATGGTCTGCTGACCTTTGCCGGCGTCGATGCGGTGCTGTGGGTGGCCGCGCTGATGACGGGGTCGAAGATCGCCATCGGCATCGTCGCCGTGCTGACGATCGCTGCGATCGGTGGCCTGATCTACGTTTGGCGAATGGCAAAAAAGCAGCGCAAAGTCATGGCGTTGCTCCAGGGTGCCCAAGCCTCACCGCAGGCGCGTCAGGCGGCCATGGACCAGTTGCAGGCGCAGGGTGGCAAGCCCGACGTCCTCAACCAGTTGGCGCTTGCGCAGTTGCAGGCCCAGGACGATCCGAACAAGGCGCTGCAGACCCTCGAAGCCATCGATCTGGCCAAGGCCCCCGAAGCCGTCGCCGATGAAGTGCGTACCTTCCGCGCGCAGATGTACCTGTTTAAAAACCGGATTCTTGAGGCGCGGGATTTGGCTGACCAGATCAAGCTCAGCAACGCCAGCAGTGGCCAGAGCAAGCGGATGATGACCGCGGTCATCGCTGAAGCGTGGGCTCGATCGGGCAAAGCACCGGCAGCCTTGGACCTTTTGACGACCGTGGAAGGCCCCAGCGAGGCCGGGCAGGAACAATTGGACCTCATGGTCAGTTTTGCCCGTGTTTTCGCGACCTTTCATGGTGGCAAGCGCGAGAGGTGCCGTAAAGAGCTGGAAGGCCTGATGCGGCAAAACATGAACTATCTTGGGCGATTTGCCATGCCGGCCCAGGGCGCACCCTTTGAACTGCAGAAGCTAGCCCAGGAAGTGCTCAAGCAGCATCCGGACATGCGCAAGATGCAGCGCGCCCAACAACAGCAAGCTTTCCGCAAGGTTCGTTAGGGCCAGCGAGCGATTCGCGTATTGACCTTTGGGGTGCTCACGCCGTATTTGGCGCCCGCATCGACTGGCTCAAGACGAAAGGTCGGCCAGGCCTACGAAGAACTTTACCGCAATTCCATGTAGTTATCTGGGAATTGACCCCTAGGCCGCATCGACGGGCACTTCGGCCAAGAGACGTTCGACCAGTTTGCGACCGTCCATCCCTTCGGCCTCAGCGCGGAAACTCGGCACCAAGCGATGGGCGATCGTGGCCGCTGCCAAGGTCTGGATGTCCTCAATACGAATGGTGGTTCGACCATCCAGCACCGCTCTGGCCTTGGCTGCCAGAATGATGCACTGCGACGCCCGTGGACTTGCCCCATAGGCCAACAGTGGCCTAACACTGGGCGGACACACAGGATCTTCTGGTCGGGTCGCCCGCACCAAGCGAACGGCGTAGCGCAGCACGGAATCGGCGACAGGCACAGCACGAGCAAGCGCCTGAATTCGCAGGACTTGCGCGCGCGTGAGTACGGGTTCCACCTGCGGTTGATCAAGACCGGTGGTCCGCCGGACGATTTCCAGTTCCTCATCGAGGCTGGGATAATCAAAGTGGATGGCCAGCATGAAGCGGTCCAACTGCGCTTCTGGCAACGGATAAGTGCCGTGCTGCTCAATGGGATTCTGCGTCGCCAGCACCAAGAACGGCTCATCGAGGACGTGGGGCGCGCCGCCAACGGTCACCTTGCGCTCCTGCATCGCCTGCAGCAACGCCGCCTGAGTCTTGGGCGGGGTGCGGTTGATCTCGTCAGCCAACAAAATATTTGCAAAAACAGGACCTTCAATGAAGCGATAGGCACGATGCCCCGTGGCCCGCTCCTCTTCGAGCACCTCGGTGCCCGTCACGTCCGAAGGCATCAGATCGGGCGTGAACTGAATCCGCCCAAATTTCAGGTGCATCGTCTCGGCCAAGGTCTGAATCAGCAGGGTCTTGGCCAGGCCCGGCACGCCGATGGACAACGCGTGACCATTGGCAAAAAGCGCTGTGAGCAGCAGGTCGATGACCGCATCCTGACCGACCACGCGCCGCGAAATCTGCTCCAGCACGCGCTGGCGGGTCAAGCGGGCAAAGTCCAAGGCCTCCAGATCGTCCATGGGGGCCATCTCTGGAGTAACATAGGGATTGATCGGGGCACCGGCCGTCATCACTGGCCTCCGGAACGCGGGGCATTGGGGCGCAAACAAATGCCCAGAGACAGCAGTAGCGTCTGGTGACCGCTGGATACGTCGACGGCATCGTGCAATTCTGTGCAAAACTGCACAGATGGAACTGGCGTCGCCATGGTCAAGCGCAGACCCGGCGCCACCTGCCAGACTAGGCCCGCCGCCGCTTCGTACCAAGCGCCGCCGCCAATCCAGCCGTCCAAGTGCACGGAATCTTGGCCAACTAGCCGGACCGAGGCGCGCGCGAGGGCGTCAATGGCCCAGGAGTGCAAATAGGCGTCGAAGGAAGCCGATTCGACCGAGCGAATCCCAAGCCTTAAGCCGCCTTGCACACGCGAGGCTCCCACGTCGACGCCGAGGGCGGCTCCTGTAACAACATGAATTTCTTCGGCATGAAAATCGTAGCCGCCCAGGGCCAGAATCGACAGCGTGAAATCCTGCGCCGTATCCCGAGAGGACCGCTTGGGCGGGGCGAATTTCGGCAAATCACTAGCATTGGTAGGCAATTGCGGTGCAGCCGGCTGCAGAGACAGGTGAGGAGTCAGGTCCAATTCGCCTTGATGCACCTGTAGTTGGGCGGCAGCATAGTCGTCAAAAACCTGAGGCGGCGTGCTGGCCTTGTCCAGGTGCTGATCGGGAAATGCTTTGATCCACTGATCAAAAGTGCTGCGCGCCTCGGCATGACGGTCCAACCGGGCGTAGGCAAAAGCCAGTAGGCGCAAGCCTTCCTGAGCGTGATCGGCGGGCAGGGAAACGCCCGCTAATGCCTTAATTACACAGGGATAATCCTGCTGACCGTAACAGCGCTGGCCGGTGGTGAAGGCGTTGCCGACCTCCTCAGACGTGACAGGGCCACCCGTCGCCCACGCTGAGGCCACGGTCCAAGGGTTGATCAGCAGGACTAGCGCGAGAACGGCGCTGAATCGCACAATTTCAGGCCGGAAATTCTTCACCGACCGTCTTTTGCAGGCGGGATTCCACCATGCCTTTGGCCATCTTGGCGGCAAAGCCTTTGAGGTCGATGTCCACAACCAGAACGTCGCCGGCCAATGAGAATTGACCTTTGAACATCTTGCCTTCCGCGCGCGCACCGGTCTTTTCGGCATTCCAGTCGATGACCTCGATCTGGCTGCCATAGCTGGCTTGGAACTTATCGACCAGCAGCTTGAGCTTGGCCTGCGCCGTAGGTGCATCAAAAGAGTGCTTACGTTTGAGGCTGATATCGGCCATGACATCTCTCCATTGGCTGGCAGTGAAAACGGGACGGTTTTGCGGACCGCCCAGGCGTGGTTCAGTGTGCCCCGGAAGCCGGCGTCGGTCCAGTTGCTGGCTGGGGCGCTGGTTGACTGGACGCTGGGGCCGCGGCCGTGCTGGGAAAGGTATCGCGACGAAAAGCCCTAAAAAATCCAAGCTTTTCCTGATGCTTTCCTTCGCCATCTACCTGGTACAGTTCGCCAAAGACGACATCTTCGCCCACGGTCGCCACTACCTTGCGTCGCGGTCCCTTGCCTGCGCATTGGGGTTGGGCTGGGTCATATTCGACAGTTAACTCGCGGCCTTGCAGATGAATTTCGCAGAGCTCATGGGTAAGCGCCGGCGCGCCTGGTACCAGCACGCGAAGGGTACCAGTCGCCGCTTCTTGGTCAAAATGCAAAGCAATTTCAAAGGCATCAATGGGTCCCAGGTCCGCCGTGCCCTGCCAATGTCCGGCCGCTGGGGAGGAGCAAGCGCCCAAGGTCATGACCAAAGAACCGAGCAGAACTGTTCGCAAATTCATTGCTTTCCTCGAGGGCCGTCGCCGGTTTCCAGCAGGAGAACTACCAATTGTACATCAACGTGGCGGAAGGTAGCGGATACAAGGCGTAAAACCCTTGATTGTCCCACATGGAAGTGAGCATCACGTCAACGGCCAGAGACAGGCCGGCTGTCTGTACAGCCCCGAATTCAAAGCCAAATCCTACGCCGGCAGTGGCAAGGTAGTCTGTCTTGACTTGATTGATAATGCTCTGGCAGGTCTTGGTGCGGCAGTTGGCGTCGGCGACGGCAATGCTAGTGCTCTGATCGCGGGTCGCGGAAAAGCCGCCAGCTGCGACCAGACGCAGAGCCGTGGTGGGCGCGGAGATCACCGACTGACTGCGGGTCCGTGACCAAATCAGCAGGTAGTCAATGTACTGCAAACCCATGTGAATACGCAGATAATTGCCGCTATCGGCCAGCAGTGGCATCAAGTGCACTTCCAGTGCGCTAGCGGCAAAATAGTGCCGATAGGTGAAACCGAGCAGGGGATAGACCGCAGCGGAAAAACCCACGCCGTGGCGGTTGGCTAGCACGCCGGCTTCGCCGCCGTCGGCCTCGGTTGCAGGCGGCGCGACTTGGGCCAGAGCCAGGGCGGGAACCATCCCGACAAAGAGCGAAGCAATCAGCATTGTTCGCAGCAGCGTGCGTGCCATTTTCGGGCCTCCGATTGCGCAAATGGAGCGTTGGGGCTTTGGCCGACGCGTCCTTGCTGAAATCTCACCCGCAGCAGGCGGGCTTACGCGGTCGCTAGGTCCAGGCTCAGGGGCCGGCCCATTGGCAGCAACCGATGGAATTACCAGTTGTAGATCAACGATCCGGCCGGCAAAGGCAGGATGAAACGCGGCACACCGACTTGGTTGAAGGCCGCGGTCAGCAAGAGATCGACCGAAAGGGTGAACCCTGGCACCTGGATTGCGCCGAACTCGAAGCCTAAGCCCGCAGCGACACTGACTAAACGCGTGTTGTCAATGTTGGTGGTGGTGACAAAGGAGCTTGTGGTTGACCCGGTTTCAGTCAGGGACGGCATCGTCGAGGTTGTGGTCTGCTTGTACTGGTAATAACTACCAGCGAGGAGCAGTCGCAGGGCCGAACTCGATGGCATGAGACGGGAACTCGACTGATTGAAGTTCAAGACGCGGTAGTGCCACGCCAGGCCAAGGGCAGCCAGGGTATTGTCACCTCGGTCGGAAATAAACCCAAATCCAGAGACTTGCAGGCCCATGGGGCCCCAAAGATGCCGGTACGCGACGCCAAAGCCGTAGCTGAGACTGCCCGTGAAGCCGACGCCGGAAGAATTCTCACGCGTTTGGCTACGTTGCACCGCCGCCGCATGGGTGGTCGCTGGCGGCTGCGGTTGGCTTGGCAGCGGTCGACCCGGCGGAGGCGCCATGACCGTGGGCGCAGTGCGCGGGGCATCGGCGTTGGCTTGCCCGTCGTCTTGCGGCAAAGGCTGAGGTGCTACAGCAGGTTGCGGAGCCTGATATTGAGGCTCGGGCGGCGCTGTTTCGCTGCCCACGGGCTGTTGGGCCTGCACCACCCCAGAGATCAGTGGCGTTGTCAGGAACAAACTTGTCAGCAGCATCGTTGCCAAGCCCTGGACCCGTAGCCCGAGCCGCCCGCGAGGCTGGAACCGCCGCGGTAAGATCGCAAATTGCTCTTGCATAACAATGCCTTGCCTGGTTGCTGCACCTGCATCCATGGCCAAAGCCCCCTGTGCGCATAGCCGCGCGCAATCGCAGTGTACTCCGGCCAAGGCAGCCTCGCCAAATTCCCAAGCCTAGGCGCGGTGCTTTCTTGGCCGGACCCAGCCCAACGCCACCTACAGAAACCGCCATGACGCAGCCATGACGCAGCGCGGCAGACACGGACGATGGTGCTTTGTACACTGGCCCGCGGCTCGCAGCTGGACCTAGGTCTGCCGCGACACCCTAACCCCGCGAACGCATTGCTATGGAGGTCTTTCCATGTCCGTCAATCGCATCCTGGAAGTCGGCGTTGTTGGCGCTGGCGTCATGGGCACTGGCATCGCCGCCCACTTGGCTTCTGCTGGATATTCCGTGCTTTTGGTCGATATCGTGCCCAAGGACGCGCCAGCTGTGGTGGGTCCTGAGCACGCCGACTTCGCCAAGGTGCGGGCCGCGCGCAATGCCGTGGCCAAGGGCGGTTTGGACCGCGCGCTGACCCTAAAACCAGCTGCTTTTCAACGGCAAGTCGATGTTTCGCGCATCCGCCTGGGCAATCTGCAGGATGACCTCGCCGCCCTGGGACGCTGTGACTGGATCGTCGAGGCGGTGACTGAAAGGCTCGACATCAAAAACGCTGTCTTTTCAGCGATTGAGCCGCACCGTCAGGCCCACACGATCGTCTCGTCCAACACGTCGGGCATTCCCCTAGCGACGCTGGTGCAAGGGCGCAGTGAAGGCTTCAAGAAGCACTTCCTGATCACGCACTTCTTCAATCCAGTTCGCTACATGCAGCTGATTGAAATCGTCGGTGGCGCGCAGACCGATCCGGCGGTGCTGGCCAAAATGCGCTCGTTTTGCCAGGACGAACTGGGCAAGGGCGTGGTCGATGCCAAGGACACGATCAACTTCATCGCCAATCGCATCGGTGTACACGACATGATGCGCGCCGTGAACCTTGCGTTTGCTCAAGGTTTTCGCATTGATGAAGTCGACGCCCTCTTTGGCGAGCCCATGGGACGTCCGCGCAGCGCGGTGTTCCGCACGGCCGATGTCGTCGGTCTGGATACCCTGGGTCACGTTGCCCAGAACTGCTACGACAACCTGCCAAATGATCCAAATCGTGGGATTTTTGCCCTTCATCCAGTCATTGCGACGCTGATCGAACGCGGCGCTACCGGGCAGAAGGCGGGGGCGGGCTTTTACAAGAAGGTCGGTGCCGAGATTCAGGTGCTCGATCCGCAAGCAGGCGCGTATGTGCCGCAAATTAAACCGCAACTGGAGTGTCTGACCCTGACGGCCAAGGTGCGCGACGTGGGCCAACGCATTGCGCAGATTGCCGCCAGTCAGGACCGCGGCGGCCTGTTCGCCTGGCAGGCTCTGTCGCATTCACTGGTCTATGCTGCTGATTTGTTGGGTGAAATAGCTGACGACGTCATATCCATCGACCGCGCCATGCAGTGGGGCTTCAACTGGCAGCTCGGGCCTTTCCAGATTTGGGACGCCATCGGCGTGCAAGTTGTGGCTGATCGCCTCAAAGCCGAAGGGCGCGCTGTGCCGGCCATCGTGCAAAAGATGCTGGCCGAAGGAAAGACTCGCTTTTATGACGCGGGGTTGCAGATCGACTACCAGGGCAAAACCCTGCCGGTGCCAGCGCTGCCGGGGCTGCACCTCGCGAGCGTGCGCGCGACAACAAAGGCGGTGCGGGAGAACGCGTCCGCGCAGTTGCTCGACCTGGGCGACGACGTGCTTTGCCTGAGTTTTCGCAGTAAAATGAATGCTATTGACGATGGGATCATCGCCATGGGCCAGCAGGCCCTCGAACTCTTGCACGCGGGACCGTGGCAAGGGCTGGTGATCGGCAATGATGGCGCGAACTTCTCGGTGGGTGCCAACCTCGCCTTCATCAGTGGCCTGGCCCAAGAGGGCAAATGGGCGGAATTGGAAGCCGCAGTGCGGGTTTTCCAGGATTTCCATCAGGCGCTCAAGTACGCGCCCTATCCGTCCGTCAGTGCGCCCCACAGCATGACCTTTGGCGGCGGCTGTGAAATGGCCATGCACGCCAGCCGGATGCAGGCTGCCGCGGAAACCTATGCAGGCCTTGTGGAAGTCGGCGTTGGCCTTTTGCCAGCAGCCGGCGGTACCAAGGAGTTGGCCGTGCGCATGCTCGCTGGCGTACCGCTGGACAGCCGGGTGGACCGAACCGCCCTGCTGCAGCGCGCGTTTGAGACGATTGCCTTGGCCAAAGTCTCGACAGGCGCTGGACAAATGCGCGACTTGGGCTTCCTGCGCGCCATCGACCAGGTCAGCATGGGGGCCGACCGCCGCGTGGAGGATGCCAAGCGCGTCGTGCTGCACCTGCTGGCCGAGCGCTGGACGCCGCCTGTGGCCGAGGGCAACTTGCTGATGCCAGGATCGGAAGGAATTGCCTTGTTTGACATGGCCTTATATTCCTTCAAGTGCGCTGGCCAAGCCAGTGATCATGACTGCGCGGTGGGCCATGAAGTGGCGCGCGTCCTGTGTGGCGGTGAACGAGGCGGTCTCAAGACTGAGCAAGATCTGCTTGATCTGGAACGCGAAAGCTTCCTTACCCTGTGCGGCATGGCCAAAACGCGCGAGCGAATTGCCCACATGCTGACGACGGGCAAACCTCTGCGCAATTGAGTCCGGCCCCTTGCACAACTGTGCAATATTCTTGCGATTTGACCCATCCGCTGTCCTTGGACGGCAGTCTGAGGACCCTGCCTGCAGGCAGAACCACCGCAGTCGCCCCCCGCAACTTCGCCTAGAATTGGAGGAATCTCATGTCCACTCGCGCTGTTATCGTCGCCGCCGTTCGTACGCCGTGCGGCCGAGGTCTCAAGGGCAGCCTGGCCCGCGTGCGTCCTGAGGATTTGGCTGCTACGGCCATCGCCGCTGCCCTAGCGCGCGTGCCCCAACTGCCGCCGGCGGAGGTTCAGGACGTCGTGCTGGGCTGTGCCATGCCGGAAGGCCCTCAAGGCATGAATATTGCCCGGATTGCTGCCCTTCGCGCTGGTCTGCCGGTGACGGTGGCGGCGGTCACGGTCAATCGCTTCTGTAGTTCGGGTTTGCAGGCGATTGCCCAGGCAGCTCAAGCCATTGTCGCTGGTGACATCGATATCGCCATCGCCGGCGGCGTCGAATCGATGAGCCAAGTGCCGATGGGCGGCTTTAAGATCGCGCCGCACCCGCGCGTCATTCGCCAATGGCCCGAAGTGTACATGCCCATGGGTAACACCGCGGAATTGGTGGCACAACGCTGGAACATCAGCCGCCAAGACCAGGATCTGTTCGCCCTGGAAAGTCAGCGCCGCGCCGGCGTTGCACTACAAACTGGCGTTTTTACGGATGAACTTGCACCTGTGCAGACGCCCGAAGGCAGCTTGGCTGTCGATGAGTTGCCGCGGCCAGAGACGACGATTGAAGGCCTGACCAAGCTCAAGCCCGCGTTTCAACAGGGTGGTTCCGTGACGGCAGGTTCGTCGAGCCCCCTGACGGACGGAGCGGCTGCGGTCGTGCTGATGTCGGAAGCCAAGGCGGCTGCGCTCGGACTGCAACCGCTGGCCTACTTTCATGGCTTCTGCGCGGCGGGCGTTGCCCCTGAAATCATGGGCATCGGGCCCATCGAAGCGATCCCGCAACTGCTGCGGCGGCAGGGGATCGACCTAGCGCAAATCGACCACATCGAGCTCAATGAGGCCTTTGCGGCGCAGTCCCTTGCTGTGATTCGGCAATTGGGCCTGGATCCGACCAAGGTCAATCCCCATGGTGGTGCAATCGCCCTGGGTCACCCGCTGGGAGCCACGGGTGCCAAATTGACGGCTACCTTGGTGCATAGTCTGCGTAGGACTGGGAAACGCTACGGAATTGTCTCCATGTGCGTCGGTGGCGGCATGGGGGCAGCGGGCCTGTTTGAACGGGCCTAAGCTGGCGCGGACACCGAATCGTAAATGCGAACGATTTCAGGCGTAGCCGTTGCACGCGCTTTCTCCCGCAGTTGGCGTCCCGGGCGCTGATAGTGGCGCTGCGCCAATCTCGGCCCGCCAATAGTTCCTCTTGCGCCAAGCCTAGTTTCGCAAGCCCGCCAAGAGGACCAAAGGACCGCGGCCAAGGCGTGAGCCAAAGAGGCTGGCCGGACTTACTTTGCACAGCGGTCCAATCTCTGCCATTCTCCGATTCGCTGTTGCTGGGCCTCAGGCGCCCAAGCAACGTCGCGCACGATGCGCGGAAGGGACGGCCCACCCCATGGGGGTGACACGGCGGTCCAGCGCACGGAGGGGTCCTGCGCAAGCACAGCAAACGGTTTGCCATCTGAACGCCGTGCACCGGCGCCAAGCGAACTGATGTTTCACGACCGGCGAAAACATCCACGTTACACCGTCTTGTTGCGGGTAGTCGCCGTTTCAGCGGTGGAACGGTTTGACAGCGTCTGTACCAACCTCGGACCGGCGGGCGGATTCTTCACCGGCCGGACCATGCCGACCATTGGCGACCGAATCACCTTTGAGCTGCGCGCCGGTGGCCTGAACACCCCGCTGGTCGAACTGGCCGCACAAGTCGTTCGAATTCAGCCGGTTGGCCCTTCGCAAGCAGGCGGGTTTGCCGTCACATGGCTGGCGGCGGAATGCGCGTTGGGCGGGGACCCGATCCTGCGCGTAGTCCATGAAATTCTGCGCCTTCCGGCAATCACCAGCCACGAATTGGAAAGCCGGGACCGGCGATTTGTCCTGGACCTGCAGGCATGGCACGCGGGGACCCGCGCCAATCCCACCGAGCGAGCGGTCGACAGGACCTCCTCATCCCCAGCAATTGGGCATTCCGCCAGTGGTTCCATGCCACGCGCCAAGGCGATCCATAATAACGGTCTTGGCAGTTCCTCCGCGTCGGGGGCGGTTCCCCGGATGCAGCCAGCGAACACAGCCGATGAAGCGCCAGTGCGACGTGGACTCGGCCAACATGCGCTGACGATGAAGGAAACAGGACGTTTTAGCGCGCCGCCAAGCCGAAGCACCGGGCCCGGCCGACCCGATGCAGGCGACGGCGGAACGCTCCGTTCATCGCCCACGGGCTCCGAAGTCGACGGATCAAGGCGCAGTTCGTCGTCCGTACCCGTGGCCGCCCCCGCTCGTCAGGGCAGTCAACCAAGCGCGGCGGCTGCCGCTTCCACGCAGCCCGAGCCTGGCAAAACCCGAGCTTCGGTGCCACGTTTCCAGCCGGTTGTTCATGACTCGGACGTGTTTGGCTTTGACGCGCCAGAGCAAGACAAGACGCCTGAGCAGCTGGCTAGCCCCGTCGTCGATCCAGGCCAACCAAGCATAGACATTGCATTACCACGCGATCTGGACGCGGATTCCTGGCCTGTCTGGGCCCAAGGCGAGCGACGTCCCGCCACCCCCGGTGTGCCGTCAGCGCCTGTGACAACACGAGGCCCCCAAGTCCTGGTCGCTGGGCGTTCCCCCGTCGCTACGCCAGCCGGGTTGGCCGACCGCGTCGATACGTCGATTCCGACAGTGCGAGACCCCCTGGCCAATCGCCCACCAACTTCGCAAACGGCCCTGCGCGACGTGGAAGACGTGACGCCCCTGCCAGGAACCGGCGCGGCCAACTGGACCCGTCCGAGCAGCGACGCTGGCCCAAGATCGACCGGCGCCGCACATCGCCCACGGACCCCCGGTGCAGTCCGTACACCGATCGCTTGCGCGCTAGAAGTCGCCTACGTACTAGACGGCAAATGGTGTACGGCCCAGTGCATGGCAATCTCCTCATTAGCATTAGCCATTGAAGGTAGTCAGGTGCCCGAGCCAAGCCCGAGTCCCCTCACGGTCAAGGTGCCCATAACGCTCCATAACCTTACCTACGCGTTGCTGATTCGCGGACGCGTCAACCAAGTGGCCCAACCGACCGATGGCGGCATGCTGTTCGTATTGCGCGTCGATAGCGTCGATGAAGGCATCCATCCCGGCCTTTTTGCTCGGTTTCTTGAATCGCTCGGCTAGCACGCCAGGCCAAGCCCACCACCTTCAAACGCTGAGGCTCCATGGCGTTGTCGCCAGAGCCCGCCACCGATACGATGCGGACCGGCTTGGCTTGTCGCCTTTTGGCCTCGCGGCTCTGCGCATGGTCCTTGGCACGGCAGCGAAGGACCGTGCTCCCAAACTTACTCAATCATCCTAAGCTGTTGCATAGATAACCAGGAAGGCCGTCTGTGTCACCCGCGCCGCCCCAAGAAACTGAGCCAAGACTGACAGGGGCCGGTCGCAGACGCGCGCTCGGGCAAATCCTTGTTAGTACTGGCCTGCTGGCGTTTTGGCTGGCCTTGACCGATCGGCTCAGTTCGGTTTGCTGGCTGGCTCCGCACCTTGGCGCCCTAGTCGCTTTGGGTTTCCTAGGCTTGCCGTGGCTGACCGAGCATCTGCTGCCCCTTCCGACCCCTTGGACCTTGACCGACCGCCTGGGCCTAGCCGGACCCCTGCGCCGAGGCGTGGGCCTGGGTCTGCTGGCGAGCCTCTGCATATTACCTTTATTTTCAATTGGTTTCTTCTTGC
>CAIMEY010000042.1 GCA_903840165.1 uncultured Myxococcales bacterium | reverse complement strand
GGAGCTCCTTTGGCGTCCTCGCTTCTCCGGTCAATATCGGCGAAAAGGACGTAATAACAATAACTATGATCGTTGGGCTACGCGGACGCCAAGACACGCCGCTGCCCGATGCTGGGCGCCGCCCGCGACCGCTGAGGACCGCAGGTGGCACACCTAAATTAGCGAATCCAAAAGGCAAATGACGCAGCGCGGGCCGGGTCGCTCTTGCCGCCGGAGGTCGTGGGCGTGTAGCCGTCGCCGTACCAGACAACCATGCCATTGGAAGTGACTGGGTCAGAACCGCAGACGCCATAGCAGGTTGCGCTGTTAAAGCCAATGAATTGGCGTTCATACAGGGTGCCGCCCTTATGGCCGCTGCACGAGACTTGGGGCCGATTGTCAAAGGTCATGGCGTTAAACTGCGCGCCGGCCTTGAGTTCGGTGACGGCGACGGTGATGCAGGTCGTCTGGGCGTCGCTCAGAGAATACGTTGTGTATCCAGATGCTTTGGCCCACTTGTAGGCGAGGTCGTAGCTCAGCAAGTTGCCCGCCGTGGGCACCGCGCCGTTGTTGGTGACCGTGAGCGCGACGTGCGTGGCGGTTTGCAGCAAGGCGGTGCCGTCCAGGGTGGCCTTGCCGGCCCGAACCCCGGGGTCCCAGGTGCCAGCCGAGGCGTTGGGCAGGAAATCGACGTCATTACCGCCAGTTTGCGGGCGATAGGCGTAGTCTATCAAGGTCCAGCCGCCGCCGTCCGAGGTCATGTCGCAGTAGACCTGGGTCGTGACGCCAGAGACGGCGATATAGTACAAACCATCTTTACTTCCAGGCACTTGGGTGAGGATGTCCTTGCAGGACTTGCCGGGCGTCGCCTGACTGCCGACCACGCCGATGGCGATGGGGTACCATGCGCTACCATTGCAGATATACAGCGAATTGTTCTTGGCGCTGGCGTAGGCGGACCCGAACAGCTGGGGCGTGCAGACCTTGGGCGCGTCATTGGCCACCGTGAACTGGAATAGCTGGCTGGGATCATAGCCGACTGGGCCGCACTGCAGGCTGCCATCGACCGCGAGTCCGACAACGGCTAGGCCCGAGCCGCAGGCGGTGCCGAGCTTGGGCTGAACTGGAGAGCCTTGTAAATCTGCGTACTTGCCCGACGTTGCCACGGGAGCCAGGCTTGGCGCATTGATGAGGTCGGCGTATTTCCCAGAAGTTGCCACATTGGCCAGCGTGTTGGCTTTGGCGTAGACGTCGAGGTTGGGTGCCCCGACCAAATCGCTGTATTTACCGGAAGTTGCTACCGTTGCCAGGGCCGCGACCTGGGCAAAAACGCTGAGGTCCGGGCTGCCCAGAAGGTCGGCGTACGCGCCGCTACTGGCGACTTTGGCGAGGTTGGCGGACTTGGCATAGCCTTGCAAAACAGCCGGATCCAGCTGGCCAAGGCCGATGCAGCCCGAACAATCGACGCCATCGGCAGCGCTGGCTCTTAGGGCGTAGGCGACGCTGCCCAAGGGACGCCGAGGTAACTCGCCGTCTCCATTGATGGAAACGCCAAGCCAAAGGTCGGAGCCCTTGGCGATTTTGGCATCGAGGGGCACCTTTTCGCCAATAGCCGTGTGGAATTGCCCCGCTTTGACGCCAACGGTGACCGTTGACTCCTGCCACAAGGCGGCCCCGCCGACTTCCTGCGAATAGAGCTGAAATTTCAGGTCATAAGCGCCGTCAGGCACAGGACCATTGCCGACGGTCAGCAGCGCGCCATCGACTTGGAGCGTGCCTGGCACCGCAAAAGCGCTTGAACTGAGCAGGGTTGAAGCAGCAAGGGCCAGGGCAATACGCTTGAACACGGCGACCTCCGGGCGGCAAAGCCAACGCACAGTCTGCGCAGTCTGCCAGCCCTGGGCCGAAAATGCCATAGGCGCGGTCGTCGACAATTTACGCACATTTACGGCGAGTTAGCCGAATTGCACCGAACGGCGCGTAAACGCCATGTCATTCCAAAAGCCGGTGATAGGAAAGCTCACGGAATCAGCGGCTTGCACGGCGCCGGCTGCCAGCAGCAGGGGCACGAAGTGCTCGGTCGTTGGCAAGGCCATGCGTGCACCTGGACCTTTGATCATGAAATCCGTTAATGAATCCAAGTCCTTGTGCTGCAGGGTCTCGGCCGTCCACTGATCGAACTCGCGGGCCCAGGCCGGCACGCCTTTGACGAAGGCTAAGTGCATGTTGTGCGTGATGAATCCGCTGCCGATAATCAACACCCCCTGCGCCCGCAGCGACGCCAGCGCCTGGCCCATCGCCACGACTTTGCCTGGAATTGTCCCGGGTAACGAGATCTGCAGCACCGGGACATCGGCCGCCGGGTACATCGCCACCAGGGGAACATAGGCCCCATGGTCCAGACCGCGGCTGGGCTGATCGACATAGGAAAAGCCATGTGTTTTCAACAAGTCACGCACCTGTTGGGCCAGCGCCTCACTGCCCGGTGCGGCGTACTGGGTCTGGTAGTACTTCTGGGGAAAGCCATAGAAATCATAGACTAAAGGCACTGGCGTCGTCGCCCCAATCGCCACGGGCGTAGCATCCCAATGGGCTGAAATCATAAGAATTGCCTTGGGCTTGCCCAGGCGCTGCCCCCACTGGCTGAGTTCGCGGATCCAAGTCGGGTCGTCCAAGAGAATCGGCGCACCGTGGGCCAGGAACAGGACCGGCATGTTCTTATTTTGATTGGAGGTTTGCATCGATTTCCCTTCTGGCTCGGGCTGATTGCCCGGTTGCTGCGGTCTGGCCCCGAGCGCCGGCCCCGGCGTCACCGTCTGGCTGAGCGAACGCTGGCAGGCCGCTAGCAGAGGCAGGGCGGCCATTTGTTGAAGAACTTTACGGCGTTGCATGGTCGTTCCTGGGCCAAGCCCGAGTTGCTCAGGGCCCTACCAATGTAGCAACTGCCGCCGCGACAACAAGCGTGCCATTTGGGGCTGCACTGTTTCTTGAGGGAGACAATTGAGCGCAACTACGCGGTGCGTTCACGTTCCGATTGTCAGGCATCGGCGAATTGCCCCGTTACTGCGATGGCTTGACTTGCCACGCCTTGGCCGTCGCCGTGCGGCAGTGGGTTGTCACTTTTCCACATGATCTCAGGTTCTTACTGGCATGGAACATGCAACTTCGCTATGCGGTGCTGCGTGCGGTCATGCGGTCGCTGCGGGCTCACTATGTCAAACAGGCCAGAGCCCAAGGTGGTGAAGACCCGAACTATGCAGCGATTTCCGTTGTTCAACGCGGCGATGGTGCGGCAAGACTGAATCTGCACGCAAACTACCCATCATTGCTACCTCCTTGAAATAACGCCAGTTGTTCTACCCCCGAAACCAAACGAGGCCCCAAAACCAGACGCCCGTCCCACCGCAGGCGGTCCAGGATACGCGCGACCGGATCCGATTCCAAGTCCTGGCGCCGCAATTCCCACGGCGCCCACGGAATTTTCTGATGATTAACCAGCAAACCGGCCTGAACCAGCTTGCGCAGCGTGGTGTCGCTGACGCCGGTCAGGCGGCGGGCTGCGCTCATGTTCAACAAGTCCGGGTCAATCTTGGGACAATCGCCGCCTGCAATGCCGGCTTTGTTGCGCGCGTGCTTGACGGCTTGGCGTCGCCAAACCTTGCCCTTGCCGGTCAGGCGTCCCATTTTCGATAGGACGTTGGCGATTTGGTCGTCAGAATAGCGTGGTGCCAATTGCCGGATAATTTCAATATCTTCGGTGCTGTTCGCCTGCGCGGTTTTCCGTGTCGGTCTCACCGTCTCGAGCTTGGTGTGCGCGCCGCCCTGCCAATGAATGATCAAGGAAATCGTCGACTCTGTGGTGTCGACCACAATTTCGTCGATCACCGCGCGGACCAGCCGCTTTTTGAGTTCAATCGGGCAATGTTCACTGTTCCAGACAGCTTCGAAATTCTCGCCAAGCCATTGAATTTCCTGTTGCAAATTGACAGTGGACACAGGCGGCGCCGTTTGATCCAGATTTGTCAGCGTCGCACGCGCCTGCGCCAACTCTTCCAATTTGGCATTCCACCGCGCCTCCAGTGAAGACGCCACCAGCCGGTTGCGGGCGTCGACCTGTTCGTAGCGCTCCTGGGCAATCCGCACCTCGTATTGCAGCTGTTGTTCCTGTAAAATCAAGGTGTTGCGCTGTCCGACCTGTGCCTCGCCAGTGCTTGCCAGCGCAGCCTTGCTCGCCTCGATACCCAACGGCGACAAAACCCGCAGCATTTCCGCGTCAATCGCCTTGTCCATGGCGGCGCCCGATACGCCCAGGCAATATTTACCACCACTTGTATGTGTGCCGTCGCACAGATACCTGCCCGGACAACCGGCGGCGTTCCAGAATTTGACCTGCAGCCGCCGACCGCAACGGCCACAGCGCAGCAGCCCCGTCAGCAGCGCCCGACCTTGACGCACCGGCGAACCGCCACCAAATTGTGTGTAATTACGGGCCATCATTCGCTGGTGCTCCTCATACTGCGCCCGGGTGATATACCCCGGATGATGATCCCACAGCAAGACACGGGATTTTTCCACATCAAGCATGCGGACATGCCTTTTTTGCAGACGCCCGTCCTGGAAATTCTGCTTGGTCTGCACACGGCCCCAGCAATAAGCCCCTGCATAGCTTGGGTTATGCAGCATGGAGCCGACCTGGCTGCT
>CAIMEY010000041.1 GCA_903840165.1 uncultured Myxococcales bacterium | reverse complement strand
GCGCTTGCCGGTCTCTGGCTTGCCGCCTTGAGCTTTGGCCTGTGCGATTGTGCGGGCCGAACCGTTGCCAATGGTGCGGGTGACACTTCACTGGCTGCAGACAGTGACATTGACCAAGTGCCGGGCGAGATTGCGGAATTGTCCGACACCTCGGACCTGTCTGATGTTGTAGACGTAGTCGGCGATGCCATTGCGGACTCTGACACCGCCAATGCAGGGTCCTTTGACGGCGTTGCGGCCACGGCGTGTGAGGGGGCTGGTCTTGGCTGGGAACTGCTGCAAGGGGCGTATGTTGGAATGACTGTAAAGACAGGCGTTTGGCATCCAGACCACGGAACCATGGTGCTTCTACGGTCCCATGGAGTGACGGCGCAACCATTTGCATTCATGCGCATCGACCCAAGTGGTCAAGTTGCCTGGTCTGGGCCAAACATCATCCAAAGCAATGCCGAATTGACGACGATGTGGAACGACGGCGACCAGGTCGTGGTCGGGGGCGGCTTGCCCGGGGCCCAGGCCGTATTGGTTGTCGTGAATTGGGCGGGGCAGATTTCGGTATTGGATATTGCTGGAATTGATAGCAATTCTGTCAAACCGCACGTGGTGGCTGGTCATGGCTCGCCAGCATTTCCTGGCGCGATGGTGGTGGCGGTCATGGCCCAGGCAGATGCGACTTTGGCAGAAATACCAACATCGTTGCCCAGTTCCGGCACCGTGACCGCCAAAGTATTGGTGAGTTTGCCAGGCACCCAAGTCGTGGCGCTGACGCACGGGTCCGACGGCCTCTTGCGGGTGGGAGGAGCCAAGTCCGGGCAACCTTTTGTCGCGGGATTTTCGCAATCTGGCCAGTTGGCCTGGGAAGCGAAGGTGCCGCCAAAGTTCCCTGGCGAAACAGTGTTGCGTTTGGTTCCGCTTGGAGAAGGGAAAATACTAGCCCTTACATGGGGATGTAGCGAATCAGCGTGTGGATACACAGTCACGGCCGACGGTCAAATCAAGACGGCCTCGCTACCGTTCATGGGCTATTGGACGCGCATGACCGCCACCCCGGCCGGTGACTTGATCGGCGCAAGCCCTGGGCAAGGTGCTGCTGGCCTTCGGCGGGGCCCGGCGGACTTGAACGGCGGCTGGGTCAAGGCGCTAGGAGTCAATGAAAATGACGCATTGGACGTTGGAAACGCGGGCATCGACGTGTTCGACGATGGGATGGCAATCGGCTTTTGGCAGCACGGCATCCTGGTGATTGTCGCGCGGCAGGGACCGCCTGGAAAATTCGGTCCTTTGGCCATTGGCCGCGTCGATTCTTGGCTCAATGATGTGTGCGGTGCGCACCCAGAGTGCCTCGACCTCCCCGTGGGTGCGTGCCCGAGCCCAGATCCCGCGTGCGCCACAGGATTTCGCTGTGACAGTGAGGCGGGCTGCGAGCCAGGGTCGCGGCTGTTCAAGACGTCGTGCGGTCCGGGACAGATATGCAATGCAAAGGGCCAGTGCCTTCCCGGGCTTTGACCTTGCTACGCCCTAAGATGAATCAACAAGGTTACCTCGTCGACCTGAACTACAGTGCACTCGCAGTTCCGGCGGCAAGGCGTGTAAGGCTGGTAAATGCAAGTGAATTGAACCTTCGCTTGGCCTCGTGCTCCGCTAGGAAAGCAATGCCACCTGCCGACATCTACTGAGCGGCCTTGGCGCAGCTGGCAGGTAATAATCCTTAAATT
>CAIMEY010000040.1 GCA_903840165.1 uncultured Myxococcales bacterium | reverse complement strand
GCAGATGCGTCAGAAAGCGCTTGATCTCATTGGCATCCTGCACTGCGGCGATAACCTTGCGCGTACCAACAACTTCCGGGTCTTGTCTTTTCGCCGCCGAGCCGGGCCTGTGCTCAGCGACAATTGGAACGCCCGGGCGCCAACCCGCGAAGGCGGGTTTCTTGATTGCGAGCCCAGGGTTTCAACCCTGGGTCGCCCCAATTCGCTGGCGTTGCACATGTGTCAGAGTGGATAGTTGTCGTCGCAAGTGAATTCGGGTACTTGCGTACGCCGTCGACCGTCGGCGATGGTGGGGCGCGGGTCGATGACGGTGTTAGACAGGCAAGTACTTAGAATGAGGAAGCAATTGAACGTTCACGGACCAACCACTCGGCCGGTGCCAACAAAGGCCTGGGTCAACCCGCCGCCGCTCCAAACCGAGCCGACAATAGGTCGGTAAACTTTTTGCCGAATGTGTCTCAACGTCGATGACAGGTTCCGCGGCCCCAAGTTTCAAGCGGAATCCTCGCCACCGCATCGACTGAAATATGGGCTTTTCGCCGCCAACCACGCGCGAGGGATGTGGACTGCGGAGCAGCGGCGTCCGACGCCGTTTTCCGCCGCCGAGGCGGAAAATCCCAGCCCGGTCGCCGCTTCGGCGACGTGCCCAAATCATCATGGAATAAAAGGAATTGCACGGTGCAGCGCCGACGCCCCCTGCCCTACCGCAGCCAGTGCCCCAACTGCCGTCGCGTCATGGAGCTAGGAGGCCCTCAAGGCCGCCCCGAGGGGACGCCGAACTCACCGCCGCCGCGCCCCTGTCAACCACCCACCGCCACAGGCGTTTGCCCCGGTGCCAGGACGACGCGCCACGTGCTCAGCACAAACAGCCCCAGGACGCCCAGTGCCACAGCGAGACCTGCAAAATCAAATGGTTGCGCATCGGCACCGCCTAAAGCTGGCGTCACCATCAGCCCGCGTTCCAGCCACAGGCCGAGGAGCTGCGAAGTCGCGGCAACGGCCAGAATCTTCTTGGAAGTCCGCGCCTTACTGTTGAGCAGGAGCACAAAGGGCAGCGCAGCAATCAGCACGATGACCAGGCCAGCCAACCCGCGCCAGGCAAAGGTGTTTCGGCGGATGAGTACGCCGACTTCCTCGGGCAAATTGCCGTACCACAAGGTCAGGAACTGCGACCAGCTCAGGTAGCCCCAGAAGATGGCGAGGACAAACACGAGGGTCCCGGCGTCACGTCGCTGGGAGACGGATAGGCTATCCTTGCGCAAGGCCAAGAGAATTGTCACACCAATCCCGGACAAGAACGAGCCAACGAACAAGTGCGGACCGATGAGCGTGCTGTTCCAACCGGCCGTTGGACCCACGACAAAGTCGAAAGACCAAATCGAGACGATGAGGGAGAAGAGCAGCGCGTAAGTGATGAAAAGTGGTGTGGAATTGCCGCCATCGCGCACATGCGGGCGGACGACGCGGTAGGCGACCGTGAGCAAAAGGGCCGAGACGACGGCCTCGCGCCCGGCGAAACTTGGCAGGGCGAGCCAGAAGGCGTCGCGGGGGGCCATGCTCGAGACCCAGGGGGCCCAGACCGCCAAACAGGCGATGACGGCGACCAGCAACACTGCAGCAAGAGGGATGAATGCGGCGATGCGCCACGCGCCGTCGTACATCGGGGCGGCCCAGCGGGCACCGCACAGGCGGAGAATCGCTGTGAAGGCCAAGCCACCGACTGCGATTCCGGTGAAGAACAGCCAACTTGCGACCAAGTCGGAGACTGTTCGTGCGGCGTGGCCACCGAGGATGCCGAAAGCAAAGCCAGCCACGCCCAAGGCGACGAGGCCGGCAGCGACGCGGGCCAAGGGGAGGCTCAGAATGCCCTGTGTTTCTGTTGATTTGGTGCTCATTGCCCAGCTCCCTCGGTGGCGGCTGCGGATGGTTCGGCTGGGGCCGCCGCGGCGCTGCTGTCCGCCGGTGCGTCCGCTGCGGGTGCCTCGGCTGCTTCAGGCGCGGCGACTTGACCGACGCAGCCTGGGCGTTGAATTTCGCGGACCCAGGCGACAAGAGACCAGCGATCTCGAGCGCTTAAGCCCTCTCGCAGCGAAGGCATGGCCCGGCCGCCGGCGGTGATGGTGCCGTAGATGAAGCCATCGCTGCGGCCACAAATTGAGACGTGGCGCAAGTCTGGAGCAGGCGGAAACAGCTTAGATACCGGGCCATTGCCGTGCCCGTCATCGCCGTGACAAACCGCGCAGTGGTAGCCAAACAATTGCTGCCCCAGGGTCAGCACTGTGGCTTCGCGCGGCAGGGGGCTCACTAGGTCCGCATCATCTTGGCGATCTTCGAGGTGCTCAACCCCGCCGACTTGCACCGAACCGACCGGCGCCGGACGCGGCAGGGTCAGCGGCTGCACAGAAGGTTGCTGGGCCATGCTCGCGGGCCACTGCCCTTGGCAGCCGGCAAAAACCAAGAACGAAAACAGGCAGATGCCGTGGATCTTGATCATGGTGCCTCCTCGATACCGGTGGCCCCAACCAGTGCGGCGCGAATGGCCTGCAACTGCTCAGGACTACGACCAGAAGTCGGAATGGCCAGGGTCAGGCGGTCCGAACGCAACCCATCCCGGGCGGCTTTGGCGACTTGCCGACGACTCCAGGCCCCCAAGACAATCATGGCCAAGAAATTGGTCAACCCCGCGCCGAGCATGGTCATTTCGAACATGATGACGCCAAACTGCACCCAGGCAATCACCGGTTGGCCACCGACATGCATCGGATGGGCCAGCGAAGTGCCGACTTCCAAAGCGATTGCGGTGGCCAGGCCGCAAAGTCCGCCGCCTAGCACCAGCCAACCCATCGCGCGCCACGGCCCGGGTTGACCGGTGAGGTGCACGGCGCGGTAGGGCGCAGGACTGACCAAACGGGTACCTGGCACGCCCAAATCCGCAAGAGCAGTCAGGGCTTGGGCGACGAGCGCGGGCTCATCGAAGGTGGCTATCCAACGGCTAGGCATGGTGGGCCTCCGCGGCGTCTGCGTCGCCATGGGCGGGTTCTTCCCCTTGCAGGGTTTCAGACACGGAAACGCAAGGAAAGACTTTGATAAACAACAAGAAAAGCATGAAGAACCAGCCCAGACCGCCTAGGCAGATGGCGGCTTCTGGCACGGTCGGCTGGTAGAATCCCCAGGAGAAGGGCGCGTAATTGTGGGCCAAAGTCGTCACAATAAACATGAAGCGTTCCAGCCACATGCCGATGGTGACGGCGATGGAGACAAAGACCAGCACCGGGATGTTGCGCCTCATCTTGTTGCCGAAGAGCAGTAGGGGAATCAGGCAGTTGCACAGGATGACGCCCCAGTACACCAGGGCATAGCGTCCGGTGGCGCGCCAGATGAATAGGTCGCGCTCCGCTATGGAACCACGGTAGATTGCGAGGAAGAATTCCGTAACGTAAACCACGGACATGACGACGGACATGGCCAGCAGGAGCTTAGCGAGCATGTCAAAGTGCTCCATGCGAATGTACGCCTGCAACTTGTAGCCGCCGCGCATAAAGCCAAGCAAAATGATGGCCATGGCTAGGCCAGAAAAGATGGCGCCGGCGACGAAATAGGGCGCGAAGATGGTCGAGTGCCAGCCGGGCATCAGCGTCATGGCGAAGTCCCAAGACACGACGCTATGTACTGAAACTGCCAAGGGAATTGCCACGCCAGCAAACAGAGGGTAGGCGCGCTCAAAGAGGTTCCATTCGCTATCGGTCCCGGAGAATCCGAGCGACAAGATGCGATACAAGGGACGGCGAAAGCCCGTTAAGCGCTTGGCCAGCAACGTGAAATCGGGCAGCATCCCCATGTACAGGAACAGCGCGCTGGTGGTCACATAACTGGTAATGGCAAACACGTCCCATACCAGCGGTGAGTGGAAATTGGGCCACAGTTCGCGCTGATTTGGATAGGGAAGTAGCCAAAAGAACAGCCAGTTGCGGCCCAAGTGGATGACCGGGTACAGACCGGCGGTCATGATGGCGATGACCGTCATGGCCTCGGCCGAGCGACCGATGGACGCCCGCAGCGGCGAACGCGTGAAGTACAGAATCGCCGAAACAAGCGTGCCTGAGTGGCTGATACCAATGAAGAAAACGAAGGTCGTGATCAGCGAACCCCACATCACTGGCGAGTTCAGGCCGGTCACGCCCATGCCCGTCTGCATCATATGGGCGAAATTCCAGCCGCCCCAAGCGACCAGTGCCACAGACAGCGCGAGCAGCAGCCAGTAGCGCCAGCCGGGCATGCCGAGCGTGGCCAAAATATCCTTTTCAATCGGCGGGTGGACGGGACCCGTAGGCGAGGTGCTCATGCGTTCTCCTTGCGACGGCGGGCGAGGTAGGTCACGCCAGGACGTGTGCCTAATTCCTCAAGCATTTTATAGGCTCGGCCACTGCGCATCAGTTGACTAACCTGCGATTTGGGATCGTTGGCATCGCCAAAGACCAGGGCTCCGGTGGCGCAGGTTTGGCCGCACGCCGGGACAATTTCGCCATCGCGCACGGGTTCGCCGCGCAGTCGAGCGCGTTCCTCCACGTCGCGGATGCGCTGGACGCAGAAGGTGCATTTCTCCATGACGCCGCGTTCGCGGACCGTGACGTCCGGGTTCAGGCCGAGGTGGCTGGGCTCGGGATGCGGCCATTGGAACCAGTTGAAGCGGCGCGCAACGTACGGGCAGTTATTGGAGCAATAACGGGTACCTATGCAGCGGTTGTAGATCTGCGCGTTGAGGCCATCAGCCGTGTGATAGGTGGCATAGGCCGGGCAAACCGTTTCGCACGGCGCCGAACCGCATTGTTGGCACATCGACGGTACAAACACCGCCTTGGGGGCTAGGGCCGTGCCCGACATATAGCGTTGAATACGAATCCAACTCATGTCACGGCCGCGGGAAAACTGGTCGGCACCGACGATAGGGACGTTATTTTCAACATGGCAAGCCGCCACGCAAGCCCCGCAGCCATTGCACTTGTCCAGGTCGACGGCCAAGGCCCAGCGATGCTTGGTCTTGTCCTCTGGATCCTGAATCGTCGCCAGGGGTTCATGCTCGGGGAGCTGATCATGCTTAGCGTCTACCTGCTTGGCCAGGTCGCGGCCCTGGTCATCCAAGCTCCCGCTATTGCTCGGTAAATTGATCCGCTGCCCCGTGCGCGCCACCTGCACGTTGCCCAAGCGGCCGCGCAGGTGCTGCCGCCCTTGCAACAAAGCTGTGGCATGGCCTAGGGGCACCGCCAGCACGTCGGGCGCGACCGTCGGCGTCACGAAGACCGGCAGGTTCACCGCCTGATTGCCAATCTTTAGGCGCAGTTCATCGCCCTGCACCAGACCCTGGGTAGCCGCAGTTTCAGGATTGACTTCGACCCAACCACTCCAGGCAATGGCCGTCAGGGCGTCGGGCACCTCAGAAACCAAAGGACTTTGGCGCTGCATGCCGTCCAAGTAGCGCAGTGAAGGCGTGGCAATGAGCACCGGCCCTGCGGCAAGACCGCTTTCTTTCAGCGAAATTCCCGATACAGCCGTCGGCGTCAAGGTGACGGCTCGCGGGGTCGCGACCGTAAACACGCCACCGCGCTCGACATCGGCATCGGTCAGGCGATTGCGCTGGTACAGGGCGAAGGTTTCCTCTTCAGGAAGTCCTGTAGTCTTGGTGAGTTGTCGAGCGGCACCCAGCAGAACATCGGCAGCTGCGCGGGTGTCATGCAGGGGCGTCATCACCGGTTGCTGTAGGCCGTGAATACCGGGCTGACTGTCTACCTCCCCCCAGGACTCTAGGAAGTGGTGGTCTGGCAAGACTAATTGCGCCATTTGCGCGGTCTCATCGCCCTGATGGCCCAACACGGCCAGCCACGGTACTTTGTGCAGCGCATCGGCAAGCGGCGCAAAAACCGTTGCCAAACCAAGGGGATTACACTGATGCACAACGATTGCGCCGACCTTGCCCGCCTGCACCCTGGCCGCCAACTCCGCTTGGGTCAGGGAAGGACCGGCCCAAGGAGCAGCAGGAACCTCGTGGAATACGAGGGTATTGCCCACAGCACCCAAGGCGAGGTTGAGCAAGTACACCGCCTGGCTTACCGCCACCGCATCCTCACCCGCGGCAACACGTCCCGGTCCAACCACCAGGGCCGGGCCAGTCTGGAGCAACTCGTGGGCCAGATCCGTCAACGTTTTTGCAGCGATACCGATGCGTCCTGCCACTAGCGCCGGGTCATGGGCGGCCGCCAGCGTCTTGAGCTGCGCCAGAGCGGCATCATCGACGCCGGCCGGATGGGGCTGCTGGGTGAGCACTTCATGCAAGAGTGCTAGAACAAAAGGCAATTCCGCGCCTGGATGCAGGGGATGGTAGGCATCTGCAGTCGCCGCCGTCGCCGAAAGCCGCGGACCTACATAGAGAAATCGCCCTCGCCCTTGGGCAGAACGCAGTTGCGCCAAAGCCCGCGCGTGGGCCACCGGCGTGTCCCAATCTTCGACCAAGTCTGCGCCCAAGGACAGCACGGTCTTGGCCTGGTCAACGCGCCAGGTAGGCTGCGAATTCACGCCAAAAGTGGCCTGGGCAGCTTCGCGAAGCCAGGTCGGTTCGGCCGCGTCATAGACAAGCACCTGGTCGGGCGATTGGCCCAGTGCTGTCAGCCAGTTGCGCAGCAGATCACCGACAACGCCACGCTCGGGCCGCGTCACGACCACGACCTGCTTGCCGGCCTGCAACGCCGCGCCAATGCCTTGACCGAAGGCCGTTTGCGCCTCCGACCAAGACGCCGTCTTGCCCTTGATCAACGGCTGGTGCAGCCGGCTAGGCGAATACAGGCCCTCAATCGCCGCCTGACCGCGCACGCACAGAGCGCCCAGACTCAGCGGATGATCGGGATTTCCTTCCACTTTGACGGCGCGGCCTTCCCGCACGCGCGCCATGAGCCCGCAGCCCGCCGCGCATTCCCGGCACACCGTCTTGTAGAAGCTGGCGACGCCGGAGGTGATGTCGTCCGCCGCAATGACCTGGGGGCGGATGAACCTGGGCAGGACGTCGCTGCAGCCGAGCAGCCCGACGCCGGCGCTAGTACCAGCCGTGATGCTGAGAAAACCGCGTCTTGTCAATGGGTTTGGCTTGGTCATGACTCGCACTCCTCTGTCCGTAACGCAACCGTCCGAATCGGTACTGCCCCAATCGCTCGAGGCCGCATCACTTGTGGCAGCCCACGCATTCCAGTGTCGCTTTGCGCTGTTTGTGGCAGTCCAGGCACCAGCCCATGGTCAATGGACTTACCTGTTGCACCCGCTTCATTTGCCCGACATCGCCGTGGCAGTTGCTGCACGCCACCTGGGCGGCAATGTGCATACGGTGCGAGAAATACACGTAATCCGGCAGGTCATGGATGCGGCGAAACACCGGGGCTTCCCCCTTCTCAAACAGCTTGGTCAGGGCGATGATGGCCGGCTTATCCTTGGCTACAAACTTGTGACATCCCATGCACTTACGCACCGATGGCAGGCCCGCCGACGGCGAGTTGCGCGCATCGACATGGCAGCCCAGACAAGCCATGCCATACTTGCCGACGTGGATGGTGTGGTCAAAGGCGATGGCGTCCGGCGGCGGCGAGGCACCGGGCCCTGGCGTCGCCTGCACGGGTGCCAAGCGCAGCAAGGCCAGCGGTGTCAGGACGGCGGCCAGCAGCAGGCCTAGCACCAGAGGGCGGCGCCAGGTAAATCGCTTTGGACTTGGGGGGTTCAGGAGCGGTACTACCGAATCCTGCTCCAGTTTGGAATTGGCCATGGCACGCGCCCCCTGGCGGAAGAATGGTAAGCCGTTGAAACTACACGGTCACAAGGCCAATCCGCAGATACAGCTTGGCCGTTGCGGTCGGCACCCTGCCCCACCGCTGGATATGCTTGAGTTCTTGGTGTTGCTGGCGACGCCGTGCTTCAGGCAGCCCGGGCAGACGTCGCCCTAGACGACCCTAGAGCGCCAGCGTGGTCTTGGCTCCATCGGCCGTGACGTCCACAGGGAAAGTCTTCTTCTTTTCGGGGCCTTTGAGCTTCTCGCCCCACACCTGCAGCTGATAGTGCCCGGCGGGAACGTTGGCGATGGAGAAGTGGCCATCGGCGCCGGTCGTCGCAAAGTACGAGTTGCCCAGCACCAGGATAAACGCCTCCATTTCCGGATGCAGCGAGCAGAGTTGCGTGTACACGCCCTCGCGCTTGAAGGTGTAGCTGCGCTTGTCGCCCTTGGCCCAAGTACCGAGGTTGTAGCCCTCATTGTCCGGCGAAAACACGTTGTGATTCACGGAGTCGCTGTTGATGAAGTCGACCGAAGTCCCCACCACCACCGGCAGCACGCGTGGCGTAAACTTCATGCGCACTTGGTCCACGTGCGGATGCGCTGCGGGCGGTGCAAACGTGCCGGGCGCCTTGGTCACAAAGACGATAAGGCCCGCATTGCCCTTGGCCGCAGTGACGTTGCCTTCCAAATTGGCCGCCTGTGCCGCCGGTGCAAGCAGCAGGGTCGCGATGATACCCAAGCCCATGATAATGCGATTCATCTGTCATCCTCCAGCGTTCAAAATGTCCGAAAACTTAGTTGGCCGTTGCGTTCTTGCTCCGTGCCGTCGCGTTCCTCGTGGCGTCCATGCCCAATCGCTGAACGGCCCCAACTGCGGGGCCTGTGGACGCCGTCTATCTGCTAGTTCAAGAACCGTGCCAGCCCCGAAACTTTTCTACAAGGGGTCGATGCGTGACTATTTCCCTTTTTAATTCGCACTGTTTGACAAGACTTCCCGTCCATGGGTCCGAGCAGCCAGACCCTCTGTCCGCCGCCGTCCTTGCCCCGTACCGCAGCCCTGCGGCCCCAAAGAGGGCCCGGTCGCAACTCTGCGAGGCGGCAGTCAGGGCCATCGCGGGCTCAAGCGATGTCATGGCGGGCCATCTTGCGATACAGCGTTGCCGGGTCGATTCCCAGTAATTCAGAAGCCTTATCGCGCGAGCCATTGGCGATACGGAGGACGGCAGCAATGTGCGTGCGCTCAAAGTCATTGAACGCTAAGCGTAAATCCGTCGGCGCGGCGGCATCACCACAGAGTTCCCGCGGCAGATGGTCTGGGCAAATGGTGTCGCCGCTACAGAGAATCGTCGCTCTTTCAATAATATTAGACATCTCGCGTACATTGCCGGGGTAGTTGTACTGCAGCAGCAGCTTCATCGCCTCGTTGGACACGGCTTGGGGCCGCCGTCCGAGGTTGCGGGCGTGACTGCGCACGAAGTGTTCCACCAGGGCCGGAATGTCTTCACGCCGCGCGGCCAAGGGTGGCACGTCGATTCGGAACACGTTGAGACGAAAGAACAAGTCCTTGCGAAAGGTACCGTCCTTGATGCATTGGTCCAGGCTCTGGTTGGTCGCGGTAATCAGGCGAAAATCCACCGGAACTGGCCGATCTGCGCCGACGGGCAGGACCTCGCGCGCCTCAATGGCCCTCAAAAGCTTGGCCTGGCAGGGCATGGGCAACTCACCGATTTCATCAAGGAAAATCGTGCCGCCGCGTACACTGCGCAGCAGACCGTCGCGACGTCGGTCCGCCCCCGTGAAGGCCCCTTTTTCGTGGCCGAATAGTTGGCCCTCGGCGACATCGGCCGGCAGCGCCGCCATGTTGATCGCCAGGAACTCCTTGTCCGCCAAGGTAGAATGGGCGTGCAGGGCCCGGGCCACCAGTTCCTTGCCCGTGCCACTCTCGCCGGTGATAAGGACCGTCGACCGCGTGGGCGCCACCTGTTCAATCAACTGAAAAATGGAGCGAATCGCCTCGCTCTGCCCGACCAATCCCTCAAATCCCAGGCGCGTATGCAGGTCCCGCCGCAGTCGGGCGACTTCTCCCTGCAAGGCGCGATAATCAAACAGTTGCCGGAGTTTGCGCGTCAAGTCTTCGAACAAGACCGGCTTAATCAGGTAGTCAAAGGCGCCAAAGCGCAGGGCTTCCACAGCCGTTTCGATCGAAGCAAAGGCCGTGGTCAAAATTACAAAGGTTTCAGGCCGTTGTGCAGCCAGGCGCTTGAGAAGGGTCATGCCGTCCAGACCCGGCAGGCGGATGTCGCTGACAACGGCGGCAAAGTCTTGATCCAACGCGAGTTCTAAGCCCGTTTCGCCATCAGCCGCCCCCGCGACGTCATAGCCGGCGCGCGCCAACATTTCCAGCAGGTTCGCCCGAAGGATCGGCTCGTCTTCCACAATCAAAATGCGCTCATTCATGCGTTTGCCTCGGGCCAGCCGGGGGCCGACTGTAGGTCAATGCGAAATACGGTACCTGCTGAACTGGACTGCTCAATTTGAATCTCGCCGCCCAGGCCATTGACGATGCCCTTGCTGACGAACAGGCCAAGGCCGGTGCCGCGCCCGGGCGCCTTGGTCGTAAAGAACGGCTCGAAGATGTGACTCAGGGCCGTTGCTGGCACGCCGCGCCCCGAATCACGAACGCGAATGATGGTTTGTCCCGGTAGCCCCGACATCTCAAACACCAAGCGCCCGCCCTCTGGCATGGCGTCCATGGCATTGAGCCCGAGGTTGATCAGCACCTGACTGAGCAGATCCTCGCGGCAGCGAATCGGCGCAACATTGCCCAGCTCCACAACTTCCATGGTCACGTCGCGGGCGCGCGGGTCGTGGCGAATGAGCCGCACCACGTCGTTTGCCACCTGGGCTGGCGACACCAGCATCGGCGTGTCATCGCGGCGCCGGGCAAAGGACACCAGTTCGCGCAGGAGTCGGGAGATCCTCTCGATTTCTTTACTAACAATATCAAAGGTTTGTTCGATCCGTCCCGGCGCCGGAACCGTACGCGCTAAGTGCAACTGCGACTGCACGGCGGCCAGCGGATTGCCGATTTCGTGGGCCATGCCGGCCGCCATGATGCCAAAGGCCGACATCTTTTCCTGATGCACCATCTGCGCTTGCAGGCGGCGCTCATCGGTGACCAAGCGTCGCAGCTGGATCACGGCTTCGACCGTGCCCTGGTGGGCCATCACAGGAAAGGTCTGCACCTGGACAATGTCATCGTGATCTTCTTGTTTTTCCACACGTTCTGCTGTCAGCGATCCGCCTGTGGCGATGGTCGAGCAAACCGGGCAGGCCGCACAAGCGTCTGAATTGTCTTCGAATCGCTGGTGGTAATCCGACCCGACGAGCGAGGCCCCATAGCGCTGTACGGCCGCTTCATTGGCTTTGACGACGATGCGCGACCGCGCGACGATAATCACGGGCTCAGCAATGGAATTGAGCAATCGTTCTGAGAACTCCTGACTCGTCTGCAGTTCGTGGGTTCTTTCAGCAATGCGCTGTTCGAGCAAGGCGTGCGACTCCTGCACGGCCACGCTCATAAAGTTAAACGATCGCGCAAGGTCGTGAACTTCAACGGTTCCTCCCTCTGGCACCCGCACCCCCAGGGCACCTTGGGCTGCACGATTGGCGGCCGCCGAAAGAACAGCCAGCGGCTGGGCAATTCGACCGACCACGGCCAAGACCGCGACAACGACCAATGCGGTCAAAAACAGCGCAAAAATAAGGGCTTGCCACTTCAAGGTATCTAAACTCGCCAAAGCGGCTTGGACCGGTGTCTCAACCAGAATTCCCCAGCCGAGCTCCGTAACAGGGGCATAAGCCGCGACAACTTGGCCACTTTCGCCTGGGTACTGCCCTTCCCAACCCTCGGAGGCAAAGACGTGCGGCGCTGCCTGACGGCGGAGCAGGCTGCCCAGAGACTGCAAAGCCGGATCCAGACCATCCCTAGCAATAATGCGCCCATCGGGATCCACCAAGTACAGCGCAGCCAGTGATCCAGCGCCAACGACGTGCCGCGCCTGACCATCGCCCAAGAGCACGGTCGCGCGCGCGCAGAAAACACCAAGGAAATCACCATTGGTGTCGTTGATCGGCGCCGAAAGCAGCAGGGACGGGTGGTCGCCAATCCAGTCGATGCCATCGATGGCCGCCACCTGACGACCTCTGCGAAAACAGGCACTTTGACGCTGATCGCCTGGATGGGACGGCTGTTCGGCTGACGAGACGGTTAGCTCTCCTAGGGGCGAGAGGATGTAGAACTCATCAATGGCGCCACTTTCGCGCTGCTTGGCCACGAGGTGGGTGCGCAGGGCATTTCGCACGGATTCTCGAACGTTATCGTCCTCAACGTGCATCGCCCTGAGCAGACCAAATAGGTGCTGATTGCCGGCCACAACAGCATCGGTTGTCTGGTACTTCTCGCGGACAAAACGGAAGACCGCATTTGCCTCTAATGCCGCAATATTATGAACGTTATGCTGCTCTGCGCGTTCAAAATAGCGGCGACTCTGGAAGTAGCCCCACGCGTTGGTCAGAAGCAGGGGCCCGACGGTAAAAACCATCGCCATAGCAACAAGTTGCCTACGCAGCGTCCACGGGCTCGGTGGCAGTTGCGGCGCGGGTTGCTTAGTCGTTGCAGGGGCCTGGGTCATGGTTGCAGCATAGCGATTTCGCGCGTGCGCGGAGGACTGGGGCGCCGTCTAGGGAGGGGGTGACGGCGCCCCAGTGCCGGTTTGGCCATGTCGATCGAACCGTGCAACAACCAACTGTGCAAGCGAACCCAGTAGTTGTGCACCAGCGGCCCGATCGGCGGCCACGTCGCGATTCAGGCCCCGGGATCAAGGGGGAGAGGCCTGAAGCTGCGATGCTTTGACGCCTAAGCCTAGTAGGCGTAGGCCATTGCGAGCGTAACGGCCTGAATGTCGGCCTTGGTCGAGCCTGCCGCCATGCCCATGACGCCATCCCAGCCACCCGGGGGCGTGCCGTCGGCGTGTTCGATATCGGCGGCCAAAGTCAGCTTGAGGTTTGGGAAAACCAGCGCGGCGATGCCGGGCATGATGCGCATGTCCGAAACGGCCGGGCCACCGTCTGGCGTCAAGGTCGCGTTTTCGACGCGTATAGCAGGGACCAGCCAGGGGTAGAGAACGTACGACAACTCACCGAATTGCTGAGCAGATTTGGCGTGCAGTCCCTTGCCATCGACATTGTCGTGCCACTGCAGGTTCAGGCCGACGTTGAGTTCGAGCGAGCCCAACTGGCCGCGGAGCAAGCCGCCCGCAACGTTGGCAGTGTCCTTGGCCAAGGGCGTGCCCGTGTCGCCGCCACCAAAGCGCGAGGACGAGTGAAAGCCGTACAGGTCGACGGTCACGGCATTTTCTGCCCAAGGTTTCATGGGGTCAGGCACGGCGCTGCCGTTTTCCGCATCGAGGCGTACGCCGCCAAACTTGTAGCCGACATGACCGTAGACGTTGTCTGGCGAACGGGTGTAGACATTGGTGCCCTGGTTGATGCCGACGGAGTAGTCGAGGGAGCCAGCGATGGTGCCGTTGAGCTCAAAACCATTGGAATTATTGAGGGTAGCCCAGGAGCTGTCGACGCTACCGACGCCGCCAAACAAGGCGGTCATGTTCGCCGTCGTTAGCAGCGTGTCGGCCAAGTACGAGGAATGAGGCCCAAAGCTCGACAAGGTCGGCACAAAGGAGCCTACGGTCAAGTTCAGGACGTGGGCAGGGCCCGCCAAATCATTGAACAAAACCATGGCGTGCTCAATGCCAATCCCACCGCCAGAGGCAGTCAACTCTGCGAAATAGGTAACGGTTTCGCTGAAACTGCCTCCCGCCCACAGGTGCGCTTCATCGACCAAATGGTCAAAGACGACCTGCGCGCCAGAATCGGCCGCCGCGCCAGCGTTATTCTTACTCGGGTGCAGGATGAGCTGGCCATTGGCACCGAAGGCCACGGGCAGGCTACCGGCCATGGTCGCCGGCCAAACAGCGTTAGGAAACACCTTCTTGTACGCTTCGCTGCCCAGGGGCACGGGGTCTTGCTTGACAACGTCGGCATCGACACCGGGGAAGCGATAGCCGTTGCGGCGGAACGCCTCACCAAAGGGATTGAGCTTGGGGTAGATGGTATGGCAAGTGACACAACTTGTTCCATATTTACGCGCAAACGCCGGAATGGCCGAGGCCGGGGAAGCAGTCGCCATGATCACAACCGTGGCCAAAACCGCCGTCGCCAGCACGGCGATCAGGGAGTTGGCGTGAGGACCTCGGCTGGCGGTACAGCCGTCGGGCTGCGGCTTGCAAGGGATGAAATTCATAGAGTACTCCAATATCGGCGGCCTCTGGGCCATCACCCCGCCGGTCAGCCGGAACCACTCTGGTCCAGACAAGGGCGCCTGCGGGCACGGACTGTCTCTGTGCAAGAAGCGCGCCATTTGGGGAATAGTTCGGTAGTTGTCTGAATTGAAAAGTGAAAGCTCCATGGTGACCTACAATCCTTCGCCCACCCTACCGCAATCTCGCGAGGCAGCAAGCGCCTGTGTCGCAGCCGTGCAATTGCGGTCGGCCCCAGGATCGCCCCCAGTAGGCCAAAAGAGACTGCGCAGCACACGATTTGCGCGATTGGCATGGACCTCGCATGCTGATTGGCCTTGCGCATCGCGTTCTGGCCGAGCCAGCCGAGCGCTGGAGGTTCCATGGCTATCCCTTGGCGCGTGATGTTGACCGGCCTGCTGCTTTTGGGGTGCAAACAGCAACCGCCTGAAGGTTTAGACGATTTAGGCGTAGTTCCGCAGTGGTCGATGACAGCCGAGGACGGCAAGCCCATCGGTTCTGCGCAGTTGCAAGGCAAGGTGTGGGTGGCGAACTTCCTGTTCACGTCCTGCCCGACTTCCTGCCCGCCCCTTGCGCGCGCGACCGCCGAATTGCAGGACAAATTGCAGGCTTTGGTAGGCAAGGACGGGCCATCTCCGGTGCAAATCGTGTCGATCTCGGTCGACCCGGAGACAGACACGCCGGCGGTCCTGAGCGATTTTGCCCGCAAATACCATGCCAATCCGCGCCTGTGGCACTTTGCAACCACTGGTAATTACGATAAAACTGAACAGTTGGTCGCCGAGGGCTTTGGTCAGCAGTTGATCAAGCCCGATCCGCCGCAGCCGGGAGACCTAGCACCGGGGGCATCGCCAACGGTCCTTGAAATCGCTCATAGTTTGCACTTTGTCGTCATTGACCGCGCCGGCCATATCCGCGGCACCTGGGACAAAGATGCAGCCGGCATCGCGGCGACCCTGGCCGCCGTGCGGTACCTGGCTGAATTGTAGGCGTGTGATCAAGCATGTACGGGATGCTACGCCGCCAAGCCTTGCACTTGCGCCATGAAGCCGTTACTGTACTAAGCCTACCGGGTTGGTATAGATTAGCCCGTCGCGGAACCAGCCGCCGCAACCACAGACAATTACTGGTTTTTTGAGGCCCACGCCCAGGCAAATCGTGCCCGATGCGCAGTCAGTTCCTCGCACCAGAGGGGCAATTCCGCAACCAGACACTGCGAGGGCCTGCCAACAACCTTACCTCAACAATTTGAAATCTCTGCGTTATCCTCGCCCGCTTCCATAGCCCTTGACGGCCCATCGCGGCCCCTGCCAGGAAAAGACCATGCTGACCCTGCCCGAAATCGCCAACCTCATCCGCGCCGAAGAACAAGAAGACAGTCATTTCATTCAGTTGACGTCCAATGAGACCCTGATGTCTCCCCTGGCGCAGTCGGTGCTTGCCTCGCCGCTGGGCAATCGCTACCTGCTGGAACATGGCGATATGCGGCAGAATTCGCCGTCCCGGCTCAACGGTTTCATCTACCGTGGCCTGGACCGCGTCAATGCGATCGAGCAATCGGCAGTGGAGGTCTGCGAATCGCTGTTCTCCGCCAAATACGTGGAATTCCGTTGCCTTTCTGGCCTGCACGCCATGCAGACGACCATGGCCTCCTTGACCGAGCCTGGCGACCTGATCATGCGCTTTGGCACGGCCGATGGTGGCCATTTTGCTACGGAAACCATCATCAAGCTCTTTGGGCGCCGCAGTTGCTGCTACGCCTTCGACCGCGAGCGGTTGACCATCGACCTGGAAGGGACGGCGGCCCTGGTGGCCAAGGAAAAGCCAAAGCTTCTGTACTTGGACGCCATGAACTACCTCTTTCCTTTTCCAATTCGGGAGTTGCGCGAGATCGTCGGCGATGTGCCGATCCTCTACGACGCCAGCCACACCCTGGGGCTGATTGCTGGCGGGCAGTTTCAGAACCCGCTGCAGGAAGGCGCCGATATTCTGCAGGCCAACACGCACAAGACGCTGTTCGGGCCGCAGAAGGGGATTATTCTTAGCAATAACCGGGAGTTGATGGAGCGAATCAGCTACAACCTGTCCCAGGGCTTGGTGTCGAGCCAGCACACGGCGTCGCTTTTGTCCCTGTGCATCGCCCTGCACGAAATGAAGGACCATGGCGCAGAATTCTCCAAGCAAATCATTGACAATGCTCAGTTCCTCGCCGCCGAAATCGCTGCCCAAGGCCTGCCGGTCTTAGCGCGTACGGACGGGCAGCACACGCAGAATCATCACTTTTTCATCAATTTGACTGGCATTACCTCGGCTTCGCATGCCATGGAGAAGCTTTTGCGCGCCCATATTTCGGTGCATCGCGGCGTGCCGTTTCGCAATGTCGACGCCCTGCGCGTCGGTGTGCAGGAAGCGACCCGTCACGGCTATACCCGCGCCGATTTTCAGCAAATTGCCAAATGGATCGGCGATGTGGTGTTGCGCGGTGTGCCGCCGGAGTCCATCGCGCCCCAGGCCCAGGCCCTTGCCAGTGGGCGCCAGCAGATCCTCTATTGCGACGCGACGTTGAACGTGACCGGGCCCCTTTGGGCGCCGGCCCAGGCCACGCCCACTGCGCCTAGGCCGAACATCGAGAGGCCCCAGCTTGCGGAGGGACGCTGGGTCGATTTTCACAAGAAAGACGATGCCTTCCAGCTCGAGGGCGAGGATCTCCTGGCCCTTCGCGACCTCGGGGCGTACGCAGCGACCTTCCCCAACCAGACCGACGCCACGGGCAACCTCAGCATTCGCCAGCCGGATGGCGTGGTGGTGACAACCAGCGGATCCTACATTAAGCACCTGGAACCATGGAACTTTGTGCGCATCGAGGCAGCGGCCGATGACCTCATCGACTACAGCGGTCGCGGCATTCCGTCGTCGGAAAGCCTCATGCACTACCTGATTTACCAGACGACCACCGCTGGCGCAGTGGCGCATATGCACTATCTGCTGTCAAATCAAGAGGCTGCGGACCTTGATGTGGCGCTGGTGCCGCCCCAAGAGTACGGTTCGATTCAGCTGGCGCGCAGTGTTGCCAATGCCTGCGCGAAGCGAGATATCGTGTATGTTCAGAAACATGGCCTGATCTTCCATGGACGCGATACCGCCGCTTGCCGGGCCCGCATCGCCGACTTCATTGCCTATAAGTCCAAGCAATTTCAGGCCCAAGCTTCGGCGTAGCGCGGGGGGCTCTGGCCGCCGCCGAACCAAGTTATTGCCCCAACCCATCGATATTCCACTGCTTGAGGATTCGCAATGACCTCCATGACCGATAGCCTGCAGTTGCACACGGTGTCGCCCTTGCTGCATTCGTTGCCGTTGTCGCGGCGGCTCGGCAAGCCCGTGTACCTCAAACTGGAGGCATTGCAACCTTGCGGATCGTTTAAAATTCGCGGCATTGGGCGCCTCTGTACCTTGGCCAAGCACCTGGGGGCGCGGCGGATTGTCTCGTCCTCGGGCGGCAATGCGGGCGTGGCGGCGGCCTATGCCGGGCAGCACCTGGGCCTGCCGGTGACGGTCTATGTCTTTGATGGTGTTCCGGAAACGGCCGTCCAGCGCATGCAGGAATACGGCGCCGAAGTGGTTCCGGCCGGCCCGACCTGGCAGCAGGCCCATGAAGCTGCGACGGAACTGGCGCAGTCCGCCCAGGCCTTCTACGTGCATCCCTTTGATCATCCAGAGATTTGGGCCGGTCACGCCAGCCTTGTGGACGAACTGGTGGTGCAGGGGCCGCGTCCTGACCTGATGGTGCTCGCCGTTGGTGGCGGCGGCTTGCTAGCCGGCGTTCTGGCGGGCCTGGACAACCACGACCTAGGGCAAACCCCTGTATTGGCTGTGGAAACGACCGGAACTGCCTCCTTTGCTGCGGCCAAGGCAGCGGGGCACCCCGTACGGTTAGCGCGCATCGATTCCATTGCAAAAACGCTAGGTGCCGCGCAAATTGCCGACGAAGCCTTTGCCCGCGCCGCCCGCCATGACGTCGCCTCCTGGGTCGTCAGCGATGCCCAAGCCCTGGCTGCGTGTCGTCAATTCGCCCTGGATCATCGACTGTTGGTCGAACCTGCTGCCGGGGCCGCCTTGGCCGCCCTCTACGATGGTTCCCCGGCCGTTGCCCAGGCCCAAAGCGTCCACGTCGTCGTCTGCGGCGGCGTCGGTGTCGCGTTAAAGCCTGAAATCTTTGACTTTCCAAGTCCCGCTGCCAGTTAACGGCGGCGCCGTCGTGCCGTTGAGAGACGGTACGGCTGGAAGATGGCCTGTTTTCAAAGCGTTATTTGACGCCGTCGCCCTACGGGGCGCATGACGTGCGTCGGGTCCCAACCCAAGGAGGTTCACCGTGTCTGCAACCCTGTGGCAAGCCCTGGCGGGCGGCGCACTCATCGGCTTGGCGTCCGCCCTGCTTTTGCTGTGTAATGGCCGAATTGCCGGCGTTTGCGGCATCGTGGGCGGCGCGATTCGTGCCCAAG
>CAIMEY010000039.1 GCA_903840165.1 uncultured Myxococcales bacterium | reverse complement strand
TTACTTGCCGGAGCCGCTCTGCTGCCAGCGGTCGCGTGTACGTCAAGCCCGGCCTCAAGCACCTACGGCAGCGACGCCGCGACCGTGCAGGATGCCGCCATGACCGACACGCCCGCCGATACAGCCGGCCCAGCGACAGGCGACACTTCCACCGAAACAGCGAGTGATACGGCCAGCGACACGACCAGCGACACAACGGGCGATGCAGCCGACATTGTTGCACCCGACCCGTTTGCGCCACTTACGGGCTGCCTTGGAGCCACATTACCACTCACCATTTCAAGTCTCATGCCCTACACCACGGCGACCATCGGCGCGCAGGGAGAGGACAGCGGTGCATTTGTCCTCGACTTTTCGTCGACGTTTTCGAGCATTGACCTCGCTGCCTTTGCCGCGCCGCCCCCGGCCACTGGATGCGACGTTGCCGTGTTGGGTAACAAGTGTACTTTCGCAGACTTTCATGTCCTTGGCGCCGTCTACAAGGCCGTGCTGGTGCTAGAGGACTTTTCGGGCCTTACCGGGCCGCTGCGCCAAGCAGGCATCCTTGGTACCGATTTCTTGAGTCTTCATGTGGTGGGCGTGGACTACGCGCACAAGAAGATCTTCGCCAATGATGGCTCAACGTCTTGTACGGCCAGTGCTTTGCAGCAAGCGGGCTGGGTGGCCCTGTCGACGCAGGGCTACTTTGAACATGACCTAAGTAAGCTTGGCCCCTATACAACCGTCGATGCCCTAGCGACGCCGGGTGGCCACGTGCCCAACGTGCCGACAGTGCCGACCACGGTGGCGGGCACCCCAGCAATGGCGCAACTTGACAGCGGTTTTAGCGATGCGGTGGTCAACCACTCCGTCAACATCAATGGTGCCCTGTTTGCCGCGCTGCAAAAGGCCAATCCCAACGGGCTTGTGCGCGACGCAAGCCTAGACACCACCCTGAGCACATGCATCGTCGGCCTGGCCGAGCCGGTCCAAGCCTACCACCTCGCCGTCGGTCAGACCTTTGCCCTCATCGCCGCCGATGGCAGCACCGCCCGCAGCTGGTCGGACGCGACCATCTTTGTCAAGCAAACGCCCAAAGAGGCCTATAGCTGTGGAGGCATAGGGACTTGGACCATGGCTGCGGCGCAAGTCGGGGCGTCGTTCTACCCGAGCATCGGCGCCATCGTCCTTGATCCGTTCGCGGCCAAGGTTTGGATTCCAAAGGGGTAAGAGGCTTGGTGAAATCAAGGGCGTTGGGGCGGAAGTTGGGCATTCGCACGGAGCGACGGGCGGCCCGCGGCGCGTGTCCTGCCTGCAAGGGCCGATCGACGCGCAACTGGTGGAGCAACGTTAGCAGCGGGTGCCATCACCCCTGAACTCAGGGCAGAGTCTGCACAATCTCGGCGTTGAGCGCCACCTCGACCGCAGGGGGCGGCGGTGCCTCGGGTGTCTTGTGCGCCGGACGCTTGAGCCGATCGCTTACCACGTAAAACGCTGGAACCACTAGCAAGCTCAGCACCGTCGATACGGTTAGCCCACCCAGCACCACCGCCGCCATCGGGCTGCGTGTCTCGGTGCCGGGGCCAATGCCCAAAATCGCCGGTACGGCCGCCATCATCGTTGCCACAGTGGTCATCAAGATCGGCCGCAGCCGCATCGGCCCGGCTATGATCATGGCTTGCAGTGCGGTCGCGCCTTCACTTTGGGCCACGTGGTTGGCGTACTCGACCAGCAGAATGGAGTTCTTCTTGACGATGCCCATCAGCAGCAACACGCCGATCATGCTAAAGATATTTAGGGTCTTGCCAGATGCCAGCAGCCCAATTGCCGCTCCCGCCAGCGCTAGCGGCAAGATGGTCAGCACGGTCACCGGATGCAGAAACGAGTTGAATTGGCTGGCCAACACCATGTACGCCACCAAGATGCCGATAAACAGGGCAAAGGCCAGCCCCCCGGTGGTCTCTGACAGCTGCTGGGCCTGCCCGCCCGCCACCACGTGGTAGCCCAGCGGCAATTCTTTAGCTATTTCATCGACCTTAGCCATCGCCTCGGCCTGCGAGTGCCCCGCCGCGACGTTGCCGGTGATGCTGATGGCCCGTTCTCGGTCGACTCGGCTAATCGACTGCAAGACCGCGGTCTCGTTTTGGGTCACCAGCAGCGAAAGCGGAAATGCTGCGCCACCTTGCGAGCGCATGCGGATGGCGCTGATGTCTTCGGGTCGCGTGCGCTGGGTCGCCAGCAGACGGACTCGCATGTCGATGCGCCGGCCCTGCGTCTCGAATTTACCAACAATATTGCCGCCAACTAGGGTGCTGATGGTGTTGGCTAGGTCCGACACGGACACGCCCAAGTCGCTGGCCCGGCGGCGGTCGGGGACAATCTGCAGTTCGGGCGAGCCAATCCGATAGTCTGAGGTCACATCGGTGACAAAGCCCGACGCCTCGAGCGATTTCTGCAGTGAGGTTGCACTGTTGACCAGCGTCGCCCAGTCCGACCCACGCACTGAAAAGTCGACCGGATAGCCCTTGGACAGGCCAAAGCCTTGTTGGGACGGATCTTGCACCGAGGCGCGGATGCCGGCAATGGACTGAAGATCCTTGCGCAATTCGGTCGACAGTTGCGTCGCCGACAGCTTACGCTCGCCCGGCGGCACCAGCGTCAGCGCCATCGAACCGGTCGATCCACTAAGGGTTGTAAGCACATGCGCAATCTCGGGCCTCGCCATCAGCCGGCGCTCAGCCTCGTCGAGCAGGGGCGCCGCCCCCGTCACACTCGTGCCCACCTCGGTCTGGATGCGCACGTTGAGCGCGCTCTGGTCCTGAATCGGCACAAATTCCGTGGGGATAAAGAAGATCGCCAAAATGGACAGCCCCAGCAGCGCCAGAGCTCCCAGCAGCACCTTCCACGGATGGCGCAAGGCCATCGCCAGTGCGAGCGCGTACTTGCGCTCGAGACGGCCAAAGGCCTGGTCGACCGCCAGGCCCAGCTTGCTGCGTCCCTCGCGCGAAGTATTGAGAATCTGGGCACAACGCGCCGGCGCCAGCGTGATGGCCTCCAAGTACGACAGCATCACCGCTACCGACAGGGTGACGCCAAACTGGAAAAAGAACTTGCCGATCACACCGTTCATGAAGATGACTGGCAAGAAGATGGCCACCACCGCCAGCGTCGCCGCCAGGGCCGCAAAGGCGATTTCTTTGGTTCCGTCTGCAGATGCGATGGCGCGCGGCTTGCCCAGCTCGGCGTGGCGGTAGATGTTCTCCATCACCATCACCGCGTCGTCGACGACCAGCCCCACCGCCAGCGACAGGCCTAAAAGCGTAAAGGTATTGAGGGTAAAGCCCAGGAAATAGATAATCGCCACGGTGCCGAGCAAAGACATCGGAATCGCCAGGATGACGTTAAGGGTGCTCGACAGCGAACCCAGAAACAGCCAGCACACCAGCGCGGTTAGGATCAGCGCCAGGACCAGTTCAAGCTTGATTTCGTTGACCGATTCCTCGATAAACTTGCTCTGGTCCTGCAAGATCTCCAGCTTCATGCCCTCTGGCAGCGACTTTTGGATCTCGCTCACCTTTTCGCGCAGCGCCGACGCCACCGCTACGGCATTGGTGCCGCGTTGCTTCAGGATTCCCAATGCTTGTAGAGGTGCCCCGTCGAGCCGCGCCACGCTGCTGACATCGGCAAAACCGTCTTCGATGAGGGCCACATCCTCGAGATACACGGGCGCATTGCCGCTGCGGCGCACAATGATGCGCTTGAGGGCCGACAGGTCGAGCGCTTCGCCCAGTAGCCGCACATTGATTTGCCGCCCGCCGGCGTCAAGTTGGCCGCCCGGCACTTCGATGTGTTCGCGCTCAATGGCAGTAATTACATCGCTGGCGACGACGTTCTTCTCGGCGAGGCGACTGGCATCGAGCCAAATGCGCACATTGCGGTCGACGTAGCCGTTGAGCGTGATTTGCCCCACCCCTGCCACGGTTTGCAGCTTCTCCTGGATCTGATACCGCGCGATATCCGCTAGGTATTGCCGGGCAAACGGCCCGTACACACCCACCGTCAAGATCGGCGTATCGTCGGGATTGGACTTCGACACCGTAGCCGCCGGCACGTCTTTGGGCAGACTTCGCTGAGCCTGCGCGACCTTGGCCTGTACATCTTGCAGCGCCAAGTCGACGTTGCGGGCCATGTCGAAGGTGACGGTCAGGCGCCCACTGCCCTGCCTAGCCGACGACGTCAACGACTGCACACCTTCGACCTGCATCAGGGCTTGCTCAATCGGATCTAATACTTCGCGCTCCACCGCCGCTGGCGAGGCGCCCGACCAGCTGATGCTGACGGAGATGTTGGGGTAGTCGACGTCGGGGTACTGGCTGATGCCGATGCGCGACGCGGTCAGGCAGCCAAAGAGGATGGTGACCGCCATGATCATCCAGGCAAAAACCGGATTGCGAATGCAGATATCGGTGATGTTCACGGTGCACGCTCCGGCGCGGCCGTCTCCGTGGCGGCGGCTGGGGCGACTGAAGCACTTTTGGCAGGCCTTTTAGGCGGTTCGACCCCTATGCCCGCCGCGGCGGCGACACCGGCGCGCACCGACTCGGCGGTGACGTGCTTGGCGTGAACTTTGGTGCCGTTGGACAGGGCTTCGGCGCCGTGCACGACCAGCAGTTCGCCAGCTGCCAAGCCCGCCCGCACTTCGACCCAGCCGTCGCGCGTGTTCATGCCCAAGTTCAAGACGCGCTCTTCGGCATACTCGGGCGGGCCGCCTGCGCCGCCTGGGCCTGAAGGTTCACCATTAGATGAGGCCGCTTGCGCCGTAGCTTCCTTCTTGCCACCGCCGGTCTTGCCACCATGGTCGGCGCCCGCCGGGGGCTTGTTCGTCACCACATACGCCACATAGCCATGGTCGGTCGCGCGAGCCGCCACCCGCGGAATCAAAGGCGCATCGCGCTGGGCACCAATATCGAGTTCGACATCGCAAAACGACCCCGGCCGTAGCCAAAACCGATGCCCCGTGTCCTCCACTTCGGCCGTAATGGGCACCATGTGCGCCGTGGGGTCCGCTGCGCCCGAAACAAGCGTAATTTTAGCCGTATACGTCTGGTTCGACTCGCGCATGGTAAAGGTGGCCACCATGCCTGGCTTGATGCGCGGCGCGTCTTGGGGCTCGACCTGAAACCGCAGCAACATCGGGTTGGTCTGCAGCAGCGTCGCCATGACGTAGCCGGCCTGCACGTACTGCCCCGTTTCGACGGTCCGCGTCTGGATGATGCCGTCCATCGGCGCCTTGACCTCGGAGTCACGCATGTTGAGCTGGGCGCCCTTGAGTGCCTCTTGCGCCACAGCGACATCGGCGCGGGCTGCCAACGTTTTTGTACTGTAACTTTGCAATTCTTCAACTGGCACCAAGCCGGGATTGGCGGCCGATGCCCCTTGGCGTCGCGCCACCTGGGCACGGTCGTCTTTTGCCTGGCCGCGCGCCTTGAGCAACAATGCTTCGGCCGTATTTTCAGCGATATGAAACCGGGCTGAATCGATGACGACCAGCACCTCGCCCTTTTTGACCTGTTGGCCCTCGGCAAACGCCACCGTGTCGACCGCACCGGCGACGCGCGCTGTGACCTGCACGTGCTCAAACGCGTCAACCGTGCCCGGCGCCGTAACGATATAGCTGAGCTTTTTCGCCTCGATGGGCATGACGTCGACGGCAAAGCTCAAGCCGCCGCCACGCCCTCCCTTGCCGGGTGCGCTGCCCTTGCTCGCGTCACTAGCGCCTCGGCCGCAGCTCAAAAGCGCAACCAGTATGGTTAGAATCCAGACGTGGTGCTTCAAGGTATGCTCCCCGGTACAGGTTTGGGCGATGGGTAGGCCAGCTCTTGGGTGCCCGCTGGGTCAAGGCCGAGCGCAAATCGAAGCTGCACGTACGCCTGCTCCATGTTCAATTGCGCATTAGCCAGGCTGACTTCGGCATCAAACCGTGTGGCGTTGGCATCCGATACTTCGATCGCCCGGGCAATGCCCTGCTGGTACAGCACCGTCGTTTCTTGGGTGTTGCGCAGGGCGATCTTCACCGACTCGACCGCAATGGCATAGGCCTCGCGGGCCGCCTGCAGCGAGGACACAGCGACGCGCACATCCGTGGCAATGCTGCGGCGCAGAAGGCGAGCCCCCAAGTCTTGACTTTCGGCTTGAGCCACGCGGGCTTTGCGATCGCCGTAGCGGGTACCGCCATCGAAAATCGGCCACACCAGCGCCAGTTGCACCACCTCGCTGCGCCCAGTATCCCCGGCGGGGGTGCCGGCCGCCTGCTTGACCTGCCCCTGCGCATTGAGGGTCGGCAGCAGGCGATACTGTGGCTCTTCGGCCGACTGCCGCAGCGAGGCGGTCTTGGCATCGGCCGAGCGCAAATCCGGGCGCAGCCCTTCAGCCTGGCGGATCATGTCGTCCAACTTGGGCACCGCGGCCTGGGCGGCTTTAGTCGTAGTCTCAGGCACTTGCAGGGGATCCGTTACTGGCTGCCCTACCAAGAAAGCGAGTTGCAAGTAGGCGTTCGTTACATTGCCTTGGGCCGTTGCCACCGTCGCGGCGGCATTGCTGGTGTCGAGGGCGGCGCGCGTCACGTCGTTGGTGCTCGACAGCTGCGCTGCGGCTCGGTGAGCGGCATTGTCTTGCGTGGCTTTGGCGCGCGATAACCTAGACTTAGCGGCAGTCAGCACATGCTCGGCGGCAATGGCAGTCAAGAAGGCCCGGGCGGTGTCGAAGACCAGTTGCCGCACGTCCTGCTCGGCGCCCCAGTGCTCGGAGTCGCGCTGGTACTTGGCCTGCTTATAGAGTGGAATTGCCGATAAATTCACCAGCGGCACCTGCAGCGTCAGGCTGGTGCTGGTGCTCGACTGGTTCGAACTGGGCGATTGAAGCCCCGTGTTGCCCTGGGCACTGAGCGTCGGCACAAAGGCCGCCCGTGAGCGATCCAGTTGACCTTCAGCGGCTTGCACACGCAAGGGTGCCTGCAGCGAGCGCTCGTTGTTCTGCACGGCCAGTCGCACGGCGTCGGCAATCGATAGGGGCGTCTCGGCCCGCACCGCTCGGGGCCCCGCGACGACCAACAGGGCGACCACCACGGCTGCAGCGACTGCGTGACTGCGCGAAATCAAGACCGATAGCGGCTCTTGGCACGGCCCACCATGCATCGAATCGCCTCCTGCAGAATCACTGCGGTACGCCGGACCGGCCGGCTGGGTCAGACCGGTACCATGCGCCCGCCGCGCAATGGTCGTCAAGCGCGGCAGGACGAGTGCTTGGCAACCCGTCGTTCGTTCGGATATGCTAGGGTATTTGCTGCCCCTCGTAGCACCTCACCCTAAGTCCTTTCCGGTCACCCACAAGGACTTGGGGTCACGAGATCGAGCAGGCTCAAAGAACGCCGAATTCTTATTTCAGGGCAAGTGGTTATCGTGTTCGGGTCCAGTCTGCGCCTTGGTCCTGGACGGCGTAGCGGCGTCCGCCCAGAATCGACCTGCAGCTGGCGCTCGGCGACGACGGCGCGCGGCAATTCGACTGCGCTGATGGACGTTGCGTTGACGGAACCTGTCAACAATTCGTTCAGACTGGTGGTGCCTGCTTGGTGCCAGAAGACTGTGGACCGGGCGATTTGTGCAGGTCTGTTTCCGGACCTACGCCCCGTCTGCGATGTCAGAAGATCGCTAAACCATCGGAATTATGCATAAATGCTGTCTGTGACGACGGACCCTATTGCTCGACCGCGTCGCAGTCATGTCCGCCAAGGCAACACAAGGGAGCAGCTTGGGCAAAGGAATCGTGCCTTGAACTGCTGGAGTGGGAAAAATCAAATACCTGTGTCGTCGGCAGCCACCTCCACGCCCATTGCGCTTGTGCTCTTGCCTGAAGTTACTTTGAGTCCTGCGTCGCCTTGTCGGGGCGCGTCTGGTACATGCAGCGATGGTCGTGACGGCGAACCGTGTTCCGTCTCGGGTGATTGCTTCTTGAACCGGTATTGCCCTGATGGCACGTGCAAACAGTACGCTGGCCCCCGAGGACGCCTGCGGTTCCGCTAAGAATCTGCTGTGTTCGCCAGGCTACGTGTGCTCGGCTGGCCGGTGTGCGCCGATGCCATTGTAAGTATACGGGATCCGATGCCTCCTGGTTGACTGGAATCCTCAAGGCCTTTCTGCCCGCCGCTCTTCCGCGCCCTCAAGCCACCGTCACCGGAACCTGCCGCGCCTGAGGCACGGCCAGCAGCTCAAACAAGCCCATGCCAAGCAACATCGCGCCGACAAACAGCAAAGGCGCCCGCAGACCTGACCCAGCCACCACCAGCGCCGGCCCGGGGCACACACCGCTCAGCCCCCAGCCCAGGCCGAACAAGGCCGACCCACCGACCAAGCGGCGGTCAATGTTGCGCAAAGTCGGCAACTCAAAGCGTGGCGCCAGCAGGGGCCCTTGACGCCGCATCAGCAGCCAGTACAGCGGCGCGTACACGCCGATAGCGCCCGCCATCACCAGTGCCAGGGCGGGGTTGAAGGAGCCCGCCACGTCGAGGAAATCAAGCACGCGGCCCGGAATCACCATGCCGGAGAGCCACAGGCCCCAGCCAAAGAGTAGGCCGGAGAGCAGGGCGGTTAGTGGAGCGAGGTTGGTCTTCATCTGTCATTTTCCCATGTTCGTGTGGTGGTGCCCTTGACGCTGCGGTGCCTACAGGCAGTGGCGCATGACAAAGACCGTCGCGGCGGCCGTACCCATGAAGGTCAGCGTTGCGGTCAGCGAACGCGGCGAGCCACGGGACAAACCGCAGACGCCATGCCCACTTGTACAGCCATTGGCCAGGCGCGTGCCAAAGCCGACGACAAGGCCAGCGCCAAGGAGCACCGGCGTACTGGGAAGTGCCGCCAAATCAAACGGGTTCTTGACCAAGAGCGTCGCTAGGACGCCGGTTAGCACTAGGCCCAGGCAAAACGCTAGACGCCAGGTCAAATCCGCACCTTGGGCACGAATCGCGCCGCCCACGATGCCGCAAACGCCGGCAATTCGGCCATTACACAGCAAAAGCAGGGCGGACGCCAAGCCGATGAGTGCGCCGCCCGCCAGGGCTTGCCACAGGGTTGCAGACACGGTGAACCTCC
>CAIMEY010000038.1 GCA_903840165.1 uncultured Myxococcales bacterium | reverse complement strand
TCGCCCACGGTGCAAACATTGCCGTCGCTGCAAGGGTTGGCATTGACGAGCGTCACGCAACCTTGTGTCGCATCACAAGAATCGTCGGTGCAGGGATTTGCGTCGTCGCACGACATCGGCTTGCCGGGGACGCAGGAACTGTTGGCGCAGGTGTCATTCTGCGTGCACGCATTGTTGTCGGTGCACTTGGCCGTGTTGGCGATTGCCGCGCAACCACTAGACTTATCGCAGCTATCATCGGTGCACGGATTGCCGTCGTTGCACACGAGGGCCTTGCCGGCGCCGCAGACCCCGTCTTTGCACGTGTCGCCCTGGGTGCAAAGGCTGCCGTCGTCACACGGCGCGACATTGTTGGCATAGGCGCAACCGGTCTTTGGATTGCAACTATCTGTAGTGCAAGGGTTATTGTCGTTGCAAACCACGGCGTTGCCGGGCTGGCAGACGCCGTCTTGGCAAGCGTCGCCTGAGCTACAGGCGTTGCCGTCGCTACAAATCGCCGTGTTATTCGCGAATTGGCAGCCGTTGACCTTGTCGCAACTGTCGTCCGTGCAAGGGTTGCCGTCGTCGCAAGGCGTCGATTTGCCGGGCTTGCACAGGCCGCCGACGCAGGTGTCCGCGCCCGTACAAGCGCTACCGTCATCGCAGGACGCTGAATTAGCCACGAAAACGCAACCTTTGAGCGGATCGCAGTTGTCATCGGTGCAGACGTTGCCATCTTTGCAGACCTTGGCGGGGCCGGGCAAGCACACGCCACCGCCGCAGAAGTCCCCGTCGGTGCACTGGTTGGCGTCGGAGCAAGGCAACGCGTTGGCGGTGTTCTGGCACCCTTTCATCGCATCACAACTGTCTGTAGTGCATGGATTATTGTCGTCGCAATTGCTGCTAGCGCCCGGCGTGCAGATGCCGAGTTTGCACAGGTCGGCCACGGTGCACACGCTGCCGTCATCGCAGTTCGCCGCATTATTTGTAAACTGACAGGCCTTCACGGGGTCACAACTGTCGTCCGTGCAAGGGTTTCCGTCGTTGCAGGGCAGCAACTGGCCCGCGACGCAGTTTCCCCCCGCGCAGGTGTCGGCCACGGTGCAGACGGAGCCGTCGCTGCAAGGCAGGGTATTCTTATTGAAAATGCAGCCTATCTTGGCGTCGCAACTGTCCGTCGTGCAGCCATTTTGGTCGTCACAAACGGTGGCGGGACCCGGCAAGCAAGTGCCCCCCTGACAAGCGTCCCCGGCCGTGCAGGCGTTGCCGTCGCTGCACAGCGCGACATCATTGGCAAAAGACGTGCAGCCGCTCGCGGGTAGACAGGCGTCCAGGGTGCAAGGGTTAGCGTCGTCGCAGACTTTGGCCGTGCCCTGGCAGACACCGTCCTTGCAACTATCTGTTTCAGTACAGAAATCCTTGTCGTCGCACAGGCCACCCATGACCGGGTGTTCACAGACGCCGCCAACGCAGTTATCGTAAGTACATGTATTTCCGTCGCTACAGACGCTTGGCCCGGCTTCGTCCGTCTTGCCATTGCAGTTGTCGTCGATGTCATTGCACGTCTCAGTGGCGGCGGTAGGTGCATTACAAGGGGAGAGCCCATCCGAAGAACATATTGTTTTTCCAAGACAATTGCCCTGTCCATTGGTCTTACTGCACGCCGTGCTCAACGCTTGCTTGACAGCACGGGCGTCACAAGGGCACTGCTGATCGGCTTTGCGACACTGCTTAGCGGTCGCGCCGCTGGGTAGAGCGATGTCGTCACAGAAGTACCCGTCAGGACACGGTGTTTTGCCATCGCATTGGCCACCGCAAAAACTGCCGATGCGACCCGTTGGTGTGTCGTAGGCGATACAGCGGGCCTCGCCTCCACCGACGGTGCCAGCACAATCCGTATCCGTGGCGCAGGGTTCGCAGAGTCGCGCAAACCGTGGCACGCAAATCGATGTTGCGCCGCTGCCTGCGGCCGTGACCGTCTTGCAGTCGTAGCCGGTTGGGCAATCCGCCAGACAAGACTGGGCGCAGACAGAAACGCCTTCAGCTTCAATGCAATAGCCTGAATCACAGGTGGAATTCGACGTGCACGGGCAGCCGGCGGTGCCGCAAACGCCCGTGTCCTGCGGGGCAATGGCGTCGGCGTCGGCGCCGCTGGAGACACCTAGATCTGGAATATCAGCTGCAATGTCTGGGACATTGACGTCTTGGCCTACGTCATCACCCACCTCAGCCAGGATGACGGCGTCTGACTCCGCGTCCACACCGGGCAGGCCATCGGCGCCACCGGAGCTGGTAGAGGTCGAGCACGCCAAAGCCATCGCGGTCAGTGCCAAAACGGCAAGGCGACGGCCTTGCCTTAGGTTTCCGTGCCGCATCGCCAGCCTTTTCCCCGCGACAAAGCGCGGCCATTGGTCACACGGTGACGGAGCGGGGCAGAGGTGTCAAGGGTGGCGGTGACGGGGTGGCCGGAGCAGTACACCGATAGGAGCCCTTGGGGTAAACTTATTGATATTTAGCAAATAACCTCTGGTCAGCGGCTTGGGGGGAGCCCCATCGACGCCATGGGAGCCCTTTGACTCAAGCCCATAAAATCTGGTGAAATATTCTACCTTCGGGCTCTCAGCTTGGCTGTTTCAGGCACCATGGCCGGAGCCGGGCGTCGTGCCATGCCGGAGAGGCCGTGGGCGGTCATGCGCGAGCCCTGAGGACTTGCCGACCTTCAGCCGACCTTCAGGAGCCCTTAGGGCTAACAACTTGATTGCATTACATCCTTTGAGGGGTGCGCCGATAGTTCGACGCAGAGCGACAGTTGCGCCAGAATCAGAGGCGGCCGAAGCTGGCCGTGAACCGGCTCCGGATACGACGCGGGCCATGGCCCCAGGCAGGCAAGTCGCCACACCCAGCTGAGGAGAAGATAATGCTGCACAAGTACTTACCTCCGCCCGCGGTGTCCGATTCTCCGGCCGCACGGCGTGAGAAGGCGTTGCTCGTCGGAGCCGTAATCGTCGTGCTGGTAACCGGATACTTCCTGGTCGCCAAGCTAACGAATTCTCATGATGCTCGTGAGTTGCGAACCGCTTGGGATGACGCCATTCCGTTCTGGGCCCCGGCGATGCACCCGTATGCGCTGGTGTACACAGCAGCGTTCTATCCGGCGTTTTGCATCCGCGACACGACTCTGTTTCGCCGAGTTGCGAGCGGATACCTTATCGTCTCGATCGCGTCACTGCTGATTTTCTGCGCCATGCCGGTGACCTCGCTTGGACTGCGAATTCCCCGCGCCGCCTTGGACCTGCACCGCTTCGAACATTGGGGCTTGGCGCTTACCTATGCCGTCGATCCGCCCTACAACCTTTTTCCTTCTGTGCACTTATCCATGGCTACGATGGCTGCCCTGTCGGCGTATTCGGCGCGTCCCCTTTGGGGCTTGATGGCGGCCCCGGGGGCAATCGCGGTCGGAGCGTCAATTGCCCTTGTTAAACAGCACTTTATTGCCGACGGACTGGCCGCGGTGATCCTGGCTGTTGGCGTGTGGTGGTGGGTCGTGCGGTCGCCGGAGGACGCGCAAAATTGCGAAGATGCGGCCTTTGGCTGGAGGGGCCCTCTGGGCTATCTAGGCATTCATGCTGGATTTTACGCAATCATGTACGGCCTATTCGTGAGCGGCTGGACCCCTTAACGCCTCTCCCATCGGTCCGTCAGCCGGCGCGCCCGACGTGCGAGGCGCTCTGCGGCCAAGAGGAGCCTACCGGACGCCGGATCCAGCAACACGTCGCTCTGGCGGGCAAAGCACCGGGAATCCTGCCCGAAGACATCGCCCTGGGTGGCTGCGTGAACACGACAGCCGCCGCAATGCCAGCGCAGCGTGCAGCGACCGCAGTCCCCGCCAAGGTCTCGATGGCGAAACCGCTGCATGTCCGGATGGTTCCATGCAGAAGCAAGGTCGTTGACGTCGCCAACCTTGCGTCGCAGTGGGCGACATGGATGGACGGAACCATCGACATCCACGCAGAAATGATTGCGCCCTGCCGCGCAACCGGTCTGCGTCTTGGCGAATGCCGGCGCGACGGAACAATGGATGGGGTCCTCTATGCCAACTGTGCATTCCCCTTCGTAATTGATCGCCCAGTCATAGAACTCGCGGCGTTGCGTTGGCGTCAGCCCTAGCACGTTCTGGCCGTTGCCAATTCCGAAGACCTCCCGCAGGTGAAAGTGCACGCCAAGCCCGTCCATCTCGGCGACAAAGGCGGGCAGCACGGAGACGTTTGCACGGGTCACCGTGACACTAATCGTCAGTGAAAACCCTTGATTTGCAAGCGTGTTCAGAGTTGCCATGGCTTGGTCGAACACACCTGGTCCGCGAACTGAGTCCGTCTGCGCTCGCGGGCCCTCCAGGCTGACCTGAACCCAACGGAGTCCTTGGGCGTGGAGGCTTGAAGCTAGGTCTGCAGTCCACCGTGTCCCGTTGGTAAACAGCAGCGCATCGCCCTGATGTTTCTGAAAGATTTCAGCGACAATGCGCACAAGGTCCCTGCGAACCGTAGGCTCTCCTCCAGACAGGTGAATGTCCGGTCGAACACCTATGGCGCGGCCGAACGCAAACACATTGTCTAGCCAACGACTTACCTCTAAGGTGTCCGGCATTCTCAAGGTCGGATGTTGGGCGTCGTAACAATGCGCACAGACCAAGTTGCACTCGTGCAGAAGTTGCATTTGTACTGAAAAATACCGCGGTTGTTCTCGCGCATGCGCTTGCTCGCGTGCCTCGGCCAGCCACTGCATCCGCGCTCCTCCTTGGCCCGACTAGACCGGACGCAGCACCACGTCGGGCTGGATTCTGATCTTGCGGGACCCGCTACTCTTGTTCCATATGGAACTGATGAAGAATGCGATGGAAAACGGGCGCCGCTAGAACGCCAGCGGCAATGACAGCGACTAGGCCACTGTACAGTGCGTACGACCCTGCAAAGACCTTGCCGGCCTCGGTCTTGAGCTCGCCGACGGGCCCCATGCCGCCCAGAATCATGGAAGCATTGAGGAAAGAGTCGACCCAGTCCATCCCTTCGATGATGTGGTAACCGGCCATGCCGATCCCGAGGGAAAGACTCATAAATCCAAAGGACAACACGACGTGGCGCAACATCCGCCGAGCGAAATTCTGACGACCCAAGACGGGCTGTTTGTGCGATTCAAAGCGCTTGTGCGGCATGGCACCTCCGGCTGTCAACAGATGCAGCGTGCCGGTGTGGCGCAAGATTGCCAAGTGCCTAATAGATTGTGGATGGTCAGCGGGGCGGGAAAGGAGCGGCTGCCGCGCCTCCGTTCGAAGCGTTTTCCCCGAGGAAAAACAATAGAGCTATAGACTTAGCCCTAAGGGCTCCTAAGGGAATCCGGGCGATCGGACGGCCTCAGACCGCAAGGCCCTGCTGGTCGAAAATACCTTCGAACAGGATTCCGCTGAGGTATCGTTCGGCGGAGTCGGGAAGGATGACGACGATGGTTTTGCCATCAAATTGCCCACTTCGCGCCAGACGGGCTGCTACCGCCACGGCCGCACCGCAGGAAATTCCAGCCAAAATACCTTCCTCGCGGGCTAGGCGCCGAGCGTAGTCGACAGCCTCTTCGTTGCTGACCAGTTCCACCTGATCGACCACGGAGAGATCCAGCGTATCCGGGATGAACCCGGCACCAATGCCTTGAATTTTATGGGGTCCCGGCTGAATCTCCTGTCCCGCAAGTTTCTGCGTGATGACGGGGCTAGCAGCCGGTTCGACCGCCACGGACAGGATCGCCTTACCCTGGATCTTCTCGAAATAGCGCGATATTCCGCTGATCGTTCCCCCGGTACCGACGCCGCTCACCAGCACATCGACGTTGCCGTCGGTGTCTTGCCAGATCTCGGGCCCGGTCGTCGTCTCGTGAATCGCCGGATTCGCAGGATTCTTGAACTGTTGCGGCATGAAATAGCGATTCGGATCGCTGGCCGCAATTTCCTCCGCTTTGGCGATCGCGCCTTTCATTCCCTTGGCACCTTCGGTCAGGACCAACTTGGCACCCAATGCCGCAAGGATCTTGCGGCGTTCCAGACTCATCGTCTCAGGCATGGTCAGCGTGATCGGATAGCCCCGGGCCGCGGCCACATACGCCAGGGCAATCCCGGTATTACCGCTGGTGGGCTCAACGATTTCCTTGCCAGGACCGAGCACGCCGCGCGCCTCGGCATCCCAAACCATTGCCGCGCCGATTCTACACTTCACCGAGTACGCGGGGTTGCGGCCCTCGATCTTCGCGAGCACAGTGACGCGCGGGTTGTCGATAATGCGCCCGAGGCGAACGAGGGGCGTATGGCCAATGGACTCTGCGTTGTTCGCGAAAATGTTGCTCATTAAGCGATCCTTGACGAGTTGGTCGGTTGAGATGCCTAGCCACGCAAGTGGCCAACGCTAGGCAACATAGAACCCGCCACGTATTTGTCAAGTGGATTGGTAGACAATTCGAACAAAACAACGTAATTTCATAAGCATGACCCATTCCTCGCGTGTCAAGAACGCAGCGGCTTGCGCGACAGGTCTGACGCTGAATGTGTTTGCCTTTGAACAGGGGTGGCTAGACATTTGCCGTGGGCTTTACGTAAGGAGCCCTTACGCTTAAGCCGTTGCAACGCAACAACTGTCTTACCTGCCCCGCCGCCCGGTTGGCGCCATTTCGCTGCAGCGCAAGGTTTGGCCCTTGATCAAGGGCGTCACGATTCCGGTGCCGCCTTGCTCCCCCCTCGCTCATAAGGAGCCCTTAGGCTTAACCTATTAGTTTGTAAAGATTATCTCCTTCACCCTGCCATCCCGGCCGTCGCCACACCGACCGCCGCGACGAACTTTCTGCACATTCTCGGGTACGACTTCGCCCTGGCGCGACCGTTTTTCGGATTTCGAGCGATCACCTGATCAGGCGCCATGGCGGCGCGGTCGGAGTGAC